>NZ_MIEK01000033.1 GCF_001742285.1 Enterococcus rivorum | reverse complement strand
TACAGCTCGTTTGACGCCAGTTAGGAATGAAATCGGCTCGTTTCTTGCCGAGTTGCTTCCGGCTAGCTGCCTCTTCGTTGATAGTTGATCCCTCTTGCTTTTTAAACGGAACATTCTCTTTTTTTAGAAATCAAAAAAGTGAGGCAACAATCAGATGTATTTCTGACTATTGTCCCACTCTCTTTCTTTATTTTATAGTACTGGGGATAATAATCGTGAAAAATTTTGCTTAAATCTCAACCATTTTGATTGATTGTTAATTATCTCATCGGTCAATAAAATACTTTGTATCATATCTTTTTCGAAAATTTGTGCTAATTTCCAAGAAAACATTGTATCATATATAAACGTACTTACTTCGAAATTTAACGCGTAGCTTCGAATATCTTGATTAGTTGTTCCTACCATACAAATCTCTTTGTCGATAATCATTGTTTTTGCATGTAAAAAGCCATTTTGATAATTGTAAATCTTTACCCCTCTCTTGTGAAGGTAATTCGCGTAATATTGTGTAGCACGATAGATGAATGGATGATCTGGCATACAAGGAATCATAATGCGAACATCGATTCCGGATCTCACAGCAATTAATAACGCATTAATCATACTTTCATCTGGAATAAGATATGGAGTTTGAATCCAGACTGATTTTTCAGCAGATAAAATCATTTTTATAAATCCGCTCTTCAAAATTTCTTCTTCAGTATTTGGCCCATCTGAAACTACTTGCAAAGCTAAATCATCTAATTCGTCATCCAATGCAAATTGAAAATATTTGTCCATGTAAGTCATGCGATGTGCTGCTTCAGCAGAGGCGTTCCAATCCATAATAAATATTTCTTGTAGAGAAAAAACTGCGGTTCCAACCACACGAATATGCGTGTCTCGCCAATAACCAAATTTCTGATTTTCTCCTAAATATTGATCCCCTACATTAAAACCACCTGTCCAACCAATTTTTCCGTCTATAACAACGATTTTTCGATGTAAATGATAATTCAAACGTGTTTTACTAATCATATTTTTTGAAGTAATAAAAGGACTTACCTTTCCACCTAAAGCAATAAAATTGGCAAAAAACTTTTTATTTGTACCAGGAGAACCCCAGGGGTCATAGATTAAATGAACCGATAGTCCTTCCTTGAGTTTCTCCTCTAAAAGACGTAAAAATCGATTCCCAATTCGATCATTAAAAAAAGAATAATATTCAACATGGATGCTTTCCTTTGCTTGTTGAATATCTTTAAATAGTGCTTCAAACTTTTCTTTCCCGTCAGTATAGAGTTCTATACTATTTCTTTTACATAAGGGAGATTCATCCATATTGCGAAAATATTTGTTCAATACTCGAGCATCAGTTAGCAAATTGATATCAATACCTTGAGCTGACTTTTGGTTGTCCCACTCTACCCTTTTTCTTATTTGACGGATAGATTCTTTCTCTTCAGCAGTGATTTTAAATACTTTTTGGCCATTAATTCCTCGCCCGCAAAAAATATAGATTAAAAATCCAATTCCAGGTAAAAATACTAATGTCATTATCCAAGCGAAAATACTTGCGATACTTCGTTGTTTTCTGAATACTGTAATAAGTGCTACAGTTGTATTTAAAACTAAAAGAAATAGTAATACTAAGATGAAAATAGTCATGCAGTAATTCTCTCCTCCGGTTAATAAGCAATAGGCTAATTATAACAAAGATACTTTTTATCTCCAACTGAAACCTTAAGCTTCACATACAAAAAAAGATTCTAACCTTGTTAACATAATAAAATTATACTAAACAAGGTTTTTTATATAAGATATTGAGCCTTGATTTTTCAGTAAAATTTGGAATATTTCTCGATACAAGTATTTTTTAATTAGTATTGTCTGAGTTATTGATGTTTCAGATTGTTTAGTTATATCTTCCAATAGCAACGACACAATAGCCTTTCCTTCTGACAAATCAAGTTGGTTTCCAGCAGAGACTAATGAAGTCGCTAATTCCAACTGATCTGTTTTGCTGATCGACACATCCCCAGAAAAAATAAGTGATTCTTGGAAAATATTTCGTTTGGTTGACACTTTTCTATTTTTATCAGCATTTCTGATGATTCTTTTTGCTTGCGAAATATAATAATTAATGTCAACATCTCCAATAAGTTCATGTAAGGGCTGAAACGCTGTTGGGATTTGGTTAGTTTTTAGGATTGAAAAATATGTTGCTAAATCTGTTGGCAGAATATTCTCATTCTGAATAGAAACAAACTGAAACTCATGATTTCCTATTTCGATTTTCTTATAAAAGAAACGGTCATCCTCTACCTCTCTTTCAATTCCAAAAAAATAATTAACTTCTTGAGGGAAAAATTTCTCCCAAAGCCATTCTCCTAAAAAAATAGACATTTCTGTTTGATTAATTGTTTTGCTGAAATCAAGAAGCGAATCAATGTTTTGTTGGCTGATTAATGTTGTGGTGTTGTTTGCATCATAAATTGGAATTAATAGTTTATAGCGACGTTCATTTCTCTCAACAAGGTTATAGGTTATCATCTTTTCTAAAATATATTCGATATTTTCATCGCTAACTACAGCTTCTTTTAATCGTCGTAACAAAACGGGTTCTTCATTCTGAAGTCTAAAAAAATCAATGATTTTTTGAAATAAAGGACTCTTTACCAATTCGTTTAACTGTTGTTCATTTTTGTCTGTATGAAAATAGTAATCAATCCTTTTCACTTTTACACTCAACTTTCTTTTTATAAAAAATTTGAAATATAAAAAGTCGGCCAAAGCCGACTTTTTTTAACTAAATGCTTCTGTTAGTTGTGGGACAACTTGCTTTTTACGAGAGACAACGCCTTCTAAATAAGCTCGATTATTTGTTAATTTTACGCCAAAAGCTTTTTCAACCTTATCGATAGAATCTCCAATGACTAATAATTCGGAGTCACTATCTAGGATATTGGTGATAATTAACACAAACAAATCATAGCTATTTGCCTTATTTTCTGCAAGCATCGCCGCTTCTAACTCATCTTGACGGTTTAGCACTTCATTTAAGTCAACTGTATTGACTTGAGCAATCCGAACATTTTTGTCTCCTAAAGGGAAACTTTTTGCATCTAAATCAAGTAATGTCTCAGCTGTTTTATCAGATAAATTAGTTCCAGCCTTTAATAGGTCTAATCCATAGCCAGTTAAATTAATCTCTGCAATATCAGCCAAAGCATTTGCAGCCTCTACATCATCTTCAGTACATGTTGGAGATTTAAATAGTAATGTGTCGGAAATGATTGCAGAAACCATCATACCGGCAATATTTAGCGGAATTGTGATATTATTCTCTTTAAACATTTTATAAATAATCGTACTTGTGCAACCAACTGGTTCAGCACGATAATATAATGGATCTCCTGTCTCAAAATTCGCAATTCTATGGTGGTCAACAACTGATAAAATCGTTAATTCTTTGATATCTGAGATACTTTGTTGGAATTCATTGTGATCAACAAGCATGACTTCTTTGGTTTCATTTAAAGCGCTGGAAACAATACGTGGTGCATCAACGTTGAAATAGTCTAATGCATATTGTGTTTCCTCACTTGGCGTTCCTAATGCAACCGCCTCGGTATTTTTTCCAAGCTCTTTTTGTAAATAAGCAAAACTGATTGCTGCACCAATTGCATCAGTATCAGGATTTTGATGTCCAAAAACAAGAATTTTTGACATAGTATTCACTCCTTCTCTTCTCTAACAACTCATACGTTGCTTCAGTATTAATAATAACAAAAAATAGAAAAGAAACAACAAAAAAATTGCGCTTTTCCATTTTTCTCTATTTATCTAGTTAAATAGCCTTTATAGTCATTGACGTGAAGTAATTTTTTAGCATTAGCTACTCTATCTTCGGTAGGAGGTTTAATTCCTTCTAGAGGGTATTCTAAACCTAATTCATCCCATTTGTATTTCCCCATGACATGATAAGGAAGCACTTCTACTTTATCAACATTGTTTAAAGTTTTTATAAAATCATCTAAACGAATTAAATAGTCATCATAGTCACTTCTTTCAGGGACTAAAACATGACGAATCCAAACTGGTTTCTGAATATCAGATAGGTACTTTGCCATTTCTAAAATATTTTCGTTGTCTAAAGTAGTCAGTAATTTATGTTGCTCATTGTCAATATGTTTAATGTCAAAAAGTAACAAATCTGTATATTTCATTAACTCTTCAAATTGACTGAAAAAAGGTTCTTCTCTTGTAAAGGGCTTTCCACATGTGTCTATGGTAGTATGGATCCCTTGTTCTTTGGCTTTTTTGAAAAGGTTTATCAGAAAATCTAATTGTAGTAAAGGTTCGCCACCACTAACTGTAATTCCACCTTTTTCACCCCAATAAGAACGGTATCTTAATGCCTCAGATAGAACTTCATCTGGAGTCACTTCTTTTCCGCCAGAACCAATTTTCCATGTGTCAGGATTATGACAAAACTGGCATCTCATACGACATCCTTGTGTAAAAACAATAAAACGAACCCCTGGTCCATCCACCGTTCCAAAATTTTCTGTAGAATGTATTCTACCTTTTATAGGTTCTGTCACTTCTATCCCATCCTTTGTGATAAAAAACGAATCACTAAATAGCCCTTCGATTTTTTTATTTAGAAAAAGGGATGACTTTTCAGCCACCCCTTCATTAAGCACTAATTATAGTCTGTCATGTGAAGTTCTTGAAATAACGTCTGCTTGTTGCTCAGGAGATAAATCACGGAATTTCACAGCGTATCCAGAGACACGGATTGTTAAGTTAGGGTATTTTTCTGGATGAGCTTGAGCATCCAATAGCAACTCATTAGTAAATACGTTAACGTTTAAGTGGTAACCACCCTTATCGAAGTAACCGTCCATTACGTTACGCAGGTTGTTGATTCTAGTTTCATCATCTTTACCTAAACCATTAGGATTGATTGTTTGAGTGTTAGAAATACCATCTAATGCTGAAGTATATTCTAATCTAGCTGTTGAGTTAAGAGAAGCTAATAAGCCGTTCTTTTCTCCTAAGAATTTACCATCTTGATAACTTGGGTTTGCTCCAGGTGCAAGAGGTTTACCAGCTCTACGTCCATCTGGTGTGTTACCAGTTGCTTTACCATAAACCACATTTGAAGTAATTGTCAATAATGAAGTTGTTGGTCTAGAGTTACGGTACGTATGTTGACGTTTAATTTGAGTCATGAAGTAGTCAAGAATCCAGTTTGCCATGCCATCTGCTTCTTCATTGTCATTTCCATAAGTTGGGAATTCTTTTGTTGGTTTGTAGTCAATAGCCATGCCATCTTCGTCACGGATTACTTCTACTTCACCATATTTAATTGCCATAATACTATCTGCAGCATGAGAAATCCCAGCGATTCCTGTTGCAAAAGTACGCTTCAAATCGCTATCCATCAAAGCTAATTGAGGTGCTTCAAACGCATATTTATCATGCATGTAATGGATAACATTCAATGTATTAACATATAATTCTGCTAACCAGTCCATGATGTCTTTGTATTTTTCGATAAATTCGTAGTAATCTAGTTTGTCGCCAGTCATTGGACGGAATTTAGGCCCTACTTGCATTTTAGTTTTTTCATCTACTCCACCGTTAATAGCGTAAAGAACAGCTTTCGCTAAGTTGGCACGAGCACCGAAGAATTGCATGTCTTTACCAATAACAGTTGAAGAAACACAACAAGCGATTGCACAATCATCTGAACCCCAGTTTGCACGTAATAAATCATCATTTTCAAATTGGATAGAAGAACTTTCTTTTGCGATTTTAGAAGAATATGTTCTAAATCCTAATGGTAAATGAGATGAATAAAGTACAGTTAAATTTGGTTCTGGAGATGGTCCCATATTTGTTAATGTGTGTAAAATACGGAAATCATTTTTCGTTACTAATGAACGTCCATCTAAGCCCATACCAGCAATTGATAATGTTGCCCAGATTGGGTATCCAGAGAATAATTGGTTGTATTCAGGAGTACGTGCAAATTTAACCATACGAAGTTTCATGATTAAATGGTCAATCATTTCTTGTGCTTCAAATTCAGTAATAACGCCTGCTTCTAAATCACGTTGAATGTAAATGTCTAGGAACGCAGAAATACGTCCGATTGACATTGCAGCGCCATTTTGAGATTTGATTGCTCCTAAGTAACCAAAGTATAACCATTGGATGGCTTCTTTTGCGTTTTTAGCTGGTTGTGAAATATCAAATCCGTAAGAAGCGGCCATTTTTTTCAAGTCAGCTAATGCTCTATATTGCTCAGCAAGTTCTTCTCTTAAGCGGATAACGTCATCAGTCATTACTTTGTTACCAGTATTGTCATGATCTTTTTTCTTTTGTTCCATTAAGAAATCAATACCATACAAAGCAACACGACGATAGTCACCAATAATACGGCCACGACCATAAGCATCTGGAAGCCCTGTAATAATTTTATTTTTACGAGCTAAACGCATTTCATTTGTATAAGCATCGAATACACCTTGGTTATGTGTTTTTCTCCAATCAGTGAAGATTTTTGCCATTTCAGCATCTGGTTCATATCCATTTGATGTTAATGCGTTGTTTGCCATGTTTATACCACCAAATGGCATAAATGCTTGTTTCAAAGGAACGTCTGTTTGCAAACCGACAATTGTTTCTTCTTCTTTAATTAAGTATCCAGGTTCATGAGAAGTAATTGTTGCAGGGATGCTTGTGTCCATGTCATACACACCATTTTTCTCATGTTGTACTTCAAATAATTCTTGTAACTTCGTCCATAATTTATCTGTACTTGGTGCAATCGGTTCTAAGAAACTATCATCACCTGTATATTCAGTGTAGTTTCTTTGGATGAAATCACGAGTGTTAACTGAAGTTTTCCATTGTTCGCCTTTAAAGCCTTTCCATTGTTCCATAGTTTGCCTCCTTGAATTAGCTGTATTTCACTGTAACAGCTTTATGTGATTAGTATAACACATCACTATTTTATTGCAAGACTTTCAATGCTGTTTTTTTAACTTATTAAGAAAAAATAGCGCTTTATATTCTTAAAACGCCTATTTATAAAGGTTTTTTGTTTGTGATTTTTTTATCTAATCACTATTAATCTAATTGAGAAAATGTCATTTCTGTATTAAAAAAGCCGCAAACTGTACTAATACAGATTGCGGCTTTTTTAATTATATAGTACAGAAAGAGCTATTGTTCTTTAAATTGTGAGCTTGCTTGACTGATAACTGCAGGATGCATTTCATGAACTTCTAAAATTTCACCATCTTGCTTTTCATCTGTAATAAAGGAACCGTTTGATGTCCGATCGCTAACAGGGTGATCTTTAGAGTGGATAACCAGTTGCTTCCCACTTTGTGTAGTGACTAGCAACTCCATATCGCTACTTTCAGACATAAAGCTAACACGATGCGGATTCTTTTTCAATTCTCTTAGAACCATCAAGCCTCGTTTAGCACGTCCAAGTTGAGTAATTTCTTGAGCCAACATCCGTTTTATGCTTCCTCGTTGGGTCAATATTACAATTGGAGTATCTCCTTCATTGAATACTAATAGACCATTGACAACAAAATCTTGCTCTTTTAAGTTCATCGCTTTTACTCCGGCAGCTTTCGCTCCTACAACAGGAACTTCTTCTAACGGATAGCGAAGACCAAAACCTCTATGACTGACTAAGAAAACATCTAACTGTTCTTGATCGTTTGTTAAATAGACATTAACAATTTCATCTGTATCTGATTTCAATTTCATACAATTGGTTGGACGACTCTTATAGGTACGCCATGGTTCGAAATCAGACATTTTTGTTTGTTTAATCATGCCTTCTTTTGTGATAAAAACAAAGGTTTTGTTGAAGGCAATTTCTTTATAGGTATGCACTGCGATAATAGACTCATCGATGGATAGATTTAAAATAGTTTGTGAAATATGTTCACCAATTTCTTTCCACTTTAAATCTGGTAGTTCATGAATCGGTCGATAGATGACATTGGCTTTATTTGTGATGAGTAAAATATGATCCAATGTATTGACTTCTCCTGTGTATAGTAGAAAATCGCCATCTTTCATTCCGACTTCTTCTGGTTTTGATGCACTATATGATCTTAAACTGCTACGTTTGATGTAACCTTCGTGTGTGACTGTTACTACGACATCTTCTTGAGCAACTAACACTTCTGTCTCAATTTTTATTTCTTGAATTTCGGCTTCAATTTGTGTTAATCGATTGTTTCCATATTGTTTTTTGACTTCACGTAATTCTTTTTTGATAACACTTAGTAGTTCTTTTTCATCGCTCAAGATTGTTGTTAAAGCCGTTATTTGTCCTTCTAGTTCTTTGGCTTCTTTTTCAAGTTGAGTAATATCTGTATTTGTTAAGCGATACAATTGTAAAGTGACGATTGCTTCAGCTTGTTCTTCAGTAAATGCGTAGGCTTTAACTAAATTCATTTTAGCATCTTTTTTATCTTTACTATTTCGAATAGTTGCAATAACTTTATCTAAAATTGAAAGAGCTTTAATTAAGCCGGCAACAATATGCTGGCGCTTTCTGGCTTTATTTAGTTCAAATTGACTACGGTTTGTAATGACTTGCTTTCTGTGAACAATATAACTATCCAGAATACGTTTTAAACCAACTTGTTGGGGTGTTTGATTGTCAATAGCGACCATATTAAAGTTATAGTTGATTTGTAGTTCAGTGTTTTTGAAAAGATAATTGAGAATTCCTTCTGCATTGGCATCTTTTTTTAGTTCCACAACAATTTGTAGACCCGTACGGTCACTTTCGTCACGTACTTCAGCAATTCCATCAATTTTTTTGTTTAAACGGACTTCATCCATTTTTTTAACTAAGGTTGCTTTATTGACTTCATAAGGGATTTCTGAAATGACTATTTGTTGCTTCCCACCCTTTAACGGCTCAATTCGGGTACAAGAACGTAAGATTACTTTTCCTCTACCTGTTTCATAAGCTTTTTTTATTTCATCTTTCCCTTGTAAAATCCCTCCAGTTGGAAAATCTGGACCAGGGATATATTCCATCAGTTTATCTAAAGAAGCATTGGGGTGATCAATTAGGTAGATAGTCCCGTCAATAATCTCGGCTAGGTTGTGTGTAGGAATCTCGGTTGCGTACCCTGCTGAAATACCTGTTGATCCATTAACCAAAAGATTAGGGAATTTTGCAGGTAAAACGGTGGGTTCTTTTTCTGTGTCATCAAAGTTCCAAACAAAATCGACGGTTTCCTTTTCAATATCTTTCAGAATCTCGCCACTCAGTTCAGACAAGCGTGCTTCTGTATAACGCATTGCTGCTGGCGGATCACCGTCCATACTTCCGTTATTTCCATGCATTTCAATCAGAACTTCACGAAGTTTCCAATCTTGGCTTAAGCGGACCATAGCTTCATAAATACTACTATCCCCATGAGGGTGATAATTCCCCATAATGTTCCCTACCGATTTGGCTGACTTTCTAAATCCTTTATCAAAGGTGTTTCCATCTTTATTCATTGAATATAAAATTCTTCTTTGAACAGGTTTCAAACCATCACGAATGTCAGGTAGGGCCCGTTCTTGAATAATATATTTAGAATACCTTCCGAAACGGTCACCCATTACATCTTCAAGGGTCAACTCTTGAATTTCTTGGCGTTTTTCCATTCTTGTCTCTCCCTACTCTAAATCAAATAAACTGATTTCTATTGTATCATTTTGCTCAGTTTCAACTTTTTTTTCTTCATCTAAAATATCATTGGAAGTAGTTGGGGCTATTTCGGATTCGCCATCTTTTCGGTCTAAAATACTCCCCTCTTCTTCCAACGTAAATTGGACATGCTTTTCAATCCATTTTCTGCGGGGTTCAACTTTATCGCCCATTAATGTTGTTACTCGACGTTCAGCTTTTGCTGCATCATCAATAAACACACGAATTAAGGTACGAGTGTCAGGATCCATTGTTGTTTCCCAAAGCTGATCAGCATTCATTTCCCCCAACCCTTTGTATCGTTGGAGCATATAGCCTTTGCCAATTTTATCAGTAGCTTCTCCCAATTCTTCGTCTGTCCAAGCGTATTCAACGGTTGCTTTTTTACCAATTCCTTTTGATACCTTATAAAGGGGTGGCAAAGCAATGTAAACTTTTCCTGCTTCAATCAGAGGCTTCATATAGCGATAGAAAAAGGTTAATAGAAGTACTTGAATATGTGCTCCATCGGTATCCGCATCGGTCATGATAATTACTTTATCGTAGTTACAATCTTCAATTGTAAATTCTGGACCAACACCTGCTCCAATGGTATAAATCATGGTATTAATTTCTTCGTTTTTTAAGATGTCTTGCATTTTTGCTTTTTCAGTATTTAAGACTTTTCCTCGTAAAGGTAAAATCGCTTGGAATTTGCGATCTCGTCCTTGTTTAGCTGATCCGCCGGCTGAATCTCCTTCGACTAAATATAATTCATTCTTTTTAGGATTACGGGATTGTGCGGGTGTTAATTTTCCTGATAGTAGAGATTCGCCCTTTTTACGTTTTTTTCCGTTACGGCTTTCTTCTCTCGCTTTACGAGCAGCTTCTCTTGCTTCTCTCGCTTTGACAGCTTTGCGAATCAACATCTGACTCATTTCGCTATTTTCTTGTAAATAGAAGCCCATTTGCTCGCCGACAACGGCATCTACGATATTTCTAGCTAGCGGTGTACCAAGTTTTTCCTTTGTTTGTCCTTCAAATTGTAAAAGATGTTCAGGAACTCGGATAGATAGAACTGCTGCCAATCCTTCACGGAAATCACTTCCCTCTAGGTTCTTATCTTTTTCTTTCAGTAATCCTACTTTACGAGCATACTCATTGTAAGCTTTGGTCATGGAAGTTTTCATTCCTACTTCATGAGTACCACCATCTTTAGTTCGGACGTTATTAACAAATGACAAAACATTTTCTGAGTAGCCATCATTGTATTGGTAAGATAATTCAACTTCAATACCTTCTTTTTCACCTGAAAAATAAACGACAGGTGTTAAAGTATCCTTCTCTTCATTTAAGTAAGCGACAAATTCTTTGATTCCTTCTTCGTAGTGAAACGTCTCCTCTAAAGGTTCTTCTCCTCTATAATCAGCTAACTTAATTTTTACACCTCTTAATAGAAAAGCTGATTCACGCAATCGCTCTGCTAAGGTTTCATAAGAAAAGTGAATTGTTGAAAAAATAGTGTCATCTGGAAGGAATGTAACGGTTGTACCGTTCTTTTTATTGGTTTTACCAATTTTTTTCAAAGTTCCTACAGGTTTACCACCATTTTCAAAGCGTTGAACATATTCTTTACCATCACGAACGATATGGACTTCCAACCAACTGGATAAAGCATTAACAACACTGGCTCCAACACCATGCAGACCACCAGATGTTTTATACCCACCTTGTCCGAACTTACCACCAGCGTGAAGAACAGTGAAAATCACTTCAACCGTAGGGATGCCGGAAGCGTGCATTCCTACAGGCATTCCTCTTCCAGAATCCATAATTTTGATGCTGTTATCTTTTTGAATAGTGACTGAAATTTCATTTCCGTATCCTGACAAGGCTTCATCTACAGCATTATCAACGATTTCATAGACTAGATGATGTAATCCTCGGCTATCTGTTGATCCGATATACATCCCAGGTCTTTTTCTAACTGCTTCCAATCCTTCTAATACTTGGATGGAGGCGTCATTATACTCATTTTTTACTTTTTTTACCAAAGAAAAAACTCCTTATCTTGGATTATCGTGGCTAAACCACATCATTACAATGATACTCTAAAAACTCTCAAAAAAAAAGAGCTTTCCATTTTAGGTGCTCCTTTTCAAGTGTAACTGACCAATCAAGCCTATCATCTATATACATTAGACTTGCTTGTGAATAGTGCTCTTTATCTATAGCTAACTGATGTCATCCAACATATCCGCTAATTCTATTTTTATGCAACGATTCATTATAATATCATTTCTTCCAGCATTTTTCAATATTTTTTCAGCTTCTTCACTCTCTAGGCCTAATTGAGCCCAGAAAACTTTGGCATTTGTTTTAAGAAAGGCTTCAGCTACTTCAGGAAGAAATTCACTTCGACGAAAAATATTTACAATATCGATTTCTCCAGGGATATCTTCTAGTTTGCCATATACTTTTTTACCCAAAATTTGTTCTCCTTCTAACACAGGATTAACAGGAATAATTTGATAGCCATTTTTTCTTAATAATTTAGCGATTTGATAACTAGTTCTATCTTCTTTGTTACTAAGTCCAATAATTGCTATTCGTTTAGCATCTTTTAAATACTGAAAAATTTTCTCTTGTTCTGGATTTTGAAAAGTCATGATGTTCGTCCTTTCGATTTGTTTATCTATTTAATGATTGTCCACTGTTTCTATTCGTGATAAAATGAATGCTAGTTCGAATAGAGAGAGGTTTTTTAATGGAAATATTTTTACTACTTATCTTGGCTTACTTATTAGGTTCAATTCCATCTGGCGTTTGGATTGGAAAAATCTTTTTCAAGAAGGATATTAGGCAATTCGGTAGTGGTAATACAGGAACAACCAATACATTCAGAGTATTAGGTAAAAAAGCCGGAACCACAGTTCTTGCAATGGATATACTAAAAGGAACGTTAGCTACTTCTTTACCGTACTTTTTTGGGATAAGTAACATTAATCCTTTAGTGTTTGGTGTCGTAGCTGTTTTAGGGCATACCTTCCCTATTTTTGCTAGTTTTAAAGGTGGAAAAGCTGTCGCTACAAGTGCTGGAATGATATTGGCTTATAATCCCACATTTTTTGTGTATTCTGCTCTTATTTTTGTTATTTTACTTTATATTACCAGTATGGTTAGTTTAACAAGCATGATTAGTGCTGTACTAATTACTTTATCTACCCTAGTTTTACCTTTTACCATTCCGTTCATTTTGCCAAAAATTGATTGGCTTTTAACAAGTATAGCTATAGCTCTAACTATCTTTATTTTTATGAGACACAGAGAGAACATTAAGCGAATTAAAAACGGGACAGAAAACCGTGTTTCATTTGGTTTAAAAGCGGAGAAGAAAAGCTGAACACAAAGTTCAGCTTTTTTATTATGCCACCATAAACTTAACCTGAAACTATTTTACCGAAATCGTATATTGTGTATTAAATAATTGATTGGTTTCTAGTTGGTTAATTCCTAGCTTATCCTTTAAATTTCCATTTGATTTTAAAGTATCCGCAATTCCACACCAAGGTTCAATACATACAAATGGTGCTTCTTTAGGATAGGGTGACCAAATACCCACATAAGGCATATTTTTATAGCTTAAGGTAACGCCGTGTTCGCTTTCATCAGAAGTAATTGTAAAGGAATTTGTTCCTTTTGTTTCAAAAATAATTGCATCTTTTTCAAACATCTCATGACGTAAATCCAAGCTAGTATTTGTTTGTCCTAACGTTTTATGGTCAAGATCAATGTACGGACCTTCCAGAGGTAGCTGAATTCTTGATTTGAGTGGTGTAAAAGTCAAATAGTAGTCATCAAAAGAAAGATTTTTTTCCAAAGGAACATTGAAAGCAGGATGTCCACCAATAGAGAAATACATTTCTTTAGTTCCTGTATTTTCAACTTGGTAACTAACAATAACACTTTCTTCAATCAATTCATAGGAAAGAATCAATTCAAAATCAAAAGGATATTGTTTTTTTGTTTCTTTTGAGCTTTTCAAAGAGAAAGAAGCTAGTTCTTTGCCATGTTGAATCACTTCAAACAGACTATCTCTAGCGAAACCATGTTGAGACATAGAATAAGTTTGTCCATCATAACTATATTTATCCTCTTTTAAACGACCGACGATTGGAAATAAGACTGGGGCATGTCTTCCCCAGTAAGCTGGATCACCCTGCCATATATATTCCAATTGTGTTTTCTTGGATTTTAAACTGATTAATTCTGCTCCAACTTCTGCAATAGTTGCAACAAGAAATTCATTTTCAATTATTACGGTCACTACTTAACCCTCCTGACTAGTTGTCTTTTTCTAATTCCTCAATAAATTGTTTATTTAATACTTTCAAATAGGTGCCTTTCATTCCTAAAGAACGAGATTCAATAATTCCAGCAGATTCTAGCTTTCTTAAAGCATTGACGATAACTGAACGAGTAATACCAATTTCATCAGCTACATTGGAAGCGGTCAAACGCCCCTCTTCTCCATCTAAAGCTTTAAAAATTGCTTGGACGGCTTTCAGTTCACTGTATGAGAGCGTACTAATTGCCATTTGGACAGCCGTGGCGCTCCGAACTTCAGCTTCAATGCTTCGTGACTGTTGATAAAGTATCTGCATCCCAACAACTGTTGCACTATACTCAGCTAGTACTAGATCATCATCATCAAATGAATTGTCTACTCTGGCTAAGATAATCGTGCCCAAACGTTCTCCAGCCCCAAATATAGGCACAATTGTTGTTAGTCCAAAAGGATATTTTTCTCTAGATTCAATAGGAAATGCCGTTAAGTCACTTGTAATAGGAATATTTGATTCTGTTCGCATAAGACTATCCGCTGCATTTGTATAGCTTTGTGGAAATTTTTTCTCTTGGAACATATTTTTAACTCGCTCATTATTTACGTCGAGTTTTTCATTATACCCTAACAAAACGCCTGTGCTACTTATAATATATGCATTACTATCTAAAATATCGCCCAAAATCATCGCCATTTTATCATAAGGTAAATCTGTTTTTAAATCAAACGTATTTTTTCGTTGTAATAACGTATTGATTTGACGGGTTTGCTCTAATAGTTTAGCCATTTTAACTCCTCCTATTTCTTATAAAATATAACGACTTAAATCTTCATTCTTGATGATATCATTCAGTTTTTCATCTACATAAGCTTCTGTAATTGTAATCTCTCC
Source organism: Enterococcus rivorum (assembly GCF_001742285.1). Taxonomy (GTDB): domain Bacteria; phylum Bacillota; class Bacilli; order Lactobacillales; family Enterococcaceae; genus Enterococcus_L; species Enterococcus_L rivorum. The sequence continues at coordinate 16,428 of NZ_MIEK01000033.1, read as the reverse complement.
CATTTGCATATCTGGGGCTTCGAAAAGTAAATCTTCTAATAACCGTTCTAAAATAGTATGGAGTCTTCTTGCACCAATGTTATCAGTATCTTTGTTTACATCATAAGCGATATTTGCAATCCGCTCAATCGCTTCTTTAGTAAAAGTAACAGTCACATTTTCAGTTCCAATTAAAGCAATGTATTGTTTTACAAGGGCGTTATTAGGTTCTGTCAAAATTCTAACGAAATCTTCAGCTGTTAGGTCGTCTAGTTCTACACGAATTGGAAAACGTCCTTGTAATTCAGGGATAAGATCACTTGGTTTAGATAAATGAAATGCACCTGAAGCGATAAATAATATATGGTCTGTTTGAACAGCACCGTATTTAGTGTTCACTTGAGAACCTTCAACAATTGGTAAAATATCTCGTTGAACCCCTTCTCTGGAGACCTCCCCAGAATTTTGTTGACTTTTAGATGTGATTTTATCGAACTCATCGATAAAGATAATTCCGCTGGATTCAGTTAAACGAATCGCTTCGCTATAAATATCGGCATCGTTAACAATTTTTGCAGACTCTTCTTTTACAAGGAGTTCTTGTGCTTCTTTGACGGTTACGGTACGTTCTACTTTTTTCTTTGGAGAAAGAGCGCCTAGTGTTTCGTTTAAATCAATTCCCATTTGTTCTAATCCGTTATTCATTGCAGGCATATTCTTTTTAGGCTCATCAATTTCAATCGTTATTTCCCGATTATCTAAGATCCCTTTTTCTAATTGCTCAAGAATTGTCTTGCGATTCACTTTTATATCTTCGGTGACCTCTTCTTGTTCTTCTTGTGGTTGTTGTGTAGAGTTAAACATCTGCATCATTTGTTCTAGTTGATTGCCAGATTGTTTCTTTTCTTTTTTGATGCCAGGAACGAGTACTTTAACTAAACGATTGTTGGCTTTTTTCAATGCTTGTGAATAAACACGGCTGTATTGCTTCTTCTCAACAATTTGAATCGCATTTTCTAGCAAATCTCTGACCATTGATTCCACATCACGGCCTACATATCCTACTTCAGTGAATTTTGTGGCTTCTACTTTTACAAATGGTGCATTGACGATTGTTGCAAGTCGTCTTGCAATTTCAGTCTTCCCTACACCTGTTGGACCGATCATCAACATGTTTTTTGGTGTGACATCTTGTTGCATTTGTTCTTCTAATTGTAATCGGCGATAGCGATTTCGAAGTGCTACTGCAACTGATTTCTTTGCTGTTTCTTGTCCTATGATATATTCATCTAGTTGTTTGACAATTTCTCTGGGTGTTTTATTTAATTCGTTCATATTCATCCCTCGTCTTATATTTCTTCTACAATAATGTTGTGATTTGTAAATACGCAGATATCCGCTGCAATAGTTAAAGCATTTTTGGCAATTTCTTTAGCAGTAAGATTTTCACTACCGAATTGTTTCATCGCTCTAGCTGCTGATAAGGCAAAATTTCCACCTGATCCTATTGCTAAGATGCCATCATCAGGTGTAATCACTTCGCCAGTTCCTGAAACTAATAGCATTTCTTTTTTGTTCATTACGATTAACATTGCTTCTAATTTTTGCATGGATTGCTGCGTCCGCCACTCTTGTGCTAGTTGAACTGCTGCTCGTGTCAAGTTACCATTATATTCATTCAATTTACCTTCAAATTTTTCTTCTAATGTAAATGCATCAGCAACGCTACCAGCAAAACCAACGATTACTTCATCGTTATAGATACGTCGTACTTTTTTTGCTGTACCTTTCATAACAACAGACTCACCCATTGTCACTTGGCCATCGCCTGCCATTGCAAATTTACCATTTTTTTCAACTGCACAAATCGTTGTTGAATGAAATTGTGATTCTACCATTTATGTTTCCTCCTGTACCTCTCAGTTTGCATTTGTATCATGCTCTCGGATGAAAGGTTCGATAATTTTTTTGTAAGCTTTCTTTTGTTACATGAGCATAAATCTGCGTTGTAGATAAATTCGCGTGTCCAAGCAGTTCTTGAACCGTTCTCATATCAGCTCCGTTATTTAATAAATGAGTCGCAAAAGTATGTCTAAGCATGTGAGGATGAATATCGCTGTTTAAAGTACTTTTTTTAATTAGTTGATTCAGCACGTATTCAATCCCTGTCGGAGTAATTTGTTCTCCATGATGATTAATAAAGACATAGTTATGTTCTTTTCCATATTTTGTCATTAGAATTGCACGCCCATAGTCTAGATACTCTTTTAAAGAATCAGATGCAAAAGAACCAAATGGAACATATCTATCCTTATTCCCTTTTCCGTGAATAAGCAGGACTCCAGCAGAAAAATCAATTGCTTGCAAAGTGAGATTGGCACACTCGCTCACTCGAATACCGGTACCGTATAATATTTCTAATAATGCTTGATTTCTTAAATCAAGAGGTCTGGTTCCTTGGGCACTTTCAAAAAGAGCATCCATTTCTTTTTCGTAAAAAAATCTTGGCAAACGTAATTGCTTTTTTTTCATATGAACATAAGAAAAAGGGTTTTCTTTGATTTCTTCATTTTTAAGTAAAAACTGATAAAACGACCGCAAACTTGCTATTTTCCGACTAATGGAATTTCTGCTGTACTTTTTATCATATAGAAAACTTAAATAAGTTCTGACATCTAAATGATCTACAGCAAGATAGTTATTATCGCCAGATGCTTTCAAAAAGTCTAAAAAATCACACAAATCTTCATTGTAAGCAATTTTTGTTTTTTCCGAATATCCTTTCTCAACAATTAGATAACTTAAAAACAGTTCGTGCCAATTTTTCGTTGCCATGAAACCCCCTCCATCAAATTACAAAGTAACTTTAGCATAACGATTTGGAAAAAACAAATGAATTGTCAGAATTTAATCAATATTTTCAACTTTAGTAACAATTTATTCACAATTATGATAAAGGCTTAAAAAAATCATTTTAAAACTCTTATTTAATTCAAAGAAATCATGAAAGAAGTAACTTAGTAAAAATGACCTTAACGAAAGTACCGACCTCCAAAATTTAGATTTTTAGGTCTAACTTTCGGAGGTCGGTACAAATTAAGATCTTTTTTTGTAACTATTTTAGACTTGCAATCATTTTTTCTTGTACATCTAGCGCACGATCTGCAATGGCTTGATAACGATCTTTTTTATCTTTAATTCTTTCTGGTAGCTCTGGAAATAAGCCGAAGTTTGCATTCATCGGTTGGAAATGTTTGCCTTCTGCGTGGGTAATGTAGTAAGCCATACTGCCAAGTGCTGTTTCTCTAGGGAAAGTTATCAGTTCTTTATTTTGAGCCAGTCTAGCAGCGTTAATTCCTGCTAACAAACCACTTGCAGCACTTTCTACATATCCTTCGACTCCTGTCATTTGTCCTGCAAAAAATAAATCGTCTCTTTTTTGTGATTGATAGGTTGGCTTTAATAACTCAGGTGAGTTCATAAAACTATTCCTATGCATTACACCATAGCGGACAAATTCTGCATTCTCTAGTCCTGGAATCATTTGGAAAACGCGCTTTTGCTCTCCCCATTTTAAATGAGTTTGGAAGCCAACGATATTATACAGAGAAGCTGCTGCGTTATCTTGGCGTAATTGAATGACAGCATAGGGTCTTTTTCCTGTTTTAGGGTCTTCCAATCCAACAGGTTTCATAGGTCCAAAAAGCATTGTTTTAATTCCACGTTTTGCCATCACTTCAATCGGCATACACCCTTCAAAGAATTTTTCTTTTTCAAAAGTTTTTAAAGGGACAACCTCTGCATTTACTAAAGCCTCATGGAACGCGTTAAATTCTTCTTCAGACATTGGACAATTCAAATAAGCCGCTTCCCCTTTGTCATAACGAGATTTTAAGTACACTTTGTCCATATCAATGGTTGATTTATCAATAATGGGTGCTGCTGCATCATAAAAATAGAAGCCATCTGAACCGTTAAATGCTTTTATCTCTTCAGCTAGAGGTTCTGAAGTTAGAGGTCCAGTAGCAATAATTGTAATCCCTTCTGGAATTTTGGTGATTTCTTCTTTTTTTATAGTAATTAATGGATGATTTATGATTCTATCTGTAATTTCTTGAGAGAAACAATCTCTGTCAACCGCTAATGCTCCACCAGCAGGAACGGCTGTTTTATCTGCTCCGCTAATAATAATGGAATCTAAACGTCGCATCTCTTCTTTTAAAACACCTACTGCATTTGTTAAGCTATTTCCTCGTAACGAATTGGAACAAACCAATTCAGCGAAATTTTCAGTTTGGTGTGCAGGGGTATTTTTTACAGGGCGCATTTCATATAAAGTGACTGGAACTCCCGCTTGAGCTACTTGCCAAGCCGCTTCACTGCCAGCTAAACCTGCACCTATAATTGTTACAGAATTACTCATATATATCCTCTTTTCTTACGATTGATTTTATTTACTTAAGTATGAATAGCGAATAGAAATTTTTCTTTTGAGAATAAAGAAGAGATTCCCAAAAATTTATGAAACAATTTTCGTAAACCTCTTCCTATTTACTGCTTTAAAAAAATTGATATGTTTCTAGCATTTCAAAAATAATTTGTACGTATTATTTTTGAACGTCTTCTTCATAATCCCCATCAATACATACGACTTGTTTGCCGCCTTTGACTTTCTTCTCAACTAGATATTTTCCACATTTTGGACAAGGGCGTCCTACTGGCTTATCCCAAGAAGTGAAATCACAATCTGGGTATCGACTACAGCCATAAAAAATTCGGTTCTTTTTAGATTTTCGCTCAATCACTTGCCCTTCGTTACAAATAGGACAGGTAACGCCGATTTCTTTCACGATAGCTTTTGTATTGCGGCAATCAGGAAAATTACTACAAGCATAGAATTTACCATAACGGCCTAGCTTAATAACCATTGGATGACCACAAAGCTCGCAATCAAAGCCAGCAGGCTCATCTTTAATTTGAATTTTTTCTATTTTTTCTTCCGCATTAGTTAGTTCTTTTTCAAACGGTTGGTAGAATCGGTCAACTACTTGAACCCATTTTTCTTTACCTTCACCGATATTGTCTAAATCCCCTTCCATCGAAGCTGTGAAGTGAACATCAACGATTTGTGGGAAAAACTCAACAATTAAAGAATTAACAATTTCGCCTAATTCAGTAGGCTCAAAGCGTTTGTTTGTAAGCTTGACATAATATCTTCTTTGAATTGTTTCTAATGTTGGAGCGTAGGTAGATGGACGTCCTACGCCGTTTTCTTCTAGCGCACGGATTAATGTCGCTTCGCTAAAGCGAGCTGGTGGCTGAGTGAAGTGTTGTTTCGGTTCGATATCAACCGCTTTAACTTCATCCCCTACAGCTAAATCAGGTAAAATATTATCTTTTTCTTCTTTACCGTCATCTCTTCCCTCAACGTAAACTTGCATAAAACCTTTGAATTTTACTTTTGAACCGTTAGCAATGAAGACTACGCCATTATGTTCTAGAGTTACTTTCATAGTATCTAAAACAGCAGGAGTCATTTGGCTGGCAACTAATCTTGACCAAATTAATGTATATAATTTTAGTTGGTCTTTATCTAAATACTGCTTTATTTCATCAGGAGATCTTAGAACGCTTGAAGGACGAATCGCTTCATGGGCATCTTGAGCGCCTTGGGCATTTTTTGTTTTGCGAGTGCCGTGCGCAGAAAATTCAGGACCATAATTTTTTTCGATATATTCCGCAGTTTCTGCTTTTGCTGAGTCGGCAATTCTAGTTGAATCAGTACGCATATAAGTGATTAGCCCAACAGTTCCTTGTTTTCCTAAAGCAATTCCCTCATAAAGTTGTTGTGCTACCATCATGGTTTTCCGTGTTCTAAAGTTCAATTTCCGGGCAGCTTCTTGTTGTAAACTACTGGTGGTAAAAGGGAGAGCTGGGTTACGTTTCCGCTCTTTCTTTTCAACTTTGGTTACTTGATAATCTTTTCCATTAATCCGATCAGTGACTTCTTTAACAGATTTTGCATCAGGTAATTTTTTCTTTTTGCCATCTAAGCCCCAGAAATTAGCTTTAAACTTTTTCTTCGCTTTCTGGAAATTACCGTCAATACTCCAATATTCTTCTGGTTTAAACTTGCGAATATCATTTTCACGATCAATAATAATTTTTAATGCAACGGATTGTACACGACCAGCACTTAATCCTTTTTTTACCTTACGCCATAAAATTGGGCTGATGGAATATCCTACTAATCTGTCTAATATCCGACGAGCTTGTTGCGCGTCAACTAAGTCGAGATTAATACTTCTAGGTTCTTTAAAAGCTGCTTTTACAGCTTCTTTAGTAATTTCATTGAACACTACTCGGTTTTTATCTTCTAAATCTAGTCCTAGTAAAAATGCTAGGTGCCAGGCGATTGCTTCCCCTTCTCTATCCGGATCGGCTGCGAGATAAACTTTTTCAGCTTTTTTTGCAGCGGCTTTCAGACTTTTTATGACATCGCCTTTGCCCCGAATTGAGATATAATGAGGCTCATAGTTATTTTCAATATCAATTCCCATCTTACTTTTTGGTAAATCGCGGATATGTCCCACACTGGCAACAACCTTATAATTTCTTCCTAAATATTTTTCAATTGTTTTTGCTTTTGCAGGTGATTCCACAATCACAAGATATTTATACGCCATTCAATGTCTGGCTCCTTTCACTTGACAAAGTCCTTCTATATTATCTAAGAAAATAATGAACAATTTTTACATCATTTTCACTATTTCAAGTATGAATTAAAATGGATGCCTGTTGGATAAATTTACAAGGATTATTAACTTAAATCTTCTATTTTATAGGCACATTATTCTTAGCTCATATATTCACAGTAAATCGTAGTCCATCATATTCTATTCATCCTACCTTTGTCAAGGATTGATACATTTTTTTAGTTAAAATAGTTTAATTCATTGATAATATCATCGGCAGAAACGGTACATTTAGCACCTTCTTGAATCAAAGAATGACACCCAGAAAAATAATTGTTAAAAATCTCTCCTGGTACAGCAAAAACTTCTCGGCCGTAATCTAAAGCGGATTGTGCTGTAATAAGTGACCCGCTTTTTTTTCGGGCTTCTACTACACAAGTTCCTAGTGTTAATCCTGCAATGATTCGATTTCTAGCTGGAAAATGATATTTTTTAGCTTGTGTGCCGTTTGGATACTCACTGATTACTAATTGCTCATCCATCATTTTATTTTGGAGGCTTTTCATTTCTTTTGGATAACAGATATCTAGACCTGTTCCGATAATGCCAATTGTATTTCCTTTAGCTTTAATTGTCGAAAGATGACTAGCACTATCAATTCCCTTAGCTAAGCCGCTAACAATCGTATAGCCTTGAGCAACTAGATCTGGGATAAAATGATTTACGACGTTTATTCCGTAGTTAGAAGCGAAACGAGCCCCAACAATTGCAAGACTTTTCTCTTTTAAAAGAGAGAGATTTCCTTCGTAAAATAAAACAGCTGGGCAATTATAAATTTCTTTTAATTGCGAAGGATATTCTTCATCCAAAATAGTTATGAATCTATGTTCTTTTTGAAAGGAGTCTAGTGTTTCACCTCTTTCAGTTAATGTGTTCCAAGAATTTAAAAAAGTTTGACTATATGTGGTGATTTGAGCAATCTGCATAATTTCATATTTTGTTAAATGGCTATTTCCGTGATTCAAATAATAAGAAATAATCTTTAACATTCCGAGGTTTCCAATTCCCTGACACAAAACTAGTTTAAATAGCAAATCTTTTATCTTTTTATCCATAAAAAAACCTTCTTTCACAAATTTTTCCTCATATAATAAGTATTTGCGAAAAAAAGCTTTTTCAACTAAATATAATTTTTTACATATTTTTTATAGGAGCAAATGTTTTTCTATGAATGGGACAAATACCAAGATTTTCCAATCCTAATAGATGTTCTTTTGTTCCATAACCAGCATTATTTTCAAACCCATAACCTGGATATCTTTTAGCATAATCTTCCATTAACCGATCTCTCGTAACTTTAGCAATGATACTTGCTGCAGCAATAGAAATTGAACGTGCATCTCCTTTAATAATACTCTCTTGCGGAATATTAACTTCTAATTTCATTGCATCTATTAACAAGTAATCTGGCACAAAGCTTAAATCTTCTAATGCCTTTCCCATTGCTATTTTTGTAGCTTGATAAATATTCACTTCATCAATAATTTTCTGGCTTACAACGCCAAGTCCTATGGAAATCGCTTGATCTTGTATTTGGTTGTATAATTCATCACGTTTTTTTGTAGAAAGTTTTTTTGAATCATTGACTCCTAGTAAAGTACAATTATCAGGCAAAATTACTGCTGCAGCTACCACTGGCCCAGCTAAAGGACCACGTCCAACTTCATCAATCCCAGCAATTAGTCGATGTCCGTTGCGATAAGCGGCTTTTTCAAATTGTTTCATTTCTTCATAGCGTTTCAATTCATTTTCTGTACGAATTCGTTGTTTTTCCCATTGAGAAAGTGCTTGTTTCACTCCTGAACGTTGATCGCTTTTCCAAAGAGTAATTCTTTCATCTGAAGGACTGGTTATCTCTTTAAGAGCTTTCTTTATGTCTTGAATAGATTCATTTTTCATTTATGGTTGCTCCTAATTCTTCCCAACGATCCAAAGTATATGAACCTAGTTTTCCACTTCTTATTTCTTGTATAATCATTTCACTAGCACGATCGTAATCCTCTTTATAACCACGTTTTTTACTAATTAACATTAATAATTCAGCTGTTGGCAAAAAAGTCTCTTCTTCTGTCAAATTATACCGATTAGCTAAACGGGCTGGATAAAAACGAGCAAAAAATTGTAGTCCATACATTGCTAACTCATCTAAATGTAAAAGCTGATCTTTGATTGCTCCTGTTAAGGCAAGTTTTTTTCCGATTTCTTGGTCTTCAAATTTGGGCCACAGTATTCCAGGCGTGTCTAAAAGCTCCAAATCGGTTCCAGAACGTAACCACTGTTGCCCCTTTGTTACACCAGGTTTATTCCCTGTTATCGCTATTTTTTTTCCAACTAATCGATTCATTAAAGTGGATTTTCCTACATTAGGAATACCAATACACATTGCACGAATTGCACGAGGTTTCAGTCCTTTTGACCGTTCTCTAGCTAGTTTTTCTTTTAGTGCTTTTTTTGCTTCAGGAACGATTTTATTAACCCCTTTATTTTGTTGAGCATTAATAACTAAAGTATGATACCCTTGTTCTGAAAAATATTGTTGCCATTTTTTATTTTGGTCGGCATCAGCTAAATCGCCTTTGTTCAATAAAATCAATCTTGGTTTTTGTTGAACAATTTGATCCATCATGGGATTTCTAGAAGATAATGGTAATCGAGCATCAATTAACTCGAAAACAATATCTACATATTTAATTTTTTCGCTTACTTCTCTCCTGGCTTTCGCCATATGTCCTGGAAACCATTGTATTGTCATATTTTCACCTATCTTGGAATAATTTTCATATGCTGAATTGGATAATAAACAAATTGTGCTTTGCCTAATATATATTGTTTTTTTATTGCACCAAAAGAGCGACTGTCTTTGGACATACGTCGATTATCTCCTAAAACAAAATAACTATCTTCTGGTAATCTATCCCGATTAGTTAAATCGATTAAATTAAAGTTTGTCGTGTAAGGTGCAGTTTCATGATCTTTTCTTTTGTTCTTTTCTAAAAAATGTTCTTCTACAGGCTGATTGTTAATGAATAACTGATCATCTTCATAGCGAATGTCATCTCCAGGTAAACCAATAACACGTTTAATGTAAATAGAATTGTCTGGTAATTTAAAGACAACAACATCAAATCGTTTAATGGAAGTAAACTTTTCCATTAAAACCATATCTCCTTGGCTAAGTGTCTTTTTCATAGAATTTCCATCTACTGGTACAGGAATAAGGATAAATCCTCTCAAAATAAATAAGAAAATCAGTGAAGGAAAAAGTACTTTAATGAAAAACATAAGACGACGTGTATACTGATCTTTTTTATCCAATTATTTTCTAAACACCTTTCCTTAGTTTCCTTAATTATAATTGAAATTCAACAAAACATGCGACTATTTTAATCAAATATTCCCTAAAAGAATAGTAAATTAGAATAAAGAAAAGAAAATTTTGCGCTATTAATAGTTAGAATACTAACTTGTTTTTCTTGCAATTTCTTTCTCATACACTAGTTCTAAGAGCTATTTTTCTTCTTTTAATTGTTTTTTTATTTCTTCAATCGCTTTTTTATAAGAAACATCGTTTTCTTTTATTTTCTCTAGAAGAGATAGTTCAAGCTGGTTTGCTGTTTCTTCATTGATTTCACCCGTCGGTTGCAATCCTGCTTCTTGTTGTGCCTTTTCGACTGCAAGTTTTGTTTTCTCAGAAAAATCCTTACTATCTTTATCTACATCGTAACCTAAACCATTTAAGACCGCATTAATATTCTTAATAGCCGGAGATGAATTCCCTTGTTTCCAAGTGTTGATTCTTGAAATGGGCATTAAATAAGCATATTCAGGATAATCAGCTTTAATAGTCGGTTCTAATCCTTTTTCATGGATCCATTTACCGGTTGGTGTTAACCACTTCAAGACAGTTAGTTTAATTTCACTTTTATCATTTAAATCTTTCACGGTTTGTACAGTACCTTTACCAAATGTTTTGGTGCCGATAATTTCTTTATTACCTGATTCTTTCAATGCTGCTGCAAAGATTTCAGAAGCACTTGCACTCCCTTCATTCACTAGAACAACAGTTGGTTCAGTTACTTTAAAGCCACCATCTAATTCTTTTGAAGCTTCTTTTTTCATTTTATTTCCATTTTTGTCTTCAAACTGAATAATTGTTTGGCCATCTTTTAGAAACATACTTGCCATTTTTTCTACTTGATCTAGTAATCCACCTGGGTTTTGACGTACGTCAATAATAAATGATTTAGCGCCATCTTTTCGTAATGTTGTAATCATTTTTTTTAATTCATCAAAGGTATTTTCATTGAAAGAAGTAATTCTGATATTCCCGATTTCTTTATTTTCTTTGTCTAAGTCGCCTTTTACAGTTTCTATCGGAATAGTGTCTCTGATTATTTTTACTTCAAAAACTTCACTTTTTCGCTCAACAGTCAGACGAACTTCTGTTCCTTTTTTTCCACGTATTTTATCGACAACTTCAGATAATGTTTTTCCTTCGGTACTTTCTCCATCTACTTCTAAAATAGCATCATCTGTTTTTAAACCAGCTTTGGCCGCTGGAGAATCTTCAACAGGCGATTGAGCTACAGTCGGTAAATTATTCACTAAGCTCATAGTAGCGCCAATTCCTTCAAAACTACCTAACAGACTTTGGTTTAAATCTTTGGCCTCAGGTTCAATTAAATAACTAGAATATGGATCATCTAATGCTTTTGTCATTCCTTCTAATGCACCGTCCACTAAAGCTTTTTTATCAACTTTTCCAATATAGTTCGTCAAAATTTCATCATATAAAGACTGTATTTTGGCTAAATCTTCATTTTTAACAGTAGTTTCTTGGCTCTCGATTTTTTTTACTTGTTGATTAAAATAGATATATGATCCACCGCCAGCCAAAAATGCAACGCAAACAATAGATATTATATATTGATGATATGGAACTTGCCGTTTATTTTTCATAGTGTCAACTCTTTTCTTGATTTTCATAATACATAACTCTCAGTTTAACATGAAAAAAAAAGAAGGAAAAGCTTTCCTCCATTTTTTAACGATTATTTTCGAGATATTTTTCCCATAAATCATCAAACGTATGCATGTTTGTTAGATAATCTCCATTCATTTCTAAATAGGAAGATAACTCTTCGTAATCTTCCGACTGCTTAGGAAACTGGATATCTTTAGCAGCGTGATTAGCAAAGTCCGTTTCATCGTTTTTCTTCGGTCCTTTTAACGTCATTAAATAGTGGTAAAAACTTCTTCTCATTAATCTGCCCTCCAGTAACTATCAATAAATTCTTTCCGTTTTTGATGGGCTTTTTCAAATTGTTGTGGCTCTTTTTTATAGAATTCTTGATGATACTCTTCAGCAGGGTAAAAAGGTTTTACAGGTTCTATTTTAGTTACGATGGACTTATCGAAGCGACCACTATTTTCAAGCTCTTTTTTACTTTTTTCTGCGACTTCCTTCTGCTCTAGTCCACTATAAAAAATAACAGGTCGGTAATTATCTCCTCGATCTTCAAATTGACCTAATGCATCAGTAGGATCTGTTTGTTGCCAATAGATTGCTAGTAGTTCATTGTACGAAATGATAGTGGGATCAAATTCAATTTTGACGGCTTCAGTATGACCTGTAGTACCAGTCAGCACTTCTTTGTAAGTTGGATTTGATTTTTCACCACCAGTATAGCCTGAGGTTATTTTTAGAATACCTGGCCATTGATCAAAAGGCTTAATCATGCACCAAAAGCAACCTCCTGCAAAAATAGCCGTTTCTTTCATTAATCATTCTCCTTTGAAGAAGTCTCGTTGTTTTCTTTTGGTAAGTAGATATTCATTCGAATGTCATCATCGACTAAATTTATTTTTTCAGCGCGAACAAATAGGCCATTTTGCATTCTAAATTGATCTAAACGCAATAAAATCAGGCTCTCACTAGGATCTACTTCAACCCAATTCGGTAGTTTATAATCTCTTTGAACAAATTTTAATATCTCTTTGATTGGTAGTCCCAAAGTTCCGATAGATAAACTTTTGGCTTTCAATTGCACATTTCCATCATTCATGACATATGGATCAAAATATAAATAAAATTGAATCGGATGCCCTAACACGTTAAAGGTACCATTAAGTAAGGCTTCATTTTCTAAATAGAATTTATACTTTATATCTGATCCCTCTTGAAAGTCACTTAGAAAGAAATCTATCAGATCATTTACTTGTTGTTTGTTTGATTGCATTGTTAAGACTGGCTTTCCCTGTCTATCAGCTATTGGAGCAGGTCGATAATTTGGTTCCCTAACTTGAGTAACTCTTAGCCCAATAAAAGCACAGGTTCCAATTAATATTCCAATCATGATTAAGAAAGCTACTTTCCAACGATTTACTTTTTGAGGTACCTTTTTTTTCTTTCTAACGCTTTTTTCTTTATTGTTTTCTTTTTCTGCCATTTCCTATTCACTTCCTATTCACTTCCTATCTATTTAGGTAACCATCTGTTTTGTGTTCTGATTATTTCATCTCGAAGAGCACTTGCCATAATTTGATACCCTAAATTATTTGGATGAAAACGATCTTCTTCGTAAAGAGCGTCATTTTTATTGTTTGAATTACCACTGGGCTCTGAAGTTTCATCATTACTTACAATGGCAACATCACCATTTGTTCCTTTATACAATAAATCATTGATTGGGATAAAATACGCATTATCTTGTTCAGATACAGTTTCTTTAGTACCATTATTCCAAACGTCAACAATATCTTGCATTTCAATTAAGTCCTCAAAATATAAATAAAAAGGATTGTAAATTCCTAAAACATAAATCGGTGCCTGATCATTGTACTTACGAATTTCCTTAAATATATTTTCTACTACTTTTTGGTAATTTTTTAAGGGTTTTTCAAAGGAATTTTTGGTCAATTTAAAAATGTCTCCTTTGACAACTTTCATTAGATCATTCCCACCCACGGTAAGTGTAATAATATCAGCAGATTGAAGACTTTTTTGTATTTCTTCATTCTTTTTGATTCGTTTAAGGATTTGATCACTTCGATCACCATTTTTTCCAAAATTATCTGTTTCTACCCCATTCAAATCATATTTTTCTTGCAAATCTTTTGCAACAAGAGGAACAAAACCGCCAGAATTCGTTAAATCGCCAATCCCTTCTGTCAAAGAGTCCCCAATCGCGACGAAATGAATTACCTCTTTTGCATTTGATTTTTTTTCTTGCTTGACTCCGGTTCCTAATAGAGGAGTAGCCTTCGGAATAACTATCAGTAAAATTAGAAAGAATAGTATTGCAACTATAAAAGAGCAGGCAAATCCCTTCCAACTTTTTAAAATAAAATTTTTCATTGTAAACCTTCCTTTGATCAAAAAAACTTAAATTTGTTAGTTCTTAATTCATTAGATTAAAAGACCCCACAATGATTTTTATACATTGTGCGGCTTTTAATCTAATGAATGAATTGACTAACTTTTTCACACTGTTTTATCTCACTCTAAATTAATCCTTATAATACATAATCGCAAATGCACCTTTACCTGTATGAGTCGCGATGACAGGATTAGTGTGTAAAACAGGAATCTCCATATCTGGAAAGAGCGACTGTAGCTCGTCTTTGAAATGTGTAGCTAATTCTAAACCGTCTGCATACGAAATCCCAATTTGTCTGAGGTTAGGTAATTTTACTAATTCATTCTTAAGTTCCTCAAACCACTTATTAAATGTTTTGATCCCTCGACCTTTAGCTACTGGGACTAACTCTGTATCTATCATGTTCATCACTACTTTTACATTAAAAAGATTTGATAATAAGCCTGTTGTTCGACTGATCCTTCCGCCTTTTACAAGGTTGTCCAATGTTGAAATTCCAATGAGCAATTTAGTGTTTTCTTTGACATGTTTAATTTCAGCTAAGATTTCAGGAACATCCGCCCCGTTTTCAGCTAATTTTGCTGCTTGGATTACTTGGAATGATAAAGCTTGATCTGTAAAATCACTGTCAATAACAGTAACATTACTTGAACTCAAATTGCTGGCTTGTCTAGCAGCTTCAACTGTGCCGCTTAGAGCTTGAGTCATATGAATAGAAACAATGGCACTACCATCTTCTCCTAAGCGATCATAGAGTTCTACGAATTCTCCTATCGGTGGTTGACTTGTTTTAGGTAAAGCTTTGGCCTTTTCCATCATGTCCATGAACTTCTCGCCTTCCAAATGATCATCATCTGGGTAAACAACTCCATCAATCATCACAGATAATGGAATCATGTGAATGTTTAAATCATCTCTCACATTTTTCAACATTGTGCATGAAGAATCTGTTACAATCTTAACTTTTCTCATAATTTTATCACTCTTTCTTTAAAAACAACCTCAATTCATGGTAGAATACCATAGAGGTATAAATGTCTGGTTATAGTATAACAGACACAGAATTATTTTTCATCAAATTAAAATGAAGGAAGCTGATTTTATGGAAAAAATAAAATTTTCTAGAAAATATATGATTCTAAATGAAGTCCTCAATGCTGTTACTCATGGGATTGGTGCAGGGTTAAGCATCGCTGGACTGGTTATCTTACTAGTAAAAGGAGCAAGGCTAGGATCGGCAGTCCATGTTGTTTCTTATGCTTTATATGGCTCAACGTTAATTTTACTGTTCCTCTCCTCCACTTTATTTCACAGTTTAATCTTTACTAAAGCAAAAAAAGTTTTTCAGGTTTTTGATCATAGTTCTATTTTTTTACTTATTGCAGGTAGCTACACTCCTTATTGCCTATTAAGTATTCAAGGCTGGTTAGGCTGGCTACTTTTTATATTAATTTGGACTATGGCTATCGGTGGTGTAGTTTACAAATCGTTAACTCTTCATAAACAAGAAACAGTTAAAAACATATCAACGATTATCTACATCATTATGGGCTGGTTATGCTTGATTGCCGCTAAACCACTGTACAACTCACTTGGAACGACAGGAATTGTATTATTAGTTGCAGGTGGGGTTTCTTATACCTTAGGAGCAGCATTTTACAGTTTGAAAAATGTTCGCTTCATGCATGTAGTATGGCATTTGTTCGTCATGTTAGGCGCAGGATTTATGTATTTTTCAATTCTCTTTTTCACATAAGAATAACCGAAAGCTTGTATTTAAACCTGAAAAAGTTTAAGTATAAGCTTTTTTCATAGTTTCTAATACTTGTTTAGATCCAAAATGTATCTTTACAAAATTATCTTAGCCAAACTTTAGAAAAACGATTCAAGCAACTTTCTCTAAAAAAAATAGTTTTTACTTAATTATCTCTTTACAAAACGAACAAACATTCGTATAATAGATTTATGAACACTTGTTCGCTTTTTTAAAAAACTATGAGGTGATAAAAATGAAATCAATTCGACGTGGTGGCTTACTATTTTTTGTTTTGTTTATTGGGATTTTATTAGGAACTTTAGGAATACAGTCTGCCTTGCTTATTGTTAGTCCTCTTTTCATTATATGGTTCATGCTTTGGGATGAAAAACAATATACACAGGTTAAAAAGAAATATGACCATTCAAATTACAATTATCGGAAATATCCTTAATAGAGCTAAAGAGAGTGGGACAATAAACTACTATTTATAGAAAACAGAGACGATTTTGACTATTATTATCAAAATCGTCTCTGTTTTTTCTTTTGAAAGAGCTTT
>NZ_MIEK01000032.1 GCF_001742285.1 Enterococcus rivorum | reverse complement strand
ACAGGTGATGTAAAGTTGAACCGCCGTATACGAGAACCGTACGTACGGTGGTGTGAGAGGTCGGCTAATCAATTAATGATTAGCCTCCTACTCGATTATTTATTTTATCGTAAATAAAAACTAGCTTGGCAGTCGGATGAATAAAGTGAGGGATTTTGAAGGATACTTACAATCAGTTAGGAGGTAGAACCATGGAATTTAATTTAACGATTTTACCAAATGAATTTACCGAAAATAAGTTGAATGTATTATCATTAGTTAGTCTTTCTATTGAAGTCAAAGATGAATATGGTATCGTGGTTGAACGAATTGAAACAACACCTAGTGAAAAAGAGTATAAACTAGCAACGGAGCTTGGAACAAATATGCGAGTGGAAGTTCATCTAATTCCCGGTCAAGAAGTCGAATTTTATCCAGTAGTTACAGCTTTATAGAGAGAATTAGGAATCTAATTTCACTTCACTACTAGCAGTTGTTGCCAGTGAAAAACGGTGGAACTACTTTGAGCCCAAAGATCAGGACTCAGAGCTTCCAAGCTTCAAACTTGGGCTAAATAAGTAGTAAGCCCAAGTAATTCACATTGGATTCTAGACCTGGTTACTGGTACCAACTACTAGTAGTTCTGCTGTGTTTTTTTACACCCAATTATTTTTTTGCATCATGAGTCACTTGGTTAAATGAAAATTATTGAATAAAAAGTAGGGGAAATATTCCCACAGAGAATCTTGGAAAGACAGTGAGGACAAGGGAATAGAGTTACCTGGATGTCTCAAGATAAAACAAGGAGGAAGAAAATGAAAAAGAAATTAATGGTTCAAGATATGATTTTGACATTACAAAAATTTTGGTCAGACAATGGTTGTATGCTGATGCAAGCTTATGATACGGAAAAAGGAGCAGGAACTATGAGTCCGTATACTTTTTTACGAGCGATTGGACCTGAGCCTTGGAATGCAGCTTATGTAGAGCCGTCTCGCCGTCCTGCTGATGGTCGTTATGGAGAAAATCCGAATCGTCTGTATCAGCACCATCAATTTCAAGTAGTAATGAAACCATCCCCTGAAAATATTCAAGAGTTATATTTAGAAAGCTTGAAATTATTGGGAATCGATCCTTTGGAACACGATATTCGTTTTGTAGAAGATAACTGGGAAAACCCCTCAATGGGATGTGCTGGTTTAGGTTGGGAAGTTTGGCTTGATGGAATGGAGATTACTCAATTTACCTATTTCCAACAAGTTGGTGGTTTAGCTTGTAAACCCGTAACATCAGAAATCACATACGGATTAGAGCGTTTAGCTTCTTATATCCAAGAAGTAGAAAGTGTCTATGATCTTGAATGGACAGAAGGCGTAAAATATGGTGAGATTTTCAGACAACCTGAATATGAACATTCTAAATATTCTTTTGAAGTTAGCAACCAAGAACTGTTATTAGAAAACTTTGATAAATTTGAAAAAGAAGCGAAACGCTGTATTGATGAGAGTTTGGTGCATCCAGCGTACGATTATATTTTGAAATGTAGCCATACATTTAACTTGTTGGACGCTCGTGGAGCAGTTTCAGTAACGGAAAGGGCCGGATATCTAGCCCGTATTCGGAATATGGCTCGAGCAGTAGCGAAAATTTTTGTCGCCGAACGTGAGAAACTAGGATATCCACTTTTAAATAAAGAAGCAAGCACAACAAAGGAGGAAAACTAACATGGCAAAAGATTTATTATTAGAAATTGGATTAGAAGAAATGCCTGCACATGTAGTCACTCCAAGTAGAATTCAATTAGAAGAAAAAGTGATTAAATTTTTAGACGAAAATAATTTATCTTACGAATCAGTTCAAACTTTTTCAACCCCTAGACGATTAGCAATTCGCGTAACACAAATACCTGAACAACAAGAAGATACTGAAGAAGAAGTAAAAGGACCAGCGAAAAAAATTGCTTTAGATGCAGAAGGCAACTGGTCAAAAGCTGCACAAGGTTTTGTTAGAGGACAAGGTGTTTCAACAGACAACATTGTGTTCAAAGAAGTAAATGGCGTGGACTATATATTCGTGACAAAGTTTACCAAAGGAAAATCTGCAATGGAGGTTCTTAAGGGCCTGAAACAGATTATTACTAGCTTGACATTCCCAGTTACGATGCACTGGTCGGATTATGATTTTGAATATATTCGTCCTATTCATTGGATTGTTGCCTTATTAGATGACCAAGTGATTCCATTTTCAGTTTTAGACGTAGTGACTGGAGCACAATCTAGAGGCCATCGTTTTTTAGGAGACGATATTATTTTCAGCCATGCGAATCAATATGAAGAGAAACTGAAGGAACAATTTGTAATAGTTGATCCTCTTGAACGAAAAAAAATGATTGTAGATCAAGCGAACGTCTTTGCGGCAGAAAAAAATTGGACAATTGATCTTGATGAAAAACTGTTAGAAGAAGTTAATAATCTAGTAGAATACCCAACCGCTTTTGTAGGTGATTTTGATGAGAAATATTTATCTGTTCCAGAAGAAATTTTGATTACTTCTATGAAAGAACATCAACGATATTTTGCCATCCATAATGAACAAGGCATGTTGATGCCTCATTTTATTGCCGTTCGCAACGGAGATAGTGTGCATATTGAAAATGTAAAAAAAGGAAATGAAAAAGTCTTAATTGCTCGTTTAGAAGATGCAGAATTTTTCTATAGTGAAGACAAGAAATTATCGCTTGAAGATTGTGTAGACAAATTAAAAAATGTAACCTTCCATGAAAAAATAGGAACTATTTATGAAAAAATGCAACGTGTAGGGCTTATCGGACAAATCATCGGGAAAGAAGTTGGCTTGTCGGATTCCGAATTAGAAGACCTGAAACGTGCGTCAGAAATCTATAAATTTGATTTGGTAACGAACATGGTTGGTGAATTCCCAGAACTACAAGGAATTATGGGTGAAAAATACGCTCTTCTACAGGGAGAAAAACCGTCTGTAGCTCAGGCAATCCGTGAACATTACATGCCAACAGCTAGTGAAGGAACGCTTCCAGAATCTTCTATCGGAGCAGTTCTTGCGATTGCTGACAAATTGGATAGTGTCTTTTCATTTTTCGCAGTAGATATGATCCCGAGTGGCTCAAATGATCCATATGCGTTAAGAAGACAGGCCTATGGCATTATTCGTATTGTGGAAAACAAAGGGTGGGATTTCCCATTAGTAAAACTACAGCTAGATATTGATGAAGCAGTTAATGCAGATATAGCCAAATTTGGGATACAATTGAAAAAAGGCCAAGCAGAAGTTATTGATTTCGTGAAAGGTCGTGTTCGCCAACTGTTATTAACCAAAAATATTAGGCATGATGTCATCGATGCGGTAATCTCGGCAGAGCAAAAAGATTTATCAAAACTTTTCTCATCTGCTTCAATTTTAAAAGGACATATACAAGATAAAGACTTCAGACCTTCCGTTGAAGCGTTGACGCGTGTCATCAATTTAGCGAAAAAGGCGACAGAAACAGTGGATGAAAATAAATTAATAATTAATCCTGATTTATTTGAGAATGATGCAGAAAAAGAACTATATCGTGAAGTAAGCGAGATAGCGAATCATTTTGATGAAAATTCGATAGTAGATAATTATAATGCACTTGTTTCTTTGAGACCATATATTGAGAATTACTTTGAAAATACCATGGTTATGGTGGATGATGAGAAAATTAAAGAAAATCGTTTGAAACAATTGATTCAGATAGCTAAAATGGCTCGCTCCATAGCAAGTTTAGATTTATTAATCGTAAAATAAATAAGAGAGTGAAACAAAACTGATTTTATAGTTGCGTTTCACTCATTCGTTTTTTTTTAGTTGAACTGTATGCGGGTAATAAAAGACCTTCTATCCAAATAACGTCATATCCTCTATACTATGGAAACAGGTTTTCAACTATAGACTTATGGCGTTATTTTTTTATTGGCATAATTGTTAAATGGTTTTTGACTATAGCAAATAGTTTTGAAGGTTGGCTGGATGTCAGAAAAAATTGATATTCAGGAATGCTTCAAATAAATGAGTCAAATATTTGAAGGCATTTAGACCATTTACTTTGGCAGTTTCTACGATGCTGTAAATAACAACATTTTTCAATTTATCAAATTGTAAAAACATAGCGGAACTATTAGCCGTTATTACCAGTAACCGTGCCAAGAAGCCAATGTGAATTACTTGGGCTGTCTAACAAATTATTAGCCCAAGTTTGAAGCTTGGAAGCTCTGAGACCTAATCTTTGGGCTCAGAGCGGTTCTACGGTTTTCCACGGGCAACCACTGCTAGTAGTGGAGCAGATATTGTTTCCTAGTTCACTATTTATACTTTTAATATAGATGGAGGAGGGTCTTATTTTAAAGGCAGTCTTTTATTACCCGCTTACGTTAAGCTAGAAAAAGCGAGTTCGGAAAATTGATTAAATTTTTTGGAAGCGTTGACTATGTATAGAAGTTCAGTTATAATACTTTTCGTAAGGAAGAAAAAAAAGCGAGAAATAACGTCGTAGTTATTTCGAGAGTTATGTTACTGTAATCAATCAGGCAGAACTCAGATTAGGGATCTTATAGACCATTTTTTGGTTTATTCGATACTAGTCTGAGTTTTTTTTTCTAGAAAGGAGCAAAAGAGATGAAAGTTCGTCAAATATTAAATAACAATGTTGCCATTGTGGATCGTGGAGGTCATGAATCAATCGTTTATTCCACAGGAATTTCTTTTAAGAAAAAGGTTGGCCAACCAATAGATGATTCCGAAATAGAAAAAATATATGTATTAGATTCAAAAGACCGGCTGGAGCATTTTAGTTACATGCTTTCTAATTCAGATGAAAAGACTATTTCATTAGTTAACCATTTAGTGGCGCATGGAGAAGAAGCGATTGGCAAAAAAGCAAATGATTATCTATATCTGACGTTACTTGACCATATTTCTTTTGCTTTGAAAAGAGCCGAAAAAGGACAATTTATTCGTAGTCCGTTAGCTTGGGAAGTCAAAAAATTTTATCCTGTTTATTTTGAGATTGGTTTGCATGCACTGAGAATGATACAGGACTCTTTTGGCATCGAATTTCCCGAAGACGAGGCGGTTTCACTTGCCTTACATTTTGTTAATCTTCAAGAAGATCGAATGAGAATAGATGAAAAAATAGAAGATATGGAAACACTGCGAGATATGTTAAATATTATTAAATACCACTTTCAAGTGAAATTTGATGAGACGAGCATGAACTATTTGCGCTTAGTCACCCATCTTCAATATTTTATTGAAAGACTCCGAAACAAGCAGCCTTACGAAGGAGATGAAATGACTTTATTTCATCATGTAAAAGAGTTGTATCCAGAATCATTTGAAGCTGTTGAGAAAATTGAAATCTATGTAAAAGGAAAATACAATGAATATCTTTCGAAGGATGAATATACCTATTTAATGATTCATATTAATCGAGTAACAGAAAGAAAGGACGATAATCCGTGAAATATCAAAAATTCAATGAAGAAATTATCCAACTAGTTGGCGGGAAAAATAATATTCAAGCAGTAGTCCATTGTATGACAAGGTTACGTTTTACCTTAAAAGATAGGAGTAAAGCAGATACAGAGAAGCTTAAAGCAATGGATGGGATAATTGATGTTGTCAGCAATAATGTTGCCTATCAAATCATTATCGGCACTCATGTGAATGATATCTATAAAGAAATGGTAGAAATGTTAGGCTTAGATCCAAATGCTGCTGAAGGTCAACCTAAGGAGAAAAAGAACTTTATAAAAGCAGCTTTAGATGTTGTATCCGAATCAATGACACCTATATTAGAACCAATTATCTGTGCAGGTTTATTAGCGGCTTTTTTATCCATTGTATCTTTAACAGGCATTATTTCGCCTGAAAGCCCAACCTATCAAATTTTAGATGCTCTTAGAACCGCTGTTTTCTATTTCTTGCCTATTTTTATGGCTATGAGTTGTGCGAAACGATTAGGAGCGAGCCCTTATCTGGCAGTTGCTTTAGCTGCTACAGTACTGTCAGAACAAATCAATGGAGTAGAAGGCTTAAGTGTTTTTGGGATTCCGTTACCACAAATTACCTATGCAAATAGTTTTATTCCCATTTTACTGGCAGTATGGTTTATGGGGTACGTAACAAAATTTGTTAAAAAAATAGTTCCAAATGCATTACAATATTTCTTGTCGCCTTTGTTAATCATGTTGATTACTTTGCCAGCCACATTAATTGTATTTGGTCCACTTGGATTCTACGTGGGGGAAGGAATTATCGGTTTCTTTAATTTTCTGATGAATACGATTGGTAGTTGGTTTGTTATGATGCTCTACTCAGCATTACAACCGTTTATAATTATGTTAGGAGCGGGAAATTTCATTATGCCAGTTGTTGCAACAATGATTGCTTCCAATGGCTACGACCCGGCATTTATTTCCTCTTGTACTATTTCTGATATCGCAGTAGGGGGAGCGATGCTAGGCTATTTCTTAAGAGCAAGAAAAAGTCAACAAAAGCAGTTATTTGGAACGGTTACTTTATCAGCAATTTTAGGGGTAACTGAACCAGCAATTTATGGTGTGTTTGTTAAATTCCGTAGACCATTTATTGCTGTTATGATTGGTGGTGGCTTAGGTGGCCTTTTTGCTGGATTGACAGGCGTTAAAGCATACTCAGTTGCTTGGGGACTATTTGGATTACCTTCTTATATCGGACAAGGGGATTTTAAAAATCTTTGGTTAATGGTGACTTCTGTTATAATTAGCTTTGTAGCTTCAGCCATCGCTTCATATATGTTAGGGATTCCATCTGAGGATGAAGATAGAACAGACCAACATGAAACATCAACAAAAACAGTTGGAGACAGCTCTCTGCGTTCGCTGCCTTTAGGAAATGTCGTTTCTGGAGAAATTATCCAGTTAGCAGATGTAAAGGATCAAGCTTTTTCAACTGGGGCATTAGGAAAAGGAATTGGAATTGTTCCGGTAAATAATGAGATTTACTCACCTGTTGAGGGGGGAGTGACTGTAGTTTTCCCTACGAAGCATGCTTTAGGCATTAAAGATGTGAATGGTGTTGAATTATTGATTCATATTGGCATTGATACAGTAGAACTTGAAGGAAAATATTTTGAGTTATTTATTAAGCAAGGAGATCATGTCAAAAAAGGACAGAAAATCGCTAATGTAAACTTTGAAAAGATTAAAGAAGCCGGCTATGATCCAACAACCATCATAGTAATTACCAATACTAATGCGTTTCTCGATGTTTTACCTACTCAAAATAAAACTGTTTCCATGGATGATTTACTATTAAATATTGTTTTTTAATGTAGGAGGAAGTATGAAATTAAAGGAAAATTTTTTATGGGGTGGTAGTATTGCTGCCCATCAATGTGAAGGGGCTTGGAACGAAGACGGTAAAGGAATCGGAATTATGGATTTAGTAACAAAAGGTTCTTATGAAACACCTCGAAGAATTGACAAAACTTTTCAACAAGAGACGACTTATCCATCTCATGAAGCAATTGATTTTTATCATAAATACAAAGAAGATATTGTTTTGTTTGCAGATATGGGGTTTAAAGCTTTGAGAATTTCAATTGATTGGTCACGAATTTATCCTAATGGTGATGATTCTGAACCTAATAAATTAGGGATCTTATTTTATCAAGAGTTAGTTGATGAGTTAATTAAATATGGCATTGAGCCGATAGTCACACTTTATCATTTTGAAATGCCAATCCATTTGGTAAAAAAATATGGTTCTTGGGCTAATCGTCAAACCATTGATTTTTATCTAACTTTTTGTCGAACGATGTTTGAAGCTTTAAAAGGTAAAGTCAAGTATTGGGTCACTTTTAACGAAATGAATCATATTGATCCTCAAACTGAAACAAGTGATATTTTTACGTATATTATTGCCGGATTGAAATTTTCTGAGTTAGAAGATCGGAGACAAACATTGGCTACCATCGGCTACAATATGACAGTGGCAAGTTGTAAAGCAGTGACATTAGGACATGAAATTGATTCGAATAATCAAGTGGGTTGTGTTTTTGGCATTGAGCCAGTCTATCCTGTAGATTGCAATCCAGTAAATGTCATGAATGCTTTTAAGCAAATGGATCGGGATTTTTATCAAATTGATGCCATGTGTAATGGAAAGTTTCCAGAATATAAAGTAGCAGAGTATAAGGATCAGGGGATTAAGATTGAAATAATGCCTGAAGATAAAGGAAGTTTTGCCGACGGACGCTTAGATTTTATTGGGATGAACTATTATGCTTCTTCAGTGGCAGAATATGAAGGGGCAGAAGAGGGGAGAAGCGCTCTATTTGGTGGCTTACAAAATCCTTTTTTAGAAACAAGTAAATGGGGTTGGACGATTGATCCAACAGGTTTAAGATATTTACTCAATTATACGTACAGAAAGTATGGATTGCCGATTATCATTACTGAAAATGGCTTAGGGGCAGTGGATGAGTTTTCTGAAGACGGAAAAATTCATGATGATTATCGGATCGATTATTTGCAAAAACATATTGAGCAACTGAAAATTGCTATAGAAGTCGATCAAGTGGATTGCTTTGGTTACCTAACATGGGGGCCTATCGACTTAGTAAGTGCTACAACAGGTGAAATGAAAAAAAGATATGGGTTCATTTATGTGGACAAACAAGACGACGGAACAGGGACCTTGGAACGAACTCCGAAAGATTCTTATCATTGGTTTAAAAAAGTTATACAATCAAATGCAGAAAATCTATTAGAGCAAAATCTAAATGAATTAAATTAGGAACTATTGATTTTATTCACGAAACATTGATGGAAGACCACGATTGGTTAATTCATCAATGTTTTTTTATATAAAGGATGATTACCAACTAGTTTTTAAAACTAGATTGAATATTAATGGAAAATATGTTACGATGTTACCATAAAAAAATGGAGGGGTTCCATGAATGAAATGAAGACATCTTTGCAATCATGGGGATCGGACTTGATTGAAGTCCATTTGCCTCGTTGGCATGAGTTGCCAGAAATTGAGTTATATATGGATCAAGTTATTACGTTGGTAGAACGTTATTTATCTCCAATTATTGACCAAGAAAAACATACCTTATTAACGTCATCAATGGTCAATAATTATGTAAAATTAGGTTTAATTCCTGCGCCGAAGAAAAAACGATACAACCAAAAGCATTTAGCTTTTTTAATTGCAATCACGCTTTTGAAACAAGTTTTAACGATTTCGGAAATTAAAGAAGGAATTATTTTTCAAGGGGCTGTGGTAGGAATCAGAGAAGCCTATAATTTGTTCTGTGAAGAACAAGAAGCTGCTCTAAAAATCGTTGCTAATCAGGCATTAGGTGAGGAGACAGCTGGTGTTCTGGATGAGCCAATCCAAATTAAGTATATGGCGGTTAAAGCAGCAACGTTATCTTTTGCAACTAAAATGTTTAGTGAAAAAGTAATCGAACTTGAACAAAAATATATGGAAGAAAAGGGAGAACCCGACAATGAATAAAGAAAAAATTGCTTTGCTAGTTGATTCTGGAACGGATGTTCCACAAGAAATAATTGAAAAATATGGTATTTACATGATTCCATTACAAATCATTTATAAAGACCATATTTATACTGACAAAGTAGATATTACGCCTGAAGAAGTTTATGAAAGATTACCACAAGAAATCCCAAGTACTTCTTTGCCAGATGGAGAGACGATTACGAAAATTTTTGAAAAAATCAAAAAAGATGGCTATGAAAAAGTCTTAGCAGTTACGATTTCAAGCGGATTAAGCGGTACTTACAATGTAATTCGTTTGATTGGAGAACAATTTGAAGGTCTAGAAACCTATGTTTTAGATACTAAAAACATTGGAATTGTCAGCGGACTACAAGCAATAGATGCAGCAAAAATGATTGAAGCTGATATGGGATGGGAAGAAATTAAGACAACTTTACTCGAAAGAGTGCCAAAAACAAAAATATTCTTTAATGTAGCGACTTTGGAATACTTACAAAAGGGTGGTAGAATCGGTTTAGTAGCGTCTATTTTAGGGAATGCCTTGAAATTAAACCCAATCATCTCTTGCAACGGAGAAGGTGTTTATTATACAGTTGCGAAAGCAAGAGGACGTAAAAAGAGTTTAGAAAAGACTTTTGAATTAATTAAACAATTCGTAGGAAACCACCAAAAGATTAATTTGGCAGTTGCACATGGGCAAGCGAAAGAAGAAGCAGAAGCCTTTCTTCTAAAATTAAAAGAAGAATTCCCTAATGCAGAAAATATATATTTTGGAACAATTAGTCCCGCCTTAGTTGTTCATACTGGACCAGGTTTGTTAGGTTTTGGGATTCAGTTGCTAGATTAGAGTGACAGTTAAATAAATACAAAAGCAGTTAGAGCAAAGACCGAATTATGGGCTTGTTTTAACTGCTTTTTTTGAGGAAAACCTGGTATTCATTCGTTTGATTAGAATAAACTGAAAGAAAATGAAAATAGCCGTGATGAAAGGATATTTTTTCTCAAATAGACAAGTACAATTATTTTTTTAAATATCGATAATGTGTTAAACTTTTATCGATTTAAGAAAGTGATGGAAAAAATATGAAAAAAGCAATTGCTGAATGTCTAGGAACTTTTATGCTTGTGTTCTTCGGGACAGCTACTGCGGTATTAGGAAATGGAATGGAAGGGATTGGGACAACTGGGATTGCCTTAGCATTTGGGTTATCAATTGTTGCAGCAGCCTACAGTATCGGTACGGTTTCAGGTGCTCATTTGAATCCAGCGGTTTCAGTTGGCATGTGGCTGAATAAAAGAATTTCAACAATGGAATTAGTCTATTATGTTGTCGGTCAAATCGTTGGTGGCTTTCTTGCTTCATTTTCTTTATTGGCAATTTTGAAAACTGCAAGTCTTGATACCGCAAATCTGGGACAAAATGGCTTTGGTGAACTTGGCGCAATGGGAGCTTTGCTTGTAGAAATTATTTTAACTTTTATTTTTGTACTAGTCATTATGACTGTAACAAGCGCTAAAAAAGGCAATGCTCGTTTAGCAGGTGTAGTTATTGGTTTGACCTTAACAATGGTTCATTTAGTTGGCATTCCTTTAACAGGGACTTCAGTTAACCCAGCAAGGAGTTTGGCACCAGCAGTATTAGCTGGAGGAACAGCTCTTTCAGAAGTATGGGTATTTATCGTGGCACCAATTATTGGTGGTCTACTTGCAGCTTTAGTAAGCAAGTATTTACTAAATACTGAAGAACAATAATAAAAAAGAAAGAGAGCGATGCAAAACTAAAATCAGTTTTGTATCGCTCTCTAAATCTAAACAAACGATTAGAAAAAAGTAACCGCTACACTTTGTTGCGATCCCAACGTTGTAAATCACTACAGCTGCTTGCAGAGTAACCACTCCACAATATAAAGTGGCAAAAGCCACTTTACTTCCTATTATTACCCAAATGCTACGCACAAAGTTCGTAAAAAAAATCGGAATTGCACTGAAATCTAGGGAAATCTTAGAAGCAGTTTTCGAGAATTTCAGCTTGTTTCTCAAGGCTAGAGATTCTGTCTAAACCTCTCTTTTTGTTATTTAAAAGTCAACGTTTTTTCAGAGGTGTCTACGGTAACTAAATCTCCAATTGGGATTGTAAAAAGAGGTTGAGTATGACCAAAATCCATATCATACATAACAGGAATCTCTTTCAATAAGGGATATTTATTTAAGACAGTTAGTAATTTTTTTTCAGTCATTTTGGACTCTTTTGGAAAACGGCCAATTAGCAATGCTTTAGGATGTTTAGCTACTTGCATCAATGAAGAAAGGGCGCGAGCAAAATCTTGATAGTTTTCTTCTTCAGTATTTTCTAAAAATAGAATTGAATCTTCAAGAGAAGGGAGAAAACCCGTACCAAAAAGTAATTGGAAAGTTCCTAAATTGCCTCCATAGCAATAGCCAGAAACAATATCGGAGTCATTATAGATTTTCCAATCGTTAGGGAAAAGTTGTCTCTTGGGATTTGGTAAATACCAGGCATCTTGACTCCAAAAACTAGAAGGACTAATCGTAATTGATTCATCTTGACTGACAACGTTCAAAAACGAACTAGTTTGGTATTCCTGTAATTCATCCATTTGAAAGCTTGAAAAATGAGGCCCAACATAAGTTATCATTCCTGTTTTACAAGTAATAGCATTGCATAATGCAGTAATATCACTGTAGCCACAAAAAATTTTAGGATTTGCTTTGATTAATGAAAAATCTAAATAAGGAAGTAGTTCATTGCAATTAAATCCACCAATAGCAGAGAGAATTCCTTTAACATTTTTATCTGAAAAAGCTTCATGAATATCTTTTACTCGACTCATGATACTGGAGGAATCTAGCGCATCTCTTTCTGTAAGATGACTAGCGAAAGTTATTTTAAAACCCAAGTTGGTTAATCTTTTAGTCGCATCTCGCACACTCTTATCTGATAAAATAGAGAAGCTGCTAGAAGGGGCAACAATTCGGATTTCATCGCCAGCTTTTAAACGAGGAGCTTTCATATGTGGTCACTTCCTTTCAAAAAATGGTATATACTAATTATATCCAGATAGTGATTCTTTTAGCAAGCAGATTTTCCAAAGTTTAATCTGTTTTTCTATGAAAGATGAAACAGTGGACAAAATAAGGTATAATGTTAGAGAATGGTAAGTAAGAAACAGAATTTGTATAAGAAGAGGTGTCTCTTTATGAAGAAAATTTTAGTAGTAGATGATGAAAAGCCGATTTCAGAAATTGTAAAATACAATTTGGCCAAAGAAGGATATGAAGTTTTTACTGCCTACGATGGGGAAGAAGCTATTGAGAAAGTAAAGGAAGTAGAACCAGATTTAATTTTATTAGATTTAATGCTGCCTAAAATGGATGGTCTGGAAGTAGCTAGAGAAGTCCGCAAAACATATGATATGCCAATAATAATGGTTACTGCCAAAGACTCTGAAATTGATAAGGTTTTAGGCTTAGAATTGGGCGCCGATGACTACGTGACAAAACCTTTTTCAAATCGTGAATTGGTTGCTAGAGTGAAAGCCAATCTTAGACGAGGAGCGAGCAGTGGAAAAGAGTCTGATGTTACAACGCAATCTGAATTAACAATTGGTGATTTAACAATTCATCCAGATGCTTACATGGTATCAAAACGTAGTGAGAAGATTGAGTTGACGCATCGAGAGTTTGAATTACTCTTTTATTTAGCGAAACATCTAGGTCAAGTAATGACGCGTGAACATTTGTTACAGACGGTTTGGGGCTATGACTATTTTGGTGATGTTCGAACAGTCGATGTGACGGTTCGCCGTTTGAGGGAAAAAATTGAAGATAGTCCGAGTCATCCAACTTATTTGGTCACTCGTAGAGGTGTTGGTTATTATCTTAGAAACCCTGAACAGGAGTAGTGATTTATGAAGAAAAAAGTTCACTTTTTTCAATCTGTAAACTTTAAAATTGCTCTATCGTTCATTTTGTTACTATTGATTACGATTCAAATTATTGGTGGTTATTTTATTCGTGAACTTGAAACAACAACGGTTAACGAATTCAAAAAGAATATGGATACACAAGTCTTGCAGTTGGCTAGTAGCCTCAGCAACTATATGGGTGGTAAAACAGAAGAAGAGAGAGCTGAGGTAGATGCAAATTTGAAAAAAGCCTTGGCTGATTTTCAAACGTCTGAAATTATCGAAGCCCGTGTCGTTGATGATAAAGGAATTGTACGTGCCACAAGTGATTTGAACCAACAAGGTGTCATAGGAAAAAAGAACGATTATCGTGATTTAAATGATTTTAACATAAAAAAATACCCTGCTTTAGACAACGATAAAAGAGTTTATATCAATGTCCAGCCTATTCAATCCCCGACTGGCGATACAGTCATCGGGGTTCTTTATGTTAAAAGTAATATTGAAAGAAAATATGATGAGTTAACGAATACAGCAAGTATTTTTCTGACTGCTTCATTAATCTCTGGAATTATTTCAATCGCAGTGACATTGCTGATTGCTCGTTCTATCACTCAACCAATTGGAGAAATGAGAGAGCAAGCCCTGAGAATAGCTCGAGGAGATTATTCTGGTAAAGTTAAAATTTACGGAAAAGACGAACTTGGACAGTTAGCTGATACGTTTAACCAGTTAGCTGAACGAATCGAAGAAGCACAAGAAACGATGGAAGCTGAACGTAATCGATTGGATAGTGTTTTAACCCATATGACAGATGGTGTTATCGCTACAGATCGAAGAGGAAAAGTCATTACCATCAACGAAATGGCTCTTTCGCTGCTAAATGTAAAAACTGAAAACGTGATTGGTTCTTCTTTATTGGAGTTACTAGATATTGAAGCAGATTATACTCTCAGAAAGTTATTGGAAGAGCCAAATGAAATGATTATTGACCGCTCTCTGTCAGAAAAAGAAGAAGATCAAATGATTATTCGTATCGACTTTACAATGATTCGACGAGAATCTGGTTTTATTACAGGGTTGGTTTGTGTTCTCCATGATGTCACAGAACAAGAAAAAAATGAGCGAGAGCGTCGTGAATTTGTTTCTAACGTTTCTCATGAGTTAAGAACACCATTAACTAGCATGCGTAGTTATATTGAAGCATTAAGTGAGGGAGCTTGGGAAAACCCTGACATTGCGCCTAATTTTTTAAATGTGACACTAGAGGAAACTGACCGAATGATCCGAATGATTAATGACTTGCTGAATTTATCTAGAATGGATTCAGGAAATGCGCATCTTCAATTAGAATATGTCAATTTTAATGAGTTAATTAACTTTGTGCTGGATCGTTTTGATATGATGCTAGTTAGCACGCAAAAAAATTACATTATTCGTAGAGAATTTACTAAAAGGGATCTATGGGTAGAAGTAGATACGGATAAAATTATTCAGGTGTTGGATAATATTTTAAACAATGCCGTGAAATATTCTCCTGACGGTGGAGAAATTACTTGCCGACTATTAGAAACACATAACAATGTAGTTTTTAGCATCTCAGATCAAGGATTAGGTATTCCCAAGAAAGATATCAGTAAAGTATTTGAACGTTTCTACCGTGTAGATAAAGCAAGAGCGAGAGCGCAAGGTGGGACTGGTCTCGGTTTAGCTATCTCTAAGGAAGTTGTCAAGGCGCATAATGGCTTAATCTGGGTAGAAAGTGAGGAGGGTCAAGGATCAACATTTTATATTTCCTTGCCTTATGAACCTTATGAGGAGGATTGGTGGGAATGAAAATACCTGAAAAATTAATTAGAATAGGGCTCATTCTCTTAATTCTCTTAAGTCTATATTTTTCATTCAATATTTGGTTGAGTTCTTCAAAAAAAGAGCAACCACTTACTGGAGAAAATCAGATCGCTACAGCTGTGAATGAGCGCTCAATTGTGGATGTTTTTCAACCCTTAAAATTAGTTAAGAAAAAAGGTGAAGAAACGCAAATAACTAGTAATGAGAATTTAATTAGTTCTGTTCAAGCTGAGATTAGAAAAGCTGATTTTGGTAAATTAAATCAAGTAGTCAATCAAAATAAGGAACAATTTGACTCTTATTTAACTTTTGATTCAGGAATAGAACTTTTATATGAAGCCCCGTTTTTATTGAATGAATACATTTTTATCTACAAACTAAAGATCGATGTCAGTAGTATAAACGATAGTGAAAATATATATTTTACTAAAATTCAACTTGATTTTGATAAGGATAAAATTCGTTTCTTTAATTTTAGTAGCAAAAATGTATATGAAGCAACCTTGTCGGTTAATGTGAATAAGATAAATGATTTGGTGGGAAAAGAAGGAATCCAATATTATGCCGTGGAAAGAAGTAATCTTGCTGCTGAAAAACAATATTTGTTGACGAATGACATGCAGATGAAAAAATACAGCTACATTTTAGCTTCCCAACCGATTACTCGCTTTAAAAATGCTTTTTTCAATAATATTGATAATATTCGTTCTAGTGAAGATAGTAAAGATTTTTCTTATACAAGTAATAATGAAATCCTTCAGACAGATAGCAAAGAAGGAACGATTTTATTTAGAGGGAATTTGTCTGAAGAAAATCGTTTAACTAATGATGTTTATACAACGAGCTATAGTTATGTCAAAAAATTAGGAACGAGCATGGGAAACTTACGCTATTTTGATCGAGGTAAGGCGCAAGTGAATTACAGAACCTTTGTTGAAGGATTTCCTGTTTTCAGCCAACAGAATAAAGGGCAAGTTCAAGTAGCAATTGAACGACGAAACACTCAAGAACAACAGGTCACTATTTATACTAGTGTAGATACGATTCAAATTCCTATACCATCTGAAGAAGTTGTTACAATTGAAAGTGCCGACAAACTTTTAGAAAAGCTGAAAAAAGCTGGGGCAAAAACCGAAAACATTAAATCTTTGGTTATTGGTTATACCTGGCAAACGATTGAAGAAACCAAACAAGTTGTTGATTTAACGCCAGAATGGTATGTCAATTATAATAAACAGTGGTATAGCGAAAATGAGTTATTGGCTGAGATGGCTCATTCGGAGGTGCAGTAATGGATTTCAAACGAATTGAGTGGATATTCTTTGTCGCCTTTTTTGGACTTAATCTATTTTTATTTGGTATTTATCGTGAGGGGATGCAGGATGAAAGCAGCGTTTCTTACTCAGGCCAAACAGAAAAAATTGAGAATCGATTGAAAAAAGATGGTATTTCCTACAAAGGAAATTTATCTGAAACAAGACTAGAAGGCTATTATTTAAGCGGAGAACAAACGAATTTTAAAGAAGCTTTACAAAACGGCGAACTAGCAGCGATTAAGCCCTATGCAAATGTTGGAGAATATACAATAACAAGTACGCCAAGTAAAAACTATTTTATTAATGAAAAGAATATTCATGATACGTTAAAAACCTTTCTAGGAGAAAAAAAATCACTTCTTTACGGTGATGAGTATCAATTTTTAAATGAATTTTCAAATTTTACTGGTGAATTTCCAGAAATTATTGCAGTCCAATCTTACAAGGGAATTCCTTTTAGAGATGATACCGCTCAATTGTCAATTAGTCTTGAGAAATCTGGGGATCTTTTAAAGGTAAACAAATACACTCAAACACATATTGGCTCAATTGATGAGTTGCGGGACAAAATGGATTTGTATTCTAGTCGAGAAGCTGTTGAAACATTATATGTGAACAATCGTATTCCAAGTAATTCAACGATAAACTTTATTAAGTTAGCCTATTCAAGAATTTATAAAATACGAGAGAAAAGTGTTTATGTCCCAGTTTGGTTTATCGGTATTACCAATAATGGTAATTTACAAATTGAACATGTAAATGCTTTAAGTAACACGATCATTACAAATAATACAGTTCCAAAGGTGGAAAATCATTAGAGATGAATGTATAATAGAAAATTGTAGAGTTTGTAGAAGGGACGTTAAGCATACATGAGCCAAAATTATACATTCAAAGTTAGCATTCTTGCTAGCGGTAGTACGGGAAATTCCCTTTTTATAGAAACAGAGAAGAAAAAAATCTTGGTGGATGCTGGCTTAAGTGGCAAAAAAATCACTTCTTTATTAGCAGAAGTGGATCGTAAACCAGAAGATTTAGATGCTATTTTAGTCACTCATGAGCATCGAGATCATATTCATGGTGTTGGGGTCCTTGCTAGAAAATATAAACTAGATGTCTATGCGAATGAAAAAACATGGGATGCAATGGATCCACTTATCGGAAATGTTGCAGTTGAACAAAAACATATCTTTGAAATGGGGAAAGTGTTAACTTTTGGCGATATGGATATCGAGAGTTTTGGTGTTTCTCATGATGCGGCAGCCCCCCAGTTTTATCGATTTTATAAAGAAAATCGTTCTTTTGTTACGTTAACAGATACGGGGTATTGCAGTGATTATATTCGAGGAACGATAAAAAATGCAGATGCCTATCTGGTTGAAAGCAATCATGATATCGAAATGTTGCGAATGGGTCCTTATCCTTGGAATTTAAAACAACGAATTTTAGGAGATCAAGGTCATTTGTCAAATGAAGATGGGGCGTTAGTGATGGCGGATATTATTGGTGATCAAACAAAACGAATCTATTTGGGACATTTAAGTAAAGAGAACAATATGAAAGAATTAGCCCATATGACGATGGAAAACACTTTAAAAGAACAAGACTTAGGTGTAGGGATTGCTTTTAATATCTATGATACAGATCCCGATTCGGCTACTGAACTGTTTACTATTTAAAACGAACTAAGAAGAATTATTATATTCTTCTTAGTTTTTTATTTCTTTAAATCTTTCTTTTTGTGTGCTGTGACAGTTGATTTTCTGAATTTTCTAAGTTATAGTGGTTTAGGTTTTTGATTGAATCCTAATGGAGTTTACCCAGTGATTGTTATTGGTAGGTAAGTTTTGTTTATCTTATTGTTTTGAGGAGGAAAAATATGTTTGATTTTTTACCCCGCTCCATTTTGCAAATGAGTACTATTTTTTTATCGATTATTATTGAAGCCCTACCTTTTGT
Source organism: Enterococcus rivorum (assembly GCF_001742285.1). Taxonomy (GTDB): domain Bacteria; phylum Bacillota; class Bacilli; order Lactobacillales; family Enterococcaceae; genus Enterococcus_L; species Enterococcus_L rivorum. Next base: position 15,621 of record NZ_MIEK01000032.1, on the reverse strand, counting down.
AATGCTTGGCTGTGTCATATCTGGGGCCCTTCATGTATTTTTGACGCCTGAACGAGTAAAAAAACTATTACCTAAAAATAAATTTTTATCTATTTGTGTGGGCAGTGTTTTAGGATTCTTTTTCCCATCCTGTGAATGTGGTATTGTTCCTATCATTAATCAATTTGTGAAAAAAGATGTTCCTGTTTATACTGCTTTTGCTTTTATGGTGACGGCACCAATTATTAATCCGATTGTGCTTTTTTCAACCTATATTGCTTTTGGGAACTCTCTAAAATTTGTTTTTTTAAGAGTTTTAGGTAGTTTTTTAGTTGCGATGGTTGTAGGAATTTGGTTGGCTTATCTTAATAAAGAATCGATTTTGAAAGAAATTCGGAGTCCAGAAGAGGTAGGGCATAAGGAGCATAAGCATGAAATTGAGAAAACTTCTTTTTTTCAAAAAGTATGGTCGGTTTTAACTCATGGAATTGAAGAATTTTTTGATACAGGGAGATACTTAATTATCGGTTCGTTGTTGGCTGCTTTGATGCAAACGTATTTGCCGACAGGGGCTATTTTACAATTAGGGCATACGAAACTATTGGCAATTTTTGTTATGTTAATTTTGGCAGCGACTTTATCCTTGTGTTCGGAAGCAGATGCTTTTATTGGTTCGTCATTACTCAGCCTTTTTGGATCAGGACCGATTGTCGCTTTTTTAGTTTTTGGCCCAATGGTGGATATCAAGAACTTATTGATGATGAAACGTTATTTTAAAACAACGTTTATTGTCAAATTTGTAGCTTTAGTAACTGTTACAGTAACTATTTACGCTTTGTTTATTTAAGGAGGAACTTATAATGATACGTTTTTTAATTCTAATCGGTTATTCAACATTTATGATGTATTTACAAGTTTCTGGTAAACTGAATCAATACATTAATGTTCATTATGGTTACTTAGCTGTTTTATCTATGGTTTTATCCTTAGTATTAGCTATTGTTCAGTTGATTTTGTGGAATAAGGAAGGTCAAAGTAAAAATAATTGTGATTGCAAACAGGAAGATCATAATCACGGCTTAGATAAAAGGTATCAGCGAGTTATTGCCTATTTTCTGTTATCTTTACCTTTGCTAGTTGGTTTTTTGTTTCCAACAGTTAGTTTAGACACAAGTATTGTTGAAGCAAAAGGCTTTACTTTTCCTTTAAGTAAAGAGTCTGTAGGTGATCCTGAAGTTGACACGCAATATCTAAAACCAGATACTAGTATTTATTTCGAAAAAAATGAATACACACAACAAATGAAAAAAGCGCTAAGTCAATATGACAACAAGCAAACAATTGAAATAACTGACGAGAACTATCTAGAAATTATGGAACTAATTTACAACTATCCTAGTGAATTTATCGGAAAAAAAGTTTCATATAAAGGGTTCATTTTTAATTCTCCTGAAGAAGACAAGTCGGATGTTTTTGTTTTTCGCTTTGGTATTGTTCATTGCGTAGCGGATTCTGGAGTGTTTGGTTTGCTGACTCATATGCCAGAAGGGGAAGAACTTGCTAATAATAAGTGGGTTGAAGTAAGTGGCGTCATACAGTCTAAGTACTACGAGGCCTTTAAAAGAACCATCCCATACGTAGAAGTTTCTTCAGTAAAAAATATAGCTGAGCCTAAAAATCAATATGTTTATCGTTCATTTTAAAGGTTGTAAAAGGAATAGCAGAGACTGATTACGTTTCTGTTATTCCTTTTTTGTTTATTTATTCTCAGTTCAAACGTTTCTTTTAAATATAAAATAATCAATGATTGCTTTTAAAAAAGGTAGTTTGCAATCATTTCCGTAAGGCTTTTCTCGAATGTATTAAAGGCTTTATCTCTTCGATAAAATAACGAGACGCCAATTAGTTCATCAAAATCAGTGACTTCGATTATCTTAAGCTCTTTATCAAAACCGTTCTTAATGAAGCTATAAGGTAAAAGGGAAACACCTAAATTCTGTTTTACTAATTCCAAACAAGAACTGTAATTTGGCATTTCATACAAAGGGTCTAAATAGATATGTTCTTTATTTTCATAACTTTTTAAATACTTACGTACAGCTAAATTTGGATGAGGGAGAACTAGAGGGTATTTAAGAAGTTCAATGAGCGATATTTCTTGTTGAGTAAATAAATCATGCTTTTGATTCACAACGCAACAACATTTATCGTTACCGATTTTTTTGAAGATGAGGTTCTCATCTAAAAACTCCGGGGTGTAGCTGATACCCATATCTAAGGAACCGTTTAAAACTCTAGGAAGTAAACTAGTATAACTTCTTTCATGAACTTGAATTTTATTATTTGGAAAAATTTTTGAAAACTCAACAATTGGTTGAACTAACAGGCTTGCACCAGTTACACCAATCACTATTTCTTTGGATACTTGCTCTTTGCAATTTGCTAATGCCAGTTCTAATTCGCTTATATTTTTAAACAATCGATAGGCTTCTATTTTTAATAATTCACCTTCTGGCGTCAGGATTAACTGATTTCCGCTTCGATTGAACAAGGTTAATGATAGGTTTTGTTCTAATTGTTTTATTTGTTGACTCAATGTAGGTTGCGTAATATATAATCGTTCGGCTGCTTTGCGGTAGTTCATTTCTTCTGACAAAATAACAAAATAATTTAGCAATCTTAAATCCATTTTCTCCACTCCATTGTTTTTATCTATGACTAGTATAGTTGATAACTATTGGAAAAACCAATCATTCTTTACGTAGAATGAGAGTAGATTAAAAAAGGAGGAAAAAATTTATGATGGACAAGCTTACTGAGAAAATTATGCCAAAGGCGATGAAAATTTCTCAAAACAAGTATTTAGGTTCAGTAAGTGATGGTTTTATGTCACTGATGCCAGTATTAATTATTGGTTCAATTTTTTCGTTGTTAAACAACTTAGCAATACCAAGTTATCAAAATTTTATAGAAAGTGTTGGTTTGAAAGCGTTCTTTTCGATTCCTAATCTAGTAACGAATGATATTATTTCTATTTATGCCGTTTTCTTCATTGCTTATTTTTATGCGAAACGAGAAAATGTCGACCAGGGTGTTGCAGGAATGGTAGCCCTATTTTCATTTTTAGCAGTAGTACCTATGGGAAATGCTGCAGCAACTATCTCAGCATTTTTAACAGAAAATAATTTAAAGGTTGCAGAAGACGTAGTTTTACCTGCAGGCAACTATATTCCATTTGAGTGGATTGGTGCAAAAGGTCTTTTCGTCGCTATATTCGTTGCACTTATTTCGGCAAAAATATACAGTACAATGATTAACAAAAAGATGATGATTAAAATGCCTGAGTCGGTTCCGCCAACCATTTCTAAATCTTTTGGAGGATTACTCCCTGGATTTGTATCAATTCTTTTCTTTATTGGTTTAGATCGTCTAGTGAGCCTAATCCCAATAGAAGGTGTGACTGGTATTCAAACAGGGATTTATTCCTTTATCCAAGCACCAATGGAAGCTTTTTTAGGAAATAATGTCTGGTCATTTATCTTTGCGATATTCTTATGTCAAATTCTTTGGAGCCTTGGAATTCATGGGATGTCAGCTATTATTTTACCGCTTTTCTATCCATTATGGACAGCTTTAAATAACGCCAACATGGACGCCTTAAACAGTGGAACGTCTGCTTATGAATTACCTAATATTTTAAATCGTTCTTTTTGGTCAGTGTACGTTATTTTAGGTGGATCAGGCATGACAATTGGGTTGTGTTTACTGATGTTGTTTGTAGGAAAAAGTAAACAGTACAAAACTCTTGGCAAACTATCGATTGTAGCAAATCTGTGTGGCATTAATGAGCCAATTATTTTTGGATTTCCTTTAGTCCTAAATCCGTTTATGATTGTTCCTTTTATTGTGACACCGATTATTTCAGCCGTGTTGGCTTATTTGTTAACATTGATTGATATTTTACCTAGATTATCTTACATTATTCCATTAGGAACACCTGTCATTATGTCTGGTTTTATCTCAACACCTGATGGGGGCTGGAAAGTTGCCTTGTTCCAAATAGTTATGATTTTATTCAGTGGTGTAATGTACTATCCTTTCTTCAAAATGCTAGATAAAAAAGCTTATCAAGAAGAATTAGGAAATTAATCGAATTAAGAAAGGATTCTTTTATGAATAAATTGATAAAAAAACAACGATTTCCAGAAGGGTTTTTATGGGGAGGCGCAGTTGCAGCGAATCAATGTGAAGGTGCCTATTTAGAAGGTGGAAAAGGACTTACTCCGGTTGATATTTTACCAGATGCTAAGCATGGACGACAGGACGCGCTAAAGCATCCAACGAAAGCAATGAATACTGAGTATGATTTTTATCCAAGTCATGAATCGATTGATTTTTACCATCGATACAAAGAAGATATTGCTCTTTTCGCTGAGATGGGCTTCAAAGTATTTCGCTTTTCCATTTGCTGGGCGCGCATCTTCCCAAAAGGAGATGAAACGTTACCTAACGAACAAGGACTTGAGTTTTATGATCGAGTCATTGAGGAGTGTCTCAAGCATAATATTGAGCCATTAGTTACTATAAACCACTTTGATACGCCATTATACTTAATGACGAAATACGGAGGCTGGAAAAATCGAAATTTAATTGATTTTTACTTAGCCTACTGCGAAGTTCTTTTTAAAAGGTATCAGAAAAAGGTCAAATATTGGCTAACTTTTAATGAAATCAACATGATTTTACACTTACCACTTTTAGGTGGAGCAATAGATACATCGCTTTCAAATGAACCAAACCAAGATATTTATCAAGGATCTCACCATCAACTAGTGGCGTCTGCAATGGCTACCAAAAGAGCTAGAGAAATCAATCCGAAGATGCAGATTGGTTGTATGTTAGCAGGAGCTTCAACATATCCACTGACTTGTAATCCAGAAGATGTGTTTGCGGCGCAAGAAGCCAATCGAAAAAACTATTTTTTCATTGATGTTCAATCTAGAGGTGCTTATCCAAGCTATTTAAATCGCTATTTCGAAGAAAATAATATTCATTTGCAAATGGAGAGTGAAGACAAAAACATATTGAAGGAAAATACAGTAGATTTTATTTCATTTAGTTATTACTCTTCTCGCTTAACTAGTGCTGATCCAGAGGCAGGGGAACAGACATCAGGAAATGTTTTTAAAAGTCTAAAAAACCCTTATTTGGAAAGAAGTGACTGGGGATGGCAAATTGATCCTTTAGGTCTAAGAATCACCATGAATGATTTGTATGATAGATATCAAAAGCCTTTATTTGTTGTAGAAAATGGGTTAGGTGCTTTCGATCAGATAGAAGAACAAGGGATTATCGATGATGGGAGAATTCATTATCTTCAGGCTCACATTAATGCAATGGGAGAGGCTATTGCAGATGGCGTGGAGTGCTTGGGATATACTGCCTGGGGATGTATTGATTTAGTTAGCGCTAGTACTGGAGAAATGTCTAAACGCTATGGATTTATTTATGTAGACAAAGATGATGAGGGAAAAGGAACCTTAAACAGAAAGAAAAAGAAGTCTTTTGACTGGTATAAAAAAGTTATTGCATCTAACGGTGATGACTTATCAAATTAATTTCAATTTGAATAGTACAATTGAAATGAGCCTTACTAGAAAATGATGGAATAAAAAACATAGAAGAAGGAGTATTCAGAGTTGGCACATTCTCTGTCTATTCCTTCTTCTCTTGGCTGGAAAAAACTTTATTTAACAAGGTTCTTAGCTTAATCTGATGGGAATTCATTTATTTAAATAGTCTATTTTTTAACGATCTTTTTTATTAGAGAAACGAATCAAATCTTTCTTTTCTCTAAAATTTTTAATATTATGATTCAGTACTTCAGATAAAACTAATCCTAAAGCAATCGCACCGGCAATCATAACCGCTTGGACCAACGATTGAATTGCAAAAGTATAATTTCCTACAACCAAATTTCTAACTGCTTGATAAGCCAAGCCACCAGGAACTAGGGGAACCATTCCGGGAATATTGAAAATAGTAACCGGTAATTTTAACCATCGAGAGAAAAGAAAACTAACCGCGGCTACAGCAAGTGCGCCTAATAGGGAACCAAGAGCGACGTTTGCGCCCATCTGCGTAGTTGTCCAATAAATAAGCCAACCAGAAGCTCCAGAGAAACCACAAGCAACTAGAGAACGTCTAGGCACATTGGTAATGATAGCAAACGCAGCGGTTGCTAAAAAGCTAAAAGAAAATTGGATAAAAAGTGTGAGCATCTTTCGTGCCTCCTCAATAAAATAGTTGTAAAACAAAAGCAATAGCAAAACCAATCATACTGGCCGTCATAGTTGCTTCCGTTCCTCTGGAAACACCGGATAAGTAGTGCCCTGCTAGGAGATCTCTTAAAGAATTCGTGATTTGAACACCTGGTACTAATGGCATAACACAGCCAATGATAATCATATCTTGGTTTTGTCCTAACCCTAGTCGAACAGCAATAATCGCAGCACAGCCGATAAAAAAAGAAGCTAAAAATTCAGACAGAAATTTAATCTGTAAAACTTTTAAACTGAAATAGAATAAAGCGTAACCTAATCCACCGATGATACTAGTCAATAAAAGATCGCTCCAAACGCCACCGGCAAGAATCATAATAGTACCACTAATGACTGAAGCACTAATTATTCGCATCCACAGAGGAAAAAATTTCTTTTCATAATGGATTTGTTTCAACTGTTCCAATAATTCTTCCAGTGTAAAATGTCCAGCAACGTAATCTCGAGACAAGTTATTTACTTTAGAAACTTTTTCTAGATTGATTGAACGATGGATAATTTGAACCATACGAATATTTGAAGTACCATCAAAGCCCACAAATAATCCTGTTTGAGTAACATAACAAACCAGTTGGTGGTTTTCTGTTGCCGTCGCAATTCGGCTCATCGTATCTTCCACACGATACATTTCAGCATCACTTTCCATCATAATTTTTCCTGCTAAAAGACATGTTTCCAAAAGAAGTTCCGTATTTTTTGAGGTCATAGCCATCCTCGATTCTGTTTTTCTTTAAGTGTACTACAAAATGAAGAAAAAAGTTGCTATCTTGGCTATAATCAACGCGTTTGACCACATGGAGCCAAAGTAATGCAACAGAGTTTAATTGGAAAGGTAATTGATATTTTTTTAGAAAGTGTCTGTCTTTTTGTAAACTTTATCGTATAATAGTGGGAATGAAACTATTTTTATTTTAAGGGATGGGTTGTGACGTAAGATGCTATTATTAGGTTCATTAGTTAATGGTTTAGCAATTGTTTTTGGGAGCTTAGCAGGGTCTATTTTAAGAAATATTTCTCAGCAAACAAAAGATACAGTTACAAAGGGAATTGGTTTGGGGGTTATCGTTCTTGGGATTCAAATGGCATTTAAAACAAGTTCATTTATTATTGTTCTGATTAGTCTTTGCTTAGGAGCTATGCTAGGAGAATGGTTTAAAATAGAAGATCGAATGAATCAGTTTGGTTTATACTTAGAAAAACGATTTGCCAAGAAAAACAGTAATTTTGCAGAAGGGTTTGTGACAGCCTCGTTAATTTTTTTGATTGGTTCGATGGGGATTATCGGGGCGATTGAAAGCGGTGTTTCGCTAAATCACCAAACATTGTTTACAAAATCAGTGATGGATGGATTTATGTCAATTATGTTGACAGCGACATTAGGAGTAGGGGTTCTTTTTTCAGCAGTACCTGTATTCTTATACCAAGGACTGATTGCTATTCTTGCAAGTGTAATTGTGCGATATATACCAAAAGAGCTGTTAGACATGCTGATGATTGAAATCAGTGCCATCGGTGGATTAATGATTTTTGCCATCGGGCTAAACATTACCGAAATGGCTAAAATTAGAGTATCTAATTATTTGCCAGGGCTACTTATTCTAATTGGGATCGTAGCTGTTCAATATTTTTATTTCTAATTTATTAAACTGAATAAGAGTTATCAATGAGGCAGATGAAGTTGTTTATATGATTTCATTTGCTTTTTTAGTGTAGATAAATAGCTCAATACTAATTTTATTTGTCCTAGTTAGAGGATGAATAAGAATAATTCACTTGCATAAAAAATTCGATTTTGTATATAAATATGCAAAAATATGGTAATTAACTAATAAAAAACCGTTGACTTGAATAGCGAGACCTTATATAATATGTGAAACAATAACAAAAAATAAGAAAAATTTAATGGAGGGGAAATGGATGAAGGTTTCAATAGTAGGGGTTACAGGCTATAGCGGTTTAGAATTAATTAGATATTTGCGACAACATCCGAAAGTTGAAATAGTTTCGATTCACAGTCATTCAATGCATAAAAAATCAATTTCTGATATAAATCCCCATTTAAAAAATATCATTTCTCTTCCTCTAGAAGAATTTAATGCAGAAAAAATAATGGAGGGCAGTGACTTAGTTTTTTTTGCAACACCTTCAGGGATATCTAAAGAACTAGTACAGCCTTTTGTGACAGCCGAATTTCCAATTATTGATTTATCTGGGGATTTTCGTTTAACGTCTGGTGGTACTTATGAACGATGGTATGGAAAAACTAGTGCTCCCTTAGATTTAGTGAAAAAATTTGAGTATGGTTTAGCAGAATGCAGAAAAAATCCAAAGGCGATTTGGATTGCGAATCCTGGCTGTTATGCTACTGCTACAGAATTAACATTCGCTCCCTTGCTAGAAAACAAGTTAATTCAGCTAGATTCAATGATTATAGATGGAAAATCAGGTCTTTCCGGCGCAGGCAAAGGACTATCCCAGACCACTCATTTTACTGAGACCAATGAAAATATGAGTGTCTATAAGCTGAATCAGCACCAACACATACCAGAAATTATCCAACAATTTAAGGTTTGGGCACCAGAAATTGAGGCTATTCAATTTTCCACTTCGTTAATACCAGTTACGAGAGGGATATTTTTAACTTCTTACGTGAAAGCGAGTCAATCTATTTCAACGGAACAGCTAATAGACGTTTTCAAAAAATATTATCAAGGGAAAAAATTTATTCGTATTCAACCAGAAAATCAATTTCCAGAACTAAAACAAGTGGTGGGTTCAAATTATTGCGACATAGGTGTTACCTACAATCAAACAACGAATATTATTTCATTAGTAACTGTCATTGATAACTTAGGAAAGGGAGCTGCAGGGCAAGCTGTTCAAAATTTAAATATTATGGCGGGGTTTCCTGAAGAATTAGGCTTAAATGCAGTTCCTCTTTATCCATAGAAGGAGTAAAAAAATGAAGATTATTGAAGGGACTATCGCTTCACCGAAAGGTTTTTTAGCAGACGGGAAGCACTGCGGTTTAAAAAAGAGGAAAAAAGATATTGGATTTATTTATTCAAATGTACCTGCTCAAGCAGCAGCAGTTTTTACAACAAATAAAATTCAAGCAGCTCCCATCACTGTGACAAAGCAAGCGATTCAATCAGGAACGCTTCAAGCGATTGTAGTGAATTCGGGAAATGCAAATGCTTGTACGGGAAAAGTAGGGATTGAAGATGCTTTTACCATTCAAAAGATAGCGGCAAAAAAATTAGCAATAAACCAAGAAGACGTTGCCGTTGCTTCTACAGGTATTATTGGTCAGATGCTGCCGATGACAATCGTGGCAGAAGGACTTGATTCACTAGACCAAAAGAGGGGAGATCCATTCGCCTTTCATGAAGCCATTTTAACTACTGATACGTTTACGAAACAAATTGTCGTAGAAGGATTGATTGATGGAAAACTAGTGACGGTGGCTGGGGTTGCCAAAGGCTCTGGGATGATTCACCCTAACATGGCGACAATGCTTTCTTTTATTACGACAGATGCAACGATTTCAAGTGAATTATTGCAAACTTTATTGAAGGAGCAGACTGAGATAACGTTCAATCAAATAACGGTTGATGGAGATACGTCTACTAATGACATGGTTATTGTAATGGCTAATGGAGCCTCAGAAATAGCTGAAATAAAAAAAGAAACAACTGCGTATCAAACCTTTGAAGAAATGTTCCACTTCGTTTCTGAAACACTCGCTAAGATGATTGCTCAAGATGGTGAAGGTGCTACAAAATTGATTGAAGTAGAAGTCATTAATGGAAAAGATGCGCTTTCTGCAAGAATGGCAGCAAAAAAAGTGGTAGGTTCTTCTTTAGTCAAAACGGCAATATTTGGAGAAGATCCCAATTGGGGAAGAATTATTTGTGCAGTCGGCTATTCTGGTGCAGAAGTTAATCCAGACACAATTGACATTTTTTTAGGAAAGATTCAAGTACTAAAAAATAGTCAGCCGCAAAATTTTGATCAAGAAAAAATGAAACAAGTGCTCAAACAAAAAATAATCAAAATCGTTGTAGACTTAAAAATAGGGAAAGCAACAGGAATGGCTTGGGGTTGCGACCTTACTTACAAATATGTCGAAATTAACGGACTTTATCATACGTAAAGGGGAATTCAATAATGAAGGGAATTATCGTAGTAAAGATAGGTGGGGTAGCCAGCGACAATTTGACTAAAGAATTTTTTCAGCAAATTACACATTGGCAAAAGGCAGGTAAAAAAATAGTGATTGTTCATGGAGGGGGACACTACATTTCAGAAATGATGCATCGTTTGAACGTTCCTGTCAGCATTAAAGGTGGTTTGCGGGTAACGACAAAGGAAACGTTAGCGATTACTCAAATGGTTCTAATTGGTCAAGTGCAGCCTATGATTACAACGAAATTTCAACAAGCAGGTTTTTCAGCTGTTGGCTTGAATGCTTCTTGTGCTCAAATTATTACAGGAGAATTTCTAGATGAAAAAAAATATGGTCATGTTGGAAATGTGAAGCAAATTGATAAAGAATTACTTTTGCATCTAATCAGTAAAAAGCATGTGCCAATTATTGCTCCTTTAGGCTTAACAGAAACAGGAGAATGGTTGAATATCAATGCGGATAACGTGGCCTGTAAAGTGGCGGAAGAGTTGCAAGCAGAAGCCTTGTACTTACTTACAGACGTGCAAGGTGTCAAAAAAGAAGGGCAGTGGCTAAAAGAACTTTCACCGAAAGATATTTATGGTCTAAAAGAAGAAAAAGTTATTAAAGGTGGGATGCTTCCAAAAATTGAAAGTGCTGTTTCAGCCGTCACTAATGGTGTCCATAAAGTTCATATTACGAATAAAATTCAACAGGTTGGGACAACAATTAGTAAGGAGGCGTTAGCATGAGTTTTTTATTTCCAAATTATAAACGTGAATCAATTGAAATGATTTCAGGTTCGGGTAACTATTTAACGGATCGGAGCGGGAAAAAATATTTGGATTTTACTAGTGGAATTGGTGTCATGAATCTAGGCTATAACCATCCGAAGCTAAATAATGCCTTAATGGAACAAGCCAGCCTTTTGTGGCATACCCCTAATTTATATGAAAATCATTTACAAGAAGAAGTCGCTGAAAAACTAGCCAATGGCAAAGACTACGTTGCCTATTTCTGCAATAGTGGGGCGGAGGCGAATGAAGCAGCGATTAAATTAGCTCGGAAAGCTACTGGGAAAACGAAGGTTATCACGTTTCTAAATTCCTTTCATGGGCGAACCTATGGTGCAATGAGCGCTACTGGGCAAACAAGTATTCACGCTGGATTCCAGCCGCTAGTTCCAGATTTTACGTATCTACCATTTAATGATTTAGCTCAATTCAAACAGGCAGTTGATTCAAATACTGCTGCTGTAATGTTAGAGATGATTCAAGGAGAAGGCGGAGTCATTCCAGCTAATAAAAAATGGCTAAAAGAACTAGCGCAGTGTTGTCACGACAAAGGAATATTGCTAATCATCGATGAAATCCAAACAGGTATCGGTAGGACAGGGACGTTATATGCTTATGAGCAATATGGGATAGAACCGGATATTTTGACTTTAGCTAAGGGATTAGGGAACGGGATTCCTGTAGGAGCGATGTTAGGAAAACAGGAACTAGCAGACACTTTTAGTCCAGGAACTCATGGTTCAACTTTTGGTGGAAATAAGCTGGCAATGAGTGTAGCAAACCAAGTACTGGAAATTGTCAATACTCAAAACTTTTTAAGTGCTGTACAAGAAAAAAGCCAACAGCTATTTTCAGGATTATCGTTGTTAGCAGAAGAAGAAGATTCAGGGATTCAAGATATTCGAGGCTTAGGATTAATGGTTGGTCTTCAAATGGAAAGTGAAGAGAAATTACTTCAACTAATGACAAAGTTGAAAGAACAAGGGTTATTAACATTAAGGGCAGGAAAAAATGTTCTCCGTCTGTTGCCTCCTTTAACAATAAAAAAAGAAGAAATAGACAGCGCGTTGGCTATCTTAACTAACGTTTTAATTGGAGGTCCGATAAATGAGTAATTCAATGTATGGAAGAAGTATTTTAGATTTAACAGAAATGACCCAAGCTGAATTTTTATCCGTTATCAAATTGGCTACTGAAATCAAGGCGAATCCAAATGAGTATCGTCACGCATTATCAGGGAAAATATTAGCGATGATCTTCGAGAAAAATAGCACTAGAACACGAGTTTCTTTTGAGGCTGGAATTATTCAGCTAGGAGGACAAGCCATTGTATTAGACTCAAAAAGCACACAGATGGGAAGAGGAGAACCCATTAAAGACACTGCTAAAGTAATGTCTGGTTATGTGGATGGGATTATGATTCGGACCTACTCAGATACAATGGTTGCAGAATTAGCGACAGAGGCATCGATACCAGTAATTAACGGCTTGACAGACAATCATCATCCGTGTCAAATTTTAGCTGATTTTTTAACAATTTATGAAGTGAAAGGTAAATTGAAAGGAATCAAACTAGCGTATGTTGGAGCAGGCAATAATATGGCGCATTCTTTTCTAATTGGTGGCAGTTTAGTTGGCATGGATATTTCAATTGCAACACCCACTGGCTACGAACCAAAACAAGAAATAATTGATATAGCTGAACAAAATGCTCTTCAAAGTGGGAGTAAAATTGAGTTAATCAATGATCCAGAACGCGCTGTGGCAGATGCTGATGTGGTGGTGACAGACGTTTGGGCGAGTATGGGAGAAGAGAGTCAGCAACTAGAGCGAGAAAAGCTCTTTGCAGCCTATCAAATTAATTCTGAGTTAGTATCAAAAGCTAAAGACGACTATCTATTTTTACATTGTTTACCTGCCCACAGGGGAGAAGAAGTTACTTCGAACGTCATTGATGGAACCCATTCTAAAATTTATCAAGAAGCTGAGAACCGTCTACACGCTCAAAAAGCTTTGATGGTAAAATTGATGAAAGATTCTTGATTAGAAGAAACAAGTTTATTATTTGATTACTTGGATAATCTCAAAAAAGCAATTAGGTACAGCGCCTAGTTGCTTTTATTTTTCTTTAAACGATAAATCACAGATAAAAGCAAAAAAAGTCCTAAATTTATTTAAATATAGGCGATATCCGAAAATTTCATTTGTAGTTTTGCCTACTTTTTAGTAGAATGAAGCTGTATGGTTAAATTAGAAGAAATGAGGTGTAGATAAATGGGTTTTACAGATGAAACAGTACGATTTGATTTTGATGATAGTCGTAAGAAGGCAGTAAGCGAAACTCTCGCTACCGTTTATCGTGCATTAGAAGAAAAGGGATATAATCCGATTAACCAGATTGTTGGGTATTTACTTTCTGGAGACCCGGCCTACATTCCTCGCTATCAAGATGCTCGAAACTTAATTCGTCGTCATGAACGAGATGAAATTATGGAAGAATTAGTGAAGTATTATCTAGCTGATCATGGTGTTACGCTTCGATGAGAGTGATGGGACTTGATGTTGGTTCTAAAACAGTTGGGATTGCAGTCAGTGATCCTTTCGGTTGGACAGCGCAAGGTGTTGAAATTATTCGGATTGATGAAGCGCAAGGGGAATTTGGTTTTACCCGTTTGACAGAGCTAGTCAAAGAATATGAAGTGACACAATTTGTTGTTGGGCTGCCTAAAAATATGAACAATACGATTGGGCCTAGAGCAGAAGCGTCTATGGAATACGGGGATAAAATTAAAGAATTATTTAATATCCCGGTTGAGTATCAAGACGAACGCTTGACAACTGTCCAAGCGGAGCGAATGTTAGTGGAGCAAGCAAATGCTTCCAGAGCCAAAAGAAAAAAAGTTATTGATAAATTAGCTGCTGTTATGATTTTACAAAATTATCTAGACAGAGCTGGAAATAAAATCTAATAGCTGTCCCTAGTTGGGCAATTAATTGAAAGAGGAGATTAGTATTATGACAGACCACAATCACGATCACGAAGGACACGAACATATTACATTAGTAGATGAAGAAGGAAATGAAACTCTTTATGAAATCTTACTAACAGTAGATGGACAAGAAGAATTCGGTAAAAATTATGTATTACTTTATCCAGCAGGCGTTCCAGAAGAGGAAGATGTTGAATTACAAGCATATGCTTACATCGAAAATGAAGAAGGAACCGAAGGCGAATTACAACAAATCGAAACAGATGCTGAGTGGGATATGATTGAAGAAGTTTTCAATACATTCATGGCGGAAGAAGAAGAATAGAAGAACGATAAAGAAAGTTGAACCCCTATTTCTCAAGGGTTCAACTTTCTTTATTTTTAATAAAAGGCAATTGGAAAACAAACTCTCAATATCTCATACTCTAAATTACTTTTCCAATTGTTTTAAAACCTTTTCTGGGATGGCAGTTCTACTAATCCGTTTTGCACTTTTAGAATGAAAAGATTAATTAGGATTTTTTTGACAGAATTACAAGCTTATTAAACCTTGAAATAAGGTTAGGGATTTTTTTAATTGTCTTCTATAAAAATAAAATTATATAAGAGGGGACAGGTTATGTTAGATAAATTTATTGAAGAAAAAATTGTAGTTATTTTTACATCTGTCACAGCATTTATTTCTTTGTTTATTGCAATGATATCACTATCTTTTACTCAGAATAATTCTCATTCAAATAATTATAGTAATTCTGGTATGCAAATTTTTTGGTTTGGTACGACTTTTCTGTGCCTAGTTACTAATTATTCTTGATTTTTCGAACAATATTTCGCTAAAAGGTTAATTGCTGTCAGTTATGGATCAAAATGTTGTGATTTAGACAGTTCTATTTATCTTATTTAAAAAAATTTCTTTGAATAAGTGCAAAATATCCTTTTCAACTACATTAGGGCATGCTAAACTTAATAAGGCTTTTAAATTATTCTAAAATAATAGTTTAAACAATAGAAACTTAAAAGGAGTGGGGAAATGGCAATCAAGAGTAATACAACGATTGCGGGTGGTATATCGGCGTCCTTTAGTCGTTCGGCTAGTGCGCTAAATGCAATCAATGCACCAGCTTCCAGTGCCAATAGGACGACCGTTATTGGGAATCAACAGGCGCAAAAAAGTGGACTTGATTTTGGTCAGCGCTTGCAACGGATTTCAAATGCGCTTGCAAAGGATGGAAATAATATCCATTCAGTGGCGCAAGAGTTTGAAGCGATTGATCAAAAAATTAATAGCAGTATTTTAAATTCAACTCCGATACTAAGAGGTGGTTATTCGTGAAAGCGGACAGAGAAAA
>NZ_MIEK01000031.1 GCF_001742285.1 Enterococcus rivorum | reverse complement strand
TGATCCCTCTTGTTTTTTAAACGGAACATTCTCTTTTTTTAGAAATCAAAAAAGTGAGGCAACAATCAGATGTATTTCTGACTATTGTCCCACTCTCATTTTTGCTTTAACTCTAATACAACAAAATTTTCTAAAATAAATTACTTACAGGTTTGTTGATTTTCATGATTAATCCTATATTTTCTTGGTGAACAGTCAAAATGTTTCTTAAAGAGTTTAAAAAAGTATCCTTTATCCATATAGCCAATCATTTCACTGATTTTTTCAATAGATAAATTTGTATTGGTTAATAGATAAGTCGCTTGTTTAAGTCGTATTTCAGCTAAATGTTGTGAAAATAGTTTTCCTGTGTTTTCTTTAATTAATCCCGAAATATAATTAGGGTGCAAATGGAAAATATCGGATAGAGACTGCAAAGAAGCAACTGCATAGTTGAGGTTCATATATTTTAAAATTTCACCAACAAGCATGTTAGAAGGAATAATCGACTCTTTTAAAATCAACGTTTCATTTTTAATACGATCTAACTCAGCAATTAGCAACAAGAATGCAGCACGGACAACCTTTTTCTGGGCACTATTTTTTTGTGATAAAATCTCTTTTAACAAAATTAATGCAAGATATCTGGTATCATCTTGAGGATCGCATTGAAAAAAGAAGTAATTACTTTTTGTTTGTTCTTCACTAATAACAAATTGGATAAAGTCATAAAATAACGGATAATCTATAATTTGGTTGGTGTAAAATAAATCAAAAAAATCCTTCTTAAACAAAAGCGTCATCACTTCGGTATTATCTTCTAGTTCGCTATAAAAGATTTGCGTAACAGGGTTTGCAATAATAAAACAACCAGCCGAATACTCGACTAATTTTGAATCAATGGTAATCCGAATAGTTCCTTGAAGTACGTAAAGAATCCTTATATAAGGAGCTGCATAAGTTAATTCTTCATTAGAATTTTGGCAAATTAATGCACAACAAGTCTTAGAAATATTATTCTCAAAAGCGTTAATCAGTTTCTCAATTTTATCTTCATCTGTGACGAAACAATCATAATCTTGAAGTGTTTGAAAAATATTTGTCTTTTGAAAAATCGAACTTTGGCTCATTAGTTGACCTCCTTGATATAAGACACTTTTTTCGTTGAAAATAGCCACATGGGAAATAGCCACTTTTTTTCTTTGTTTAAGCCTATGTTTTAAAGCGCTTTCTTTGTGGATTACTCTTTTAGTAAGGAAAAAAAGAAAACAGGTTTTATTAAACAGATCAATTTTTTTTTAGAAAATTGACTCTTTAGTAACCTGTCATAAATCCTTATTTGGCGGGAATGTGTGGGAATCGAACCCACCCAAGAAGCTCTTAACTCCTCATACTGGTTTTGAAGACCAGAGGGAACACCAGAACCCATCCACTCCCAACGGAATCGTAGCACATTCAATTATTGGTGTCAAGATGTTTTTTTATTGAGTGCTTTTCATCACTTTTGGGGCACTTTTTTTATAAATTTTTCTGTGCTATTATCAACTTGAAATAACCACTTTTTAAAAAAAGGATTATTTCTAATTGATATTGTGAAAACAAATACAAAATAAAGGAGGTGAAATAAAGATGAACAAGATTCATATTCTACTAAAACAACATGTTGGTTCACCGTGTATACCAATTGTTAAGATGAATGAAGAGGTTGAAAAAGGGCAGCTAATTGCTATACCTAATGGTTTAGGTGCGAACATTCATACAAGTGTTTCAGGTACTATCGTAAACATTAACGGATCAGAAGTTGTGATACGTTTAAAGGAAAACCAACCCGATCATTTTATCCCTATTCCAAAAACCGAAACAAATTTAGAAGCGATTAAAGCAGCTGGTGTCGTAGGAGCTGGGGGTGCTGGTTTCCCTATGCATGTGAAATATAACACAACGATTGAAAACGGTTATATTATAGCTAATGCTGCTGAGTGTGAACCCTTGCTTGGTCACAATGTTCAGTTTATGGAAGACCATCCCGATGTTATTATTCGAGGTCTGAATTACCTAATGGAAATGACAAAAGCTGGAAAAGCTTATATTGCCATTAAAACGAAATATCGTAAAGCGATGCTAGCTTTGGGAAGAGCCTGTAAAGATGAGCCTAATATTGAGTTGAAGTATCTAAGTGATATGTATCCTGCTGGTGATGAACGCGTCATTATTAGGGAACTATTAGGAATTACCTTAGAACCAGGACAATTACCAAGTTCTGCGAATGCTATTGTCTCCAACATTGAAACAATTAAGCATGCTGTTGAAGCAATCGAGCAAAGAAAGCCTTTTATTGAAAAGGATTTGACTATAGCTGGTCGAGTTCAAGCACATGAAAAAATTCTTATGAATCAACCCATTGGATTCCCTATGAAGTATTTTATTGACAAATGTGGTGGGTACATTCAACCCCACGGTGAAATTGTTGTTGGAGGTCCATTTACAGGAAAACATGGGGAAGAAGATACACCGTTGACTAAAACAACCGGTGGAATCTTAGTGGCAATGCCTTTTCCTAATGAACAACGTAAAGTCGGCATTTTAATTTGTGAGTGTGGCGGCGGAAAAGAGAGACTGACAGAAATTGCAATAGGAATGGGTGCGGAGATTGTAGCAGCAGAACGTTGTAAGAGAATGGTAGAAGTGGATGGACGGTATAGGTGTGATTTGCCAGGAATATGTCCGGGGCAAGCAGAAAAAGTTTTGAAAATGAAAAAAGAAGGCGCAGAAGTTATACTTACTGGAACTTGTCAGGATTGAACAAACACCGTTATGGGTGTAGCTCCTAGGTTAGGAGTTCCGGTTTATCATAATACAGATCACGTACTAAGAGCGGCTGGTCACAAGCTATACAGGAGAATCCAATCTGATCATTAGCGAAAAGTTTGTTTTAGAAAACATGTAACAAAGAACAAATGGACTAAATATCATTAGGAGGTTTTGACAAATGTCAATCACTGTAGAAACAGCAAAAGACCATGCCAAAGACCCTGCAGTATTATGCTGTAGAGCAGAAGCAGGAATTATTATTCAACCTGAAAATCTTGAAGACCCAGCTTTGTTTGCTGATTTAGAAGATTCTGGTTTGCTAAAAATGCCAGAAGACTGTTTAACCATCGAACAAGTTTTAGGGGCGAAATTAACGAAGACTTTAGATGCTTTAATTCCACTAACACCAGATGCACTTGAAGGTGTTAACCAAACTTTTGATTCAAAAAAAGAATCAAGTTCAACAATTAAAGAGGAATCTGAAGACAACAATCAAAAAAGTACCGAAATCGTTCAACCTGTTATCTCAAGTCATTCAACAGCTCTTGGAACCCAAACTCTTAAATTAAGTATTGCAAAAGGGGAAGGAATTGAGCTAGAAATTCCATTATCAATTGGGGGAGTGGCTGTTCCGCAAACGACGAATCAAGAGAAGGCAGCAAATGTCACTACTTCTAGTTTTAACGAAGAACAAATGGTTACTTCTGACAAACAAGTAGAAACAAAAAAAATCAGAAGCTTAATAAAGAAACACTTTAAAATTGATAAAGTCGATTTTGCTGATGAAACAAAAATAGAAGGAACAACCTTGTTTTTAAGAAATGCAGAAGAAATCTGCGGAGATGCAGTAAAACTTGAAGAACTAGTTGAACATATGAAATTGGAAATTATTACACCAGAAAATTACGATGTATACAGTGAAACAATTATGGATGTGCAACCAATTGCGACAAAAGAAGAAGGCGATCTCGGCCACGGAATAACTCGCGTTATCGATGGTGCGGTTATGATTTTGACTGGGACTGATGCGAACGGTGTACAAATCGGTGAATTTGGTTCTTCAGAAGGAGAATTAGACCGCAATATTATGTGGAATAGACCAGGTGCTCCAGATAAAGGCGAAATCTTTATTAAAGCACAAGTAACTATTAAAGCTGGAACAAATATGGAACGTAGTGGTCCTTTAGCGGCACATAAAGCTGCAGATGCAATTACTGAAGAAATTCGCAAGGCATTAAAACAAGTGGACGATTCTTTAGTTGTAAATACAGAAGAAATTGTTCAATATCGGCGCAAAGGTAACAAGAAGGTATTGATAATTAAAGAAATCATGGGTCAAGGTGCAATGCATGATAATTTAATTATGCCTGTTGAGCCAGTAGGGACGCTAGGGGCTAAGCCAAACGTCGATTTAGGGAATTTACCAGTAATGTTGGCACCTACTGAAGTACTTGATGGAGGGATTCATGCCTTAACATGTATTGGGCCAGCTTCCAAAGAATGCTCTCGCCACTATTTCCGTGAGCCACTTGTTCAAGCAGCTATGGCGGATGAAGAAATTGATCTAGTTGGAGTTGTGTTTGTGGGATCACCACAAGCTAATTCAGAAAAATTCTATGTTTCTAAACGTTTAGGAATGATGATTGAAGCAATGGATCTGGATGGAGCTATTGTGACAACAGAAGGATTTGGAAATAACCATATTGATTTCGCTTCTCATATTGAAGAAATCGGCAGCCGTGATGTTGAAGTTGTAGGGGTTACTTATTCAGCTATGCAAGGTGCGCTTGTTGTTGGAAATAAATATATGAAACATATGATTGATAACAATAAATCAATGCAAGGCATAGAAAATGAAATTCTTGCAAATAATACGTTATGTGAAGAAGATGCCATTCGAGCACTATCAATGTTGAAGACGGCTCTTTCTGGAGAAGAAATTAAAACAGCAGAACGTAAATGGAATCCAAATGTGAAATTAAATAATGTTGAAGCGATTGAAAAAGCAACCGGTAAAAAAATTACGCTTGCAGACAATGAACAAGTCTTACCGAAAAGTAAAAAGCGGATTGAAATTTACGAAAAATAATTGTTATTACAAAAACTAAAGCATCGTATTGAAGGTGGATTTATGGATAGAATGGATAAGCTAAAATATGTATCAACTGAAAGAATGTTTGAAGGTATTTTAGTAGAAATAACGGATGCTAGTGTCACTATTGACATTAAAGGCAGATTAGGCCAATTTAAAATACCAAGAAGAATGTTGATTTCAGAATATGACATTCAACTAGGTCAAGAAGTTGGCTTTATGATGAGCTATCCAGAAGTTTTAGAAAAAGAACCAGATGAAAAATATGTCCATGCAATTGAACAGACGAAAATGTTAAGAGAAAAAATGACAAACGAGAATAAGTTATAATTTTTTTAAAAAAAGGTCCCTATTCTAATAAATAAAGCTAATGCAGAGTAAGAGTCATCGAATCTACAAGAAAAAAGAAGACTTCGATCCTTCGAGTGAAACAAGCTAGGAGTAGCGGACATCGGACCTACAAGGGAGAGGAGACCCATTATTCTAGGAAGCAAAGCTGACGTAGAGATAATGGACATCGGACCCATAATGTAAAGGAGAGCCACTTATTCTTACGAGTTCCACTCGTTAGAAATAATGGACATCGGACCTATAATGTAAAGGAGAGCCACTATTCTAGGAAGCAAAGCTGACGTAGAGATAGCGGACATCGGACCTATAATGTAAAGGAGAGCCACTTATTCTTACGAGTTCCACTCGTTAGAAATAATGGACATCGGACCCATAATGTAAAGGAGAATGAACATGAAACTTACAGTAATCCCTGGTTTGCAATCAGAAATTTTTGTACCAATTACACCAAAACCAGTTTTTACCCCTGTAACAAAAGAACTTAAAGAAATGCGTGTTGCTTTAGCTACAGCAGCGGGCGTTCACGTGAAATCAGATGAGCGTTTTAATTTAGCTGGAGATACGACATATAGAGAAATACCTAATGAAACTGCCAGTAAAGATTTGATGGTATCACATGGAGGATATGATAACGCTGATGTGAATAGAGACGTCAACTGTATGTTTCCTATTGATCGTTTAAACGAATTAGTTAAAGCTGGCTTTATTAAAGAAGCTGCACCAACCCATTTTGGATTCATGGGCGGAGGCGGAAACCAAGAAGTTTTTACTGATGAAACTGGTCCTGCCATTGCTCAAAAATTATTAGATGAGAACGTTGATGCTGTTGTTCTCACAGCTGGTTGAGGGACCTGTCATAGAACTGCCGTGATCGTGCAGAGAGCAATCGAAGAAATAGGTATCCCAACAATCTTAATCGCAGCATTACCTCCAGTTGTACGCCAAAATGGTTCTCCAAGAGCCGTGGCTCCTCTAATGCCAATGGGTGCTAATGCAGGTGAACCAAATAATATCGAAATGCAAACGCATATTTTAGAAGACACATTGGAGCAGCTTGTTGCCATTCCAAGCGCAGGAAAAATTGTTTCACTTCCTTACGAATATATTGCCCATATTTAAAAAAACGGTTATCGACTAATAAAGAAAAAAGGATTTGCTAGTAGTTACCAAGTGATTATATTCAGAAGAATAACTACTAGCGAATACTTTTAAATATTGTCAATTGATTTTCTTGAATCTATGCTGCCGCGATTTATTCAAAATTAAAATATAGGGTGATAAATAGTGAAAAAAATTCAGCGACAATTAGTAATTAAATGTTTTCATGTGGAAAAAGTTGAATTTGCTAGTAAAACAAGCTTAAGAGACCATTTTTTAAGTATTTACAATGTGTCGAAAGAGGTAAAAGAACTATTTCCAGCCATTTCAGAATTTAACGTGTCTATTATCAATCCTCAACAACATCATATAGAAATTAATTCAATTATGGATATCATTCCAATCTCAACTAAAGTATTGGGAGAACTGGGGACTGGTATTACCCATACATTAACTGGTGTTTATATCATGTTAACTGGAGCAGACGAATCAGGAAAACAATTCAACGAGTTCGGTTCTTCAGAAGGTTTGCTAGACGAACGCTTAACTTTGAATAAAGCTGGGACTCCTGGGGAAAATGACATTATTATTCACGTAGATGTCATTCTAAAAGGAGAAGTCTCTTTTACAAGAAATCTTGCATTTTCAATTTTTCAAGCCTGTGATTTACAGATTCAGACTATTCGAGAATGTTTAAAAATGATAAATGGTCAAGCAGCAACAGAACGTTACGATTATTGCGATACAGTAGAAAAAGATAAAACAAGAATTGCAATTGTTAAGCAAGTTGCTGGTCAAGGGGCAATGTATGATAATTTACTTTTTTCTAACGAACCTAGTGGAACTGAAGAGGGTATTTCGATAATTGATATTGGAAACATGCCAATCGTTTTATCACCAAATGAATATAGAGATGGGGCACTTCGTTCTTTGACGTAAAAAAGGAGATTAACTTAGAGCTATTTTGGAAAAATATTTTTTTGAAATAGATTGTGATTCTTTTATCAATGTTTCGTTTAGCTAAACGATATAGTGAAAGTAAGGTGTGATAAATGGGAATTGGACCATCTACAAAAGAGACTTCGCTACATCATTTTAGAGATCCCTTACTTGATGTCGTAAGCAAAGATCAAGAAATGGATTTAGCTGGAGTAATTGTAGTAGGAACACCGCAAGATAATTATAATAAGCATCTCGTTGGGAAACGTGTTGCTGCTTGGGTCGAAGCGATGCGATGCGATGGCGTGATTATTTCAGCAGATGGATGGGGAAATTCAGATGTTGACTTTGCCAATACCATGAAAGAAATCGGTAAACGTAATATTAGTGTCGTTGGTCTTAAGTTCATTGGTACACAAGCGAAGTTTGTCGTAACAAATGAATTTACAGATTTAGTTGTTGATTTTAACAAATCAGAAGCGGGAATCGAAACCGAAGTCGTTGGTGAAAATAATGTAGAGGAACTAGATGCCAAGAAAGCGCTCGCTTTTTTGAAATTGAAGATTAGACAGGATCAAGCAAAATGAGATTTGAAAATACAGTCAAAAAGGTGGAAAACAATGAAACTTTCAAAAATGATTTCAGCAATTGATTCGCATACTGCGGGTGAGGCTGCACGTATTATTACAGGTGGAATTCCTAATATTCCGGGAGATACGATTGCAAATAAAAGGCAATATCTAATGGATCATCAAGACCATTTAAGAACAGCATTGATGCATGAGCCAAGAGGACACAATGATATGTTTGGAGCTTTTATTACAGAACCAACAGAGAAAGATGCTGATTTTGGGATTATTTTCATGGATGGCGGTGGCTATTTGAACATGTGTGGTCATAATACAATTGCCGCAGTTACGGTAGCTATTGAAACTGGAATGGTTGAGCCTGAAATAATAAACCAAACGGCAAGTATTACGTTAGATACAGCTGCAGGATTGGTTCACGCAATCGCAAAAGTTGATGATGAAGGAGAGAAAGTAGAGGAAGTATCTTTTAAAAACGTTCCTTCATTCTTATATAAGGAGAACCAAACACTGACGGTTGAAGGTGTCGGGACTGTTACATTTGATATTTCATTTGGTGGAAGCTTCTTTGTAATTATACATGCAAAAGAATTTGGGTTACATGTTTTACCTGAAAATGCTTCAAAATTAACGGAATTAGGTCTTAAAGTTTTACAGGCTGTTAATAATGAAATAGCGATTCAACATCCACTGTTACCACATATTCAAACAGCAGATTTGATTGAAATTTATGATGAACCAACACATCCAGAAGCAACCTACAAAAATGTTGTAATTTTTGGAGAAGGACAAGTAGATCGTTCACCTTGCGGTACTGGAACCAGTGCTAAATTAGCTGCACTATACGCCAAAGGACAAATTGAAATTAATGAACCATTTGTGTATGAAAGTATTTTGGGAACTTTATTTAAAGGTCGAGTTGTTGAAGAAACTACAGCGGGAGAATTTTCAGCGGTAATTCCAGAAGTAACTGGCTCAGCCTATATTACCGGCTTTAATTCATTTTTAATTGATTCAGAAGATCCGCTAAGAAATGGATTTATCTTGAAATAAATAGAAGGAAACTTTTAAATTATAGCAGCTATAGGAAAGGTAGATGAAAATGGTAACAATTATTTTATCTGTGTTGGCAATTCTTACAATCGCTTTTTTAGTAGTCTTAATACAAGACATGATTGCACATAAATCTGAAATAATGAAGGAGCAAGGGAATTTAGGTGTTGCATTAGCAACAGGTGCTGTAACAAATTTTTTTGATGCTTTAGGAATTGGAAACTTCGCAACAACAACATTAGTGTTTAAATTGACCAAATTTTTAAAAAGTGATAAGTATCTTCCTGGAACATTAAATGTTGGACAGGCAATTCCGGTTGTAACTGAAGCCTTTTTCTTTATAACAGTCGTTAAAGTAGAAGCATTAACATTGGGATCATTAGTAGCTTCAGCAGTAGTTGGTTCTATTCTTGGTGCAAGAGTTGTGTCAAAAATGCCTGAAAAGAAAATTCAATTAATTATGGGAATTGCGTTAATCGTTACTTCAGTATTGATGGCATTAAAAACACTTGGCATGTTAGATTTACTAGGCCAAGGCAATGAAGCATTAGGCTTAAGTGGCATTATGCTAGTCATTGGAATTGTCGGAAATTTTATCTTTGGTGCCTTGATGACTGCTGGAGTTGGGTTATACGCCCCTTGTATGGCGATGGTTTATATGTTAGGTCTTAATCCTCTGGTGGCCTTTCCGATTATGATGTGCTCTTGTGCAGCGTTAATGCCCACATCAGGAATAGAATTTGTTAGAAAAGGAATGTATTCTAGAAAAGCAGTAATTGGTTTAGCATTAGGAGGAATTCCTGGAGTTATTGTTGCTGCAACGTTTGTAAAGAGCATGAATTTGGAAGTGCTAACTTGGATTATTATTGTCGTAGTGCTGTACACAGCTATTAACATGTTAATGTCAGCTTTACGTAAAAAAACAGAAACCGAACTAGCATAAAAAAATTAAAAGGGCTAGAGTAAAAGAGATGCTCTCTAGTCCTTTTTTAAACATAGAAGAGTAAAGCCGATACGTATATATTTACATAAAATAAATTCATAAGATAAAACCGTTGGAAAGAGGGATTTAGCATGGTTGAAGAGAATAGATCATTGTTTATCTGTGGAGGATGCAATTCAAAAATTGGACCCGAGCTTTTACAAGGAATGTTAGAAGATTTACCTAAATCGAATCATAAAGATCTTTTAGTGGGTTTTGATCAGTCTGATGATGCGGCTGTTATAAAAATTTCAGAGGACTTAGCTCTTATTCAAACGCTTGATTTTTTCCCTGCAATTGTTAGTGATCCTTATCTTTTTGGTCAGATAGCTGCTACTAATGCATTAAGTGATGTTTATGCAATGGGTGGGGAAGTCACTTCAGCTCTAAATATTGTTTGTTTTCCAGAAGAAGGGGATATAAATAGTCTAAAAGAGATATTAAGCGGTGGAGCAGAAAAAGTCCTTGAAGCGGGTGGAATCTTAGCAGGTGGACATTCCATTCATGATGCAAAAGCCAAATACGGTCTTTCCGTAACTGGAAAAATTCATCCTAAGGCTATTTTGTTAAACACAGGCTGCCAGCTAAATGACCTTTTGATATTAACAAAGCCTTTAGGGGTAGGGATGATTACAACTGCTTATAGTGTTGGAGAAATCAGTGAGGCAACTTTTAAAGAGGCAGTCACAAATATGACTACATTGAATAAGTATGCTGCGGAGATTGCCAAAAATTTTCCCGTTCACAGTTGTACAGATATTACTGGCTTTGGTCTTCTTGGGCATTTAAGTGAAATGCTAGGGGAAGCATTCAGTGCAACCCTTTACTCTGAGGAAATCCCTATAATTGAAGGAGCGCTAGATTGTGCTAAAGCCTTTTTAACAACTGCTGGTGGACAGCGAAACCGAAACTATCTAAAAGAAAAAGTAGCGTTTAAGATCAATGATTTTGCGCTAGAAGAAGTATTGTTTGATCCACAAACTTCTGGTGGTCTTTTATATAGTATCGCTGAAGAGCATGCAGATGCTTTTTTAAATGCTTTAAATAAATTGGAGATTTCATCTGCAAAAATTGGAAAAGTAATACCTAAAGAAAACAGTCAAATTACAGTTAGATAAGGGAGGAATTTTCATGATTATTGTTGATGCAATGGGAGAAACCTGTCCGATTCCTGTTATCAAAACAAAAAAAGAACTAAGAGAAGCAAAAGAACCTGTAAAAGTACTCGTAGATAACGAAATTGCCACGCAAAACCTTAGTAAGATGGCAAAACAAATGGGGTTAAGTTGCCGAGTAACTACAAGAAATTCGCACTGCTTTGAAGTGCTCATCAACGAAGAATTAAGTGATACCAATATTAAGCTAGGTGAATCAACGAACCAATCAGAATATGTAGTAGTTGTTGATACCGAAGTGATGGGACGAGGAGACGAGAAGCTAGGAAGAGTGCTACTTAAGAGCTTTATCTATGCATATACTGAACAGGATATCTTACCAAAATACTTTCTTTTTTATAATAGGGGTGCCAAATTAACTGTAAAAGATTCTTCTGTTTTAGCGGATTTAACTTGTTTAAAAGAAAAAGGAGTAGAGATTTACACTTGTGGCGCATGTTTGGATTATTTCGACTTAACAAATGAATTAAAAATCGGTGAAATTACAAACATGTATAGAATCGTAGAAATTATGAGTAGCTATCGAGTGGTTAAACCTTAATGATAAAGGACTGAGCAAAATAAACTATCTAATGACATTCGATTCCACTCATCTTGCGATTGAGATGGAAGAAGTTCTCAATGAGAAACAACAATTAGCTAAAATAATCGCTATTCCAGCTGCTATATCTGCAGGATGTGGTTTGGGGTTAAAAATGACTGAAAAACAATACCGAGAAGTATGCAAAAAAATTCCCATTAAAACGCTAGCTGGAACGACAATCTATAGTAAAAAAGGCAATGCTGAGTATCAAATGATAATTCAGACAAAAACAAACACTTAAGGGGACTATTAAAATGGAACATATAGTGATTGGGACAGCAGGACATGTCGATCATGGAAAAACCACCTTAATAAAAGCATTGACAGGAATGGAAACAGATACTACGAAAGAAGAAAAGAAACGTGGTCTATCTATAAATTTAGGCTATGCTTATTTTGATTTACCAAATGGAAAGCGAGCAGGGATTGTTGATGTTCCTGGTCACGAAAAATTTATAAAAAATATGATGGCAGGTCTTTCAGGTTTAAACCTTGTTTTGTTAGTCATTGATGGTTCAGAAGGAATTATGCCTCAAACAAAAGAGCATGTAGATATTTTACAAATGTTAGGTGTAACAAATTTTCTGATTGTCTTAACAAAAGTGTCCCAGCTGGAGGAAGAATTATTAGAGTTAGTGCAAGAGGATATTCAGGAGCAATTTTTAGGAACTGCATTGGAAGAAGCTCCGATTTTTCAAGTAGACTCTATTGAAGGAATCGGAATTGCTCAGTTAATTGAAAAAATTAACCAAATCAGTGAAGAAATCAAACAAAAAAGTGTCTTAAATCCCCCTAAACTAAATGTTGATCGTGCTTTTACTGTAAAAGGATTTGGGACGATTGTTACAGGAACCCTGATGGAGGGAAAAATTACTGTTAACGAAGAATTAATGCTTTATCCTTCAGAACAAAAGGTGAAAATTCGAACAATTCAAGTCCACGAACAAAATGTGAGTCATGCTGTAGCAGGAATGAGAACCGCATTGAATTTGGCTAACGTAAAAACAACGGATGTCAAACGAGGAGATTTATTAGCATTACCGAATACCTTCAAAAAAACATGGATGCTGGATGTTAAAGCAGAACTATTAGAAAAAGCAACATCCCCAATCAAACTTTGGGATCGCTTACGCTTATTTATTGGTACTAGAGAGATTTTATGCCGTGTTGTTCCTATTGGTACAGACATAATCGAAGCAGCTGAATCTGGATTTTTACAACTGCGTTTGGAAGAAGAGGTTGTTTCGCAAAAAGGGGATCGCTTCATTTTAAGAACATACTCACCAATGGAAACGATTGGCGGAGGAATAGTCTTGGATGCAAATCCGCAAAAACACCGCCGTTTTCATGAGGACATAATAGATGCCTTAAAAACACGCGAAAAAGGCTCAACGGAAGAACTTGTTAGTGAATTTATGACTAGAAGAAGTGATTATCTAACAGAGGTTAAAGATATCGCCGCCTATTTAGGTATTGAAAATGTGGAAGCCCAAAAATTAGTCGAAAAAATGATTGTAGAAAATAAATTGATAAGCATTTCTAAACACTGTATTCACCCGCTGCAATACAAAAGGTTTGAAGAAGATATAATAAGTACTTTGGATCGATACCACAAAACATATCGCTTAAGAACTGGCATAGGCAAAGAAGAATTAAGGTCTAAAATAGCAAGTCAATTAAAAGGAAAAGAATTTGATGAACTATTGAAACTATTAAAAACAGAACAAAAAATTGCGATTAATGAAACCATCTCCCTTTTTGATTTTAAAGTAACCTATAACGTTTATCAGTTAAAAGACAAGGAAGAAATTGAAGCTAAACTAAAAAAAGCTGGCTTCACTCCACCCAGTGAAGAACAGTTAATTGCGGGTAAGATAGAGCGCAAAGAGTTGATTGACTCATTAGTTGGAAAAACATTGATTCGATTAGATCATGAGAATGTCATTCATCGAGAGTACTATGAAGAAGCTATAAATAAAACGCAAACATTTATAACTGAAAATGGAAAAATGACTTTAGGTGAATTCAGAGATATCACCGGCTCAAGCAGGCGCTACTCCATGCTGATACTAGAATGTCTGGACAAGCATGCAATTACCAAAAGAGTTGAAAATTATCGTGTTTTAGTAGAGTAGCAGAGGAGGTTGAACATGTATTATTTTGATTATGCAGCGACATCATTAATCAAGCCTAAAGAAGTAGCGGATGCGGTGTACCAAGCATTGCTTTCAGAGCCGTTAGGAAATCCTAGTCGAGCTGCACATGATGCGAGTATTAAAGCCTCGAAAAAAGTTTATCAAACAAGAAAAGCGCTCAAAGAATTATTTCATGCTGGTAAAAATTATCAAGTTGTTTTTACCAAAAATGCAACAGAATCACTAAACATTGTCTTAGCCGGGGGATTTAATTCTGGAGATCACTTATTGTCGACCTGTCTAGAACATAATTCTGTTTTGAGACCCTTAGACATTTTAGGCTTAAAAGGGATCACCTATTCCTTGATACCTTTACTACCAGGGAAGGGTACATTGGATTATGAGCGGATGAATTCTTTAGTTAAAACAAATACAAAAGCGTTGATCGTTAGCCATGCTTCTAATGTTACAGGGAATCTGGTTGACTTAAAAAAAATCGCACAATTTTGTCAGGAGAACCAGTTAAGATTGGTTGTAGATGCTGCGCAAACGGCTGGATTTGAAGAGATAGACATAAATGAACTAGGAATTGATGCTCTTTGTTTTACTGGACATAAGTCGATGTACGGGCCGCAAGGAATTGGTGGAATAGTATTGAAAAACGATTTTCCAATTCGTCCATTAATAAGTGGCGGAACAGGAAATTATACTTTTAATCGAGAAATGCCAAATGCTTTACCAGATTCACTTGAGGCAGGAACATTGAATAGCCATGGAATTGCAGGGTTGTTGGCTGGAGTTAATTATTTGAGAAACAATTTAACGGTTAAAGAACAAACAATGAAGTTAGCCAATTTGTTTTATGAAGAAGTAGTTAAAATCTCTACGATTCAATGCTATGGCGATTTTAATCAATCTAGAGTTGGAGTTATCAGCTTAAATATCGAAAACCAAGATTCCAATCATATTGCAGAAGAACTATTTGAGCATTATCAAATCGCTGTACGCGCAGGCTTTCATTGTGCTCCAGAAATTCATAAACATTTTAAAACAGAAAAGCAAGGAATGGTTCGTTTTAGTTTTTCTCATTTTAATACGAAAGCTGAGATAAACTATGCAGTCAATGCATTGAAAGAAATCGCAAAACGATCTGTTGAAAGTGGGTGAAGAAATGAAGCGAAAAGTTATTGTAACAGCTATTAATGACTTACTTCAAACACCAGAAGGGCTTGAATTATTAGCGGATTTCCCAAGAACGTTAGTAATTGCTCATTTGCGTAAGATTACTGAAGAAAGTCGAAGTAAGCAGTTGTTAGAAGGTGCTAATCCAAAAACTAACCAAGAAATACTAAATGAAGCAAGAGTGAAATTAGTAAATGACCATCAGCCAACATTAAAAAAAGTGATTAACGGTACAGGCACAATTTTACATACCAATCTGGGTCGTTCTAATTTAGCTCCATGTATTAAAGAAGACCTGTTTCATGTTGCTTTCGGTTTTTCAAATGTTGAATATGTACTAGAAACAGGCGAAAGAGGCTCTAGGTATGCGCATCTAGAAAAGCTTTTACAAAAGTTGACTGGAGCTGAAGCCGCTTTAGTAGTCAATAATAACGCTGCTGCCGTTTTATTAACGTTATCTGCATTAGCGAAAGGTAAAGAGGTTGTTGTATCACGCGGAGAATTGGTCGAAATCGGTGGTTCTTTTCGAATCCCTGAAATTATGGAATTAAGTGGTTGCCATCTAAAAGAAATTGGGACTACTAATAAAACCCATAAAAAAGATTATCTTCAAGCAACTGAGGAAGAATTTGAGGGGTTGATTTTAAAAGTTCACACCAGTAATTATTCCATTAAAGGATTTACTGCTGAAGTTGATTTAAAGGACCTCAAAGAGATTGCTTCAACCAGAAACATTCCTTTAGTTTATGATATGGGCAGTGGGGTACTAACCTCTCTAGCCAATTACGGAGTAGAAACTGGATATACCGTTAAAGAAGTTCTTTCTACAGGCGTTGATATAGTAACCTTCAGCGGTGATAAGCTGCTTGGTGGACCGCAAGCAGGAATTATCGTTGGTAAAAAAGAATATATTGAAAAAATGAAAGAGCATCAATTAACCAGAGCATTACGGGTTGATAAAATGACGATAGCTGCTTTAGAGGGAACCTTACGCTTATATTTGGACGAAATAAAAGCAATCTCTTCAATTCCCACATTAAATATGTTGACTCTATCAAAGGAAGAATTACACCGTAAGGCTATTTGCTTAATGAAGTCTCTGTTCAGATTAGAAGGCTTACAAGTGAAATTAATTGAGGGGATATCGCAAGTCGGTGGTGGTTCAATGCCAGATGTAGAGCTTTCTTCATGGTTGTTAGCGCTAGAACCTGAAAATTTAAGCACAACTTCTTTCGTTGAAGCACTTAGGAAAGCTAGTATACCGATTATTTTACGAATAAAAAAAGAGCAATGCTTATTAGATATTCGTACAGTGAATGAAACGGATTTTCCGATAGTTATCAATATGATAAGGGAGACTCTGGATAGCCATAGATAAAGGAAAACAAAATTTTATAAACAATTTTTTTAACCGAAAGAAGCTTGTTTAAATAGTATAAAAATCTACTATGTCTAAAACAAGCTTCTTTTTTTTAACTTTTTTTGTTACAATAAGCGAGATGAATTGAAAAGGGAGTGAGTAAGTGAAAGAATTGACAGTAACAGAGCTGACTAAAACCTATGGCGAAAAACAACTTTTTGACCATATTTCTTTTCTCATTCATGAAAAAGATCGGATTGGGTTAATTGGGACTAACGGTACTGGCAAAACGAGTCTGTTAAACATACTAGCAGGAAAAGATAAAGGGGATGGGGATACTCAGGCTGTTCAGCAACGAAATGATTATCAAATAGGCTACTTGTCCCAAGACCAAATCTTTGATCCAGATTTAACCGTTGTTGAAGCTGTTTTTCAAGGAGAAACACCAATTATTCGTGCAGTTAAAAATTATGAATTAGCTCTGCTTGGATTGGCTGAAGATGGTTCGAGTGAACAAGCGCAAAAAAAATA
Source organism: Enterococcus rivorum (assembly GCF_001742285.1). Classification (GTDB taxonomy): domain Bacteria; phylum Bacillota; class Bacilli; order Lactobacillales; family Enterococcaceae; genus Enterococcus_L; species Enterococcus_L rivorum. The sequence goes on along the minus strand of NZ_MIEK01000031.1, from coordinate 18,928 downwards.
CATACAAGCTGAAGAATTAATGAATAAAGAAGATGCTTGGAGCGCCGATACAAATGCGAAAATTATTTTACAAAAATTAGGAATTCATACATTAGATAAAAAAATGGGTGAGTTATCTGGAGGGCAAAAAAAGCGTGTTAGCCTAGCTCAAATTTTAATTGAATCTCCGGACTTGTTACTATTGGATGAACCCACGAACCATTTAGATTACGAAGCGATAAGTTGGCTAGAAACATTTTTGACTAATTATCGTGGGGCTATTTTAATGGTAACCCATGACCGTTACTTTTTAGATCGTGTAGCAAATCGGATTTTTGAGCTTTCGTTTGGTAAACTTCATGAGTACAAAGGTAATTACGAGTCATATCTTTTAGGGAAATCTGAACGAGAACGTGTTGAAGTTGACCAAGAAGTCAAAAGGAAACGCCTTTTTAAACAAGAATTAGAATGGATGCGAGCTGGGGTTCAAGCACGAGGAACAAAACAACAAGCGCGAATTGATCGATTCAGTGACTTGAAAGAAAATCTTTACCAAGTAAATCATAAAGATAAACTGGAAATCGATATAGCAACACAGCGATTAGGTAAAAAAGTTTTAGAAATTACAAATGGCTGTTATAGTATTGAAAATAAAATGATACTAAAAGATTTTGATATCCTTGTTCAAGCAAGAGATCGCATTGGTATAACAGGGAAAAATGGGGCTGGAAAATCTACATTACTAAACATACTAGCTGGTCGAAAACAACTAGATAGCGGACTCTATTCTATAGGGGAAACGGTTCGTCTAGCGTATTACACACAACAAAACGAGCAGATGGACGAAAGTCAGCGAATGATTGCTTATCTTCAAGATGCAGCAGAAGTGGTAAAACGCATGGATGGAACAACTATTGGTGTAGCTGAACTTTTAGAACGCTTTCTGTTTCCGCGTTTTATGCATGGAACAATTATTGGCAAACTTTCAGGTGGCGAAAAGCGCTGTTTGTACTTACTGAAACTTTTAATTGGTCAACCTAATGTGTTGCTTTTAGATGAACCTACAAACGATTTAGATATCGATACTTTAACCATTCTAGAAGATTATATCCGGACATTTAAAGGGGCAGTAATTGCTGTTTCTCATGATCGATATTTTTTAGATAAGACAATGGATAAGCTTTTAGTGTTTAAAGGAGAAGGGAAGATTCTCAATTACTATGGTTCAATGAGTGAGTATTTGAACGAGAAAAAACAAGTTGAAACCAAAAATGTAAAAGCTACTGCGAAAGAACCAAAGCGGGACATAAAAAAAGAGAAAACTAAATTATCGTATATGGAACAGAAAGAATGGGCAACTATTGAAGACGAAATTGCTCTTTTGGAAGAAACCGCAGCCCAGCTTGCTGAAGAAATGAACCATCAAGGGGACGATTTCACAAAATTGCAAGAGCTACAAGCAAGTTTAACAAAAACAGAAGCTGATTTAGAAGAAAAAATGAATCGTTGGGAATATCTTAGTGATTTTATAGATAATTAGGAGGCGAAATAATGGAACAAGCATACCTAGATTTGGGACGTAAAATCTTGGAAGAAGGACATTTGAAAACTGATCGAACAGGAACTGGTACACGTAGTATTTTTGGTTACCAAATGCGGTTCAATTTGGCAGAAGGATTTCCTCTATTAACAACAAAACGTGTTCCATTTGGGTTAATTAAAAGTGAATTATTGTGGTTCTTAAATGGAGATACCAATATTCGTTACCTACTGCAACACAATAACCACATTTGGGATGAATGGGCTTTTGAGCGTTATGTTAAAAGTGATGATTATAAAGGACCTGACATGACGGATTTTGGTCATCGTGTTTTAGAAGATGAAGAATTTAAAGTTGCCTATGAAAAAGAACAGAAAGAATTTTGTGATAGAATAGTAACGGATGAAGCATTTGCTAATAAACATGGTGAGTTAGGCAATATTTATGGTGCTCAATGGCGTCATTGGGAAACAAAAAATGGTGGCTTTATCGACCAAATTCAAAATGTAATTGAAATGATTAAAACGACACCTGATTCTCGAAGATTACTAGTTTCTGCTTGGAATCCAGAAGATGTGCCATCAATGGCTTTACCTCCTTGTCACACGATGTTTCAATTTTATGTCAATGAAGGTAAATTAAGTTGTCAATTATATCAACGAAGTGCAGATGTCTTTTTAGGTGTTCCTTTTAACATTGCTAGTTATGCTTTGCTCACTCATTTAATTGCTCATGAAACTGGATTAGAAGTTGGCGATTTTGTTCATACATTAGGAGATGCGCATTTGTATACTAATCATTTTGAACAAATGAAAGAGCAATTATCTAGAGAAGCTCGCACATTTCCGACTTTAAAATTAAATGCAGAAAAAAAATCTGTTTTTGATTTTGATATGGAAGATATTACGATTGAAGAATATAACCCTCATCCTGCAATTAAAGCACCAATTGCAGTGTAATTGAAAGGAAGAAATAACTATGTTAGCAGCAATATGGGCACAAGATGAGCAAGGTCTGATTGGAAAAGAAAACAAACTGCCATGGCATTTGCCAAATGACCTAAAGTTCTTTAAACAAATGACTGAAGATAATACTATTGTGATGGGTCGAAAAACGTTTGAAGGAATGGGGAGTCGTCCGTTACCTAATAGGAAAACCATTGTTATGACAAGGGATAAGGATTTCTTTGCTGAAGGAGTTCTTGTGATGCATTCGATTGAGGATGTTCTTGACTATGCAGAGCACTTTACCGGGATTACGTTCATTTCTGGAGGAGCTAAAATCTATTCAGATTTTTTACCCTATTGTGATGTTTTATACCGAACTGTCATAAAATATAGCTTCGAAGGCGATACTGTTTTTCCAGAAGTAGATTGGGAAAATTGGACAATGATCAATCTGAGTGAAGGGGAACAAAATGATGAGAATGCTTATCCTTATCAATTTGAAACCTATCAACGAAAAGTAGCTAGTGAGTAATTGCGTTTGAGTAACATAGACAGTAACAAAAAAGGGGCATTCTGAGTTTTTGTTCAGAATGCCCCTTTTTTGTGCAAAATCAGATACGATTTCGATATAGACCAACAACTTTTCCTAAAATAGAAACATTGTTTAAAATAATTGGCTCTAAAGCATCATTTTCAGGTTGTAGGCGGATATGATCCGATTCTTTGAAGAATCGTTTACAAGTGGCTTCGTCTTCGTCAGTCATAGCAATCACGATATCTCCATTAGATGCGGCAGCTTGTTTTTTTACAATTACTTGATCTCCATCAAGAATTCCTGCATTAATCATACTTTCTCCACGAATTGTAAGCATGAATAAGGAACTATCTTCTGTTTTTAAGTCAGGCGGGATTGGGAAAAAGTCAGAAGCATCTTCCACTGCCAAAATAGGCTCACCAGCAGTAACAACTCCAAGCATAGGAATTGTAGAGGGTTGAATACCAATTTTGTCCAGACCTTCAGCAGTTAATTCAATTGCTCTTGGCTTTGTTGGATCTCGTAAAATCAGTCCTTTTTTTTCTAAACGGGCTAAGTGACCGTGTACAGTAGATGTGGAAGATAAATCTACAGCTTTTCCGATTTCTCGAACTGTTGGAGGGTAACCTTTCAATTCTACTTGGTCATATATATATTTTAAAACTTCAATTTGTCTTGTTTCTGTACGTTTAGCCACCAAAGACACCTTCTTTCAATTTATATTTTTAGTGTACCATAGATAGCAGTATAATTCAAACAAGCGTTCGTGTTTATTTACATACTTCGAATTATCTAAAAATCTTTAAAATAGAGTCTATATTTTAAATTTAACCAAAAAAGTAGGCTTCATTCTTCCAATTATTTAGTTGTATTTTTAAGCCAGTTCTTATAATATAGAGAGTGAATGCAAGGAGGAAACAGCATGTTATCAAAAGAAAAAATGAATCGTATAAATGAACTTGCTAGAAAAGCAAAAGAAACAGCTCTTTCTGAACAAGAAAAAGAAGAACAACAAATACTCCGACAAGAATACTTAAGCGTTTTTCGTGGGGGAATGAGGCACCATATTGAGGGGATGAAAGTAGTTGATCCTAAAGGCAATGACGTAACCCCAGAAAAACTAAAGAAAATCCAAAAAGAAAAGGGTCTACATAACCGAGACTAATTTTAGTTTTTTTTACTAAAAGTAATTGCTTTCATTAGAAAAATAAGCTACAATAAAACAATAAAGGTAAAAAAAACCTAAATAGGAGATGATTTTTTGTTCGACAAGACAGATCAGCTAGGCGTAAACACAATTAGGACGTTAAGTATTGAAGCTATTCAAAAAGCAAATTCAGGTCATCCTGGATTACCAATGGGAGCTGCTCCAATGGCCTATGCTTTATGGACGAAGCACTTGAAAGTAAACCCTAAAACTTCGACAAATTGGGCAGATAGAGATCGTTTTATTCTTTCAGCAGGTCATGGCTCTGCAATGCTTTATAGCTTGTTACATTTGTCAGGTTACAATTTAACTATTGATGATTTGAAAAATTTCCGTCAATGGGAAAGTAAAACACCAGGACATCCAGAAGTCTATCATACGGATGGAGTAGAAGCGACAACAGGTCCTTTAGGCCAAGGAATTGCAATGGCTGTTGGAATGGCTATGGCTGAAACTCACTTAGCTGCAACTTATAATCGTGATAGTTTTCCTGTGATGAATCATTATACCTATGCACTTTGCGGAGATGGCGACTTGATGGAAGGCGTTTCTCAAGAAGCTAGTTCTATGGCTGGTCATATGAAATTAGGGAAACTTATTGTACTTTACGATTCAAATGATATTTCTTTGGATGGCCCGACATCAAAAGCATTCACTGAAAATGTTGGCGCTCGCTATGAAGCTTATGGCTGGCAACATATTTTAGTGAAGGACGGCAATGATTTAGATGCTATTTCTAAAGCGATAGATGATGCAAAAGCTGAAACTGAAAAACCGACATTGATTGAAATAAAAACAGTTATTGGCTACGGTGCACCTAAAGAAGGAACGTCTGCTGTTCATGGGGCACCAATTGGAGCGGATGGTATCGAAGTGGCAAAAGCAGTTTACGGTTGGGAATACCCTGACTTTACAGTTCCAGAAGAAGTAGCTGCTCGCTTCCAAGAAAAAATGGTTGACGAAGGCGAAAAAGCTGAAAACACTTGGAATGAAATGTTTAAAAATTACGAAAAGGAACATCCTGAATTAGCAAAACAATTTAAACTAGCATTTGCAGATGAATTACCTGAAGGTTGGGATAAAGAATTACCAACTTATGAGGTAGGATCAAGTGCAGCTAGTCGTGTGACCAGTAAAGAGGCAATTCAAGCTATTTCTAAAGCAGTACCAAGTTTCTGGGGTGGTTCTGCAGATTTATCTGGATCAAACAATACCATGGTTGCTGCTGAAAAAGATTTTGAGCCTGGGCAATATGAAGGACGCAATATTTGGTTTGGTGTGCGGGAATTTGCAATGGCGGCTGCAATGAATGGCATTCAATTACATGGTGGAACTCGTGTATATGGAGGAACGTTCTTTGTCTTTACTGATTATTTACGTCCAGCTATCCGCTTAGCAGCGATTCAACATACTCCGGTAACTTATGTGCTAACACATGATTCAGTAGCTGTAGGAGAAGATGGACCAACACATGAGCCAATTGAGCAACTAGCTAGTGTTCGTTGTATGCCTGGGGTCCAAGTTATTCGTCCAGCTGATGGTAATGAAACAGTTGCTGCTTGGAAAATTGCTATGGAAACTAAAGATGCACCAACAATTTTAGTTCTTAGTCGCCAAAACTTACCAGTTATTGAAAATACAAAAGAAAAAGCGAATGAATTTGTTCAAAAAGGGGCTTATGTTATTTCTCCTCAAAAAGGAGCTACTCCAGAAGGAATACTGATTGCTACAGGTTCTGAAGTTAACTTAGCTGTTGAAGCACAAAAAGCTTTAGCGGAACAAGGAAAAGATGTTTCAGTTGTTTCTATGCCAAGTTTTGATTTGTTTGAAAAACAATCTGTGGAATATAAGGAATCAGTTCTTCCTAAAGCAGTTAAAAACCGTGTTGCAATTGAAGCTGCTTCTCCTTTCGGTTGGGAACGTTATGTCGGCTTAGAAGGTACGACAGTAACAATCAATCATTTTGGTGCATCAGCCCCTGGAGATTTGGTTCTTAAAGAGTTTGGATTCACAGTTGAAAATGTAGTTGCAAAATATAATAGCTTAGTTTAACAAACGAAAGATGAGATGAAAATCTCATCTTTTTGTATACGACTCATAATTTTTTCTTAAAGCAAATTGCTAAAATAAAGATAAAAAAACTCATTGGAAAATGCTTTTCAATATATAAGCATTTTCCAATGAGTTTAATTGACTATCTTTTTCCAGAACGTAATTCTTCTAATCGTCGTTGACGATTATTTGTTAGATCTTTAATCCTAGGTCTTGGTAATATAGATTCTGGCTTGATTTCACTTTGTTCATTATGAGTAGGGGGATTTTCAGCATCAAAATTAGTTAAGTAGTCAAGCACTTCTCTGACAATTTGAGTTGGTGTAGAAGCTCCTGCAGTTACTGCTACTTTTTTACAATTTATTAGCCATTCAGCTTTGATTTCAGATACATCGGAAATTCTATATGCTTTTACCCCAGCTTGTTCTTGGGAAACTTGTGCTAAACGATTGCTGTTGTTGCTTTTAGGATCACCAACCACAATAGTTAAATCACATCCTTTAGCCTGTTCAACTACTGCTTCTTGTCGGACTTGTGTCGCTTTGCATATATCTTTGTGTATCACTATTTGTGGATATTTCTCTTTTATTGCATCCATTAGATCTGCAACATCCCACTGACTCATAGTCGTTTGGTTGGTTACAAAAAGTTTTGATGCCGAAATAGATAAATTGGCCACATCTTCAAGGGAAGAGACAAGATAGACATGTTCTGGCGCGACACCGATTGCCCCTTCTGGTTCAGGATGTCCTTTTTTACCTATATATATAATTTCAAAACCTTCATTTACTTTGTTAGCAATCAGTTCATGTGTAATGGTTACGTCAGGACAGGTCGCATCAATCGTTGTTAGCCCTTTATCAATGGCTAATTGTTTTACTTTAGGAGAAGTCCCATGAGCAGTGAAAATGACTGTCCCTTCATTGACTTGAGATAGAATATCTTCACGATTTTTTCCATCCAGTGTATGAATACCAATACTTTCAAAAGCATCAGTAACATGCTTATTATGAACAATCATCCCTAATATATATATTGGTCTTGGTAAATTCTCATCTAATGAAGCATTTCGTGCAATAACCATTGCATCAACCACACCATAACAATAGCCACGAGGGCTTATATTTACAATTTCCATAGTTAATAAACTCCTTTTTGTGATCTATCAATCAGATCTTCACTATACAATAATTTTATTAAAAATCCTTAAAGAGAAGAATCAATTTTAAATATAGCTATTAAATTGTAGCACTTTCCAGTAATTTAAGCTATTATATCTTAAAGAAATAGGATAGAGTATAATTAAGGTTACATTCATTTTTGACTACTTATTAACTATCAATAAAAACGGAGGGAATAAAATGACACAACTTTTTCATTCAATCACAGAGTTGATTGGTAATACACCGATTGTAAAATTAAACAACATTGTACCAGAAGGAGCCGCACAGGTTTATGTAAAGTTGGAATATTTTAATCCAGGGAGCAGCGTAAAGGATAGAATTGCTTTAGGAATGATTGAAAAAGCTGAAAAAGATGGTGTTCTAAAGCTTGGGGATACGATTGTTGAACCTACCAGCGGAAATACAGGGATTGGTTTAGCGATGGTTGGCGCTGCTAGAGGATACAACGTTGAGCTTGTTATGCCAGATACCATGAGTATTGAGCGTAGAAAATTAATGCAAGCTTATGGAGCCAAACTAGTTTTAACGCCTGGTGCTGAAGGAATGAAAGGTGCAATTGCAAAAGCAACAGAACTTGCACAACAATCAGGCTATTTTATGCCATTGCAATTTGATAACATAGCGAATCCAGAAGTTCATGAAAAGACAACCGCAAAAGAAATTCAAGCGGCGTTTGGAATGTCTGGCTTAGATGTATTCGTTGCTGGTGTAGGAACTGGTGGTACAATTACTGGTGTAGGGCATGAATTGAAACGCGTGTATAACAATATTGAAGTTATTGCTGTAGAGCCGTTAGATTCTCCTGTTCTAGAAGGTGGAAAACCAGGTCCGCACAAAATTCAAGGAATTGGTGCAGGATTTATACCAAAAGTTTTAGACGTTGATGTGTATGATAGGATAATTCCCGTTTCTAACGAGAAAGCATTTGAAATGGCTAGAAAATTAGGAACTGAAGAAGGGATTTTAGCGGGGATTTCTGCTGGTGCCGCAGTTCAGGCTGCAGTTGAAGTAGCAGCGGGTCTGGAAGCCGACCAGAAAGTTCTGGTGATTATTCCTGATAATGGCGAAAGATATCTTTCAACGGCTCTTTATGATTTTCAAGATTAACCTCTTTTTGTCTAATAATTGTTGTAAAGTTAGATTGTAAATAGTATTATTTAAGAAAGAGATAGTAGGAGGGAGAAACAATGGATAAACTATTGGTTAAAAACGCTTTAGAAGAACTCAAAGAAGCCAATATTCGAATCACTCCTCAACGATATGCTATTTTAGAATATCTAATTGAGAATCATAGCCACCCAACAGCCGATGAAATTTATCGTGCCTTAGAGGAACGTTTTCCGAATATGAGTGTTGCAACTGTATATAATAATTTACGTCTTTTTACAGAACTTGGTTTCGTTCAGGAAATGAAATACGGAGATGCTTCTAGCCGTTTTGATTTCGGTTCAACTAAGCATTACCATGCAATTTGTCAAGAATGTGGCAAAATAGTCGATTTTCATTATCCTGGGTTAGAAGATGTAGAAATGGCTGCTAGTAAATTGACAGGTTTCGAGATTAATGAACATCGATTAGAACTTTACGGATTATGTCCAGAATGTCAAAAAAAGAAAGAAAAATGAAAAGGGTGAAAAAATGAAAAAAATCCACACAGAGTATGCACCAAAAGCTATCGGGCCTTATGTACAAGGAAATATCATTAATGGCTTGTTATTCGCTTCAGGACAGGTTCCTTTAAGCCCAGAAACAGGTGAGGTTGTTGGTACAACAATTACAGAACAGACAGAACAGGTGATGAAGAATATTGCAGCTGTCTTGAAAGAAGCAGGTAGTGACTTTAATCATATTGTAAAAACAACCTGTTTTCTAAAAAATATGGATGATTTTGTTGCATTTAATAACGTTTATGCATCCTATTTCACTGATAATCTGCCAGCTCGTTCAGCTGTAGAAGTTGCCCGTTTACCTAAAGATGTTTTAATTGAAATAGAAATGATTGCTTCTATTATCGACTAGAAAATAGATTTCACAAGCTAAGGAATTTAACTTCCTTAGCTTTTTTTCTCTCTATATAAGTATTGATAGAGGGTATTATTCATTATTATTCTTATTAATTGCCAAAAATGTTAAACTTTGTGAAAAAATAAGTTTGCATTTCACAAGCATAAATATCGAATCTGAGCTTGTGATTTGATATATTTCTAGTAGGCCAATGGATATTATTTGACAAATTGGCAATAAAAAGATATGAAAGAAGGGATTTACAAATGAAAGTTGTAGTTGTAGGATGTACCCATGCTGGAACAGCAGCAGTAAAAAGTATTTTATCAAATCATCCAAATGCAGAGGTGACTGTATATGAAAGAAATGACAATGTCTCATTCTTATCATGTGGAATTGCGTTGTATGTTGGAGGTGTAGTAAAAAATGCCTCTGAATTGTTCTATTCAAGTCCAGAAGAATTAGCTTCTTTAGGTGCTACTGTTAAAATGGAGCATGAGGTTGAAAATATTGACGTCATCCAAAAAACAATAACTGCTAAAGATTTAAAAAGTGGGAAAGAAGAAACCACTTCTTACGATAAATTAGTAATGACTACTGGTTCTTGGCCAATTGTACCTCCAATTACAGGAATTAATTCAAATAACATTTTACTATGTAAAAATTATAATCAAGCCAATGTTATCATCGAAAAAGCGAAAACAGCGAAAAAAGTCGTTGTAGTTGGCGGTGGCTATATTGGAATTGAATTGGTGGAAGCTTTTGTTGAGTCTGGCAAAGAAGTAACTCTGATCGACGGATTAGATCGTATTCTAAATAAATATCTTGATAAACCATTTACCGATGTTCTTGAAAAGGAATTAGCTGATCGTGGTGTGACTATTGCTTTAGGTGAAAATGTTCAAGAATTTAAAGCAGATGCAAATGGGAATGTGAATAAGGTAATTACTCCTAGCAAAGAATTTGATGCAGATATGGTTATTATGTGTGTTGGTTTTAGTCCAAACACAGTATTGCTTAAAGACAAAGTAGATATGCTACCAAACGGAGCAATCATTGTTGATAAGTATATGAGATCTAGCAACCCAGATATTTTAGCGGCAGGAGACAGTGCAGTCGTACATTATAATCCTAGTCAAACAAATAACTATATTCCATTAGCAACAAATGCAGTTCGTCAAGGGATGTTAGTAGGTTACAACTTAACTGAAAGCAAATTGGCTTACCGTGGAACACAAGGAACTTCTGGTTTATACTTATTCGGGTGGAAAATCGGTTCAACAGGTTTAACTGTTGAAAGTGCAAAATTAAACAATGTTGAAGCAGATGCGACATTATTTGAGGATAACTATCGTCCAGAATTTATGCCAACAACTGAAAATGTAATGATGGAATTAGTTTATGAAAAAGGTACAAATAGAATTGTTGGTGGACAATTAATGTCTAAGTATGATATTACGCAATCTGCAAACACATTATCTCTTGCAGTCCAAAATCAAATGACTGTTGAAGATTTAGCTATATCTGACTTCTTCTTCCAGCCTCACTTTGATCGTCCTTGGAATTACTTGAATCTATTAGCGCAAGCTGCTTTAAAGGATATAAACGAAAAAGCATAATTTATTTATATGTATGCGAAAAGCAAAAAGATTGAATCTTCGGATTCAGTCTTTTTTAATTTTTTTCGATTCTGAATGAACATTAAAATAATAGCCATTCAAAATTTCAAGTTGTATCTTTCTTTCTGCTCCTTTTTATCGTAAAATGAATAAGAAAGAACTTTGAAAGGGAGGAAATTGCATGCCGATTCGTGTACCTAAAGAATTACCAGCAATTAAAGTATTAGAAAAAGAGAAAATTTTTGTTATGGACGAAGATCGTGCAATGCGCCAAGATATTCGCCCTTTAGAGATATTAATTTTGAATTTAATGCCAAAAAAGAATGAGACTGAGGTTCAACTCTTAAGATTGTTAAGTAATACACCATTACAGATCAATGTAGAATTTCTACATGCTAGTACTCATGAGACTAAAAACACCTCAAATGAACATTTGAACCGATTTTATCATGAATTTGAAGAGGTAAAAGAAAAATTTTATGATGGTCTAATTATTACGGGTGCACCAATTGAACAAATGCCGTTTGAAGAAGTAGACTATTGGTCAGAGTTAGAAATGATTTTCCGTTGGAGTAAAACGCATGTCTTTTCAACTTTCCATATTTGTTGGGGAGCGCAAGCAGGCTTATATTATCATCACAATATTGAAAAATATTTATTGACAGAAAAACTATCTGGGATTTATTCTCATGAGGTATTGTCTCCGACTTGGAGTATTTTGAAAGGGTTTGACGATTGTTTTTTGGCACCACATTCTCGTTATACCGAAGTTAAGAAAAGTGATATCCAAAAAATTGATGAATTAGAAGTGTTGGCTGAATCGGAAGAAGCAGGTCTATTTCTCGTTGGAAATAAAAATCACCGGGCTTTTTATGCGATGGGCCATCTTGAATATGATCGAGATACCCTTCAGCAAGAATTCGAAAGAGATATGAAAAAAGGGATAAAAACAGAAACTCCAAGTAATTATTTTCCCAAAGATGATACCTCTAAAATTCCTAAGCTACGTTGGCATATGGCAGCGTCATTATTATTTAGTAACTGGTTGAACTATGCAGTTTATCAAAATACACCCTATAATTTGTCTGAGTTATTAAGCGAATAGAAAAACTTATTCTTAAAATTTCTATCGTCGAAGAAATCCATCTTCTTGTTTCTGAAAAATATAGAAAATTACATTCCATAAATACTAAATTCATGTTAGTATAACAAAGGTATATTTTTTAGAATGGAGAAGTAACAATGCAAAAAAATTATTATCAAAAACTATTTAAAGATGGCCTATTTGTGACCATTGGCTCTTTTTTACTGGCAATATCTATTAACTCTATTTTATTACCCAACTCTATAGTAGCTGGAGGAGCGAATGGAATTAGTATAGTAATTCACCATTTATTTGGAACCAGCCCAGCGTTAGTTCTATATGTCATTAACATCCCATTGTTAGTGTTATGCTTTTTATTACTAGGGAAAGAAGTAGGGTTTAAAACAATCTATGGTAGTTTAATCTATCCATTTTTTGTAGGGATTACAACGGACTTTCCAGTTTTTACTACGAATTTATTATTGGCTGCAATTTTTGGAGGAATTTTAACTGGTGCAGGATTAGGTCTAGTGTTCAGAGGGAAAGCTTCGACCGGCGGAACAGCAATCATTTCTCAAATTGTAAATAAATATTTTAAAATTCCGTTAGGTATATCGATCTTATTTGTCGATGGATTAGTGATTTTATCGGCTCTTTTCGCTTTTAATATAGATACAATTCTGTACTCTCTTATTTGCTTATTTGTAATTGGTAGAGTAGTAGACGCTTTACAAGTTGGTTTGGTTCGTTCAAAAAATGTATTGATTATTTCGCCTAAATTTGAAGAAATGAAAAAAGATATATTGGAGCAACTAGATAAAGGAGTCACTATGATCCCCATTGAAGGTGGTTATCAAAGAGGGAAAAGCATGTTATTAATGACTGTCATTAAAGAAAAGGACTTTGCTCAGTTAAAGGAGAATCTTTTAGAAATAGATGAGCATGCATTTATTGTTTCTATGAATGCTAGTGAAGTATTTGGTAGAGGCTTCAGCATAAAGAAAGTAATTGATTTTATGGAGTAGCCTTCAACACTTAAAACATATTTTTTTGAAGATATGTTTTTTTTATATAAATATTGAATAAAGGGGAGAGAATAATGAAGCGAGCAATAATTATAATTGATATGCAAAATGGTTTAGAATCCACTGGTAAAAAACTATATGAAAAGGCGTTAATTATAGAGAAAATTAATAAAAGAATCCAGTTTCATCGAAAGAATAACTTTCCAATCATTTTTATTCAGCATGAAAACAGTGTACTGATTAAAGGAAGTTACAACTGGCAATTGTTTGATACCATTGATGCTATAGATTCAGACTATTTTATTAGTAAAACACATGCAAATTCATTTTATGATACAACATTGCAGGAAACACTCGCTAAATTATCCATTAGTGAACTAGAATTTTGTGGGGCACAAACGGAATATTGTGTTGATACAACTATTCGGATGGCACATGGTTTAGGTTACAGTTGTTCAATGCAAAAAGGGACTTGTACAACTTTAGATAGCGGAATATTAAACGCTGAAACGATTATCAATCATCATGAATCTATCTGGGAGAATAGTTTTTTATCATTTATTTAAGTGGATTATCCAATCAATATCTCTTTAAATATTTAATTTTGTTTAAAATATCCTTTTTTTATCTTTTTTTCAGGTTTTTTATATGCGAAATATGATAAAATAACATTATGAAGAAATGATATTTGTTTCTAGTTGTTATTTTTATGGAGAATCAGTACATATTTAAGGGGGATATACTTGAAAAAAACAAATCATATTTTGGATAAGAGTAAAAAAGTAGTTTATTCACTCTCTATTATAACTCTTTTAGCACCGACGTTACTCTCAAGTTCACTTGCTTTAGCAGAAGAAACAACTAGTGAAACGGAGCAAAGCGTTTCTCAAGAAGCACTAAGCATGACGGAAGACTCTACAACTGAAACTGTTGATAGCTCTGAATCAGACATACCAAGTGAATCGACTGACAATGAGACATCAACTACGTCAGAGTCAACTATTTCTACTACAGAAGAAGAGCCAGTTATCGCCGCCGAACCTAAACAAGTAGCTACCCAAACTAATCAAGAGGTAGTGACGTTTGGAGACCCAATTTTGAAGCAAGCAATTACTAGCGCTCTAGGCTTACCAGCTGGAAGTGACTTAACAAAAGCTGATATGGAGAAATTAACTTATTTGCCGCTATATGATGCATCAACAGCTCAATTAAGTAGTCTTTCTGGATTAGAATATGCAATAAACCTTACTTCCATTAACATGGGAACCAATAATGTTTCTGATTTAAGTGTCCTGGAAAAGTTACCTGCTCTAGGTTATTTATATCTTCAAGCAAAAAACGTAACAAGTGCTAATTTTCCGGATTTAAGCAATAGTCCAAATATTAAAACAATCTCTTTGTCAGGTTCAAGTGTCGATAATGATGTTTTGCCCAAATTAGCTGCAGCACAATCAGTAGATTACATTAATTTGGATTCTATCATGGCTATTACAACGATAGAACCATTAAAAAATCTGCCTAACTTGAAAACGTTATTCATTCAATTTTGCGGCGTGACTGATTTTACTGTTATCAATGAGTTTCCAGTTTTAAACAACTTGGCTGCTTTTGGGCAAAATACTGGACGATTAGATGCCTCAACAACAATTAATCGATCGAAACTACAATTTGATGCTGAAAAACAAACCCTATTTTTACCGTTCTCAATGATGCCAAATCGGATGACTAACTTTGATGGTTATGTACCACCTTTTTCTACCTCTAATTCTCAAAGTAATACTTATTTTGATTTAAACGGTACCCAACTTTCTTCAGATCGATTATCGATATCAGAAGAAGGAATAACAGTCTTAAATATGACTGAAGAAGAGTTCAACCAAATAAACAGTTTCAAATACAATGCGCGTTTAAATAACGCAGCAGGAACTTATGCTCAACCAGACGGATATGTTTTTTATGCAATTTCATCAGGAACTTACCTACATTCTTTTGAGGTTTCTGATAAGCCAGAAGTAGGAGCTTCGGTAGTTGTTAATTTCAAAGATGTTGATGGTAAAGAGATAATGCCTTCAGAAGCGCTTGTCGGTGGTGTTCTCGGTTCTTCTTTTGAAGTTACCCCTAAAGAAATTGGTGGCTATACATTAAAGGAAACCATTGGAAGTCCTACTGGTGTTTTCACAACTGAAACTCAAGAGATTACATTTATTTATGAAAAAGAGAAATATTCAGAAGATATTGGAACGGTTTCTGTTCATTTTGAAACGAAAGAAGGAAAGAAAATAAAGGATTCTACCGTTCTTTCTGGAATAGTGGGGGACACGTATCAAGTTGAAAAGAATCCAGCAATCTCTGGCTATACATTGAAAGATATAAAGGGAGAGCTAGACGGTATTTATAAAAAAAATCCGCAAGACGTCACTTTTATCTATGAAAAAAATGATGAGTCAACCGGAAGTTCAACGCAACCGGAATCTTCAGAGACAAATTCTAGTTCAGAAAATAAAGCGAAAAAAATAACTGATTCAACGACTTCTAGCTCCAGTATGGGTTCATTCCCTAATGGTCAATCAAGTCAAGCGAGTACTGATGAGCCTAATAGCAAGAAGCTTCCTAACACAGGTGAGCAAGTAAATTCAATTTATTTACTAATCGGAGGTATTCTGGTTGCAATTGGAGCTTTTGTATACTGGCTTCGAAAAAAGAAATAAGAGTACCTGACAAAAGAAGTTGAGACAAACGTCGTTTTTGGGCGAGAAATTTCTGAAAACCTAGACTTTTGATCACCGTTTATTCGGATTTAAGAGGATGAACAAAACTGATTTTCAGTTTTGCTCATCCTCTTTTTGGTTTTGTTCTATCCATCTTTTACTTTTAGATGAGACTATTCGTATATTAAAAAATATTCACAAAGGTTAGCTACTAGTTTATAATTAAAAATAACACATAAGTTTAACTGGGGGAAAAGATACATGCTACTTTTTAAAGGCTTTAGATACGGGATGATTCTTCAATTAGCGATTGGTCCCGTTTGCTTATACACATTTCAAATATCCAATACGTACGGCATGGAAAAAGGTCTTCAAATAGCATTAGCAGTGACTTTAGCTGATAGTCTATTTATCATTTTATCTTTGTTTGGAATAGGGAAGATACTAGAAAATGCTACTTTAAAAAATGTATTTACCAAATTAGCAAGTGCTATATTGATTATTTTTGGCTGTATGACTATTTATAATTCATTCAAAACTATCCAAGTAATTGAAAAAGAGCAAGTGAATTTTTTCATGCGGGGATTTCTATTAACTATTTCTAATCCGCTAACAATTCTATTTTGGAGTAGTTTTTTCGGTGTTGAATGTGCAGAAAATGACTGGGACAAAAAAGAAGTGACTATCTTTTCTTTCGGTTGTATTTTAGCAACGTTATTCTTTTTATCGCTGATTAGTTTTTTTGGAACACTTACCTCTCATTTTTTAAGTAGCAGCGCAATACAAGCAATGAACTTCATCGTTGGTTTCGTTATTGTTGCTTTTGGAATAAAAAAATTGAGAGCAAAGAGCTAATTTAAAGATTATCTTGATTTTTAGTTTTTCAAGCAAGTAAGTGCTAATAATTTCAACATAAGGTTACCATAAAAAAATTATGTAAACTAATTTATTTTATTTGAAATAGATAATGATAAGAAAGGGGAACAAACATGATAATTGGTTTAGTTGCAGCGATGGATAATGAATTAAATCCCTTTCTTGAATCTTTTTCAATAGATAAATATGAAATTAGAAATAAAAATACTATTTATACTTGTCATTATCAACAGCATACTTTAATTCTTGTTTGTACTGGCAGAGGGAAAGTCAATGCAACCGTTTATACACAACAACTAATAAGTCAATATGAACTTGATATAGTATTCAACGTTGGTGTTTCAGGGGGAATTGAGCCAAATAGTCAGATTTTTGATATTTATATCGGTTCTAAGTATTGTCATTATGATGTTCGGAGAAAGCAATCAGAGAACACATTTCCAAATAAGCTATATTACGACTGTGACAATAAAGTACTAGAATTGTTGTTGGAGATTGACCCTTTAATTAAACAAGGGATATTCGGAACAGGAGAGGGGTTTGTTGCCGATAAAGAACAAAAAGAAAGACTTTATAAAGACTTCGACATTTGCGCAGTGGATATGGAATCAGCAGCAATTGCACAGTGTTGCTATCTAAATGATATTCGGTTTATAGGAATAAGAGGAATATGCGATAATGCTGATGAGCAAGCAGCTTATACAGGAGAAGATTTACAAGAAGAAATATCTAATACAATCGTTCGACTTGTAATTAAACTACTAAGAAAATTTAGTTAGTCCAATCAAATAAAATATTGAATTAGCTTGAGAATGTATCAAGAAGTGAAACGAAGAAGGACAAAGATAAGTATAAGTAAAAAAATAATCTGACATACATTTCAGAAGTCTGCTGATTTTGTCCAGAAATAGATCAACTAAGGAATGTTTTAAGTGTGTTTATTGCTTATATATAAAAATAGATGGGAGTGCAAAAGAGATGGTATCAGATTTTTCGTACTTAGAAAATTTCAGAAGACTATTGGCAATAGCTGAAACGGGTCTCCTATATGAGAAGGACGTATTTGATAAAGAACGGTATGATGAAATTAAAGCGGTTTCTCTGGATTTAATTAGTAAAGTGGGGAAAGAACCAATTGAGCCAATTAGAAAATTGTTTGATATTGGAGAAGGCTATCCTACACCCAAAATAGATGTTCGCGCCTTTATAAAAAAGAATAACAAAATATTATTAGTAGAAGATTTAAAAACTAAAGAATGGTCTTTACCAGGTGGTTTTGCAGAAATTGGGCTGACACCTAAAGAAAACATCGTCAAAGAAGTATTAGAAGAAACTGGTTTATCGGTTTCCTCAGCAGAGTTAATAGCAATTTTTGATACAAATTTGCAAAAGGATGCTCCTCAGCTTTTTCAATACTACAAACTTGTTTTTGAATGTTCAGTAATGGAAGGTTCGTTTGCAAAAAACAATGAGACTTCTAATATGGATTATTTTTCGATAAATCAGCTACCACATTTATCAAATAAAAGAACAACCAAAGAGCAGTTGATTACATTAGAAACTAGAACCAAGACAACATGCGATTGATAATCCATGATCTCAGTTAGCTTAATTTTAAATGCTTTTAGAACTACTTTGTATAATGTATATTATGTTAACTAGAATGTGTTTTTTAAATGCTGCTTTATATTTCACAGGTCCTCTGCTCAAAAAAATACTATAAAATAAAAAAGGAGAGTGGGACAATAAACTACTATTTATAGAAAACAGAGACGATTTTGACTATTATTATCAAAATCGTCTCTGTTTTTTCTTTTGAAAGAGCTTTTCGCTCCATATGTTTTCCTAATTTTCTTAAATTTAGTGCCATAAGCGCTAAGCCAACGCCAAATGAGCCTTTAGATACCCGAACACAGGTTCAACTTCGATTTTTTGTCTCCGATAAATCGTTCCTGTAACCTCATCCAAAAGCTTCTTCTTACATTCTGCTTTAAAATAACGCCATGAATTGTTCACGAGAATCTGCCGATTCTTTCCACTCGTAGCTCTGGTACATTGGCTACGAACAGGGCATTCCCGGCAATCTTCACATTCATACACTTTGAAATCTCGTACAAAGCCACCTTTGTCTTTTCTTCTACTGTATCGTTTGAAAGAGACAGGGCGAT
>NZ_MIEK01000030.1 GCF_001742285.1 Enterococcus rivorum | reverse complement strand
TCGTTTGACGCCAGTTAGGAATGAAATCGGCTCGTTTCTTGCCGAGTTGCTTCCGGCTAGCTGCCTCTTCGTTGATAGTTGATCCCTCTTGTTTTTTGAACGGAACATTCTCTTTTTTTAGAAATCAAAAAAGTGAGGCAACAATCAGATGTATTTCTGACTATTGTCCCACTCTCTTTATTTATAAAAAAAGAAACTAAATCGGAATTTTTGACTTAGTTTCCTTTCTTATTTATTTTTTTGTAGATCCTTTTTCATCCATCCCATAAGGTAAGATTACTGTCTTATCTTCAATTTCCTCTTTGTTCATTAATTTAGTTAACAAACGCATAGCAACAGCACCGATATCATATAACGGTTGTGTCACACTAGAAAGTCTAGGACGAGCCACATCTGTTAATAATGAATTATTACTAGTAATAATCTCAAACTCTTCTGGTACTTTGATTCCAGCATCTAGCATGCCATCCAAAATCCCAATAGCTAATTCATCATCTGTTACATAAGCAGCTGTCGCACCACTATGACGGATTCGCTCAGCTAGTTTTTCACCATCTTTAAATTTGTACTCAGATTCAAAAATCAACCCCTCATTATAAGTTAATCCATTTTCAATTAGGGCTTCTTTATAACCTTTAATACGGTTTTGTCCATTGATTGGATCAATTAGTGCACCACTTACAAAGGCAATTTTTTTGTTTCCATTTTTAGCTAATAAATTCGTTGCATCTTTAGTAGCACCAATATAATCAATGTTAACACTACCCACTTGTTCGTCAGGATCAATAGAGCCAGCCAATACAACTGGCGTTTTTGAACGAGAAAACTCACCACGAATTTCATCTGTAATATGATGTCCCATAAAAATGATTCCATCTACTTGTTTGGCCAAAAGATTATTTAAGACGTTCACTTCTTTTTGGTCATTCCCATCAGAATTCGCCAAAATGATATTATATTTATACATTGTCGCTACATCATCAATGCCACGAGCCAATGAAGCAAAGAAAATATTGCTTACGTCTGGAATAATCACACCTACTGTTGTTGTTTTCTTACTAGCTAAACCACGAGCAACAGCGTTAGGACGATAATCTAAACGATCAATAACTTCCAATACCTTCTTACGAGTTGCAGGTTTTACATTCGGGTTTCCATTGACTACACGAGAGACAGTCGCCATTGATACATTTGCTTCACGAGCAACATCATAAATTGTAATTGTTTGTTTTTCCATGTTCTTTCTCCTAAAACTATTATTTGTTTCCATTTTCAGAAAACGCTATTTACATTTCCCAATAAGAATAGCAGAATTTTTTTATTTGTGCAACCGTTTTATCTTATTTTCATGAAAATTTACTTTTTATTTCAAAAAGCGTTTTATTTACTTTCATGTTATTATGTATAGAGGGAATACCTAATTAAAATTTTCAACAACGAAAGAAGGATATTTATGAATCAAGAAAAGTTGAATGAATTAAAACAATGGATGGCACATAATAAAATTGATCTAACTTACATTAGTGATCCTGGACACATTGCCTATTTTTCTGGCTATAAAAGCAATCCTCATGAACGTGTCCTTGCTCTTTTTGTTCCTTTAGAAAATGATCCGTTTCTTTTTACACCTGCTCTTGAGGTAGAGAGTGCTGAAAGTAGTTCGTGGAAATTCCCTGTTTATGGTTATTTAGACAGTGAAGACCCATGGATTAAAATTTCTGAATTAATTAATAAAAATAGTGCCTCTCATGCTATTGCGTTAGAAAAAGAGGCTCTGTCTCTAGCGCGTTTTGAGATTTTGAAAACCCATTTTCCTTCCACGGATTTCTCAACAAGCGTAACTCCTCTAATTGAAAAGTTACAATTGATTAAAACCGAAACCGAAATTGATAAATTAATTGAAGCTGGTCACTGGGCTGATGTGGCATTGGAGATAGGGATAAAAGCGATTCGTGAACGAATTACAGAACAAGAAATTATTGCAGAGATTGAATATAAGCTAAAACGTCAAGGTGTTCGTGCAATGAGTTTTGACACATTAGTTTTAACAGGAAAAAATGCAGCTAGCCCTCATGGTACGCCAGGAAATACACCAATTATTCCAAAAGATTTGGTTCTTTTTGACCTAGGTGTTGTTTGGAATGGTTACTGTAGCGATGTCACCAGAACCGTTAGTTTTAAAGAACCTACAGATTTCCAAAAAGACATCTACAATATTGTTCTTGAAGCTCAACTAAAAGCATTAGATGCCGCGAAACCTGGTATAACAACTGGGGAATTAGATGACATTGCTAGAAATACTATCAGTAGTTATGGTTATGGGGAATTCTTTAATCATCGCTTAGGCCACGGAATTGGTACAACCGTCCATGAGTATCCTTCTCTTGTTACTGGAAACGATTTGGTTATTGAGGAAGGCATGTGTTTCTCTGTAGAACCTGGAATTTATATCCCAGGAAAAGTTGGCGTTCGTATTGAAGACTGTGTCCATGTCACTAAAAACGGTTGCGAAACTTTTACAAAAACTACCAAAGAATTAACAATTATTAACTGATAAAAAAAACAGACAAAACAATTTTTGTAAGACACCCAAAAGATCGTAAACTCTAGGGGCTTAAATTGTTTCATGTCTGTTTTTTTGCCAAACTACTATTTTTCTTCTTCTGAATTATCTTTCTTTACTTCTTTAGAAATTTTTACTAGTTTTTTCTTTTCGCGAGGAACTTCTTTTACAGGCTCCTGCTCTACTACTTCTTTTGCTTCACTTATTCCTTCTGAAACAGTTTCTTTTGCTTTCTTTGCTGTTTCATTCGCATCAATGTAAATATCATCTGATAAATCTTCTTCTAAATCATCAAATTGGTTTGTTACATCTGACGCAGTTTTCTTGAATATTTCAGATAAATCCTCTGTTTGCTTTTTCAATGTGTTTAAAACATCTCCTGAAGCATCTTGTGCTTTATCTAATGACTCTTTTGCTTGATCTCCTAGAGTTTCAGCTTTTTCTTTTGCAATCGAAGATAATTCCGCTCCTTTTTGCACCGCATAGTCCGTATAATCATACGCTTTTTCTCTTAAGTCGTCTGCTTGATTTGCTAAATCTTCACGTAATTCTTTACCTGATTTTGGTGCTAATAGAAGTGCTGCTATTGCTGCTGCGCTTCCTCCAATTATTGCTCCTAGAAAAAATCCACCTTTTTTAGCCATAAATTATTTCCTCCGTTCTATTTTATTGATTGTTTGATGTCTTTGTCTCTTTTTTAGGTTTAAACGCTCTAAAAGCAGCTCCGCCAACTTTTCCTACGACACCAGCTTTTGCCGTTGTTTTACCTACTGTACCAACTTTGTTTATTAGATTTTTACTAGAACTATTCAATTCAGAAACACTTTCACTTAAATCAGCGACTGCAGTAAATAGAGGATCAATTGTCGCCACTTTTTTCGTTACATCTGTTAAAAGCTCATTGCTTTTCACTAGTAGACCTTCTACTTGTCTCGATAGAATATCTACATCTCTCGTTATAACCTCAATCGTCGTATTTGCTTCATCAACTGATTGAGATACTTTGTCTATTGTCTTAGAAACTTTTGACAATACCATTGCTAAAAAAGCAACCAGCACAGCAAAAGCAACTGCTGCTATAATTGCAGCTAGTTCTCCACCTGTCATAATCATACCTCCTCCAACATAATTATTCATGATTGTAGCATAACACCAAGATCTTTTTTTAACAAATCATAAATTTTTTATAGCTTCATTATACCAGTATATTTATTGACTCTCCACATTAAGCCTCCCGGCAGAAATCATAGCGGAAAGAGGTTGAAACGGGATGGTTTCAACCTCACAATTTGACAACAAAAAAATTTTAGTATTATCTAAAAAACGTTATTTTTTAGTTGCTTTATCTTCTTTAGATAATTCTGCGCCAAGGTCAATGATATATTGACGCAAATTGTCTTTTACTTCAGGATGAGTTAGGCCGTATTCAATACTTGTTTTCATAAAACCAAATTTGTCCCCTACATCATATCGTTTCCCCTTAAACTCACGAGCAAATACACGTTGCGTTTTGTTTAAAGTATCAATTGCATCTGTTAGTTGAATTTCATTACCCGCACCTGGTTTTTGGTTTTCTAGTACATGGAAAATTTCAGGTGTTAGTAAATAACGACCAATAATCGCTAAATCACTTGGAGCCTCTTCTGGACTGGGTTTTTCTACAAAATTCTTAACATTATACAGGCCTTTTGAAATTTCTACTTCTGGATTGATAATACCGTATTTAGACGTTTCTTCATGTGGAACTTTCATCACAGCAATCGTTGAAGCATGCGTATTTTCATAATCATTCATCAGTTGCTTAGACAAAGGAACTTCATCATTCATAATATCATCACCAAGCATAACAACGAACGGTTCATTCCCAACAAATGCTTTTGCTTGTAAAACCGCATGGCCAAGTCCTTTAGGATGTGATTGACGAATAAAATGAAGGTTAACATCTGTCGTTTCTTCTACTAATTTTAGTAGTTCTGTTTTATGTTTTTCTTTCAAATTACTTTCTAATTCAAAATTGGCATCAAAATGGTCTTCAATTGGTCGTTTAGCTTTCCCAGTAACAATCAAAATATCTTCGATTCCTGAAGCCAAGGCTTCTTCTACAATAAACTGAATGGTTGGCTTATCAACTATTGGTAACATTTCCTTTGCCATCGCTTTTGTTGCTGGCAAGAACCTAGTCCCTAAACCTGCCGCTGGAATGACTGCTTTTTTTACTTTCATTTTTCTAATTCCTCCCTAAAAATATCTATATTAAAAACTCATTTTCTGTTTTACCATCACGCAACATAATGTCTTTTGCTGCTTGATTAACATCTTCGCCTTCATAAAGAACCTTATAAATTGTTTCTGTGATAGGCATTTCCACATTTAATTGTTGTGAAAGTTCATACGCGGCTTTTGTAGTCGAAACACCTTCTACAATCATTCCCATATTTTCAAGAACTTCGTCTAAACTATGCCCTTTTCCTAGCAAATTTCCAGCTCGCCAATTTCGTGAATGAACGCTTGTACAAGTAACAATCAAATCCCCTACACCACTTAGTCCAATAAAGGTTAAGGGATTCGCTCCCATTGCTACCCCTAAGCGACTAATCTCTGCTAAACCTCGAGTCATAATCGCTGCTTTAGCATTATCACCAAACCCAAGTCCTTGAATCGCTCCAGCGCCTAAAGCAATAATATTTTTTAATGCTGCACCAGTTTCAACACCAATCACATCATCATTTGTATAGATTCGAAAATAATCATTCATAAACAGTTTTTGAACATATATTGCTTCATCCAGAATTTCACTTGCAGCTGTGATTGTTGTAATATCATGAACGGCAACTTCCTCTGCATGGCTAGGACCAGACAAGACAACTACACCCGCACGTTTCTCAATGGGAATTTCTTCCATCAACACTTCAGAAATACGTTTGTGCGAAACTTGCTCCAATCCTTTACTAGCATGGATAATTAAAGGACGATTTTTACATTTTTCTGAAAATTCTTTTGCCACAGCACGAACCGCTTTCGTTGGAACGACGAACAATACCGCATCTGCCTCTTCAATACACTCTTCCATAGTTGTTTTCCCTTGAATAGATGCTGGAATAACAATCTCTGGCAAATAGTGTCTATTGGTATGATGCTCATTTATTTCATTAATTTGCTCAGCGTTATTTCCCCAAATTCGAACCTCATGCCCATTTTCAGCTAATACTTGTGCTAACGCTGTGCCCCAAGAACCAGGACCTAAAACAGCAACTTTTTGTTTCATTTTAATAAGTATCTCCTTCCAAAATAAAAACTAAGAGATGAATTGAAGTCACGACATAACAAAATTGCTACACACTTTTTCATACTCTTTACTTTTTTGACTCCGACAAATGTTTTTCCCTACTATAAAATTTCAATGCTGGGTTCTTTCTTCTAATTACAATAAGAATAATTCCTCCAAAGAATAACAATAGAGAAAGCAATTGAGACACTCTAATTATGCCAAAAACATACAAACTATCTGTCCGCATTCCTTCGATGAAGAAACGTCCAAACGAATACCAAACGATGTAACCAAGAAAAACTTCCCCTTCTTTCAAGAAATTTTTCTTTTTTCTTAAAAGAATCAAAACCATAAACCCAAGTACATTCCAAACTGATTCATATAAAAAAGTTGGCTGACGATAGGCTCCATCAATGTTCATATTATCAATAATAAATTTCGGTAAATGTATGCTTTCTAAGAAGCTACGCGTTGTTTCAGGACCAAAGGCTTCATGATTCATAAAATTGCCCCAACGGCCAATTCCTTGAGCTAATATCACACTCGGAGCCGCGACATCTAAAAACGTCCACGGTGAAATGAATCTACTTCTACTAAACAATAGTAGCGCAATACCGCCACCGATTAAGCCACCATAAATAGCTAAACCGCCATTCCGTGTAAAAAGAATGTCGATTGGGTTACTTGCGTAGTCTCTCCACTCGAAAATAACATAATAAAGACGCGCACCAACAATCGCACTGGGCAATCCCCATAACATGAAGTCGATCACATCGTCTTCTTTCATTCCTACCTTCACTGCTTCTTTACTACTCAACCAAACAGCTAAAACGATTCCAGAGACAATAATAACTGCGTACCAGTAAACAGAAATACCAAAAAGGTTGAAGGCTACAGGATTTACTTGACCTAACATTAAGCTTCCCCCTTTAGTTATCCGAATTCTCTTCGATTAATTTTGTTAAACGCTCTTCAAAGGCTTTCGTTGCATCATACCCCATTGTTTTCGCTCTAAAATTCATTGCAGCAACTTCAATAATAATCGCTACGTTTCTTCCTGTTTTAACAGGTATTCTAATTTGTGGAACAGCAACATTGGCAATTTCCACCATCGTATCATCCGAGCCTAGACGATCATACTTCTTATCTTTTTCCCAAGATTCTAAATAAACGACTAATTGTACTTGCATAAATCCACGAACTGCACTGGCACCAAATAAATTCATGACATCAATGATACCAATTCCTCGAATTTCAATTAAATGCTGTAAAATTTTAGGTGGTTCACCAATAACGGTCAACTCATCTTGCTGATAAACATCAACTCGATCATCTGCAATCAATCGATGACCTCGCTTGATTAATTCTAAAGCCGTTTCACTTTTACCAATGCCACTATCCCCTTGAATCAAAACACCTAATCCATAGACATCAACCAAAACACCATGAATACTGGTTCTTGCGGCTAAGCGCCCATCCAAATAACTTGAAAGTTCACCTAATAATCGAGAAGTAGAAATTGGCGATCTTAAAATAGCTAAGCCTTTTTCTTCCGCCGCTTGAATCATTTCCGTCGGCACCTTTAACCCTCTAGAAATGATAAAAGCAGGTGTATCTTTTGCACATAAGCGACGCATAACCATCAAACGTTCTTCCGGCATCATACGATCTGCAAATGTGATTTCTTTACTACCAAATAATTGCAAACGGTCATGTGAATAATAATTAAAATAACCTGTCAATTCTAAACCTGGCCGCGAAATATCGCCAGTCTTAATTTCTCTATTTAAACTTTCCTCATTTCCAGAAACAACTTCTAGAGAAAGTTTTTTTACGAGCTGATGAATTTTTACAACTTCTTCCATAAAATCGATTATTCATTCCTTTCCTCTACTCGTTTCATTTTATCATTTCAGCTAAGAAGTTTCTAGCTATTCAATCATTGTTCTCTTTTATTTATTAGAAAACTCGCCTTTTTTACTTTAAATAAACGCTTTATAGTAAAAAAGTCCGAAACAAAACTAAAGACTAGTTTTGTCTCGGACTATGTCATTTAATAAATGATGATCAAAAGTCAGTTTTTTCGGCAATTTCTCAAAAATCGAGCAACACCAAAAGCGTATGCTTCCTTTTTCCCTCCAATTACTCAAACCTAAACAACGTTTGTCTCAACCTCATTTATCCTCTACATATTTATCTATATTACGTTCGCTAACGATTGTATTCACAAATGACATAATCATTGCCATCAAAACTGCTGCCCAAAAAGTGGAAAACCCAAAATTCATTGCTCCCACAAAGAAGGAAGTCATTTGCAAAATGGCAGCATTTACTATAAAACTAAACAAACCAAATGTTAGTAATGTCAGCGGTAAAGACAAAAGCGTCAATACTGGTTTTACCAACATATTTAAAATAGATAAAACAAACGCTGCAAGTACAGCCATCCAAATATTTCTTACATGGATCATATTGGGAAAAATAACCGATAATGAAACAAAAGTTAACGTGTTAACAAGCAAACGTTGAAAATACGTCATTAAAAGTCGCTCCAGTCATCATCATCAATCTTTTCAGCCTGTTTCCGTTGTTTAGCGTTGTTAGCATATGGATTACCATTCCGCGTATTTCCATTATAAGGATTGTTATGTCCATATCCGCTACTAGAGCCGTTTCCACCGCGTCTTCCAGATGGGATTAAGATTGCTAATACAATATATAAGAAAATCCCTGGGAACCCTGCTGAAAAAAAGCTAAGGGCAACATAAATTACTCGAACAATGGTAGGATCAATTCCTATCCATTCTGCAATACCTGCTAAAGAACCTGTCAAAACTACGTTATTAGTGGATTTCGTTAATCTCTTGTTCATCATTTTTCACCTCTTATTAATTATCATTATTATTTCAGAAAGGATGACGTTTCATCCTTTCTGAAAACTATTTTTTAGTTCCTCACACATTTAATTATCAGTATCTTTTAAATAAATGTTTCCTGTTGTTGCAGAGGCACTAATTTTTGCCATATTTTCTTCATTCACACGTCTAACTTGTAATAGTTGATTGGTCCGCTCTTTCTTTTCACGTATCACTTCACAATCAGATAGACGACTATTAATGCTACCTAGACTTGTTTTTACTGTTGTTTCTAGCCCAACTTCTGCTGGAACGGCAATTTTTATGTTACCATTTACAGAACTTGCTTCGATTTTTCTTAAATTTGTTTCTTTTGCTGTAATTCTTACATCGCCATTGATTAACGATACGCCAATATTTTGCGGTGTTGTAGCGATTGTAACTGTACCATTTACCGTTTCAATAATTGTATCCAAAATTTCGCCACTTAATACTTTAATATCTCCGTTAACCCCTTCGATTTCAAGCATGGTAGCATCAATTTTACTGAATAATATCGCACCGTTTGTCGATTTTGTGTAAACATCTTTCGCTTTTAGCGACTCCATATTTATATCTCCATTTAATAATTTAATGGATACATGGTCGTACACTCTTTCAGGTAGATAGAAAGTTAAATCAGCTCTAACACGTTTATTGGGAATTTGGAATGAAATCACTTCATCATCTACATCGATTTGGCTTCTTTCCAAAAATGCTTCTAATGGAGAATCTCCATCCATTTTTCCATATAACTTTATTTTTCCTTCTACTTTTAGATCTGGTTGATCCCATGTTTTAAAGACGATATTACCATTCGCTACTTTCACATCAATCAAACTAGCTTTTGGAGCAAGGTAGTTAAATTCATAATCAAATTTAGTGGTTGCAATTCCTGGCACTCTAAAGTTAATATCTTTCCACTCCACATTATCGTTCATTGTATCAGTAAGTGAATTAAACGTCTTTTTAAGGAATGAACCTAATTGGGAACCAGCTTCACTCATTTTTTCACCAACTTGATTAAGCGTTTCTGTTGTTTGCTCTTTCCAGTCTTCTGGAATATCAAATTTAGAGGTAACTTTTTCTTTTGTTTCAGACCACTGCTCTTTACGAATGTTTTTCAATTCAGCTTCAAGAGCTACTTTTTCTTGGTTCTTATCTGCTAAAATATCTTCTAGTTCTTTGACTGTTGTTTCTAGAGAAGCTCTTTCCGCTAGTTGATCTTCGGTTAAAGCATCAAGTTCTTCTTTTGTATTTAATTCCATTAGTTTTTCTTGTGTCTCTTTAATATCTTCTTTAATTCCGCCAATTTCAGCATTGATTTCATCTAATTCAACAGATGCTCTATTTGCTTCAGTGGCTAAATCATCAAGAATTTTTTCTAAACGTTCACGATCTTCTGCTTCTCTTGCTTTGGCTTCATCTGCTGAAACTTCAGGTTCTATTTTTTCTTCATCTGTTTCTAGTTTATCAATCAAGTCAGCCACTTTATCAGTTTCTGTTGCATCAATTTTTTTGCCACTTACATCTACTTGGTTTGCAGCTTTTTCGATTTGCTTTTCATCTTTTTCAGTTGCCATGTTTTCTAATAAGACTAACGCTTCTTCTGAAGACAGAATGCCTTTTTTAACTAAGTCTAATACTCTTTCTCTTTCTTTCATGGAAATTGCCTCCTTAGCAAATTTTTCACCCGAGGGTGTTTTCCTTATATGCTTATTATGCCTCTTTTCATTATCTTTGTCATAGGACTTAAGGATGAATTTTACATAGTTCTCTAGGACCGGCCTTATTACTCATGATTTACTTACAAAAAGAATACAATATATTCAACCGTTTGTAATGCAAAAACAGTTGCTGGCTTCAGAAAAAAACTGAAGCAACTTTCATGTTGGCCTCAGCTTTTTTACTTTTAATATTTCTTATCACTAATTATCTAACGTCTTACTCGTCCTGGTTGGAATTTAATTCTGTAATCTTACCAGTTGCAAGGTAAACAATCCATTCACAAATATTGGTAACATAATCAGCAATTCTCTCTAAATAAGTAGCTACATGTAAATAATCCGTTCCACTAATAACTGTTTCAGGATCTGATTGCATACTTGCAACAGAGTGTTTGTAAATACTATTGAAGTAATCATTCACTCGATCGTCCATCTTTGCAATCATTTTAGCATCTTTTTGATCTGTTTTTACATAGGCAATCAACACGTTATCAACCATTTTCTTAACATAGTCTGACATGTCTGAAATTTCTTTTTCTATTTCTGGAATTCTCGTTTCACCTTTTAAGCGAATCGTTGATTTACCAATTGAAACAGCATGATCAGCCATTCTTTCTAAATCAGAACTTGCTTTCATGACCGTGATAATCATCCGTAAGTCAGTTGTCACTGGTTGTTGTAAAGCAATCATTTCAAAACTCTTTTTCTCTAAGTTAACTTCCATATTATTGATTTCAACATCTCTATCAATTACTTCTTGAGCTAGTTTTTTATCATGATTAATATATGATCTAACAGACTTATGAACAGCACTGCTGACCATCATACCCATTTCGTAAAATTGATTATGCAAATTTAATAGTTCTTCTTCAAACTGACTGCGCAACATTGGGTTTCCTCCCTTTAATTAAAATTATCCGAATTTTCCAGAAATGTAGTCTTCTGTCTGTTTTTGTTTTGGATTTAAGAATATTTTCTTCGTATCATTAAATTCTATCAATTCTCCCTGTAAAAAGAAAGCCGTTTTATCAGAAATTCTTGATGCTTGAGACATATTATGTGTCACCATAATCATTGTGTATTTTTCCTTTAATGTCAAAAGCATGCTTTCGATTTGACCACTTGAAATAGGGTCTAAGGCACTAGTTGGTTCATCTAACAAAATAATTTGTGGATCTACAGCTAAAACTCGAGCGATACAAACTCGTTGTTGTTGTCCGCCAGATAAAGATAAGGCACTCTTGTGTAGTTTGTCTTTAACATCTTCCCAAACAGAAGCTGCTTTCAAACTCTTTTCAACCGCTTCATCTAATACTTGTTTGTTTTTTTCGCCTTTAAGCCTTAACCCATAGATTACATTTTCATAAATCGAAAAAGGAAACGGATTCGGTTGCTGGAAAACCATCCCAATTTCTTTGCGGAGATCCACCGTATCGGTCTTTGGCCCATAGATATCTTTCCCCTTGTAAACAACACTTCCAGTAATTGTTACATTAGGAATCAAGTCATTCATCCGATTCAATGAACGTAAGTAAGTAGACTTGCCACAACCTGATGGCCCAATCATTGCTGTAATTTCTCCTTGATTGATAGACAAATCAATTCCTTTTAGCGCTTCTTTTTTTCCATAATACAGATGTAAATCTTTGGATGCAATTATTTCTTTTGTCATCTTACTCCTCCTAACCAAAATGCCCAGAAACGTAATCTTCTGTCGCTTGAATTTTTGGTCGTGTAAAGATTTTTCTTGTCTCATCATATTCAATTACTTTTCCAAGATAAAAGAATGCTGTGTAATCACTAATACGAGCGGCTTGCTGCATATTATGAGTAACTATAATGATTGAGTAGTCATCTTTTAAATTTACTAATGTTTCTTCTACTTTCCCTGTTGAAATTGGATCAAGAGCACTTGCTGGCTCATCTAGTAATAGAATGTCTGGTTTCATTGCAATCGCACGAGCAATGCATAGTCGTTGTTGCTGACCGCCAGACAAAGCAATGGCACTTTTATCTAGGTTATCTTTTACTTGATCCCACAAAGCGGCTTGTTTCAAGCTAGTTTCTACGATTTCATCTAATTTCTTTTTATCTTTCTCGCCATGCTGTTTCAACGCAAAAGTAATGTTTTCATAAATTGATTTACTAAATGGATTGGGTCTTTGAAAAACCATTCCTATACGTTTACGCATCTCATAAACATCAACTTCTTTTGTATTTACGTCGACCCCTTTATACATGATTTTCCCAGTGATTTTTGTATTAGCGATGCCATCATTCATTCGATTCAATGAACGCAAGTAGGTTGATTTGCCACATCCAGAAGGTCCGATTAAAGCAGTGATTTTATTTTTTTCAAATTCTAAATCAACTCCCTTGATGGCTTCATTTTCTCCATACCACACATGTAAGTCTTCGGTGTGAAGGGCAATTGGTTCTGGCATTTTAATTATGTTTGTTTCATTAAAGTTATACTTTTCCATTCTGATTCCCCTAACATTAGGCTGATGTCATTCTTTTGTACAGTCTGTTCCCGATAAATCGAGCACCGAAATTAAATAGTAAAACAACTAAGATTAAAACGGCAGAAGCCCCTGCAGAAACTGCAGCACCGTCTGGCATTGTTCCTTCCGTATTGATTTTCCAAATGTGAACTGCTAATGTTTCAGCTTGGCGGAAAATACTGATTGGACTTGAAACACTTAATGGATTCCAATTACTAAAATCTAATGCTGGTGCACTTTGGCCGGCTGTATAAATCAAGGCTGCTGCTTCACCAAAAATTCTTCCAGAACTTAAAATTACCCCTGTTAAAATTCCAGGTAAAGCTTCCGGAACTACTACTTTTTTCACCGTTTCCCAACGAGAAAGTCCAAGTGATAAGCCTGCTTCACGTTGCGTGTAATGAACGGCTTTCAATGATTCTTCTACATTTCTAGTCAATAATGGTAAGTTGAAAAAGGTCAACGCTAAGGCACCTGAGATAATGGAGAATCCATAGCCCATTTGGATAACAAACAATAAAAATCCGAATAGCCCGACAACAACTGACGGTAATGAGCTTAAAATCTCGATTGACGTGCGAATGACATCTGTTACCCAATTTTTCTTTGCATATTCAGAAAGATAGATTCCCGCTCCTAATGAAATGGGAAAACTAATCAACATTGTAATCAGTAACAGGTACAGAGAGTTGAACAATTGAATGCCTATTCCTCCACCAGCTTGATAAGCTTTAGATGGAGTAGTTAAAAATTTCCAAGAAATATGAGGAACCCCTCTTACTAGGATGTATAGTAGTAAAGAAGCTAAAATTAGCACAATGATTCCTGCAACCGTATATAAGATACCCGTTGCAATTTTATCGACTTTCTTTGCATTCATTATTTCAAGGCTCCTTTCCTACCAATAATCCGAATAACAATGTTAAAGAATAATGACATTAACAGCAGAATGAGTGCTAATGACCATAAAACATTATTTTCTACAGTTCCCATAATCGTATTCCCAATTCCCATGGTTAAGATACTTGTAAGTGTAGACGCAGGCGTAATTAAGCTATTAGGCATAATTGCTGCGTTTCCGATAACCATTTGAATGGCTAAAGCCTCTCCAAATGCTCGCGCCATCCCAAAAACAACTGCTGTTAAAATCCCAGGAACAGCTGCTCTTAAAACAACTTTATAGATTGTTTGCCAACGAGTCGCACCTAAAGCAAGGGAAGCTTCTCGGTAATGGCGGGGTACTGATTTTAAAGCATCTACTGTCATCGTAGTAACTGTTGGCAAAATCATTACAAATAGGACAAAAGTCCCTGCCAAAATCCCAAAACCAGTGCCTCCAAATATTGAACGAATAAATGGCACAATCACTGTTAAACCAATAAATCCATAAACAACTGACGGAATACCAACAAGAAGCTCAATGACAGGTTGTAAAATTTTTGATCCTTTTTTAGGCGATATCTCTGTCATAAATACTGCTGCCCCAATCGCAAAAGGAGTCGCAATAATAGCCGACAAAAATGTTACGATAAATGAACCTGCAATCATCGGCAAAGCACCAACCATGGGCTTGCCATTCGAACCAATTTCACTAGGATTCCAGGTTGAACCAAATAAAAAATCGAATACATTAATTTTATTGACGAAAAATGTTGCCAAACCTTTGCTTGCTACAAAATAAAATATTGATAAAACAACTAACACAATCAGGGCAATACACATGAAACTAATGAATTTTCCTCTTTGTTCCATTTTTGCTCGCTTCGATTTTGTTAACAGCTCTTTCTGTACATCTTCCAAGAAAACTCCTCCTCAAAATAAGAACACCCTATATAGTAAAAAGGTTGTAAGTAACTAAAAACTTTATATGGTTTATTCACAAAAAACTAATCTGCTCTAACCACTAAATCTAAGTCTACTTCAAAAAAAACAATTTGCTTTTAATAACATGTAAATGTTTTGTTAAGTTTGTAAATTTTGTGTAAAGATGCCTATTTAATTAAATTTCCTTGCCAATCTCTTTCTACTTGCATTTTAGAAACAGGGATATATCCTAACTGACCAATAATATTATTTTGAACTTCATCTGACAACATGAATTCTAAAAATTCACGTGTTAAATCCTTGGGTTCGCCTAACGTATACATATGTTCATAGGACCAAATAATCCATTTATTGGTTGTTACGTTCTTATCGGTGGGTTGAACACCATCAATGCTTAGCGTGTTTATATCTTTAGTTACATAAGAAAATGCAGTATAGCTAATTGCTCCCGGAGTATCTGCTACAATCGAACGAACCATTCCACTAGAATCTTGTTCTTGCGCTTGAATTGCTGTTTTACCATCTAACACCCATTTTTCAAAAGTAGCACGCGTTCCACTTCCAGCAGCCCGATTAAGCAAAATAATTTTAAGGTCATTTCCGCCTAATTCTTTCCAGTTTGTTATTTCCCCTAAAAAGATTTTACGAAGATTTTCCATCGAAATATCTGAAACCCCAATTCCTTTATTCACTATAGGGGTAATACCTACGACAGCAACTCTATGATCCACTAATTTACTGGCATCAATCCCTGATTTTTCTTCTGCAAATAAATCAGAATTTCCAATGTCTACAGCCCCAGATTGGACTTGGCTTAATCCTGTACCGCTACCGCCACCTTGAACATTAATAAATCGCCCTGGATTTTGGCTTTGAAATTCTTCACTTGCTGTTTCAACAAGCGGTTGAAGCGCAGATGATCCTACCGCTGTAATGGATTCTCCACGATCAATCCATTTCGCACAACCTGAAAATAGTACCACACTAACTAAACTAATAAATAATAACATTTTTTTCTTCATCTATTTTTTAAACCTCCAACTCAATTCAATCAATTCATTTTAACATTAACTATTTCAGATGAAAATCAGAAATGATTATTTTTTCCAAAATATGGAATAAAATAACAAAAAAAAGACAAAACGAGTCCAAAAATTCGCTTTATCTTCTGCAAAAATTACAGCAACGGAGAAATTAATCGAGCCAAGCCTTCTTTTAGCTTGATAATTATTCCTCTATTTAGATATTTTTCTTCTGTTAATCGTTCAGAAACTTGAGCATCTTCATAAAAAGCTGTTCTGACTTGTTTAGAGAATTCCTGATCGTAAATAATCGTATTCACTTCAAAATCCAGTCTAAATGATCGGACATCTATATTAGCTGAACCAACAGAAACAATTCCACTGTCAATAATCATTGTTTTGGCATGCATAAATCCTTTTTCATAGGTTTCAATAATCGCTCCATACTCTAATAACTCAGCAGCAAAAGAATAGGTTGCCCAATAGACTAAAATATGGTCCGGTTTATTGGGAATTTGAATTCTAACCTTCACTCCTGAAAGTAACGCAAGTTTTAGCGCTTCATGAATGGACTCATCAGGAATATAGTAAGGTGTTTGAATTAAAATTTCTTTTTTGGCGATGGAAATCATTTTTAAATAGGTCATTTTTATTTGTTCATGTTCGGAATCTGGGCCACTCGTCACTACTTGAACCGCTTTGTTACCCGTTGCTCTAATCGGAGGAAAATATTTTTCGTCATAGCTTAATTCATCAGTATGTTGAGAGTTCCAGTCCATTAAAAAACGATTCTGTAAGCTATATACGGCTTCACCATGAATCCTTAAGTGATTGTCCCTCCAATAACCAAACTTCTTCACGTTGCCTAAATACTCATCTCCAACATTAAATCCACCTGTATAACCAACTGCGCCGTCTATTACTACAATTTTACGATGGTTGCGATAGTTGATTCGTGGATTTAGATATGGTACAAATAGCGGGAAAAAGAACGCGACTTCTCCACCTGCTTTTTTCAAGTCTTCAAAAAACTTCATGTTAACTTGCGTTGAGCCCCAGGCATCCAAAAGTAGCTTTATACTGACACCCCTTTTAGCTGCAGCAATCAATTCATTCCGAAGCTCAATTCCTAAAGTATCTCCACGGTAAATATAATACTCCATATGGATATGGTCTTTTGCAGCACGAATGTCTTCAATAAGTCCATCAAACTTTTCTCTTCCATCCATATAAAGCTTAATTTCATTCTTTGTCGTATATAATGAGCTACCAAATATCGTCAACATGTAGATTAGTTGTTTAGATTCAACTTCCCCTGTTGGTGGATGAGGATATAGTCCCCTTAATAAAGAATTTCGTTCTCTTTCAATTTCGGCATTCATACCTATTTTAGCTTGCATTTTCAAATCAAAAATCTTGTCTTTTGAAATTCCTCGACCAAAAAATATGTATAGAATAAATCCTAACACAGGAATAAACATCAAAACTAATAGCCATGACCATGTCTGTGCTGTCTGTTTTCTCTCTCTAAAAATAATAATCAATGATAAAAGAATATTCGCAATCACAATAATAAAAAACAAATTATCCATCAAAAATTGCATACCCCCACCTCAATTCTTTCCACTCCATGTTTAAAGAATATCGAATTTGTCCGTATAAGTAAAGAAAAAGCAGACAAATTGTCTGCTTTCATTTGAATTATATTTTTAAGAAACGA
The DNA here is from genome assembly GCF_001742285.1 of Enterococcus rivorum. Classification (GTDB taxonomy): domain Bacteria; phylum Bacillota; class Bacilli; order Lactobacillales; family Enterococcaceae; genus Enterococcus_L; species Enterococcus_L rivorum. Next base: position 18,450 of record NZ_MIEK01000030.1, on the reverse strand, counting down.
CGCATTGAGATAACAGATCCCAACGAACCAATCACCATTCCAACTGTAATCATTAATACATCCATTTTCCAGATAAACTCATCTGGCTTCAACATTGAATAGTTGGATCTTAATAATTCTGGGTTAAACGAAGTATACGCTTTTTGATAGCCAAAAGTAAAAAGAACTATTGGAATAATCGCGCCAATTAATCCAATCCATGCCCCTTCTAAAAAGAACGGCCAGCGAATAAAGGAATTTTTTGCACCTACTAAACGCATAATTTGAATTTCTCTTTGACGAGAGATAATTGTAATTCTGATTGTGTTAGAAATTAGAAAAATTGCTACAAAAACTAACAATAATGCAGCGCCAACGCCCCATGTTTGAATAGTTCCTGCAATTTTGAAAATTTTATCAGAAGAAACTCCGCCATAATCCGCTTTAAAGACTGTTGGCAGTTTAGAAGCTTTAGCTGCAATTTCTTTTGTATCTGACGGTTGATCTGCACTAACATAAAATACATCATACAAAGGATTACTGTCACCTTCAAATAAGTTCCAAGCATCACCCATTTGTTTTTGAATTTTAGCCAATTGTTGATCCCGATTTGAGTAAGAGATTGTTTTAACCTTAGGAATTTTATTTAATTCATTTTCTAACGTTTGCAACTCTTCTTGAGTGCTACCAATATCAACAAAAACTGAAACTGTGACGTTTTTTTCAACGTCCTTGGCAATTTTTGTTGCATTAAAGATAACGGCCATGAAAATTCCAACTAATACTAAAGTGATCGTTACTGCACTAGCAGATGCAAGTGTCATCCAACCATTACGTTTTAAACTTTTTATACTTTCTAGAATGTGTCTAATCATCGTAGCCATATTCCCCTTCCGCTTGATCTCGAATAATTCGTCCATTTTCAATAGCGATTACACGATGACGGATCGTATTTACGATTGTGCTATTATGTGTAGCCATTACCACAGTTGTTCCTTGCGCATTGATCCGATCCAATAACTTCATAATTTCCCAAGAATTTTCTGGATCAAGGTTTCCAGTCGGTTCATCTGCAATTAAAACTTTCGGAGTATTTACGATTGCACGAGCAATGGATACACGCTGTTGTTCTCCACCAGATAATTCACTTGGAAAAACACGAACTTTATGTTTTAAACCAACAAGATCAAGAACTTCCATCACACGTTTCTTTATTTCCCTTGGCTTTTTCCCAATAACTTGCATTGCATAAGCAACATTTTCATAAACCGTTTTTTTGGTCAATAATTTGTAATCTTGGAAAACGATGCCGATTTCTCTTCTTAAATAAGGAACTTCGCTGTTTTTAATTTTAATTAAATCATGTCCAGCAACTTTCAGACGTCCCTTACTCGCTTTTTCTTCTCTGTACATTAGTTTAATAAAAGTAGATTTACCAGCACCTGATGGTCCTACAACATATACGAACTCACCTTGGTTGATTTCTATTGAAATATTTCTAATGGCGGTTGTTCCATTGGAATACTTTTTCATTACATCTTTCATTTCAATCATGAGGTTTCTCTCCATCTCTGTATTTCTCGAATATTGCTTATTATAACATGAATTTGTTTCAACGTTCTTTCAACAGTTTACAGTTTTATTTCATTTACATGAAGCTGTTACTTTAACTGCATTTTTAAATACGAATCAATGAATCCATCCAAATCTCCATCCATCACGGCTTGCACATTTCCAGTTTCATAATTTGTTCTGTGATCTTTAACCATTGAATAGGGGTGAAATACATACGAACGAATTTGAGAACCCCAACCAATTTCCATCTGATCGCCACGTAAGCTAGCTGCTTCTTGTGCTTTCTTTTCCATTTCTAATTGATAAAGCTTAGCCTTCAACATTCCCATGGCTTGTTCTCTATTTTTTAACTGTGAGCGTTGCGCTTGACTAGCAACAACCGTGCCTGTAGGAAGATGAGTAATCCGAACAGCAGATTCTGTTTTATTGATATGCTGACCACCAGCTCCACTAGCACGATATGTATCTATTTTTAAATCATCAGAATTAATTTCAACTTCAATTGTTTCATCCAATTCCGGCATAACATCTACTGAACAAAAAGAAGTATGACGACGCTTCGCAGAATCAAATGGAGAGATACGCACTAAACGATGAACTCCTTTTTCAGATTTTAAATAGCCATAAGCATTGTAGCCTGAAATCAATAAAGTAACACTTTTAATCCCAGCTTCATCTCCAGACTGATAATCCAACGTTTCAACTTTAAAGCCATGATTTTCAGCCCAACGAATATACATTCGAAGAAGCATACTTCCCCAATCTTGAGATTCCGTTCCACCAGCCCCAGGATGTAACTCGATAATTGCATTGTTCTTATCATAAGGATCATTTAATAATAAAGATAACTCATATATGCTTAATTTATCTTTCAAAATCAGTAATTGCTCTTCTAATTCTTTTTGAATATCCGAGTCAAACTCTTCTTGTTGTAACTCATTCATGATTTCTAATTCTTCTAATTCATCAGCCAATTCATGAAACTGCTGGTATTTTTCTTTAAAAACATTCGTTTCATTAATTAGCGCTTGTGCTTTTTCTGAATTATCCCAAAATCCAGGCTCTGACATTCTGCTTTCCGCTTCTGCAATTGCTTCTTCCAATTGATCTAAGTCAAAGAGACCCCCTAAAGCTAGTAATTGATTGATTCATTTCATCCAATATATTTCGGATTTCCGCATTTTCCATAGAATTCTCGTCCTTTCATCCATATTATCTGTTATATAGAATTGATTCACAAACAATCTTTACAACAAACATACTAACGAATTTTACTTACAATGACAAATGAAAAGGTAGAGCAGACGCCCCACCTTTTCAAAAGCTTAATTAGGCATTTTTGCCATGACAATTCTTATATTTTTTACCGCTACCACATGGACATGGATCATTTCTACCAACTTTTTCTACATGAACTGGTTTTCTTTTTGCACTCGTATTGCTTTGAGCTTGTTCACCCTCTTCTGGATGATTCGCTTCACCTTGTACTACTTGTTCACGTTGAACATTTTGTCTAATTTCTGACTTCATAAACAGACGTGTTACTTCATATTCAATGGCACCCACCATGTCTTCAAACATAGAGTATCCTTCCGTTTGGTATTCTACTAATGGATTATTTTGACCATAAGCACGTAGCCCAACAGATTGACGTAACTGATCCATCGCATCGATATGGTCTGTCCATTTTGTATCCACCACACGTAAGATAACCACTTTTTGGAATTCTAACATTTGTTCTGGACCATTTAAATGTTCTGATTTTGTAGCAAATACTTCTTCAGCACGTTTCATTAATAATTCTTTAATTTCTTCTGGAGATTTATTTTCTAAATCTTTTACCGAGATAGAATCTTCATGAACTAATGCAGATGCAGCGAAATCGACAATTCCTTCAAAGTTCCAGTTATCTTTTTCAAGTTGTGTATGGCTTTCAACCACTCTAGCAATTGTTCTTTTTACCATATTCATTAGCGTTTCTGTCAAAGTTGTTTCTTCCATAATTACTTCTTGACGTTGCGCATAGATGACTTCACGTTGTTCACGCATTACATCATCATATTGCAAAACATTTTTACGTGTATCGTAGTTATTACCTTCGACACGCTTTTGAGCAGACTCAACTTGTTTACTAAACATCTTACTTTGAATAACTGCATCAGATTCTTCAATGTTCATGCGGTCTAAAAATGTTTTAATACGTTCGGAACCAAAACGTTTCATTAGATCATCTTCTAATGAAAGATAAAACTGAGAAACTCCTGGATCACCTTGGCGTCCAGCACGACCACGTAACTGATTATCAATACGACGAGATTCATGACGTTCAGTACCGATAACAGCTAAACCACCTAATTCTACAACGCCTAAACCAAGTTTGATATCTGTACCACGACCAGCCATATTGGTTGCTATTGTTACCGCACCTTTTTGACCAGCATTCATAATAATTTCAGCTTCTTTAAAGTGGTTCTTAGCATTCAGTACTTCGTGAGGTACTTTTTCTTTATTTAACATCTCTGATAATAGTTCAGAGGTTTCAACAGCTACTGTACCAACAAGAATAGGTTGTCCATTATGGTAACGTTCTTTAATATCTTGTACAACAGCTTTAAACTTACTTTGTAGAGTTGGATAAAGTAAATCGGCTCTGTCATCACGGACAATCGGACGGTTTGTAGGAATTTGGAAAACCTGCATATTATAAATTTCACGGAATTCTTCTTCTTCTGTTTTAGCAGTACCAGTCATCCCAGATAATTTTTTGTACATACGGAAATAGTTCTGGAACGTAATGGTAGCCATTGTTTTAGTTTCGTCTTCAATTTCAACACCTTCTTTTGCTTCAATTGCTTGGTGCAATCCATCCGAATAACGACGACCATCCATAATACGACCTGTAAATTGGTCAACAATCAACACTTTTCCTTCTTGAACTACGTAATCAATATCACGAATCATAATGTAATTAGCACGTAATGCTTGGTCCATATGATGTGTTAACGCTGTATTTTCAATATCGTATAGATTTTCTAACCCAAATGTTTCTTCAGCTTTTTCAATACCAGCTTCAGTTAAGCTAATTGTTTTAGACTGGATATCAATTTTGTAATCTACTTCTGCAGTTAAACGTTTGATAAAATTATCAGTACGAGTATACAAAGCAGTAGATTTTTCTGCTTGTCCAGAAATAATCAATGGTGTACGAGCTTCATCAATTAAGATTGAGTCAACTTCATCCACAATTGCATAGTTTAATGGTCGTTGAACCATTTGATTGCGGTAAACAACCATATTGTCACGAAGATAGTCAAATCCTAGTTCGTTGTTTGTACTGTATGTGATATCACAATTGTACGCTGCACGTTTTTCTTCTGAAGATTTTGAGTTGATATTTAATCCAACAGTTAAACCTAAGAAATCGTATAATTCACCCATCTCGTTAGAGTCACGTGTTGCCAAGTATTCATTAACAGTTACAACGTGTACGCCTTCACCTGAAAGAGCGTTTAGGTATACTGGCATCGTAGCTGTCAAGGTTTTCCCTTCACCCGTTCTCATCTCTGGAATACTACCATCATGTAAAACGATACCTCCCATTAACTGAACGTGGTAAGGATATAGTCCTAAGACTCTTTTAGCTGCTTCACGAACGACCGCAAAAGCTTCTGGTAAAAGTTGATCTAAAGTCTCACCTTTTTGGTAACGAGCTTTAAATTCATCTGTTTTACCACGAAGTTCATCATCACTTAATTTCCCCATGTCAGAAGCATAGCTTTCAATTTTGTTTGCTATACCATCTAAACGTTTCAATTCTTTTTTATCGTTTTCAATCATCTTTTTTAAAAAATTTGCCATCTGTTTAAGTGTTCCTTTCAGTTGTTCCTATTTATTTTTTGCACAAGAATGCATAATCATCCTATTTATTCTACCATTACTCAAGCAGAAAGGAAATAATTTCTATCAAATTAACTATACATTCTCATTTTTTCTATGTAAACCTGCCTAAATAAGAAGAAAATAGCTGGGGAAAACACTTTGTTTTCACCCAGCTTATTACTAGAAATAGTAACTATTTTTAATTTTTTTGCTTAATCTGTTTCAATCAAGCCATATTTACCATCTTTACGACGATAAACAATGCTTGTACCATTTGTTTCTGAATCTTCAAAAATAAAGAAATTGTGTCCTAACATGTTCATTTGTAGAACAGCTTCTTCACTATCCATTGGCTTTAATGAAAGTCGTTTCGTACGAACAATGTCCAATTCTGGAGCTGATTCTTCTGATGACTCCTCACTATTCAAGAAAATTGCTGCTTTAGCTGTGTTTAAGCCAGTTTCACGTGACTTACGATTAATTTTTGTTTTAAATTTACGAATTTGTCTTTCTAATTTATCTACTACCAAATCAACACTTGCATATAGATCAGGTGATGTTTCTTCAGCACGTAATACTAAATATGGAAGAGGGATTGTAACCTCCACTTTGGCTGTTTTTTCAGTATAAACTTTCAAGTTTACATGAACAGTTGCTTCTGGTGAATCACTGAAATATCTTTCAAGTTTCCCGACTTTTTTCTCTACATAGTCGCGAATTGCTTCAGTAACCTCGATATTTTCTCCACGTACATTATATCTAAACATACAAATTACCCCTTTCATCTACCAGTAAAGAAAAAATAACAGGACCACTCTTTTATTCTTTCTTCTTAATTCCATTATAACGAACTATAAGCTTTTTGCCAACAAAATTGCAAGGCTTTTTTTGGTTTTAATTATGTCTCTATCGTGCAATCGAAAACGTATACAAATTTTGAGGTTTATTTTCCAATAAAACTTGTGCTGCATGAAAAATTGTTCTGCCAGTTGTGTAAATATCATCTACAAGTATGATGGATTGATTTCGAACGATTTCTTTTCCTTCTTCCGTTAATTCAAAGGGTTGTTGCAATTGCAATCTTTCCTGTCTTGTTTTTTGAGCTTGGGGTTTACTATCTGTTTTACGAATTAAACAAGATTGATAAGTTACTCCTGCTGCATCTAAAATACCTTCTACTTGATTAAAGCCTCGCTCTGACATTCGTTTGCCTGAAATAGGCAATGGAATCACTAGGCACTTACTTTTTTGTTTAAAATACTTTCTAACTTCTTCACTAAAGCAATAGCGCAACAGATAATTACCTCGAAATTTATAGTCTTCAAACCATTCATGCATGCTTTCATTATAAGCATAAAGCGCTTCGTGATGAAAAGAGTAGGTTGGGTATTTTTCTTGCCATTTTAAGCAGTCACTACAATATTTCCTTTTAGATATGCGATGACATCCATAACAGATATCATCTTCAGGAAGTAATTCAAATTTTGATTGACAAGTTGAACACAATTGATTTTCGGAAATTTTTTTTAAGACAAAAATTTCTTTTAACGAAAGATTTCTATTGATTGTCTCTCTACAATAACTACATTTCATCAATTAACTTCCTCGTCTTTCCTAGTTGGTTCATCTGCTTAATTTGTTTGATTGCTTCTTTCATATTTTTCGTTTGTCCATCATGTAAAAACCAGACTTCACCAGCTGTATATTCTTTTCTCCGATCGACTCTACCAGCTATTTGAACAAGCGTCGGTGTCGTAAACACTTGATGGTTCGCTCCAAGAACGATTACAGAAACCCCATCAAACGTTACGCCTCGTTCCAAAATTGTCGAGGTGATTAATAGTCTATATTGCTTTTTTCTCATCTGTGAAACTTTTTCTAATCGCTTTTCGTCTGCAGCATGAACACAAGTCAACGGCATATCTGGAAATTCTTTTTTCAAAATAATTTCCAAGTTTTCCATTAGGAAGATACTCGGACAAAAAATAAGAACATCATTTTTTTGAATCAAACTTTTTATTTTTTGTAGCAAAACTTTGGGAACCTTTTTATTGCCAACCCTTTCACTCCATTGCTTGCACCAAGCCTTTTTTGGAACAGGTAAACATCTTCTGTGATAACGAGCAGGTAAGATACTTGCAGCAAGTTCTTTACGATTGATTTTCTGTAGTAACTCTCTCGTTGGAGTCGCAGTTAAAAAGATAAGTGAACTGTCATTTTTTAACGCATTATGCATTCCATATTGAAGGGTCGGGTTGTTTACAAAAGGAAAAGAATCCACTTCATCAATGATTAGCACATCAAAAGCCTGATGAAAACGTAATAACTGGTGCGTAGTACATAAAACTAACTTAGTATACTCATAACTATTTTCCATTTTTCCATGTAAAAGCACTATGTTTTCTTGTGAGAAAACAGCTTGTATTCGTGGATATAATTCTAAACATACATCTACTCTTGGTGAGGCAAGCCCAACACGATAGCCTTTTTCTAAAGCAAAATGAATTGCTTCAAACAGCATTTCTGTTTTCCCCGCTCCTGTAACTGCCCAGATAATTTGCGATTGAAAGTATTTGACTGATTGAACTAAATCATCTGACATTCGTTTTTGTCCATCCGTTAGTTGCCCCTCCCAATTAAAAAACACCTTTCTTTCAACCGCTTTCGGTTCAGCTATATGATAAAAAGACTGACCAGAATCTACCCTACCTAGTTGAATGCAACTTGAACAATAATAAGTACCATTGGGTAAAAGATGTGTCTGTTTACTTTGTTTGGTTCCACACCTTAAACATTCTATCTCTTTTTCATTTGTTTCTCGTATTGTAGGATATTTTTCCGCTTCTATTAAGTCAAGGTCACTGGTCAGTTCTTGTGCTAATACTTTTCTTCCCCACAATTCTTTCATTTTTCTCCCTCCAAAAGAAAGTTACGCATTTTTAGGAGAATTTATTTTTTCTAAAAAAAAAATCTTAGTGAATTTTTCTTCACTAAGATTTTTGGTTCTATTTGTCTCCAATTAATGTCAAGGCTTGTTGCAATACTTTTTCACCATTCATCATTCCGTAATCAGCCATGTTGATAATATCTAATGGAATTCCTTTAGATTCTAAACGTTTCTCAAAATCAGCTTTCATAAAGCGAACTTGAGGGCCTAATAATAATACATCTACTGGTTTGTTCGCTATGTTATTGTCTGCATCAGAAGCAGAAACAGCAAAAATATCTGCCTCAATCCCTTCAGCATCTGCCGCTTTTTGCATTTTTGTTACTAATAAACTTGTACTCATGCCCGCAGAACATACTAGCATAATTGTCTTTTTAGTCATATTTCATTGCATCTCCTCTTCTAAGTTCTAATTCAAGAATAATCTAACAATCTTACACTTATTCCCGTTAAAATTATTATAGTAAAAAACAACTTTTTGTCAACGCTTACCATTTTCCTAATAAATAACTTAGAATAACCAGTTAGACTTCAAAAGTTTATTAAATACAACATATTCTTTTTCAATATTTACTTGTGCTACTTGGTATCCTGCATTAAGCCAGCCGTATGCGCCTTTCTCTGGATATTTATAATCATTTGCCCACCAATCTACATCTACTCGTGCTGTTTTCGGTAGGCCTGTATGAGGAAAAAGCATTTCATCGAATTGTGTGAAGGTCAAAGTCACTTGTGAACCTCCATTGTTTTTCAAATAACTGGTAACGCTATCATATTTTTTGTTACGTTCTTTGACCATTCTTTTCTCTCCCCTTTTTACCTATTATCTCATAAAAAAAGACAAGATGAAAATATTGCTTGTATTCCTTGTTTTTATGAATAAAAGTTGCTTCTAGATTAAAACTTTTCTATACTAAAACTATCATACGTAGAAAAGAGAAAATAAATGTTAGAAAGTTATTTTACAATTAAAACGGATGGCGAAAAAGAAACTGAAATCAAAAAATCACGATTTATCTGTTCTTTAAAGCGCGTTTATACAGAACAAGAGGCAAAAGATTTTATCCAAGAAAAGAAAAAAGAGCATTGGAAAGCTAGTCATAATTGTAGCGCCTTCATTATTGGCGAAAAAAGTGACATTCAACGAAGTAGTGATGATGGTGAACCTAGTGGCACTGCCGGTGTTCCTATGTTAGAAGTTTTAAAAAAACAAGAACTGATTAATGTCGTTGCTGTTGTCACTCGTTATTTTGGTGGAACAAAGTTAGGCGCTGGCGGATTAATTCGAGCTTACAGTCATTCGGTTTCTAATGCTTTGGAAGCAGTTGGTCTCGTCGAAGGAAAATTACAGCAAGAAGTAACAATAGCGATTAGCTACTCTAACCTTGGAAAAGCTCAAAATTTTATAGAAAATCATTCTTATACTCTAAAAGAAATTATTTATGGAGAAGCCATCGAAATGATTTGTCTCATTGATGAATCCAGTGTCGAACTTTTCATGACAACCATAACTGATCAGTTAAATGGTCAAGTTTCTTTTGAAAAAGGTGAATGCAGTTATCATGAGATTCCAATTCAGTAAGTTTATTTTTGCGAATGAATGCAATAATAGAACTCAAAAAATGAAAAAGGAGTAATTATATGACGTTTGAAGAGATTTTACCCAAAGTTAAAAAAGGGGCAAAAGCAGTTAGAACTGGATGGAACGGTTTTGAATTATATATTGAACTTCGAGAAGAAATTGGTACATCCGATGGGGAATTCCTTAAGGTTACACCTTATTTTCTAATAAAAACGTCCGATGAAGGATACAGCATGTTTTCTCCAACGCCATGTGACATTTTAGCTGAGGATTGGAAAATCGTGCCGATTGACTAGGACATTTCTGATAACTAAGGTGACATCCGAATTTTTTCAGAGAATTGCGTGGAATTATAAGAAAAATATGAAACTTATATGTGCAAAAGCAAAGCTTTATGACAAAGAGTTACATCTCCTTTGACAAAAATATTCGTCGCTGGCGTATTTAGACACATCATATTACTGAACAACAATTGTTTAGTTTAGTTATGGAAAACTAGGAGGATCTATCATGTTTACTAAAGAATTCTACCAGACTAATATTTTTATCACTGGATCAGCATCTGGAATCGGCCAAGCACAAACCATTGCTTTCTTAGAAAAAGGAGCCAACGTTTTGGGGATGGATTGCAATAATCTTGAAGAAACCATCAATAAAGCTCAGGGGTTAGCTGGAAATTTTATTCCCTTTCAAGGTGATATTACCAACCAAAAATCAATCCGTGAAGCGGTAAATAAAATCAATCAGAACTATGGAGCCATTAAGATTCTGCTTAACACGGCTGGGATATTAGATAACTATGCAACTAGCTTAGAAACATCTGAAGAGCTCTGGGATCTTGTAATATCTGTGAATTTGAAAGGGACTTATTTAGTTACAAATTCTATTTTACCTCAAATGTTAGAGGAAAAAATTGGCATAATTATTAATATGGCTTCTATTGCTGGAATGACAGTTGGGGGCGGGGGCGCTGCTTATACTGCTTCTAAGCATGCTCTTATCGGATATACTAAGCAATTAACCTACGACTACGCTAAAAAAGGAATACGAGTGAATGCTATCGCTCCTGGAGCTATTAAAACACCTATGAATGCAGCGGATTTCTCTGGTGATGGAGAAATGGCAAGTTGGGTTGCTAAAGAAACTCCTGCCCAACGTTGGGCTTCGCCAGAAGAAGTAGCTTCTTTAACCCTTTTTATTGCTAGTAAACAAGCAGATTACCTTCACGGATCAATCATTCCTATTGATGGCGGCTGGTTATCTAAGTAGGAAAGATTTTTTTCAACAGGAGAAAACTTTCTATTTTTAGACTCTTCTGCTATTATTGATTGTAGTAAGAAAGCTTACACTATGACACTTCAGTTGGTTGTACAAATTATTTACAGTCACGTCCTTTGGTCATAGTTACTACTAAAACAGATTTACTGTTTTACAAAGGAGAAATACAAATGAATAGTACCCGTTTAGAAACTAGTATTTGGTCCGTATCTTCATTGGCAAAGATGGCTTTGATTAGCGCTTTGTACATTGTTGTAACCCTTTTTCTTGCCCCTTTGAGCTTTGGATTACTTCAATTACGACTATCAGAAATGTTCAATTATTTAGCAATTTATAACAAACGATACATTCTTGCTATTTCAATAGGAGTTGCTTTATCTAATGTCGCCTCTCCTTTAGGGATTGTAGATATTGTTACAGGTAGTCTGTCAACCTTCATCATTTTATCTATTTCTTACATCTTAACAAAAAAAAGAACTAGTGAAAAAAAGAAACTGGCAATTACAGCCACTCTTTGTTCTCTCTCTATGTTTACTATTGCAGCCCAGATGACTCTGTTTTATCAATTACCGTTCTTCTATAGCTGGCTGATTATCGGAGTTGGAGAGCTTCTTTCTATGACGTTAGGTGCTTTTATTATTTACTGGATAAGCGGAAAGATAGACTTAACTAAATAATTTTTATAAATCAAATTTATCAATAAAAAAACATAGGATAGTGTCCCCTAGAAAGGACTCTCCTATGTTTTTTTTATTTTTCTAAATAAAATTCAAAACGATTGCCTACATATTGGGTACGAACATATTCAAAAGGAGTCCCATCCTCAAAATAAGACAACTGACTTAAACGTAAAATTGCGTCACCACGCTTAACTTCTAAATATTCGGCAATTTGTTCGGAAGCTAACATGGCGGAAATTGTTTGATTCGCATGACCAATTTTATTGCCACCTTTTTCTTCTAATGTCTTATATAAAGAGTTGCTGATTTCCGACTTACTATATTGATCAATTAATGAGTAAGGAATACTTGCCACTTCAAAACAAATTGGAATTCCATCGGCAAAACGAATTCTTTCCATTCGTAAAATGTATTCATTTTCTTTTAATGATAACTTTTCCATTTCACTAGAGCTTGGTTTAGCAACAAAATAAGAAACCGTTCTGCTTGAGGGCTGTTTATTTTGCGAAATCATAATGTCAGTAAAACTAGTTGTACCAGTCATTTTTTCTTGGACTTTTTTTCTCGCAACGTAGGTACCAGAACCAATTTTCCTTTCTAAAATCCCTTCATCAGCTAAAGTTTGAATCGCCTGTCTCAACGTCATTCGACTAACATTGAAATGAATAGCCAACTCACGCTCTGAAGGCAGCCTATCTCCGATAGTCCAAACACCTTTTTCAATATCTTCTTTTATTTTATCATGTATTTGAATATAAATAGGTAAGTTTGATACCATTTTATTTGTCTCCCTTCAATTAACAGTTCCTTATTATTATAACTGGTATATACCTCACAAACAACTCTAATTTATAAAAAATAAAGAAAAAAATTGACAGCATATAAAATTTGGTCTAGTTCCTAGCGCTTATAAAATCAATTCGATACTTAAATAAAGTAGACGTGAACTATTCTTTTTTGCGTAAAAAAGATGTCACGTCCATTTATTCAACTAATTTTAAACTAGTTTTTAACTTTAAAGGATTCTTGTTCTTCCTGCATCATTTTATTAGCAGTTGCCATCATTAAACGAATTCGATTCAACTGATTAACGATTGACACTCCTGGATCGTAATCTACAGCTGCTATATTTGATTTTGGATATTGGCGTCTCAATTCCTTGATGACCCCTTTTCCAACAACATGATTAGGTAAACAGCCGAATGGTTGCATACAAACAATATTATTCACACCTGATTTAAGTAACTCAATCATTTCTCCTGTCAGGAACCAGCCTTCACCTGTATGGTTACCAATCGAAAGAACTTTACTTGCATCTTCTGCTAGCTCATGAATAGAAGTAATTCCAGTAAAACGATTTGATTTTCTAAGTGCCTTATCCATTGGTTTTTCAACAAACTCAATCACTCGTATAGCAAATTGAGCAATATTTTTACTTTGTTTAGACATCCCTAGGTTTTCATATTTCCAAATTTGGTTATATAAAGAATAGTTCATAAAACCGACAATATCAGGAACCACAGCTTCAGCACCCTCTGATTCTAGTAAACGAACAATATCATTATTAGCTGTTGGAGAATATTTAACTAAAATTTCTCCCACTACTCCAACTTTTGGTTTTTGAATATCTAATAGAGGAACGCTATCGAACTCTCGAATAATTTTTTTCATGTTACTGTTAAACAATGTTAACGAGCCGTTTCGAATGTTTTTCTCAACTTTTTTCAACCATTTTTCATGCAGTGCATCAATCATTCCTGGTTCTGTTTCATAAGGTCGAGTGCGGTAAACCACTCGCTCAAACAAATCTCCATAAAGAAAAGCAACCACCACTCGTTTAACCATCGGCAAAGTAAACTTAAAGCCTGGATTTGATTCAACTCCTTTATTCCCCATAGAAACAGAGACAACCGGAACTTGAGGGAACCCTGCATCATTCAAAGCTTTTCTAAGCAACGGAATATAGTTAGTTGCTCGGCAACCACCACCCGTTTGTGTCATCATGACACTTACATTATTTAAATCGTATTCACCACTTTCAAGAGCTTCAACCAGTTGTCCGATAGAAATAATTGCTGGATAACAAGAATCGTTATTAACGTATCTTAAGCCAACATTAATCGCTTCTCGGTCATCGGCAGGTAAACAGACAACGTTATAGCCAGAAGCTTGTAGCGCCACATCTACTAGCCCTGTTTGATGAATAGGACTAAGCATTGGTAAAAGTAAAGTATGTGTTTTCTTCATATCTTTAGTAAATATAACTTTTTCCGGTTCTTCAAATTTCAATTTTGGTTCAAAATCAGTTTTATCTCTTTCTCCTACAGCAGCTTTCAAGGAGCGTAAACGAATGCGAACAGCACCAAGATTTGCTCCTTCATCAATTTTTAAAACCGTGTATATTTTACCGTATTGATCCATAATTTCTTCTACTTGATCGGTCGTTACCGCATCTAACCCACAACCAAAAGAATTTAACTGAACTAATTCAAGATTTTTCGTTTTAGCTACGACTCTTGCTGCTGCGTATAGCCTAGAATGATAAACCCATTGATTAACGACCCGGAGATTCCCAACGTCACTTAAATGAGAGATACTGTCTTCCGTTAAAACATGGAAACCTTCTTGGGTAATAACATCAGCTATCCCATGATTAATTTCAGGGTCTAAATGATACGGGCGACCTGAAAGAACGATTCCTTTTTCCCCTTTTTGATTTAATTGTAAAAGAGTCTCTTCGCCTTTAGCTTGAATATCTGCTTTAAATCGATCAAGTTCTTCATAACCATGTCTCAGTGCAGTTGTTACCTCTGCTTCTGTTATTCCTAAATCTGCAAAATTTTGGCTTAGAACTTTCGCAACAGATGCTTCATCCGCTAAATTGATGTAAGGATTACGATAATCTACTGCCCCATCACGAATATCATCTACGTTGTTCCGGATAACATCAGGATAACTCTGAACAATTGGGCAATTAAAGTGATTGTCTGCTTCTGCTGATTCTTGTCGTTCAAAAACAACACCTGGATAAAAAATCATTGGAACTTCGCTATCGATTAAAGCTTGAATATGCCCATGAGCAATTTTAGCTGGATAACAGGCTGTATCACTAGGAATCGTCTCCATACCTTGCTCATACAAGTCCTTACTAGATCGTGGAGAAAGTTCTACTCTAAAACCTAACTCTGTAAAAAAGGTGTACCACAAAGGATAGTTTTCATACATGTTCAACACTCGAGGAATCCCTATTCGACCACGAATCGCATCTTTTTCTTTTAGAGAACGATATTTGAATAATTTTCGGTATTTATAATCAATGAGATTAACCTTACGATCTTCTCGTTTAATTTTTATTTCGGCCCCACGTTCACAACGATTCCCTGTCACAAATTTACGTCCATCAGAAAAAATTGTTACTGTCATCATACAATTGTTCTCGCATAGCCCACAGTTGGTAAATTCTTTTTCAGATGTAAAACTGTTCAGTTCCTCCAGAGAAAGAATAGTGCTTTCTTCTCCTATTTCATAATTCTCTAAAGCAATTAAAGCCGCCCCATACGCACCCATCAAACCTGCAATAGATGGACGAACAACTTCTCTACCACTTATCATTTCGAAAGCGCGTAGTACAGCTTCGTTATAAAAGGTTCCCCCTTGGCAGACAATTTTTTCACCTAATTCTTCTGGTCGACGTACTTTTATTACTTTATAAATAGCATTTTTGATCACCGAATAGGAAAGACCTGCTGAGATATCCCCTACAGAGGCACCTTCTTTCTGGACTTGTTTGACCTTTGAATTCATGAAAACTGTACAGCGTGAACCTAAATCAACAGGACCCGTAGAACTTAAAGCTTCAATCGCAAATTCTTTTACGTTATAATTCAGCGACTTTGCGAAAGTCTCGATAAAAGATCCACAACCAGATGAACAAGCTTCATTCAGCTGAATAGACGATAGAACCCCATCTTTAATAGTCATAGCTTTCATGTCTTGACCACCGATATCTAAAATGAAATCGACACCAGGTTGAAAATGATTGGCCGCTTTATAATGAGCCATAGTTTCTACTTCACCAATATCTACTTTTAAAGCATTCTTAATTAGATGCTCACCATAGCCTGTAACAACTGCTTTTCCGATAAAAACATCCTCGGGCAATTGCTTGTATAAATCTTTCAGCACGTCCATTGTCGTTTCTAAAGGTTGTCCTTGATTATTCCCATAGAAAGAAAATAACAGATTCCCTTCATCATCAATTAATGTGACTTTTGTTGTTGTCGAACCGGCATCCATTCCCAGAAAGGCAACTCCGTGGTGCTCTGATAATTTTTTTTCACTGGCTTGTGCTTGATTGTGTCTAGCTCTAAAAACTGCTAAATCTTCTTCTTTTTCAAACAACGGTTCTAAAGTATCTGAGGGGGCCAACTGCTCCTTGTTTCCTTCAACTAAACGTCTGATTAAGCCTTCTAGTGTTGTAATAGTAGCTTCTTTAGAATAAATTGCCGCCCCCATCGCCACAAATAACTGAGGATTTTCTGGAAAAATGACATCCTCCGGTTGAATATCTAATGTTTCAATAAATCGACGACGTAATTCAGACATAAAGTATAAAGGGCCTCCAAGAAAAGCTATTTTTCCTTTTATCTTACGTCCCGCTGCTAATCCAGCAATCGTTTGGTTCACCACTGCCTGAAAAATACTCGCCGCGATATCTTCTTTTGCTGCTCCTTCATTAATTAAAGGCTGTACGTCTGTTTTTGCAAAAACACCACAGCGAGAAGCAATCGGGTAAATCGTTTGATAGTTCTTAGCTAGTTCATTGACTCCGTTAGCATCCGTTTTTAACAGTACCGCCATTTGGTCAATAAAGGCTCCCGTTCCTCCAGCACAACTACCGTTCATCCGCTGTTCTAAGGCCCCTTCAAAAAAAGTGATTTTTGCATCTTCTCCACCTAGTTCAATTGCAACATCTGTTTCAGGAATAACTTCTTCCACCGTTCTAGTACAAGCAATCACCTCTTGAACAAAAGGAATGTCTAATACATCTGCTAACCCCATTCCACCAGAACCCGTAATCGTCATCGTAATAGTTGTTTGATTTCCAATTTGTTCCATCGCTTCATTTAGAACTTTCTCCGTTGCCGCTTTTACATCGGAATAGTGCCGTTCATATTTTGCAAAAATTGTTTGGTTCTGCTCATCTATAATAACTAATTTCACTGTTGTTGAACCAACATCTATCCCTGCTCTTAAAGTCATTCTCTTACCTCCACAATATCCCTCTTTTTATTCATAAAAACATTTAAACTCTTTCTACTAATTATGTACTGACTACTGAATAGAATAAATTCACAACAGTTTGTTGATTATCTTACAAGCTGTCTGATATACTACTTATGTATATTCTAGAAACATTCTAATTTAATTGCAACAAGCAAAATGACCTATTTTGTGAGATAAGCAACAAACTTTTAAGTATTGTCGATTATTTTGAAAGGAATTTTTCTATGACTAAAAAAACAGACCTGAGAGTAAGACGTACACAAAAAATGATTATTGAAGCTTTTGTCTATTTGGTAGAGGAAAAAGGGTATGATTCAGTCACAATTCAGGAGATTGCCGATCATGCAATGATTAATCGAGCAACTTTCTACGCCCACTTCAAAGATAAACAAGATCTTTATGAACAAATATTTGATTTCGCTATCGAAGCCTTTACCTCAGTATTAGATTCAGATCAATTAGTTTTTGGCAAACGGATCCGAATTAAGAAAATTGAACGTTTGTTAACAGAGATTTATATCAATATTCATAAAAATAGAAATTTTTTTCTGACCATTATGGACGGCAGTTCTAATGAACTTCTTCGGAAAAAATTAGCTGATATTCTATATGAAAAATATTCAGATATTTTCTCTCAATTGAAAATTACTGAAAATGATATTGAAGTTCCTATGGATTTTATTATTGAATACATGACCTCAATTTTTGTCGGCACATTGCATTGGTGGATCACAAGTGGGACAGATATGGCACCAAATCATCTTGCTCGGCTTGTTATTAAATTAGTTGGAAATGGGCACTTAACTGTCTTAGGCTTAGAAGTAGAAAAAGAATGAAACCGACTACTCGGCTTCATTCTTTTTTGAATTAAACGATTCATTTTTAATAATTTTTTGAGCGCCATTTCTTATTGTGCTGTGTATCTCTTGAAGAAACGACTTTAATATTAAACGGCTTTTGGGCATCGCTTTTTTTAGATAGTAAATTCACTTTCACATTATATTTTCCATCACGTGTAATGTCGTATACGCGTTCCGCCGCCTCAGTAATTTTGTCTTTTATTCCCATCATCTTCACTCCTCATAAATTCTGTTTCTTTAACTGTATCATACTCTTTCAAAAATTTGAAATGTTTCTTATTTCCCATAATCGAGTAGGAGGCTAATCATTAATTGATTAGCCGACCTCTCACACCACCGTACGTACGGTTCTCGTATACGGCGGTTCAACTTTACATCACCTGT
>NZ_MIEK01000029.1 GCF_001742285.1 Enterococcus rivorum | reverse complement strand
ACCATGGACACCCTTGTTTTCGACTAGGTACTTTCCGTTACTTGGACGTACTCGGGACTTTAACCCGTTAGAGTTTGACCATGCCGGGCAAACAAAAAGTCCCTATGCCTATAAAATAGACATAGGGACGATAAATTCGCGGTTCCACCCTACTTCCGACAGTACAGTCGGCAGCTTCGTTTAATAGTACTCAAAAGCGCCATTCAAAAGTTGTTTGTATTTGGCTTCCACTTTCCCAAACTCGCTGACCAGACAATACTTCTTACTCTTCTTTTTCATCGTACTTATTTCATTACTACCTATGATAATCTGTGATTGACAGGATGTCAAATATTTTTTTCTTCTTGAAATAATAAATCAAAAAAAGCCTCTTCTCTATCAAAAATCATTTTCCATTCCTGATACACTTTGGTCTCTTCTCTTTTTGTTTCACAAATACCAGAATCAGAAAACTCATAGATTTTTGCATCTGGGAAAAAAAGGAGAATTGGAGAGTGGGTTGCTATAATAAATTGGGAGTTCTTTTGTACTAGTCCCTCAATCATCAACATTAAACTCAGTTGTGTAGATAAAGACAAGCCTGTCTCTGGTTCATCCAAAATATAAAAGCCATTTCCAAAAAAGCGAGTTGAGACTAGTTTTGATAATGATTCACCTCTTGAATAGTGATGCAAACTTTTATCAAATAGTTCTGGCACATTTTCTTCAATATCTGTCATCAAGTTGAAATAAGACTCTGCTCGATAAAAATAACTGTCTTTTTGATGATTAGGATAACGAACAGGTCTGCACATTTCTAGCAATGGATAGCTTTCTTGATAGCTAGAAAACAGATTGTTCTTTGAACCCCCTTCCATATTTAATCCCATTAAGGCTGCAATTGTTTCGATAATTGTTGATTTTCCAATACCATTTTCTCCAATAAAAAACGTAACAGGCGTATCAAATACTAGCTCATTTAGACTACGTAAAGTAGGTAAATTAAAAGGAAACTCCTCTGAAATTTGGGTATTCTCATAAATGACTTGTTTCAAATAAAGAATATTATTCATCTTCTTTCCTTTCAGAACGTTTAGGAATTTTCATTGTAGCCTCCCAAGACTTCATTTCATCAATAAATTTTTTACTTTTAAGATGGATTCCAACATATTCATCATAAAGCTCGTCGATAATTTTTCTAATCTCATCTTTCGTTTCTTGTTTCATTTTTATTTCTTGTACTTTGTCGTAAGAAACGGTTGCAAACAAACGAACAAAATGAATGGCTATAGGGTTCCAATTATAACGTCGTTCATCTAAAGACCAATGTTTTTCACATAAAATTCCACTGTACTTAGATGAATAGTCAAATTTCCCATGAGTTTCTCCACATGCAGCACATTTTTTCCAGTCAATTACTATACCGAAACGACTCAATAACTGGACCTCAAAAATATTAGTGATAATTTCCGGATCTTTTCCTTCATCCATCAGCATTAGAGCCTGTTGCACAAATTTAAATAGATGAGGATCATAAACCCGGTCTTCGATGGCAGCATCTACTAAGTTTAAGATGTAGGTTGCGTAGGCATTAATAAAAATATCTTGCTGAATCAAACGGAATGGTTTCACGTCTTTACTTCCATTTAAAAAAGAAAGTCCTTCTTCTCTAAAATCACCAATATAAATTGCTTCCGTGAAAGGTAAAATTGAGGAGGAAATCGGATTGTTTTTTCTATGTGCGCCTTTTATAAAAAACATCAACTTACCGGATGATTCTGTAAAAATTTTAACTAATTTATCTTTTTCTTTGAAATCTTTCGTAAATAAAATAATTCCTCTAGTCTCACCAACCGCCATATTCTTAGCTCCCTTCACTTACTACTTTTCATCTATTTTATCAGATGTTGAAAAAAGAACAACTCTACTTCTATTTGCAGAGTCGCTCTTTCTCTATCTAATATTCTTCTTTGCGGTACCCATAATCTTGTAAATAAATTTTCTTGTCACGCCAATCTTTTTGAACTTTTACCCAAAGTTCTAAATAAACTTTATCATCTAAAAGATACTCAATATCCAAACGGGCTTTCGTTCCTATTTGTTTTAACATTTTGCCACCTTTACCGATAATGATACCTTTTTGGCTATCTCTTTCCACAATAATTGTTGCTTGAATGTGGACCTTATCGTTTTGATCTCGTTTCATGGAATCTACAACAACTGCCACTGAATGAGGAATCTCATCTCTAGTAAGAAGCAAGACTTTTTCACGCACTAATTCAGAAACAATAAAATATTCAGGATGATCTGTAATCTGATCTTCTGGGAAATACTGTGGCCCTTCTGGCATTTGCTCGACCAAAATATCCATTAAGCGTTCCACGTTATTTCCTTCTGTTGCTGAAATAGGAACAATCTCTTTAAAAGACATTTCTTTAGAGTAGTCATCAATGATTCCCAACAAGTCATCTGGATGAACTTTATCAATCTTGTTAATAACAAGATAAACAGGGCTTTTCATCTCTTTCAAACGTTCAATGATAAAGTCATCACCACGTCCGCGCTTTTGATCAGCACTAATCATAAAAATTGTTGCATCAACTTCTCTTAGAGCACTATATGCTGTTTCTACCATGAAATCACCCAAGCGATGCTTCGGTTTGTGGATTCCAGGGGTATCAATGAAAACTAATTGAGCTTCTGGAATGGTATAGATTCCTTGGATTTTATTTCTCGTTGTTTGCGCTTTGTCACTCATAATCGCAATTTTTTGTCCAACTATTCTATTTAGTAAAGTCGATTTCCCTACATTTGGTCGTCCAACGATTGCAACAAAACCGGATTTATGTTCGTTTGTCATTTTCTATCTCCTCTATAAAAATTCTTTCATTATTTGCCATATTTTAGGAACAAACAAAATCAATCCTACTAACAAAGCAAAACAGCTAGTTAGTAACACCGCACCTGCAGCCATGTCCTTTATTTTTTTCCCGATTGGATGAAAATGAAAATCCGTCACCATATCTACAACATTTTCAAAAACCGTATTGATAATCTCAACAAGCCAGACTAAAAAAATAACAAGTAATAACCAGAGCCATTCAGTCCAACTCAGCTGAAAAATGAAGCCTGCAATCACGGCTAAAGTTCCCATGATAACATGTGTCCGCATGTTTCGTTCTTCTTCAAAAACGGTACGAATCCCTTGCAGAGCAAACTCTAAAGAGCTAATAAAGTGCTTATTTTTTTCTGTTTGTTTATCTTTTAAGGCCATAGGCATCTAAGATCTCTTTCTGCAAGTCAAACATTTCTTTTTCTTCTTCAGGTTCCATGTGGTCATATCCATTCAGATGTAAGAAACCATGGACTGCTAAAAAACCTAATTCTCGTTCAAAAGAATGTCCGTATTCTACTGCTTGCTCCTGCGCTCTTTCAATTGAAATCATGATATCCCCTAAGTTTCTAGGTAACGGCTCCTCTTCATCATCAAAAATAATCTGGATTTCATCTTCGCCTTCATCTTCTAAGGCAAAGCTAATGACATCTGTCGGAACATCTTTTCCGCGATAATCACGATTAATCACTTGAATCCCTTGGTTGTCCATAAAAGAAACCGACATTTCAGTATCTTCTTTTAGCTTTAGAAAGTCCGCAGAGAATTGCAATAACCTTTCCATGTCTGCTATTTGTTCTGTAGTTAACTTTTCAGTTTCATCAATGAGTGTAATATCCATTATTTTTCTCTCTTTTCTTGTTCATCTTTCATCTGTTCAGCTTCTGATTTCATTTTAGGATACTTTATTCTTGAATGGAAAGTGCTACACAAACCATTAACTAATGATTTTTCAACTTTCCTAATTTCTTTCATCGTCAAGCCGCATTCGTCTAACTGACCGTCTGCGATTCTATCTTGGATAACATTATGAACAAAATCTTTAATTTTTTCATTTGAAGGGTGATCCATCGCTCTAACTGCTGCTTCGCAAGTATCTGCAATACTTACAATTCCCGCTTCTTTCGTTTGAGGACGAGGCCCTGGATAACGAAAATCAGCTTCTGAAATATTAGGATTCCGTTCTTTTTCTTTATAGTAGAAAAATTTCATTAGAGTGGTTCCATGATGCTGTCTACAAATATCAATAACCATTTGTGGCATGTGGTATTCTTCTAAAATTTTTGCTCCATCAATAACATGTCCAAAAATAATTTGCTTACTATCTTCAGGAAGTAAAAAATTATGTGGATTTTCAGCCCCAGCTGGCAGATTTTCTACAAAGAAATTAGCATGTTTAAGTTTTCCTATGTCATGATAATAACAAGCAACACGAGTTAGTAGTGATTTCCCACCAATTTCAGCCACAGCATTAGCACTTAGACTAGCAACCATCATACTATGATGATAGGTTCCCGGTGCTTCTTCTAACAATCGTTTTAATAACGGGTGATTCGGGTTACTTAGTTCATTCAGCACAATCATACTATCATCTGTTACTAATAATTCAATGTACGGATGCAAGCCCATCGTTGCTAAAAAGGAAAAGAACGTGCCTGCTAATGCACAAAGTAAAGCTGTCCAAGTTTTCCCGTCAAACAAACTCATTCCTTGGTAAATCATCAAAACAAAAGACATTAATACTGGGAATACAACAATCCAAAAAATTGCTGTCATACCTTGCTCGCTAATTCTAATTGTTCGCTTAACGACTGAAGCCAACAAACCAGAAAATAGATAAGAAACCAAAATAATTATCAAAAAATTCGTTCCGATTGAATCATAAAAGATGAAGAGAGAAAAGACCACTTGAAAAAGCGCGGCTAAAATTCCTGCTCTGCGATTTACAAAATAATTCAGAACCAGTGGCACAAACGCTGCTGGATAAAATAACGGAATATACATCAATTGCTCGGTTTGAAAGATTTGGAAAAATTTCATTAGTATCAAACTGACAATCATTGCTGAAGTATAGAATAAGATAAAATATCTGCGTTTACCTTCTTCTGTCACTTGTGTTGTAAAAAATACTAAAACAGCGACTTGTAAAACAATAGCTAATGATAAAGAAACTACAGGAAAAATAGATGTGTTTTGGTTAGTTAGTCCTAATAGCTCTAACTTCTCCATCGCTTTTGCATCAATTTGGCTACCTTCACGAACAATAATCTCACCTTGATAGATCATTGAAGGTGGAATTGCATTTCTAGCATTTTGTCTTAGCTCTTCTGTTTTCTTCTCATTGGCAAAATCATTCGCAACAATTCCTTGATTTACCACATAGCTAATTTGTTGCTGCATAACATTCGAAACGTCAATATACTGGATTTTATCAATAGCATTTTGAAGAACACTTGTTAATTCGGTATCTCGCACACGATTTTGCATCGTTTCATCAACGATTCGTAAACTTTCAACTTTAACTTTTTCTATTTCTTCCGCATTCAAGGTAAAAACATTTTGATAAAAGATATTAGGAAAACTCTGATAGAAAGCAACTTCATTTTGATCTAAGGATTCAAATTGAGATTTTAAAGCAGCAATCCGTTCCTCTACCGTTGGTTCAGGAATCGTTTCATCCTTTTTGGCCTTGGCTTTTTTATCCTGATAGTCTTTATCTATTTTTTCATTTGTGCTTTTAATTAATTTAAAAAGTTTATCAATTCTCTTGTGTTGAATCTCAGCAGTATCTTCTTGATAAATATATTCCGGTGTAACAGCTTCAGCCGCTAATTTTCTTTTTTGTTCTGTTTCATAGGTATTCTCAATATTTTTATTGGCTCTAATTGTTTTATCCGCTAGTTGTCCTTCTCTAATTTCTACTTTTTTCTGATGAACACTTCCATAAGTAAGACCAAACAGAATCAGAGAAAAAACGATGAGCAAAATAGGAATATAAAACTTACCCATTTTGTCACGGATTTTTATTAGCATAGATTTCAAAAGGGGGTAATTCCTTTCCAAAGCTCTTATGAATTTTGATGTTGCTCTTCTTCATACGCTTTAATTATTTCTGCAACGACAGGATGACGAACAACATCGTTAGCATCAAAATGAACAAAATGAATTTTTTTAATGGATTTAAGTGTTTTTTCAGCATGAACTAGTCCACTGAGAACACCTTTTGGTAAATCAATTTGACTAACATCTCCATTGACAATCATCTTTGAGCTAAATCCTAATCGCGTTAAAAACATTTTCATTTGAGCTGTCGTCGTATTTTGAGCTTCGTCAAGAATGACAAATGCATCATCCAAAGTTCTTCCACGCATATAAGCTAACGGTGCAATTTCAATCACACCTCGTTCCATTAAACGGTTGGTATGTTCCATTCCAAAAATTTGATATAAAGCATCATACACAGGCCTTAAATAAGGGTCCACTTTTTCCTTCAAGTCACCAGGTAAAAAACCTAAGCTTTCCCCTGCTTCTACTGCTGGCCTTGTCAAAATAATTTTCTGAACTTCTCCTTTTTTCAACGCAGCAATTGCCATAACCACCGCTAAAAAGGTTTTTCCCGTTCCAGCAGGGCCAATTCCAAAAATAATATCATGTTTCTTGATTGCTTCCACGTATTTTTTTTGCCCAATATTTTTTACTCGTATAGCTCGTCCATGATGATCCTTAAGAATCTCTTGTTCATACATAGCAATAAAGGCATCTAAATTTTTATTTTTCGCCATTTTTAATGCTGTCACAACATCTGGCGTACTAACCTTAATTCCTCTTTGAATCAATACTTGTAACGAACGCAGCACAGCCGCAACTAGTTCTATTTCAGATTCTTCTCCAATTAACTGGATGGTTTCTCCTCGTGTATGTATTGTTACAGCCGTATTATCTTCTAGAAATTTTATATGCTTATCATGAGTGCCAAAAAGCATGCTCACATCATCAGAATCGCTTAATTTCAATTCCAAGGATTTTGACTGGTTTTCTGTCAAAAAAAGCCCATCTCCTTTATTAGTTACTTCTTAGTAATAATACCATAATTTCTAAACAGAAAAAAGAAAGCATGTGGATTTCTGTTACTTTCTATCATGTAATCGTAAAAATTTTTTTATAATTAAAAATACCCTTAAAAGCTAGATTCTAAAATCCAACTTTTAAGGGTCAGGGTCGTTCAAACAATTCATGTTTAAACTTTTTGTTAAATAGCTTTGGCTTTTCGCTATTATTTCTCTTGTAGTAATTCTTTTACGATCGCATTAACCTGATTTCCATCAGCTTTGCCTTTAACTTTCGGCATCACTAAGCCCATCACTTTACCAAATTCTTTTGGTGAAGTAGCACCGGTTTGATCAACAGCACCTTGAACAATCTGACGAATTTCTTCTTCAGAAAGTTGTTTTGGCAAATATTTCTCTACAATCGTCATTTCGATCTTAACTTTATCAGCAAGATCATCACGCCCCGCTTTTTCAAACTCTGTTAGAGAGTCACGACGTTGTTTCATCTCTCGAGATAAAACAGTCAATTCTTCTTCTCCGTTCAAATCACGGCTAGCTTTAATCTGCTCATTTTGAATGGCTGCTTTCAACATACGAAGCACAGACAAAGTTTCTTTGTCTTTTGCTTTCATAGCTGTTTTAATATCATCATTCAATGTAATCAGTAATGACATACTATCAGCTCCAGTTCATAGAAAACTAGAATTTTTTACGTTTTCTAGCTGCTTCAGATTTTTTCTTACGCTTTACACTTGGTTTCTCATAGAACTCACGTTTACGTGATTCTTGTAAAGTTCCCGCTTTTGAAACGGAACGTTTGAAGCGACGAAGAGCGTCATCAAGAGATTCGTTTTTACGAACGACAGTTTTTGACATGTAATTCCCTCCCTCCGAGCTTAAAAAGTAACCGTTTTTCATATTTATGACAATTTTATCACAAATAAAATACTGTCCTTGCTATATTATATCGAATGCTTATTTTTACGTCAACCACTGTCTGTCAAAAAACACAAAAAAGTTTCACTTTATGTCATTTTTGTTAACAACAGTCTTCGCAACGACCTAAAATTTCAAATCTATGGCCTTCAATTTGACATCCATTGAGCTGTTCTTTGAAAAAATCCATTGGGCACATGTGAATTTCCTTTGTTTTTCCACAAACCGTACAAATAAAATGATGATGATGATCTACTTTAGTACAACAACGAAAACGAAATTTTTTTTCACCATTTAAATCTGTTGTTTCCAATAACTTTAATGTCTCTAAGTCGTTAAGATTACGATAAATAGTGTCGTAACTGACACCTTTATATTCAGTATTCATAAACTCATAGACATCTCTAGCGGAAACATAACGATTTTTCTTTACTAGATAGGTAATGATCGCTTCTCTTTTTTTTGTATATTTAAAGCCATGGGTTTTCATTACTTCTAGCGCTTGTTCTATTTTTGTTTGAGTCATGGGATTCACCTTTCTAAATCAAAATCATTACGAATAAGATCATTAAAAATAT
The DNA here is from genome assembly GCF_001742285.1 of Enterococcus rivorum. Taxonomy (GTDB): domain Bacteria; phylum Bacillota; class Bacilli; order Lactobacillales; family Enterococcaceae; genus Enterococcus_L; species Enterococcus_L rivorum. The sequence continues at coordinate 33,835 of NZ_MIEK01000029.1, read as the reverse complement.
GGTATAATAAATAGAATAAAAAAGCAAGGAGTGGATATATTTTTATGGGACTTGAAGATGAAAAAAAAATGGTTACAATTTTTGTAATATCAGATTCGGCTGGAGAAACTGCTTCAAAATTAGCCGCTGCTTCAATGGCGCAATACCCTACAGTGGAGTTTTCTCTTGTTAGAAGAACTTTTGTAAATGAAGAAGAAAAGCTGCGTAAAGCATTAGAAGATGCAAAATGTGAACAAGCAATGGTTTTACACACGATTATCAATGAAGATTTAGTTAAGATTGCGTGCAATTTTTTTGAAGAAAATAACATTTATAACTTCGATATCTTGACCCCACCTGTCTTAGAAATTGAACGTTTAACTGGTGTCGCTCCTAGTCGTGAAGCGGGTGCACTACATCATTTAAATGACAACTATTTCAAACGAATCGAAGCCATGGAATTTGCTGTAAAATATGATGACGGCAAAGATCCTCGAGGTTTTCTTGAAGCAGATATTGTCTTGTTAGGAGTCTCTAGAACCTCCAAGACACCATTAAGTCTATTTCTTGCTAATAAAAATTTAAAAGTTGCTAACCTACCCTTGATTCCAGAAGCACACCTACCGAAACAATTATGGGAAACCGATCCTAAAAAAATTGTTGGGTTAACAAATGATCCAGATATTTTGAATGGTATTAGAAAAGAAAGAATGAGGGCTTATGGACTACCTGCAGACACTTCTTATTCAGATATAGAAAAAATCCGAAAAGAATTGGCTTTTGCAAATGACCTTTATACAAAACTTGGTTGCGTAGTCATTAACGTTGCTTCGCTTTCCATTGAGGAAACAGCTTCAATGATTCTAAATGCCTTACACTTAGAAGATCATAGCTACTATACTACTGAATCTGATTAAATTGATAAAAAAGAGCTGTGAATACAATAATTCACAGCTCTTTTTGGTACTTCCTATTTAACTTATCTATTTAAAAAACTTGAATCCCCTCTTGATCCACAGACAACACATGGATTGCTGCCGACAATGGTAATTGGTTTAGTCGTCCAACAATTTCATTTGTTTTTTCTTCTGGTGATAATACTAAAACTGTCGGTCCAGCACCACTTAGGAAAGCGCCATAAGCTCCTAATTCATGACCAATTTTTCTAATTTGTTTTAAATGAGGCACTAATTGCTGACGATAATTTTCATGCCATTTATCTTTTTCCATCATCACACCCGCTAATGGCAAATTACCATTTAAAATGGCTGCAATCATTACATTCGCAATAGAGCTCGCTTGAACGGCTTCTTTATAAGGCATTGACTCTGGTAAAACACTTCTGCTTTCCGTTGTCAATAAATGATGATCTGGAACAAATGCAATCACATCGCACATCGGAAAATGATGTTTAACCGCATGTACCTCGCCGTCTACATAACTAGCTACAACAAAATCACCACAGATTGCTGGAGCAACATTATCAGGATGTCCTTCTATTTCTGTTGCAATTCTAACTTTTTCTTTTTGTGATAAGCTTAAATTATTTAAACGATTCGCTAACTCAATTCCACCAACAATCACACTTGAACTACTTCCAAGCCCTCTTGCTAAAGGTATATCTGAGGTCATTTTTAATGCTTTAGGTGTTAGATTAGGCGCTACACTTAAAGCGGTTTGAATTAGTAGATTTGATTTATCTTTAGGTATCTCTTCACCAAGATTATGGTGAATAATCCATTCATCTGCATCTTCAAGTACTTCAATGGATAAATATTGTGATAAAGCTATGCCACAAGAGTCAAACCCCGGGCCTAGATTTGCACTGGTTGCCGGAATTCTTATTCTCATAGTTCAGCTACTCCATTGCGTAAATGCATTCTCATTTCTTCTAAATCACTCATTTTTGAAATTTTCACTTCTGTTGCTGTCATCGCTGTATCAGGATCTTTCAATCCATTTCCAGTAAAGACTGCCACCACTGTTTCTCCCGGCTTAATCTTCCCGCTTTTAACATGTTGAATGACCCCTGCTAACGAAGCTGCTGAACCTGGCTCAACAAAAATCCCGTCTTGCGCAGCTATTTTTCGATAAGCATTCAAAATTTCTTCATCTGTTACAGAATCGATATAACCGTTGGATTCATCTCGTGCTGCTTCCGCTAATGACCAACTGGCTGGATTACCAATTCTAATAGCCGTCGCTATCGTTTCAGGTTGATCAATCACTTCACCTTTTACAATCGCTGCTGCTCCCTCTGCTTCAAAACCATGCATTCTTGGTAAAAGAGTTCCTTTCTTATCGTGCCACTCCTTAAAACCTTTCCAGTAAGCAGAGATGTTTCCAGCATTTCCAACAGGGATCGCTAACACATCTGGCGCCTGCCCCAATTGCTCACAGACTTCAAAAGCTGCTGTCTTTTGTCCTTCTAAACGATAAGGATTCACTGAATTTACTAAAGCCACTGCCTCTGTCTTGGCAATATCTCGGACAGCTTTCAATGCTTCGTCAAAATTCCCTGGAATCGAAATAATATCTGCACCATAAATAATAGCCTGTGCTAATTTGCCCATTGCAATTTTTCCGTCAGGAATTACAACATAGGCTTTAATTCCTGCACGCGTAGCATAAGCTGCTGCTGCTGCACTCGTATTCCCAGTAGAAGCACAAACAATTGCTTTTGCACCGTCTTCTACTGCTTTAGCAACAGCCATCACCATCCCACGATCTTTAAATGAGCCTGTAGGGTTTAACCCCTCATATTTTCCATAAAGTTTAATTCCCAATTCTTTTGACAAACTAGTTAAAGGAATCAAGGGTGTATTTCCTTCCGCTAATCCCAACATGGGTGTTTTATCAGTAATTGGTAAATATTCTTTATATTGCTTCAATAATCCTTCATACATATTACTTGTCCTCCAGTACTTTAAATATCGTTAATAATTTAAATCCATCTGCTTTTTTAATTTCAGAAGCTACCCTTTTCATTTGTTCTTTCGTAATTGTATGAGTAATCGCTACAATTCTAGCTCTTGTTCCGTCTGATTTTTGTTGTACTAGTTGTTCAAAACTAACGTCGGCTTCTGTCATGATTTGTGTTAATCTTAAAATTTGACCATGTTTATCTGGTACCTCAATAGAAAAATAGTATTTTCCATTAATATTTTTATCTTCTGTAATTTCAGTATCATGGGAATAAGAGTTAAACATATGTCCAGTTGTTCCTAAGCGAATATTTTTAGCAATAGTGATAAGATCACTAACAACACTAGTTGCTGTTGGTTTTGCACCCGCTCCTGGTCCGTAGTACATGGATTCTCCCACACCTGAACTTTCAAGAAAAACTGCATTAAATTCATTCCTAACAGAAGCAATTGGATGGGTTTTCGCCACTAACATAGGACCAACTTCAACAGCGATACTGCCATTATTGTATTCAGAAGAACCAATTAGTTTCACTTCATAGCCTAAGTGGGCAGCCATTTCTACATCATCTAAAGACAACCCTCTTATACCATGAGTATCTACTTGATCCAAACTAATATTCATGCCAAAAGCAAACTGACTTAAAATAACCATCTTATAAGCTGCGTCAATGCCATCAACATCATTGGTTGGATTAGACTCAGCAAAACCTAATTCTTGAGCTTCTTTAAGGGCTTGTTCATAAGATTTCTTGGCAGTGACCATTTGTGTCAGCATATAATTTGTCGTGCCGTTGACTATTCCCAACACTTTTTGAATATTATCAGCAGCTAAACTGTTTGCAATGGTTCTAAGAATCGGAATACCTCCTGCAACACTTGCTTCGTAATACAAATCACAATGATTTTTTTGAGCAAGGGCAACTAATTCACTGCCATGTTGTGCTAATAAGTCTTTGTTCGCAGTAACGATATGTTTACCATTTTCTAACGCTTTGGTAATGAACGTTCTAGCTGGCTCTACTTTTCCAATCAACTCAACAATGATTTTTATCTCATCATCGTTAATGATTTCATCTATGTCTGTCGTTAGCTGAATGTCAAATTTCTCAGCTTGACGTTTTTTCTCATCTTCATCACGAACCAATGCTTTAGCAATCACAATCTCCATTCCTGTTACTTGAGCAATTTTTTCTTGATGTTCTTTTAAAATAGTCGGTACACCTGAACCAACAGTTCCCAAACCAAGTAAGCCAATTTTTAACTTGTCCTTCATTCCTATTCCTCCAAAATTCCAAATATTAAAAAACATTTCATTTGTTTTTAATAAAGTTTTGCCTTTAGTATACCTAAATGCTGTAAAAAAAACTACCCTTTTCTCTAAATAAAAGAAAAGGAAGTCTAATGATGTTTCACATGTTCGAATGTTTGATTTAAGATATCGATAACATGATGGTCGTCTAGCGAGTAAAAAATTCCTTTTCCCTCTCGGCGAGCTTTTACCACTCGACTATCACGTAGTAATCTCAGTTGGTGGGAAACTGCCGACTGTTCCATCTCTAATTTTTCACCAATTGCTGTAACATTTAACTCACCATTTTTTAACAACAGTAAGATACGCAGCCTCGTTGGATCGCTGAGCACTTTGTATAGTTGACTGACCATTTGGATTTCTTCTTGGTTTTTCATTACAGTCGCTCCCTCTGTATTTTCTCTATGTTTGAATTATACCAAAATTTTTCATTTTTAGGTATGTAAAACTTGCTGCTTCAATGCAAAAGGGAATAGAATGAACGGCCATCTTGGAGTCATTCTCTAGCAATAAACTTTTTTAAGAGAATTCCTTTTAAAAAATAAGCTACTCAGTTCTATTCCACTTTAGTTTTATTATACTGTTTCTCTAATTTAGTCTGTTAAAGCACTTATTGCTTTTTCAAAAGCTGAAATTTTTTGATTTGCGTCCTCTTGAGAACTAGCTTTTGTAGCCAAATAAAATTTCATTTTTGGTTCAGTACCCGATGGACGAATCGCAATCCAGCTACCATCAGTTAAGAAGTATTTTAGAACATCAGCTGGTGGTGTTGTTAGTGATTCAACTGTTCCGTCTGCCATTGTTCTCGTTAAAGCTTTAAAATCTTCTGTTTGACTAACGTCTATACCCGCAAATGACGTTAGCGATTCATCACGGAATTTTTTCATTAGAGCTTTGATTTTTTCACTGCCTTCAATCCCACTTAATGTAATTGAAATTGTTTTTTCTTCAAAAAAGCCATATTCCTTAAAGATATCTTGAAGCCCATCGTACAATGTTTTTCCTTGTTTTTTGTAATAAGCAGCAACTTCTGCTAACAGCACAAGTGCTTGAATGGCATCTTTATCACGAACAAAAGATTTCACCAAATATCCATAGCTTTCTTCAAAACCAAACATAAAGGTTTGGGAGTGATCTTCTTGGTATTGTTGGATTTTCTCGGCAATGAATTTAAAGCCTGTTAGTACATCAACCATCTTAGTATTATATTTACTTGCAATTGCTGTAGCAAGTTCGCTTGATACAATTGATTTTAATACGACAGCATTCGCTGGTAAAGTGCCACCTTGTTTATGAGCTTCCAAAATATATTGAATCATGATTGCCCCTAACTGATTACCCGTTAAAACTTGATAAGAACCATCTGGCAAGCGAACAGCTGCTCCTAGACGATCTGCATCAGGATCTGTTGCAATCAATAAATCCGCGCCTTCTTTTTCCCCTAAGCGAATCGCATATTCAAAAGCAGAGTGTTCTTCTGGATTAGGAGATTTCACCGTTGTAAAGTCAGGATCAGCAATCGATTGTTCAGGAACTAAAAGGAATTTTTCAAAGCCAGCTTGTTTTAATGCTTTTTCCCCTAGCATTTTACCCGTTCCATGGAGAGGAGTATAAACTAATTTTAGCTCTTTTCCCATTTCGTTTACTAACTCTTGATTGATTGTTACGGCTTTAATTTCTTTTAAGTAAGCATTATCCAGTTTTTCACCAATGATTGTAATCAGTTCACTTGATTTAGCCTCTTCATCTGCTAACACTTCAATTTTCAATGGATTTTCAATTTCTCGGACATAGCTTGTTAAAGCATCTGCGTCTGCTGGTGGCATTTGACCCCCGTCTTCTCCATATACCTTATAGCCATTATATGCTGCTGGATTATGAGAAGCTGTAATCATAATCCCAGCAAAAGCATTTAAATAACGTACAGCAAAAGAAAGTTCTGGTGTTGGACGTAGGCTTTCGAAAACATAAGCTGGAATTCCATGCTGTGCTAACGTTTTTGCTGCTTCCATAGCAAATTCTGGAGACTTGTGTCGTGAATCATAAGCAATCGCTACCCCACGATGTTTTGTTTCTGAATCTTGTGTTTCCATAAAACGAGCCAGCCCTTCTGTAGCTTGTCTTACGGTGTAGATATTCATTCTATTAATTCCAGCACCTAAAATGCCACGCATTCCTGCTGTTCCAAACTCTAAAGGAGCATAAAACGCATCCTCACATTTTTCAGAATTATTTTTCAACTCTACTAATTCTTTTTTTAATTCCTCTGGTAAGCTATCTTCCTGTACCCACTGTTTATAGACTTGTTCCCAAGACATGTAAACACCTCTTTTTCAATTGTTTTTTTAACTCCTTTAAGTATATCATTCTGATACCTTATAAGGAAGTAATGAAGTGCGAAAAATTACTAGCATCGCGGCCAAATTAGAATTGAGTGATACTTAAAGCCAAAAGGGCAGGCAGCTAGCCGGAAGCAATTCGGCAAAAAACGTGCCAATTTCATTCCAGACACTGTTTATTGTGTAACAATAACAAGCCACCTCGCCTTCATTTTAGTTATATATAAAGGATTTGTTCACTAGTGTTGCATAAACAAAAGATACTAAACAACGTTTCTTTCTCTAGTTTAATCAGTTTTCAAAAAAAGCGGAACTACTAGCAGGTGGTGACAGTAACCGTGAACAGAATCCAATGTGAATTACTTGGGCTTGCCATTTAGTTAGCCCAAGTTTGAAGCTTGGAAGCTCTGAGATCTGAACTTTGGTCTCAGTGCGGTTCCACGGTTTTTCACTGACAATAACTGCTGGTAGTGGAGCCTAATCTAGTGTATACAACACTAATGGTATTTTTTTAATGTGATTTAGTACAGTTTCATTTTACTATTTTTTTCAAACGAGCTACCTGATCGACAACCATGATAGGCTTGGTGGCAAAATAATCAGCAAATTTCTGACTCCACAATTTCGTTTCTCTGGCTTCAGCAAAATGCTCCATTGTTTTATCATAAGCTTCAATCAATTCATAAGAATAAGGTTGATATTTATCATAATGAACAATCGTCGCTTCTGGCAATCTAGGTTTTACCCGCATTTCTACGATTGGCTTTCCAATACTTAAACCAAATAAAGGCAACGTAAAATCTGGCAGCTCTAACAACTCACTGATTTCTTTACTAAACTTTCTAATACTTCCCACAACCACTGAGCCTAAACCTAAGCTATCTACAGCAATAACTGCATTCTCTAGAGCTAATGCTGCATCTGTGGTTGCCATAATAATTGATTCAATAGTTTCATCAACAAGATAAGGCTTTTGATAGGTTTCACTTACCATTTTGGTCCGTTGGAGATCTCCTAAAAATAGTAAAAAAACAGAGCTTTCTAGAATATGAGGATTTGTAGGATTCCACTCTATCAATTGTTTTCTAATCGCTTCATCTTTAATTACAATAACACTATAGAATTGTCCATTCATCCAACTGGGTGCTTGGCGAGCTGCATCCAAAATTTGTTGCAAATCTAGATCAGATAATTGATACTTTTGATCGAAATTTCGATACGTTCGACGATTTGTTAATAATCGCATTGTTTCATTCATCTAGTTCTCCCCCAACCTTTTCTTTTATTTTAGCATATCACCTTGCTTTAGCCAGCTATTTTATTTGTAATATTTTTTAATTTCTCACCTAAAGCCTCTAGCATCTCATCATCGATTCTCGAAAAATTAATACGGATACTATCTTTTTGTTCACTAAATAGAAAACTAGGTGCTATTAATAGCCCTTCTTGAATAAAAAAATCCCACTCTTTTGGTTTTAATGGCCCTTTTGTCCATCTAGCCCACAAATAAAATCCTCCTTCTGGTCGTTGAACCTCCCATTCTGTAAAGCTATCTAAGAGAGCAAAAACTTTCTGTGCTCGTTTTTCCACTTCTTCTTTTAGTTTTCTAATTTTATAAGTGTAGGAATCATCTGTCAAAGCCATATTTGCCAACATTTGCGGGAAAATACTTAATGAAAAATCCATCATTTTTCTTGCCTCAGCTAATTGCTTCGTTACTGAATCGGGTGCACTCAGCCAGCCAATTTTTGTTGTTGATCCTAAAATTTTTGATAATGAGCCAATGTACAACACGTTTTCTGGATCAATTTTTTTTAATGGAGGGATTTTTTCTGAAGAAATAAAACTTAATTGTCCAAAAACATCGTCTTCTATAATCGGTATTTGGTGTTTTTGGCATAGCTCAACTAATTTCTTACGTCTGTTTACAGTCATTGTTTTCCCAGTTGGATTTTGAAATGATGGATTGACCATGACCATTTTTACTCGCTGTTGCCGAATGGTCCGCTCTAAATCTTCCAAACAAATTCCTTCATCGTCCATTGAAACACCGTATAAACGAATGCCTGCTGCTTGAAAAATCGGCAACGCGTATAAAAAAGAAGGATCTTCAATCGCCACACTATCTCCGTTTTTCAATAAAACTTGTAAAATAAGAAACAATGCTTGCTGGGCACCAGAAGTAATCAGTAAACTTTCATTAGGTAGTTTAAACCCATATTCTTTCGCTATTTCTTTGCTAATAGATTCTCTTAAGGGTAAATACCCTAAATCGTCTTGCTCTTCTTCCTCCAAAAACTGTTTCCAAGATAGCGGCGGAAAATCAAAACTAGGAATTAACTCTAAGGGCAGTTCCCCTGTGTATACATCCAAACTAGTTTTCCCATGAGTTTTCAATCGCTCTTCAATTTTTTTTACGAAGGGGCTCGTTTTGCTAAAAGCATTTTGTTCCAAATACCTCCGCCAATCGGTTCTTGGTGTAGTCGCAATCCCCCATTTCCCTTCGTTAACAATTGTTCCGCTTCCTTGCTTGCGAACAATCCATCCTAGTGAAACTAATTCATCTAATGCATGAACAACCGTCGAGCGATTTACTTGGAAATAGTCCGCCAATTTTCTCTCTGCTGGTAACCGTTCTCCAGGTGCTAATTTCCCAGACTGAATATTAGCTAGGATTAACTCCATGATTCCTACATATACTGGAACGCCTTTTTCTTTTTTTAATTCCCACATCAATCCCACTCCTCCCTATTTTTTTCTTAACTACTGTCAAAAATATTTACAATATCATCAAATTGGATGAGTTGAAAATAACCCAATTGGCTGTTTTTGTCAAATCATCTTTCCTTTACAATAGGTGTAATCGATTTTGTTTTAAGGAGGAATTATTTACCGATGATAAAAAAAGTATTAACTGTTGCAGGATCAGATTCTAGCGGTGGAGCGGGAATTCAAGCTGATTTAAAAACATTTCAAGAATATGGTACTTTTGGCTTTTCAGCAATCACCAGTATTGTAACGATGAACCCAGATGAAGGATGGAGTCATCTTGTGACCCCACTTGAATCTGGGTTAGTTGAGAAACAATTAAAAACAATTTTTGCTGGTGCACCACTAGATGCCATGAAAACAGGAATGTTAGGTACAATTGAAACAATTGAAATTACTAAACATTATATAGATAAATTTGATATGAAAAATATTGTCATTGACCCTGTGATGGCTTGTAAAGGAACCACTGAACTATTACAACCAGACAATGTTGATGCCATGATTCAATTACTATTGCCTAAAGCAACTATTACGACACCAAATCTTGTAGAAGCAGGTATTCTTTCAGGTTTAGGTGAACTTACTTCTGTCGCACAAATGAAAGAGGCCGCCAAAAAAATTATCGAACTAGGGCCTAAAAATGTCGTTATCAAAGGTGGACACCGCCTAGGAATAGAAAAAGCAATTGACTTATTCTACGATGGAAAAGAATTCACACTACTTGAGGGTGAATTGTTCGCTACTGACTATAATCATGGTGCTGGCTGTACATTTGCTGCTGCAACAACTGCTGGTTTAGCAAAAGGAATGCCTGTAACTACAGCCGTTAAAACCGCAAAAGAATTTGTTGCTGCGGCAATTAAAAATGGACAAAAAATTAATCCTTTCTTAGGTCATGTTTGGCATGGTGCTTACAATCAAGCTGAAGATCGATTTATAGAAAAATAAGGAGTTCTATTTATGACAAAAAACAATTCCACTAGATCAGTTATCCTTGTAGGTCTTTTTGCGGCTTTAACTATTCTGGGTACAATGATTAAAATTCCTATGCCTACAGGAGATTTCATCCATTTAGGCAACTCAGTTGTTTTATTAGCCGTTTTGCTTCTAGGATACAAAAAAGGAGCGCTTGCTGGTGGCGTTGGCTTTGCAATTTTTGATGTATTAAATGGATTTGCTGCCGAAGCCCCTTACTTCTTGATTGAAAGTTTCGTTGTTGGCGGAGCTGCTACTATAGCTGTAATGGCTTTCCATAGAAATCTGGATAGTGTTTGGAAAATCACAGTGATTGCAATTTGTGCTGGAATTACTAAATTGCTAATGACTCAAACAAAGAATACGCTGTTTAATTTAGCAGCTGGTGCGGATTTCCAGGCAGCTTTCTTTGGTGCATTTGCTAAAATCCCAGCTACTGCCATTAATGTCATCGGAACAATTATTATTGTTAGTTTGGCTTATTTTCCCTTAAAAAAGGCCATGGATGTTACTTTTAATAAACAATAAGTACCAAACAAAAAATAGAAAAGCTGGAAACCTAAGATTCGCTAACAATCTCAAGTTTCCAGTCTTCTTTATCCGACTATTCATTTTATTTCTTGTTAAAGATACTTTCAATGGCTCCAAATAGAATCCCCGCAATCGGAAAAATTAACCAGCTTGTTCCCCAGTTCCCTAAAATAAATGATTGTAATAGATAAATACAAACAACAACAGGCCAATAAACTCGTTCAATCACTTGTAAAAATACAGGTCTATTTTTATTTAATTCTGCTTTTGCTCTTGGACCAATTTCATCTTCATCTGAAATAAAATAAGTTTGTTCAATCAGCTTTGTATAGCTCCCCATAACAACTCCACCAAAAATAAAGAAGAAAACACCTACGCCTGCTAAAGACATCATCGCTGCTAAGCCTAGTAAATTATAATAATCACTATTTCCGTACTGTTCAAAAGTAATAGCTATAAATAGAAAAATCGCTAATGCTAAAATACAGAACGATACCCCTAAAACCATACACAAAATAAAAGAGCGTTGAAAGTTTTCTTTAAATTTTCTCACTTCACTTTTTACTTGAATAGGAATCAATCTATCATCCAAACTTTTACTATTACTAGACATACTCGTACCTGCTATAATGAAACAAGGAACACCAATTGCTACTCCTAAAAACAAAGCCAATAATCCTAAACCCGTACCAAAATTTTCTCCGTAGAATGCTTCCATAACAAAAAATAAGCCTAAACCAAAAATAATTATCATAACACCTAAACCAATCAATATTGCGCCTCTTCTTTGAACAGTTAGAAAGGTTGTTGCTTCTTCAACCTCAATTTCATCCAGTTCAAAGCCATTTTCTTCTTCATAGCCCTGTTTAAGATTCATTTCTTCCAATAACTCATCAATATTACCAAATTCAGAAATCACTGCTCCAATTGCTTCATTTTCAGATTTGCCTTGCGCTTTTAAATCATCATAACGATCTTCTGAACTGGCTAAAAGATCCTCCTTCAGTTGGATAGTTTTTTGATTTATTGGCACTCCTAAAAATAAACTTTCGATGTATTCCTCAATTGTCTTCATTCTGCTTCCTCCTTGATAAAACATTCAACAACCTTCTTCGTTAAATACCATTCAGCTATTTTCTCTGATAAATAAATTTTTCCAGCTTCAGTTAATCGATAATACGTTCTCTTTTTTCCATGAGTAATTTGTCCTGGAAAAGATTCAATGTAACCATTTTTCTCTAAACGATTAAAAGCCGAATATAGCGTTGTTTCCTTGATTGAATAATTACTTTCCGAGATTTCTTGGATTCGTTTGGAAATAGCGTAGCCATAGGAATCGCCTTCCAACAATACTGTCAAAATAAACGTATCATTATAGCCTCTGATTGCATCGCTCCCAATCATTGATTCACCCCCAAGTACTTCATCTATCGTACTACGTCTGTCGTTGTAATTATCATAGCACAAGTACTACGACAGGTAAAGTAAAATAAAAAAATGTTTTTTCAAATAGTTCCCTACTTGAAAAAACATCTCTCTCTATTTCTATAATTTAAATAGTATCCCCATTGAAGATTGAATTTTTTACGATTACATAGTCAACTTTACGAATGGCTTCAAGATCTTTTCCACCTGCGTACGAAATAGAAGATTGCAAATCTTGCTGCATTTCTCTCAACGTATCCGCTAAGCTACCTTTATGTTGAACCCAAATTTTCTTTCCTTCAACGTTTTTCTTCTCGCCTTTTTGAAACTCAGAGGCACTACCAAAATATTCTTTCAGTACAACACCATTTTCAACCTTTGTTTCACCAGGTGATTCCTCATGCCCTGCAAATAAAGAGCCAATCATTACCATTGAAGCTCCAAAACGCACAGATTTAGCAACATCTCCTGGAGTTCTGATACCACCATCTGCAATAATTGGTTTTCTAGCTGCTTTCGCACACCAACGCAACGCTGCTAATTGCCAACCACCTGTCCCAAAACCAGTTTTAATTTTTGTTATACAAACTTTTCCTGGGCCAATTCCAACTTTAGTTGCATCGGCTCCAGCGTTTTCTAACTCTCTAACTGCTTCTGGTGTTCCTACATTCCCTGCAATCACAAAAGTGTCAGGAAGAAGTTTTTTTAGATGTTGAATCATATTAATAACGGCATTTGAATGACCGTGTGCAATATCAATCGTTACATAATCAGGTACTAGATTTCGTTCAGCTAGTTCTTCAACAAATGCATATTCTCCTTCTTTTACTCCAACACTTATTGAAGTAATCAGTCCTTTAGCATTCATTTTTTCCATAAAAGGAATTCGTGCACTTTCATCAAAACGGTGCATAATGTAAAAATAATCATTTTTAGCTAAAAATTCTGCAATGTTTTCATCAACAATTGTTTGCATGTTTGCAGGAACTACAGGCATTTTGAATACATGTTTTCCTAATTTTACGCTTGTATCACATTCAGAACGACTATTCACAATACATTTATTGGGAACTAATTGAACATCTTCATAATCAAATACTTTCATACTAATTTGCCTCCTAGTGACCTATATTAAAAATACGCAAAAACCGAACATTAATGCCAATATCGTTCGTATTTTTTAATCACCTATGATAATTTACACTATATTTTCCAGAAAGTCAAAGTAAATTAACGAAAATCCACAAAAAATTCCCAAGTAAAACAGTCCTTACCCTAGCACTTCACTGGCATCTGAAACTGTTACTGATTCTACCTTGATTTCTTGCTTGTCAGAAGGAATCATTTTGTTTAAAAAGATAGCTGCAATCGATGCTGTAGCAACTGAGGAACTTAAGAAATATTGTAAAAATTCTGGTAAAGCTTGAATAAACTCTTTTGGGATCAATGTCAACGCAAGCGTCATAATCATTGGAATAGCAATGACATACATTTCTTTTTCACCAATTTCTACCTCTTTTAAAACCTTCAACCCGCTAATAGAAATGATGCCGCAAACAATGACGAAAACACCACCGATTACTGGTGCTGGGATCGATGAAATTAAAGTTGATAGTTTGCTAGAAAAACCGAAAACGATAAACCACGCTCCAGCAGCAACGAAAACTTTTTTACTGGCAACCCCTGTAATAGAGATAATGCCTGCGTTTGTAGAATAACCTGTAACCGGCGTTGCTCCAAACAATGCAGAAACTAGACAGCCAATCCCTTCTCCAATCACGCCACGATTAATATTTTCATCTGTTAATGGTTGTTCCACCACATGACTTACTGCGAACCAAGTTCCTGTCGTTTCAGCCATTAAAACAATGTAAATAATGACCATCGTCAGAATAGAAGATAGATCAAAAGAAAAATTGAAATCCACGAACGGAAGCTGCGGCAAACTAAATAATTGTGCATTTGACACTTGGGAAAAATCCAAAATCCCCATGAATTTTGCTGAAATACAGCCAATTATAAGGGCTAAAATAACAGAAGATATCTTAAATATCCTTCCTTTGTTAGGAAACCTAGCACCAATAATGGCAAAAAAGACTAGTGAGCCTGCTGAAATAGCCGCTAGCAAAATATTTTGACTTAAATTCCCTGAAGCTTGGAAAACATTATCATTAAGTGCAACGGGCATCAACGATAAGCCAATAATGAATATAATGGTTCCTCCAACTAATTGCGGTACAAACATTTGGATTAATCGATTAAAAATTCCAGTCATCCCTAAAAGAACAACTAAAATAGCCCCAACTAAACCTGCCCCTAAAACTGTGCCCCAACCATTGCCATCCTGGCTATTAGCAAAATAAATGCCTGCAATTGCTCCAATAGGAATAAAAGATGGGCCCTGAGCTACGGGTAATTTCATGCAAAAATACGACTGAATGATGGTCGCAACCCCTGCAGCAATAAAGGTTGATTGAATAAGTAAGGAAGCTTCCTTTGTTGTCAAGCCAATAATCGAAGCAATAATAAATGGAACGACGTAAACATCCATTGCCAACACATGTTGAATTCCTAGAAGAGCAGATTGCCCCATTGAAAGATCGTCATTAGGTCCTACAGTTAATTTTGATGCCATTTTACACCTCAGTCATTCGTTTATTTATTTCATGTACTTTTTTCCCTTGAATCCAAACTTCTTGAATATATTCAGGACGAGCTAAATAGAGAACTTTTTGGAATAAGTTCATTAAAGTTTCCTCTTTAGAATATCTAGGAATGAAGGTATTTTTACCTACCAAATCAATAATCTGTGCATCCCAAGCATATCCAACATCTAATTTCCCGATTGGTAAGCTTAATGATTCACCACCACCTGCAGTCGCTAAATAAAACGCTTCATTTAATGTGATTCGAGAATTCGCTACCCCTCTTTTTTCACTTTCAATATTTTGATCGACTCCTTCTTCTAACATACGAGAAGAAATAACCGCTTGTTTCACATTATCAAACAAACTTGGTGAAAAGCCGCCAGAGATATCTGTTCCTAAACCAGTTTCTACTTCATATTCGTGAAGTAACTTGGCAATAGGTGTCACTGTATTACCAAAATAAACATTAGAAATCGGACAATGAGCAACCGCAGTTCCTTTTTTAGCAAACAATTGCATATCTTCATCCGCTAAAAGACCACAATGCGCCATAACAGATTTCTCCGTTAGTAAGCCAAAATCATTTAAAGCCATTGCATCATTTTTGCCAAATCGATCTTTAACAAAATTATGCTCCCAGTCGCTTTCGCTACAATGGGATTGAATATGAACATCATATTTTTGAGCCAGCTCGCCTAACCCTTTCAACGCATCATCCGTACAACTTGGTATAAAACGCGGTGTAATCACTGGGTAAATCCCTTGCGGCGCTTTTTCAGCCAATTTTTGAATATCTTGAATAAAGGCTTCTGTTTCAGCAAGAGCTTCCGCAGTAGATTCATCACGATAATAGTCTGGATTTTGCTCTTTATCATCCATTACAACTTTTCCTACTAAACCTCTTTGCCCTTTATCGCAACAAATTTCTGCTAATATCCGACTAGCAGCACGATGAATAGTTCCGAAATAAAGTACCGTTGTTGTTCCATTTGCAATCAATTGCGAAACTAAATCAGAATAAACAGTTTTAGCAAATTCTTCATCAGAGAACTTTGATTCTAAAGGGAAGGTATAGGTGTGTAACCAATCGTTCAATGGAATATCCATAGCTGTTCCAATTTGAGCCCACTGAGGAGCATGGACATGCAGGTCAATAAAACCAGGTAAAATAATTTGATTTTCAGAGTACTCATAAAACTTGTTTTGCTCACGGTATTCTTTAATAATTTGAGAATACTCTTTTTCTTCAGGTGAAATAACAGCTGCAATTATTCCTTTATCCGAAATACAAAATAAATGATCTTTAAGACTTTTTACCTCTTTGGGGTTTTCACTAGAAAATGCGGTTCCTTTTACAACAAAGTCAAACATTTATTATTCTCCTTTCATGACTATACTTCAATCATTATAAACAATCTTTCGCTTTTATTCTACTTTTTGTTCAAAAAAGTTTAAATAAAAATAGCATATACCAACAAAACACGAACTTTATTGCCTCGTTTATAATAATTGAGTGATAAATTCTATTTTTCAATTCAAATACGGATAAATTTCGATTTTTAGGCTAAGGATGCTTTGGTTAAACTTTCTATGAAATAGTTATTGCGCTTTTTATTCTAGCCAATCTTGTTGTATACTTATAGATAGTGATATAAATTTAGGAGGTTAACCCCATGCTTAAAATCGAACAAATTAAAACAGGTTCTATTGAAGAAAACTGTTACTTAATCTATAACGAAAAAAATCTTTTGATTATTGATCCCGGTGCAGAACCTGAAAAAATCGATGCACGCATAAAAAAGACAGAACGAATTCCTAAAGCTATTCTCTTAACTCATACTCACTACGACCATATTGGTGCTGTTGAAGTTCTAAGAAAACAATACAATATTCCTGTTTACGTGAGTCCACTAGAGCAAGAATGGCTATCTAACCCAATCTTGAACCTTTCCGGATTAGGTAGACATAATGACATGCCTGATATTATTGTCAGACCTGCTGAAATGGAATTCCAGTTAACTGATTATGAAATTGGAGGGATGAAATTTTCTGTTGTACCTACTCCAGGCCATTCTATCGGTAGCGTTAGTTTTGTCTTTGATGACTTTGTAGTCACTGGTGATGCCCTTTTCCGAGGCAGCATCGGACGTTCGGATCTCCATACTGGCGACATGCAACAATTACTTCATAGTATTAGAACCTACCTATTTACTTTACCAGAAGAGTTTCCAGCCTATCCTGGACATGGTGACGCGACCACAATCGAGCATGAAATAAAAACAAATCCATTTTTCAATTAATAAACGAGTCTTTGAGGATTTAAATAAAAAGAAGCTTAGGAGGAAATAAAATGTCTGAAACAACGTCACTTTATATTATTCGTCATGGCAAAACAATGTTCAACACAATTGGTCGCACGCAAGGTTGGTCTGACACACCTTTAACAAATGAAGGGGAAAAGGTGATTCAACAATTAGGAATCGGATTAAAGGATGTTCCCTTTAAGGAGGCGTATTCAAGTGATAGCGGTCGAGCAATCCAAACTGCTAAAATCATTTTGAGAGAGCATAGAAATGGAGCTAATATTCCATATGCGACAGATAGCAGAATTCGTGAGTGGTGCTTTGGGTCTTTAGATGGTGGGTATGATGGTGAACTATGGGGAGTTGTTCCAAGAATCTTAGCCTTCAAAAACTATGATGACATGATGAATAACCGTATCTCATATCGTGATTTAGCGGATGCTATTATGAAAGCCGATACCGCTGATTGGGCTGAACCATATGAGAAAATTCGTGAACGGGTTTGGAATGGATTTGAAGATATTGCCCATCGAATAGAAAAAAATGGTGGCGGAAATGTTATGATTGTCTCTCATGGACTGACTATCTCTTTCCTCCTCTCGCTTATTGACTCCTCTTATCCAATGCAAATCAATTTGGAAAATGGCAGTGTAACAAAGCTAACTTATAAAAATGGTACATTCAAAATAGAGTATGTGAATAACACAACCTTTATTGAAGAAGGCAAAAAACAAGGATAATATTAACAAGACGAGGATGAGACAAAACTAATAATCAGTTTTGTTTCATCCTCTAAATCCGATTAAAATGTGGTCAAAAATCTAGGTCTTTGGAAATTTCCCGAAAATCACTCAATCCATAAAGCGTACGGGCGCTTTTCGGTCCAATTTCTCGCCTTAAAGCGACTTCTGTCTCAACCTCGTCTTAATTTATTTCAGCTGATTACTTTTCAATTCTTCAACTGCCGCTTTAGAGTATTTGATTTTTTTCAACGTATCATCGTAATTTTTTGTGGCATATGCAAACAGCAGTACATCAACAATAAATAATTGTGCAGTTAATGAGACGGTGGCTGCACTTCGTAATGGTGCTTCTTCCCCTTTAGAACTGAGTAAAAGGATATCACTAGCTTTACCTAAAGTAGAAACTTCATTCTCAGTAATGCCAATCACTGTCATTTTTCTATCCTGAGCAATTTTAACTAGAGCATTGGTTTCTCTATTTTCCCCTGAATTTGAAATCGCAATAAAAACACTCGTTAAAGGGGTGGTTCCCATTGTAGAAGCAATCAAATGGTGATCTAATGAAGTAAAAACCATTCTTCCCAATCGAGAAAATTTTTGATGAACATCCTGAGCAACTAACGAAGAGGCTCCTACACCATACACAAAAATCAGTTCACTTTTTTCAATGCTTGCCACAGCAGCATCAACAGATTCATCAACAAGTCTTTCTCCTGTTCTCTCCAATACGTGAATTGTCCGTAATTGTAACTTCTCTTTGATAGCAGCAGTTGTTTCTCCGTCTTCTACTTCCGTATACATCGCAACACTTGTTTGGCCTAAGTTCGCTGATAACAGTAATTTCAAATCGGTAAATCCATTAACTTCAATCGAATGGCAGAACCGTATAATTGCTGCTGGACTTGAGCCTGCTTTTTTAGCCAGCTCTTGGGCATTTAAATTAATCACTTCAGCTGTATTTTCTAAAATGTAATCAGCAATTTTTTGTTCAGATTTTGGTAAATACTGTCGATGATCTTTAATGGATAAAATAATATTTTGATTCATAAATTGCCTCACTTTTCTCACTTAGTTGTTTGATTAAAGACTATGTACAATTTTCCTACTCTTATATTATAGCTATAAAATAGAAGAAAGAAAGACCCAGAACAAAGTTCTTTGCCTTTCTTTTTTCATGTCCGATGACTGAATACTTTTTATTCGGCTGCTTGTAGATCTTTAGGAATACCGAAGAAGAATGTTGCTACAAAGCCGCCTGCATAAGCAGCAAGTAGACCTAATACATATGCGAACCATTGATTATTGGCGATTAGCGGAATCAATGCGGCACCACTTGGGCCAATAGCAATTGCTCCAACGTTACCGAATGCTCCAATTACGGCACCCCCAATACCACCACCGACACAAGCTGTGATAAAAGGTCTTCCTAGTGGTAACGTAACTCCGTAAATTAACGGTTCACCAATTCCTAATATCCCAACTGGTAATGCACCTTTAATCATTTCAACTAATTGTGTATCCTTTTTACAACGAACCCATAACGCTAAAGCTGCCCCTACTTGTCCTGCGCCAGCCATCGCTAAAATAGGCAATAACAAGGTCATACCTGTTTGATTGATCATTTCTATATGAATTGGTGTCAACACTTGATGCAAACCAAACATAACCATTGGTAGGAATGAAATCCCTAAGGTAAATCCAGCTAAGATTCCACCTTTTTCCAAAATGATATTAATCGTTCCTACTAGACTATCTGAAATTAATCCTGCTACTGGCATAATAATGAAAATAGTTAATAACCCAATTATTAGCAATGATAGCGTTGGAGTGAAAATAATATCAATCGCATCAGGGATTACTTTACGTAATTGCTTCTCAACCAATGATAATAACCAAACCGCAAAAATTACACCAATAATTCCACCTTGCCCTGCATTTAGCGGTGCACCAGTAAAGATATTATTAATTGGGATTGGTAGTTTTTCAGCATCTAAAGCTAAACCATTTAATAATACTGTACCACCAATAACACCACCTAAAGATGGGGTAGCTCCAAATTCTTTTGCTGCATTAATTCCTGTATAGATTGTTAAATAAGCAAAAATCCCGTTTTTAATCACACTAAACACATTTTGATATTGTATAAATGAAGTAGATAAATCGCCTGCTTGAATCATGTTTTGAATAATTGCTGCAATCCCACCAATTAGACCCGCACCAACAAAGGCAGGAATCATTGGAACAAAAATATTGGCAATAGACTTTAAGACTTTTTTAGTCGGTGTTGCATTATTTGCCTTTTCTTTTTGAGCAGCTTTCATCTGAGCCGCTTTTTCTTCAACTTTTTCTCTTCCCGATAATGTTTCATTTTTTTCTGTAGTATTATTTGCATTAGGGAACGGATCTCCTAGCTTTATGCCAACCATGTCTACCATTTCTTGCGCTACTTTATTGACTGTTCCAGGGCCAACAATAACCTGTAAGGTGTCATCTTCAACAACACCCATTACACCCTCTATTTTCTTTAATCCTTCTAAATTTACTTTACTATAGTCACGAATATCCATTCTTACACGAGTCATACAATGAATTAATTTATCAACGTTTTCTTCTCCGCCAACCTCTTTATAAATTTCCCTAGCAATCCGTTTAATCTTCTCATCTGCCATTTTTTCATCTCCTCCAAATTAATATTTATAGTGTGTTTTTTATAAAATGATTCCCGTCAATTAATTTTTGCTCCGCTTCTTCTTTTGTTGCATTCGTTAAAATCATAACAATCGCTAACTTTACATTTTGATCTGCTTTCTCAAAATAATCCGCTGCTGTTTCATAATCACAAGACGTTGCTTCCATAATAATTCGTTTTGAGCGTTCAACTAGTTTTTCATTCGTAGGTTTTACATCGACCATCAAATTGTTATATACTTTTCCGATACCAATCATCCCAATCGTTGAAATCATATTTAAAATTAACTTCTGCGCTGTTCCTGATTTTAAACGAGTCGATCCTGTTAAAAACTCTGGTCCTGCATCCACTTCAATAGGCATTTGGGCATAATGACTAATTTCAGCTTTTTTATTACAAGAAATCGTAGCTGTAGCTGCTCCAATTGCAGAGGCATATTCTAAACCGCCAATTACATAAGGTGTTCTCCCACTTGCTGCAATTCCAATGACAATATCTTTATCCGTTAAATGGATGCCCATTAGATCTTGTTTCCCGAATTCTTTTGAATCTTCTGCCCCTTCAACTGCAATTGTCATCGCCTCTTGACCACCAGCAATCAACCCTTGAACCATTTCAGGTTCTACACCAAATGTTGGCACACATTCTGCGGCATCAAGTACTCCTAAACGTCCACTAGTGCCTGCGCCCATATAAATCAATCGGCCGCCTTTGTTAAAACTTGCAATGGTTGCTTCAATTACAGGATGAATAGTCTCCAATTCTTTCTCTACAGCAATTGCAACTTGTTGATCTTCTTGGTTCATTTTTATCAAGGCTTCAGAAACACTCATTTCATCTAAGCCCATTGTATTTTTATTTCTTCGTTCAGTTGTCAAATTTTCTAAATTCATTTTATAAAGTTCCTCTCTTTAATAATGTAAATTTTGTTCCAGCTTTAATTAAATCAATCATCGCAGCATCCTCTGCGGTAACTTTAGCTACGGTATTTATCTTTTCATTTTTTGGTAATTTTTTTCTGATTATTTGAATCTCTCCCATATATCTCCCATATTTTTCATTATCTATGGTAATATCACCTTTTTCTCGATCCTCTAATATCTCAGGTTCTATTTGAGGAACTTTCAAGAATCTTGCGTTAGCGCTTCTAATCACATCTCTTGCATCATCTTGACGATTTACATGCTCACCTAAAATATGGTTATAGTATTTGCTACCAATATCTTCCACTTCAATTGGAAAACTTTTTTCTGTATTAAAGAACTCAAACTGATTCATCGTTCTTAAATTAATTGTAGGATCACCAATATAGACGGCATCTACCATAAAATGATTCATTAATTCAACTGCAGCTGTAAAAGGATTTATATAGCGGTGTCTCTCTAGTGTGGGCAACTTTTCAAAAAGTGGCCCTCTTAATACCTCATTGCCTGATACAAACGCATAAACTTGGAATCCCACTTTTTTAAGCCAAGTATTTTTCTCTTTAAGAAAGCGGTCAGATAATCCTGTTTCTGGCCTGGGATAATAATTGTGCCAGACTTCAAAACGAGAAAAATCAGCATCATATTTCTTCAATTCTTGAATATCTATTTCTGTTACAGTACTGGCATTTAAACCAATGTCAATTGTATGGGAAGCATTTGCAATCTGCTCATTACTTATTTCATAATCCATTCTCAATCCTGTCACACCGATATCAGTCATTTCCTTCAATCGACTAAATGATAATCCCGCTCTTTCTAGTGCTTCACCAGAAATATCCACCATTAATTTCATTTTTTCTTCTCTGGCAATTTTTCCTAGCGCTTTTAATCTGTCCAAATAAAGAGTGGCGTCCTCTTCGGGAATATGTAATGAGCTAAAAATACCGTTAAATCCAATTTTTTTCATTTTTTGAATATACATCTTTGTTTCATTTGATAACTCTTCTCCTAAAAATACGGATAACCCATACATTCCAGTCTCGCTCCCCTCTAATACGTTTTCATTATAGCTTAACTGAAATAATATTTCAACTTAAAAATAGATAAAACCGAAAAACCGAAATTTATTTTCGGTTAATTGCAAATAAAAAACCTTTTGGTATAAACCAAAAGATCTTTCCTTAATGCTATTCTGCTGTTGCAGTCCCGACTGCTTCTCCTGCTGTTACGGCACCATTTTTCTCTAGCTCAAAGGATTTCACAGCATCCATATTGGTCAGTACAACAACCATGTCTGCTGATTTACCTGCCGCTTTAATTTCTTCTAAGTTTACTTTTGCAATAAGTGTTGTACTATCAACGGTATTTCCTTCTGAAACTTTCACATCAAAAGGAGACCCTTTTAATTCTACTGTATCTATCCCCATATGCAATAGTACTTCCAAGCCATTAGCCATTCTTAGTCCTACCGCATGCTTAGTTTGAAATACACTTAGCACTTTTCCTTTAACTGGTGAAAAAATCTCCCCTGATTCAGGAATTACAGCATAGCCATCCCCCATCATCTTCTGAGAAAAAACAGGGTCGCTAACTTTATCAATTGGAATTAAATTTCCAGTTGCGATAGCATATATTTCATTATTAGACTCAACTGACTCATTCTTTTTCTTTTTCAAAAATCCAAACATTATTTATTTCCCTCCAATTAAATGAATAGTATTAGTATAAAAAAATATTTCAAAAAAAACAATGACTAACTATTGATATTCTGATTTTTTAAAACAAAACTAATAATCCCATTGGTTTTTTGGTATACTTATAAGGTATAATGAAATGGTTTACTGATTATTGTTTATTGGAAAGGAATGAAACTATGCTTTTATCTAATCTTTGGAAAGCAATTATTCTAGGTATTATTGAAGGTATCACAGAGTGGCTTCCTATTAGTAGTACTGGTCATTTAATTTTAGTTGATGAATTTATTAAGATGAATCTTAGTAAAGATTTTATGGAAATGTTTAATGTTGTGATTCAGTTGGGGGCTATTATGGCCGTGGTTGTGTTATTTTTCCATAAGCTCAACCCTTTTTCTCCCCAAAAATCAGAAATACAGAAAAAAGATACCTGGATACTTTGGTCAAAAGTACTTGTGGCGTGTGTTCCTGCTGCAATTATCGGATTTCTTCTGGACGACTGGTTTGAAGCTAAATTTCATAACTTTTTAACAGTCTCTATTATGCTGATTGTCTATGGGATTGCATTTATTGTTATCGAAAAAAGAAATCGTGGAAAACAGCCTAAATGTACAAATTTGAACCACTTTACTTATAAAGCAGCTGCTGTTGTTGGATTCTTCCAAGTTCTTTCATTGGTTCCTGGCACATCACGTTCTGGTGCAACTATTCTTGGCGCTATTTTAATAGGTGCTTCTCGTTTTGTAGCTACTGAATTTTCTTTTTTCTTGGGAATTCCTGTAATGTTTGGCGCTAGCTTTCTAAAAATAGTGAAGTTCTTAGCAAAAGGAAACAGCTTTGGTTTCTCAGAAATTTTTATTTTGCTAGTGGGTTCTATTGTTGCTTTTCTTGTATCAGTAATTGTTATTAAATTCTTATTAAATTACATCCGAAGAAATGACTTTACAGCCTTTGGTTGGTATCGTATCGTTCTCGGAGTATTCTTAATCGGCTACTGGTTATTCTCATAAAAAAAACGTCAAAGAAGTAGGCAAGTGCTTTGCTTCTTTGACGCTTTTTTTCTCTATTTTGCATCCATTTCTTCCAAGAACTCTGTTAAATAATTCTCTAAAAATTGTTGCCGTTTCTTACCAATTCTTTTGGCATAATCTGTATTTAATAAGTTATTTAACGTTAGTATTTTTTCATAGAAATGATTTATTGTTGTTTCGTCTCCTGTACGATACTCTTCTTTGGATGTCAGCTTTCTCGGAGCTATTTTAGGATCATATAATTTTCTGCCTTTCGCTCCACCATAATACAATGTCCGAGCGATTCCTATTGCTCCCATCGAATCTAGTCGATCTGCATCTTGCACAATTTTGCCTTCAAGGGATAGTTCTTCCTGTGTGCCTGATAAGCTTTTACTAAAGGACATATTTTTAATGATATGAATAATGTGCTCTATTTCAACTGGTTCCAGCTTTATTTCTTCAAGAAAATCTACCAATTGTTTGAAAGCTTCCGTTTCATCCTTAACTACTTTATCATCGACAGTATCGTGTAAATAGGCAGCTGCTATAACAATAAATTGATTACAATTTTCTGATTCAGCTATTTTTTCTGCCATCCTTACGACTCGTTCAATATGATCCAAGCCATGTCCTGTTTTGTCATTAGCCAACACTTTTCTAGTATAAACCTTAATTTTTTCTAGCTTTTCCTCCAAGCTAACCCCACCTTTTTATCAAAAAAAGCCCCTTAGTCAACTGTTTCATTTGAAGTCTTTGAATAGCAGGAGCTCTGCCATATTTAACTATTTTTAATGACTAAACCAGCTATTAAATCTGCTGCCGCTTCACTAGCATTTAAGATTCCCTCAAATTTTGTATAAATGTCTTTCCACCTAACAATCTCTACAGGATCCTTTTCATTGGCAAAAAGATGTCTAAGGGATTCACTGTATAGCTCATCAGCTTTGGCCTCAATCGCATTCACTTCTTCAATCATCGAAATCAAGGTTTTTGAATTTTTAAATTTAGCAAATTCTTTTGTTGCAGTAAGGACACCATCTACGGCCTCTACAGCGTACTTTGCAAATAAAATTGTATTCTCTCTTAATTCTTCAACTACTAAGCAACTTAGTGAATAAGAGGTGCTGTTAATACTATCTAAAACATCATCCAAGCGATCTGTAATTTCAACAATATCTTCTCGATCAATCGGAGTAATAAAGGATACGTATAGTTCTCTCAAAATTTTTGAGACAATCTGATCTCCTTCTTTTTCTAAAAGATGGATCTTTTCTTTCTCTTTTTCTAACCCTTCAAGTGAATAGTCTAAAACGATTTCTTCCAAAATAAGTGCCGCTTTATAAGCATTTTTTGCTAAATGCTCTAACTCACCAAAATAATCAAATTGTTTTTTACGCGCCATGTCTCTCTCTCCTTAAAATATTGCTACGAATAATTTTGCCATAAAAAAAGCAATCAAACCACAGCCTGGAAATGTTAGTATCCAAGCTATCAGCATATCTTTTACTATTTTCCAGTCCACACTAGATATACGTTTAGAAGCACCAACTCCCATAATTGCCGTTGTTTTCGTATGAGTTGTTGATACTGGAATTCCAAAAATTGACGCCAAAAACAAGCAAATCGCCGCACTTAAATCAGCAGCAAATCCTTGGTAGCGCTCTAATTTTACCATATCCATTCCTACAGATTTTATTATTCTCATTCCTCCAACAGAAGTACCTATCCCCATCGTAATGGAACAAAGAGCCATCACCCATAGTGGAATTTCAAATCCTGAACCAGTCTTTTCGGCCATATTGTTATAAAAAAGCCCTAACATGAAGACTCCCATAAATTTTTGTCCATCTTGGGCACCATGAAGAAAAGCATTCGCTGCTGCGCCAAAAGCTTGCCCATAGGTAAATACTTTATTTGCTGTCTTTCTAGCAACATTAGAAAAAATTAACACAATCAATTTAGTGATAAGATAACCTCCACCAAATCCCATAACGGTTGATACAACAAGACCAATAATTACTTTTGTCCATTCACCACCATTAACAGCTCCTAAACCACCTAAAGCCATTGCAGATCCTGTTAATCCAGCAATCAAAGCATGACTCTCACTAGTAGGAATTCCAAAATACCAGGCTGCTACTGCCCAAACTACAATTGAAAACAAAGAAGCTGCTAAAGCAACTTGTGACGCATTCCCCTGTGCTTCAAAGCTTACAATATTACTAATAGTTTCTGCTACTTGCGCATTGAAGTAAGTCATTACTAATGCACCTAAAAAGTTCATTACAACAGCCATCCAAATTGCTACATTTGGCTTCAGCACTCTCGTCGAGACAGCGGTTGCAATTGCATTCGGCGCATCAGTCCAGCCATTGACAAAAATAACCCCCATCACAAGCGTCACAGTTACAATCAAAGAAATATTCACATCGACACCACCATTTTCATTTTTCCCTTGTATGATAGCATATTTTAAAAGAAAAGTATCCTCTTTTCGATATTTTTAAAACCGAAATTTTTTTTAACTTAAAACTTTCTTTTTCCCTGATAACAATCTGCTTTTAAATAAGCTCCTTTGCTGAAAACTTACATCTAAAAAACTACAGTAAACTTAACTCATTTCCACTTTTATTCCTGTTAAGGAAAAAAACTTGTCATCTTTTATTGCAATGACTCAATGGATTAGGTATAATGATTACTGTTGAATTACATATGGATATTCCATTGTAAGACCCTATTTTATCGGAGGTGAAATAAATGCCAAATATTGAATCTGCAATCAAACGTGTCCGCACTAATGCGAACGCTAATGCAAAAAATTCATCTCAAACAAACGCTATGCGTACAGCAATCAAGAAATTTGAAGACGCTGTTGCTGCTGGTGCTGACAATGTAGATGCATTATATAAAGATGCTGTTAAAGCTGTTGATATGGCTGAAACTAAAGGTTTAATCCATAAAAACAAAGCAAACCGCGATAAAGTTCGTTTAAGCAAAAAAGTAGCAAAATAAGTTTTTCCTAGAAGTTGGCTTTTGTAGCTAACTTCTTTTTTTTGCCAAAAAAGTAGGTTCTCACTTCAAGAAAATGAGGTGGAGACAGACGTCGTTTTGGGGCGAGGAATTGGACTGAAAAGGGCACCATACGCGTTATGTATTGAGTGATTTTCGGGAAATTTCCGAAGCCTCAGACTTTTGACCTGTTTAGAGGATGAAACAAAACTGATTTTTAGTTTTGTTTCATCCTCATACTCTGTTTATCTTCTATTTTTTAGCTTGAGCCGATAACTTAAGAATAAATAACTCAAACAATAATTCCTTATCTATTTGTCCTGTTTTGATTTTAAAATCATTTTCGACTAGTTCATCGTAAATTTCTTCAAGACGGCTTAAATCGAATCTCCTGACCTGCTGTAAGGCTAATTTCACACGATAAGGATGGATTTTTAATGTCTCAGCAATATTTGCCTGTTGATAACCTAATTTTGCTAAAATCTTCGTTTGCAAAAACAAACGAATTTGATTAAGTAAAATGGCATTCAGCTTAATAGTCTCTTCTCCCTGCAATAATAAATCTTCATAGAGTTGAATTGCTTTTTCACCATTCCCTGATAATACATCATTGGTCAAATCGAAGACATTATGTTCTAGAGACTTAGGAACCAACTCTTTTACACTATTTAAGGTAATTATCTTATCTTCTGAAGCATATAGAAATAGCTTTTGTAACTCTCCCATCACTTTTGACAAATTTAAATCTGTTAATTGTAACAACAAGTCAAATGCTTCAGGTCGAATTTCATAGCCACTGCTTTGAATTGTCTGGCCAACATACTGTTTGACTTCCGACTCCCCCATCGGCTTTACTTCAACTAATTTCGCTGCTTTTTTCAACGCTTTTGTGACTTTTTTCCGTTCGTCCAATTTTTCTACATCCGCAATAAACACCAACACTGTGGAGGGAGATGGTTGTCCCAAGTACTTCATCAAGCTATCTATATCATGATCGATGCCATTATTTTTCCGCTCTGCTGTCAAAAAGTATGGTTGTTCAATAAAAACCAAGCGATACTCTCCAAAAAAAGGAATCGTTTCAGCTTCTTCAAGGGCTACCGCTAAAGGAACTTCATTCATGTCAAACGAAGAAAAATTTAACTGGTCATCTTCTGTCTTCAATAACTGACTCATTATTTCCGTTTTAAACAACTCTATTAGATAATCTTCTGTTCCTAAAAGTAAATATATTGGAGCAAATTTTTGCTCTCTGATGTCTTTTAATATTCCTTGTAAATTCATATTCGACCTCATTTCTCTTTTACATCCTATCATGTCATTCTAAGAAATGCTAGTCCTGTTCTTTTATAATTTTTGCTTGATGTAACGTCCCTATTCCATACCATTCATAATAAATCATTCCCATCGTATCTGTTCTAAAAACAGACGTTTGATTTCTTTCTAAAACCTGTATAGTTTCTTCATTTGGATGCTTAAAACGATTGTTTCTTCCACATGAAATAATTGCTTCCTTCGGTTGAAAATTTTGAACAAAAGAATCGGTTGTGGAAGTTTTACTTCCGTGGTGTCCGACTTTCAAAACATCGATGGTTTGATTCGGGTATCTTCTCACCAATTCCTGTTCTCCTCGCTTTTCTAAATCGCCTGTAAACAAAAAGCGACGTTTAGCAATTATTGTTTGAATAACTAAAGAATCATCGTTTCCTCCAATTCCTGAATTCTTAGGTGCCAAAATTTGCAAATCAAAACAACTCTCTAACTTATCGTTTGCCAGAATTGCATAGCACTTTGTTCCTGTTTTTTGCAAAATCCTTATCGCTTTAGAAAATTCTTGACTCTTTTCTGTTCCGCTGGGAAAATAAAGCGCACGAACTGGGATTTTTTCATTAATTTTCACCAAATCGCCAAAATGATCTGCATGTCCATGTGTAATAAAAACCTTGTCTAAACACTGAACGCCTTGACTTTTTAAAAATGGAATCACTGAATACTCTGCATTTATTCTTTTACTTGCTGATTTTGCCCAGCTCTCTTTCTCAAAATCCATTTTTCCACCTGTATCAATTAATATATTTTCTTGATGAAACGGTGCCTGCAGAAAAATACTATCCCCTTGCCCCACATCAATAAAAGCAACCATTCCTTTAGAAGTAAGATATTTATGATTTAAAATCAAAATCAACAACGCAAGAACAAACCATGCCTTATTAGATTTTTTCTCTAAATAATAAACAAACAACAAAATTGAAATAAAACTTCCTACAAACAGAAATTTTGAAAAGCTACCAATGACCAGTTTGTATGATAGGTACTTATTTAGCCAATAAAAAAGGGTCGTTTGCAAGGTGAAATAATATTCCAGTCCTTGAATCCAATAACGAAATTGACTAAAAAAAGACACAAAAAAACTAATACTCAGCAAGGGCAACAATACTTTCTCAAAATAAGGTAATAATAAAAATGTGAAATAAATACCGGCAAATTGCCATTCAAAAAAAGAAATACCTATAATTGGGATCGTACAAATATTTAGTAGTAAGGAAAAAACAAATGATCTTCCTAAACTACTTTTTACTTGTTTACTAATTGGATGAATATAGAGAATGAAAAATGATAACATGTAACTTAACTGCCCAGCTACCGAAAACAGAATGTAAGGATGAATAAATATAGAAATTAATAAGCTTATACTCCAGCAATCTAATGTAGAGATTTTCACATTAAATCTTTCTTTAGCTGCATTTATATTGGCTTGCATCAACGCTCTAATCACACTGATTGAATAACCTGTTAATCCCGCATAAATAAATGAAAAAAATACTTGTAGCCAAAATACTTTTTCAACGCTTATTCCTATTCTTAAAAGAAAATACCGAAATAAGAGAATAAAAAACACAACATGCATTCCTGAAAGACTAAAAAGATGAAGGATTCCTAATTCAGCAAGAATCGCGCTAAATTCCGAAAATTCATTTGTTTTGTATCCTAGAAGCAATACTTTAATATACTGAGCTGTTTCTTTAAAAAACACTCTCTCACAATGTAAAATCAACGATTTGCGTAACATGCTTAACCATTGGGGAATTTGCAACATACTAGGGCGACTTGCTTGTATTTTATTCAGACTAGTTACTTTTATAGTTTGGTAAATCCCTTTCTCTTTTAGATACTTACGATAATCAAATCCATTTAAATTTGTCTGCCCGATTGGTTTCTCAAATGTGCCGGATAAATAGAGTTTAACAGGGACTTTTATGTTTGCCCATACGCTCTTTTCTTTTTCTGAACTTATTTTGTAAGATGCGATTACTTTCAAACCATTTATTTTTGCTCCTGTAAAAATTCCTTCCAACTGTAACTGATCCCCATCGACTCTAATTTTATCAGGTAATACAAACAGAACTCCTGTTGACTCAAACGGTTCGGAAATGTTGCACTTCGTTTCTTTCAATTCTAAATACATGCAATTGCATAAAACAAAAAAACTGCACAAAAAACTTACACAAATTACATGCTTGTTTCTTGTACAGAATATTCTAACAACTAAATACCCCACAAAAATAATAGTCCATAGGCTAAACTGTTTACTTGCAAAGACCGTTCCTATAACCAAAAGAACTGGGAAAATCCAGTAATTATTTATTTGTTGGATCTGCATCTTCTAAAGAAGCAAACTCCTCTTCCCCTAATTGTAATTCAGCAAAATATTTTTTGGAAAGCGTTACTTGTTCTACACTAGCACCAACTTGTTGAATCAGGTCTAACGCGTAAGGATCATTGCGATAATCCTTTAGATAGTGAATCTTTTTAATTCCTGCTTGCAAAATCATTTTCGTACACTGCAAACAAGGAAAATGGGTCACATAAATCTCTGCATTTTCTGTTGGGATACCAAATTTTGCACATTGCAAGATAGCATTCATTTCTGCATGAATCGTACGAACGCAATGATTATCAACGACATAGCAACCATCATCCATGCAATGGACATCTCCACTAACAGAACCATTATAGCCTCCAGCAATAATCCGCTTATCACGAACAATTGTTGCCCCCACTTCTAATCTAGTACAAGTACTTCTCAAAGATAATAACACACTCTGAGCCATAAAATATTGATCCCAAGGAATTCTTTCAAAAACCATTTAACACACCACTCAATCTATGTTTATTTCAATTTGTCACTTTTAGAATATTTTGCTTAATTATTTTATAGGATATACAAATAGTAAGTTATAGAAAAAGTCTAGTCAAGAAGCTAGACAAGAAATTTCTTTATATATTAAGAAACTGTAATTTGATCTTTTAATTTTTCAAAGGTCTTCTCTCCGATACCTGAAATATTTTTTAAATCTTCTACTGATTTAAAACCACCTTTTTGTTCTCGATAACGAATGATTTCTTGCGCTTTCTTTCCACCAACGCCCGTTAAGGCTTGCAACTCCGTTTCGCTCGCTTTATTCAAGTCTATTTTATTCATTGTTGAATTATTTTCTTTATCTTGATTATTTTCATTACTCACTTCTTTAAGTATTTCAGGAAGAACTTCACCGTGGACTGGAATATAAATTACCATCTGATCAGAAATTCGTTGAGAAAAATTCACTTGTTTTGTATCTGCATTTTCTTTGACTCCCCCAGCTAGTCCAACAACATCCCAAACTCGCATTGCTCCTTGTACTTCATACATGCCAGGATTTTTTACTGCTCCTTTTACATCCACAAATATATCCAAGTTCTGCTCTTTTTTTATTTGCTTAGTACTCTCAATTTGTTTGGAACTTTCATTAGTAACAGTTGTAGATTCTTCTTGAAAAGAAAACTCTGCTTCATTTTTTTCTGACGGTCTTAATAGCCAAATAATGGTGACCATAAGAATAAGAATCCCTACAATTCCTCCCAAAATGTAGTACTTGTATTTTCTTACTAAGCCATTTAGTAACATCTATTTCCCTCCCTCAATGGTAAAATACGCAAAAAAACTGTCACTTCGTTAAAAAGAGACAGTCTTTTTTAATAAAACTCTATTTTCAAACAATTCTAAAATTATTCATTCAAGTATGCTATTTAGTCCTCGTAGATGATGGCGATATCAAAAATTTACCTTCAAAAATTGAAAGAAGCAAATTTTCTTTCGTTAGATCCCCAGAATCGTATCATTCAAAAATTACATATTTTTTATAGGCTCCGGATAATAATCAAACATTGGTCCTGATAGCGTAAACTCAAAACTGTCTCTGTCAACCAAACCAACGACCTGATTACTATAATATAGTTCCAAAAGAAATTCTGCCATTTCTTGACTGGTGTGAAATTGTTTAAAGCTTTTTTGATAATCATAAGACGCTGAGTTATTTGCCACTTGAGCAAATTCCGTTTCAGTTGCAGCTGGGGCTAAAATTTTTGCCTGCAAACTTGCCTGTTTAGCTTTCAACTCCAAAGCAAGACCCTCGGTAAAGGCACTGACATAAAACTTACTCGCACAATAAGTGACAGCATTTTGGACATTTTTATAGCCACCTGCTGAAGAAACATTGATTAGCTGAGCCCCTTCAATCATTTCGTAATCAGCAACATAACAAGTAGATAAAACGGTTAAAGCTTCAATATTTAATTGAATCAATTGGTAAATTTTTTCCATACTTTGGTCTGCAACAGAGCCATAATAACCAAGACCAGCATTATTAATCCACGTTTCCACTTGATAGGCTTTTGTCTCTTCGTAAAAAGCTAAAACCTCTTCTCTATCCGACAAATCTTTGATGATTAAAACAATCTGTACTGTAGGATATTCTTTTAGTAGCTCTGCTTTTAATAACTGCAACTTTTGTTTGCGCCTTGCAACTAGAATTAAATTTTTCCCTTTCTTTGCAAAAGCTCTTGCCGTTTCTAAGCCAATGCCTGAACTAGCACCTGTAATTACTGTGTATTTCATGAATACATTCCTCCTATCAAAATTGTTTAGTGATACAATAGGAGTATATCCCTTAGAGGAGACTCTAAGGGAAGTGAAATAAAAATAAAGGAGAAAGATAGCATCGTGGCAGAGACAATTAGTGAATTTTCCAAAAATACGCAGATTAGTGAGCACACATTAAGATATTATGAAAAAGAAGGGCTATTGAAACCTATTAGAGATAAACTCAACTATCGTTTATACTCAGAAAAAGATTATGAATGGATACACTTTATTAATAAATTGAAACGCACCGGTATTTCTTTAAAAGAGATAAAACGCTATGCTTACTTAAGAGAAATAGGTGATGAAACCATTGCAGAAAGAAAAGAATTACTTCTGAAACATCGCAAAACGCTTGTAGAAAAATATGAAAAAGCCAAAGAAAACCTTTCCCTACTGGATGATAAAATTACCTTATATCAAAAAATGGAGCAAGCTCAGAAATCAACTGAATAAATTTATATTAAAATTTGGTATGTAAGTCCTGATAAACTAAGAGAGTGGGACAATAAACTACTATTTATAGAAAACAGAGACGATTTTGACTATTATTATCAAAATCGTCTCTGTTTTTTCTTTTGAAAGAGCTTT
>NZ_MIEK01000028.1 GCF_001742285.1 Enterococcus rivorum | reverse complement strand
AAGAAAAAGGAGAGCCACTATTCTAGGAAGCAAAGCTGACGTAGAGATAGCGGACATCGGACCACTAAGAAAAAGGAGAGCCACTATTCTAGGAAGCAAAGCTGACGTAGAGATAGCGGACATCGGACCACTAAGAAAAAGGAGAGCCACTATTCTAGGAAGCAAAGCTGACGTAGAGATAAAGGACATCGGACCACCAAGGAGAAGGAGAGCCACTATCCTTCGAGCGAAGCGAGTTAGGAATAGCGGACATCGGACCACCAAGAAAAAGGAGTGCCATTATTCTAGGAAGTAAAGCTGACGTAGAGATAATGGACATCGGACCACCAAGAAAAAGGAGTGACACATATGCCAAAGGAAGAAATAATGACAGGCCCAGGAGTAATAAAAATTGTCTCAACATATATGGCTCCTCCACATGTTACTTTTGTTCAAAAAGCTTATAAATATGCGGAAGAAGCACATGAGGGGCAAGTCAGAAAATCAGGGGAACCCTATATTATTCATCCCATTCAAGTAGCAGGTATTCTAGCCGAGCTACATATGGATCCTCATACGGTAGCAACAGGTTTTTTACATGATGTAGTAGAAGATACAGATGTTACATTAGAGGATTTGAAAAAAGAATTTGGTGCAGACGTTGCGATGCTTGTGGATGGTGTAACCAAGTTAGGGAAGATTAAATATAAATCCCATGAGGAACAATTGGCAGAAAATCACCGTAAAATGCTTTTAGCTATGGCACAGGATTTACGTGTCATTATGGTTAAATTGGCTGACCGATTACACAACATGAGAACGTTGAAGCACTTACGTGATGATAAACAAAGAAGAATTGCGCAAGAAACCTTGGAAATTTATGCACCACTTGCTCATCGTTTAGGGATTAGTCGGATTAAGTGGGAGCTAGAAGATACCGCTTTAAGATATATCAATCCTAATCAATATTACCGTATAGTTAATTTGATGCAAAGTAAACGCGAAGAACGTGAAGATTACGTTGAACAAGCAGTGGAAGATATTCGTTTAGCTACAGAAGATTTAGAGATTTATGCAGAAATTTATGGAAGACCAAAGCATATTTATTCTATTTATAGAAAAATGAAAGATCAGAAAAAGCAGTTCAATGAAATCTATGATTTGTTAGCGATTCGTGTAATTGTTGATTCAATCAAAGACTGCTATGCTGTTTTAGGTGCGATCCATACTAAGTGGACACCAATGCCAGGTCGGTTTAAAGATTATATTGCCATGCCAAAAGCAAATATGTATCAGTCCATCCATACAACTGTGATTGGTCCTAAAGGAAATCCAGTTGAAGTTCAAATTAGAACGCATGAAATGCACCAGATTGCTGAATTTGGGGTAGCGGCTCATTGGGCTTATAAAGAAGGTAAGACGGATAAAGTAGAAGAAGATACAGATGGTAAACAATTAAGTTGGTTCCGTGAAATTTTAGAATTGCAAGATGAGAGCTATGATGCTTCTGATTTTATGGAAAGTGTTAAAGGAGATATTTTTAGCGATAAAGTCTACGTATTCACCCCAAATGGAGACGTAACAGAGTTGCCTAAAGGTTCAGGTCCCCTTGATTTTGCTTACAGTGTGCATACTGAAATAGGGAATAAAACCACCGGTGCAAAAGTAAATGGAAAAATGGTGCAATTAGATTATACCTTAAAAAATGGAGATATTATTGAAGTTCTGACTTCTCCAAATTCATTTGGACCAAGCCGAGATTGGTTGAAAATGGTTGCTACTAGTAAGGCGAGAAATAAAATTAAACGATTCTTTAAAACACAAGATCGCGAAGTGAATATCATCAAAGGACGCGATATTCTTAGCAAATACCTTTTAGAGCATGGTTTCACACCGAAAGATTTTTTGAATAAACATAAAATGGCAGAAGCATTGGATCGCTTTAATTTTCAAACGGACGATGATTTATATGCAGCTGTTGGTTATGGTGAAATTAGTGCTCAAGTAGTCACAAATCGTTTAACTGAAAAGGAACGAAAAGTGCAAGAACAAGAGCGACAAAAACAAGAAGCCGAAGAGCTAATGAATCAACCGGTGAAAAAAGAACCTGAGAAAATGAAGGTACGTCATGAAGGCGGTATTGTGATTCAAGGTGTTGAGAATTTATTGATTCGTATTAGTCGTTGTTGTAACCCAGTTCCTGGAGATGAAATTGTTGGCTATATAACAAAAGGGCGCGGAATCTCGATTCATCGGGCAGACTGTCCTAATGTTCAACACCAAGAAGAATTAGCTGAACGCTTGATTGAAGTAGAGTGGGAAGATTCTAACAATCTTAAAAAAGAATACGCTGCGGATTTAGAAATATACGGCTACAATCGTAGTGGCTTGCTTAATGATGTATTACAAGTCATTAGCGCTATGACCAAAAACTTAGTCAGTGTAGAAGCGAAACCAACGAAAAATAAAATGGCCATGATTCATGTGACCTTAAAAATACAGAATTTAGCCCATTTAAAAACAATTGTCGATAAAATTAAGAGCGTTCCAGACATTTATAATGTTCGTCGAACCAACGGCTAAGGAGGCAAGTGAAACATGAAGGCAGTTATCCAACGAGTGAGTCAAGCAAAAGTGACAATTGATCAAACAACTGTCGGAGAAATTACACATGGATTTATGATTCTTTTAGGTATTCATCAAGAAGATAATGAATCAGATGTGGAGTATTTAGTTCGTAAAATTAGTAAGCTACGAGTGTTTGAAGATCATGAAGGAAAAATGAATCAAAGCATTCAAGAAGTGGCAGGGAGTATTTTAAGTATATCTCAGTTCACCCTCTATGCTGAGACTAAAAAAGGGAATCGTCCAAGTTTTATTGAAGCTGCCAGACCAGAAGTTGCGATTCCGTTATATGAATTGTTTAATGAAAAGCTGAAGTCTGAAAACATCCCTGTAGAAACTGGAGAATTTGGAGCAGACATGCAAGTAGCATTAACCAATGACGGTCCAGTAACAATTATTATTGATACACGTCAAAGGTAAAAAAGAGAAGCTGAAAGAGGTATTTCTTTTCAATAGAGTTGTCTCTGTAGCTGCTATTTATTAATATTTTAAGAGATTAGAACAAAACTCATCGAAGTTTTTTGTTCTAATCTTTTTTTGCTATTGCTTTTTTTAATTCAATAATATAGAATGAAGCGATTAAATCGTAATCGTTACGTTTTGTATCGAGTAAAACTGAAAGGAGTCGTCTATTTTTTGTTTAGTATAGCAGTAAAAAAATGATTGAATGGGAGAGGGATTTTAAGTGAAAAAGCTCAGAAAGAGAAGAATTTCAAAAATTTTATTGGTAGGTACTTTGGTTATTCTATTGATTAGTGGTTGTAAAGGAACAGAAAATTCAGAAGTAAAGGAGTCTTCTTATAAAGATTCATCAAATAAAACAGAAGAATCAATAGATAAACACCAGCATAAGCATAATCATGAGGAAGGATTTACAGATGATGAAGTGAAAGATCGTAGCTTAGCAGATTGGGAAGGTCAGTGGCAATCCGCTTATCCCTATGTTCTTGATGGCACATTAGATGAAGTTTTTAAAAACAAAGAAAAAGAAAATAATGAGAAAACTTTTTCGGAATATAAAGAATACTATGCAAAAGGATTTCAAACAGAAGTAGAGAAGATAGACATAAAAGAAAATACAGTTGCTTTTCATCAAAAAGACAAATCACATGTAGGCGAGTATAAATACGAAGGTTATGAAATTCTAACCTATGAATCAGGAAAAAGAGGCGTCCGCTATTTATTTAGTAAAGAAGCTGGGGATGAAGAAGCACCAAAAAGTATTCAATTTAGCGATCATGAAATAGAACCAACGAAAGTAAGCCATTTTCATTTATATTTTGGAAACGAGAGTCACGAAACTCTTTTAAAAGAATTAGGAAATTGGCCAACTTATTATCCAGAACAAATGACAGGTGCGGATATTGCGCACGAAATGATGCACAAGCATTAAAACATTGCAAATAGAACCTAAGATGAAAGGTAGCAAAAAAATAGAATTCTCCATTTTCTCTTGACTTCTAGCATATTTTTTAGTAGTTTATATATAATACTGGAAAATCGATGAAAGAACGAGTAAATTTCTATAAGCAAGAAAAGAGAAAGTTATCTAGGCTGAAAGTAACTTCACAAAAGAAATTGAAAGACATTCTGGAGATGAATGGAAGAAAAGCCATTCCGTTACGAGCGTTAATCGTTAGAGGAAAGAGAAATCTTTCAAATTTTAGGTGGTACCGTGTATGACTATTCATGCGCCCTTGTATTGTAACAATACGAGGGCGTATTTTCTTTTTTTAACATAGCGTGTATAACAAATGAATCTGTTTATCCATCTTAAATTTGTAGAAAATACTATTTTTTTACCGAATAAAAACTATCCAAGGAGAGGTTAAAATGAGTTACCAAAGACCAAAAGGAACGAATGACTTATTACCAGGGGTGTCAGAAAAATGGCAGTTTGTTGAAGAAACTGCTCGGTTGATTTTCCGTGACTATCAATACCAAGAAATTCGTACGCCCATTTTTGAACATTATGAAGTGATTTCACGTAGTGTTGGAGATACAACGGATATCGTGTCAAAAGAAATGTATGATTTTTATGATAAAGGAGATCGACATGTCACGCTACGTCCAGAGGGAACAGCACCGATTGTCCGTTCTTTTGTGGAAAACAAACTGTTTGGACCAGAATTTTCGAAACCTTATAAAACATACTATATGGGACCGATGTTCCGTTATGAACGTCCTCAAGCAGGCCGCTTACGTCAGTTTCACCAAATTGGTGCAGAAGCATTTGGCAGTGAAAACCCAGCCGTTGACGTGGAGAGCATGGCAATGGCGTTAGACTTTTTCAATCAATTAGGAATTAAACAAATCAAATTAGTGATTAATTCTTTAGGAGACAAAGAAACGCGTGCTACTTATCGCCAAGCGTTAATTGATTATTTAGAACCAAAAATGGCAGAATTAAGTGATGATTCTAAACGACGCTTACATGAAAATCCATTACGTGTTTTAGATAGTAAAGATAAAAAAGATAAAGCAATTGTAACAGAAGCACCGTCTATTTTGGATTACTTAAGTGACGCATCGAAGGAACACTTTGAAACAGTTAAGACGATGTTAACGGACTTGAATATTCCTTATGAAATTGATAGCAACATGGTTCGTGGTTTAGATTACTACACAAATACGATTTTCGAAATTATGAGCGAAGCACCAGGAATGGGTGCTCAATCAACTATTTGTGCCGGTGGACGCTATGATGGGTTAGTGGAAGAGCTTGGCGGACCATCGACTCCAGGTTTTGGGTTTGCTCTAGGGATTGAAAGAGTTCTGATTACAATGGATGCTGAGAATGTTGAAGTTCCAGTTATTAACGAAATTGACGCGTATATTGTCGGACTTGGAACAGAAACAAATATTGAATCATTAAAATTAGTTCAAGCCATCCGAAATTTTGGTTTTTCAGCAGATCGCGATTTTATGAATCGTAAAGCGAAAGCTCAATTTAAAACAGCTGGAAAATTAAATGCAAAATTAGTTTTAACTTTAGGCGAAAATGAGTTAAGTGAAGGCATTGTTAATGTGAAATCGATGGAAAATAGAAATGAAAAAGCTTTTCCATTAACAGATATTTATGAAAAATTTGATGAAGTTTATGATGAGATGACGGCAAATACGCCAGTATAACAGGCTCATCAATTGGAAAATAGGAGGAATAGATGAAATGGCTGAAAGAACAGTATACTGTGGAAAAGTTTCTGCAGATTTAGTTGGAAAAGAAATTGTCTTAAAAGGATGGGTACAGAAACGTCGTGATTTAGGTGGTGTTATCTTTATCGATTTAAGAGACCGTGAAGGAATTGCTCAAGTTGTTTTTAATCCTGAACATTCAAAAGAAGCTTGGGAAATTGCCGATAAATGCCGTAGTGAATACGTGATTGAAATTAAAGGAGAGCTAGTTTATCGCGATAAAGAAGCGATTAACCCTAAAATGGTTACGGGAGAATTTGAAGTGATGGCAACCGAGATTACGATTTTAAACGTAGCTAAAACTCCTCCATTCTTAATTGAAGATGAAAATAATGTTGGTGATGATATTCGTATGAAGTATCGTTACCTTGACTTAAGAAGACCAGAAATGACAGCTAATCTGAAACTACGTCATGAAGTGACAAAAACAATTCGTCACTATTTAGATGATACTGACTTTATGGATATTGAAACACCATACTTAGGAAAATCAACACCAGAAGGCGCGCGGGACTACTTGGTTCCCTCTCGTGTACATGCAGGACATTTCTATGCATTGCCACAATCACCGCAAATTTTTAAACAGTTGCTAATGGGCGCTGGCTTTGATCGTTACTATCAAATCGTTCGTTGCTTCCGTGATGAAGATTTACGTGGAGACCGTCAACCAGAATTTACCCAAGTGGATATTGAGACAACCTTCTTAACTCCAGAAGAGATTCAAACGATGACAGAAGAAATGTTGGCAAAAGTTATGCGTGAGACGAAAGGAATTGAAGTAACCTTACCGTTTCCTCGTATTAGCTATGATGATGCAATGGCTCGTTATGGAAGTGACAAACCAGATACACGTTTTGACATGGAATTAATTGATATTGTAGACGTTGTAAAAGATGTTGATTTCAAAGTTTTCCAAATGGCTTTAGAAAATGGCGGACAAGTAAAAGCATTAAATGCTAAAGGTGCTGCTGATAAGTATTCAAGAAAAGATATGGACAACTTAGGTCAATACGTTAGCCAATTCGGAGCCAAAGGGTTGGCTTGGTTAAAAGTAGAAGCAGACGGTTTGAAAGGACCGATTGCCAAATTCTTGACTGAAGTTTCAGATGAATTGATTCAAGCGACAAATGCTGAGGTTGGGGACATTTTAATGTTTGCTGCAGATAAACCTTCAGTTGTTGCAGCATCATTAGGCGCTATTCGCTCTCGCTTAGGAAAAGAGTTAGGCCTAATTGATGAGTCTAAATTTAATTTCTTGTGGGTCATTGATTGGCCACTATTTGAATATGATGAAGAAGCAAGACGTTACGTGTCAGCACATCATCCATTTACGAAACCAAAAGATGAAGATATCGAATTACTTGCTACAGAGCCTTCAAAAGTTTATGCAGATGCTTATGATATCGTCTTAAACGGCTATGAATTAGGCGGTGGTTCGACCCGTATTCATACACGTGAATTACAAGAAAAAATGTTTGAAACACTTGGCTTTACTAAAGAGACTGCTCAAGAGCAATTTGGTTTCTTGTTAGATGCATTAACTTATGGATTCCCGCCACACGGTGGTATTGCTTTAGGCTTGGATCGTTTAGTGATGTTATTAGCGGGAGAAGAAAATATTCGTGAAGTGATTGCCTTCCCTAAAAACGGAAAAGCAGCAGATCCAATGACAAGTGCACCAAGTACAGTTGCGCCATTACAACTATTTGAGTTGAATATTGATGTAACAGCAATGGACGAGTAATAAATAAAGATGGGACTGACTTTTAAACAAAGAGTCCCATCTTTTTTTCATTTGAATGTAAGTTTCTATTCTTTAGACTTTTATTAATTATCGTCGATTATTAGGAAATACCCCTTTTTTTATCATAGTGAAAACCGTATAATGGAATCAGTACGTAAATTAAAAAAGTGAGGCTATTTTCCAATGAAGAAATTGTTTGAAAGTTTGCCGATAACAGACTATACAACAAAGCTTTCAGTTTCAATTGTTTATGCTATTTTGGCATCCGTTGCGATGAATTTTTTTTATCAACCGGGAAATATTTACTCTAGCGGAATTACTGGTTTGGCACAAATTTTGACGACTCTTTCTACTAAAGTGGTTGGATTTAATATTCCAGTGTCAATTACCTTATATGGGCTAAATATCCCATTGTTTTTCATTGCATGGCACAAAATAGGGAAGAAATTTACAATATTCACTATTATCACAGTAACGTTGACCTCTATTTTTATGCAAATTGTCCCGACAACCACTCTTTCCAATGATCCAATCATTTGTGCGATTTTTGGTGGAGGTGTCATGGGAGCTGGCATAGGATTTGCCTTGAAAAATGGGTTGTCTTCTGGTGGTTTAGATATTTTTAGTATTACGATTCGGAAAAAAACAGGACGCTCAGTGGGGTCTATTTCCATTTATTTTAATGCGCTGATTATTTTTGTTGCAGGTTACTTATTTGGTTGGCAATACATGTTTTATAGTGCCTTGTCGATTTTTGTAAGTGGGAAAGTTACGGACGCTGTCTTTACCAAGCAGAAGAAGATGCAGGTCATGATTATTACTGCCCATCCAGAAGAAGTGATTGCTGAAATCCAAAATAAAATGCGTCGAGGAATTACCATTATTAACGAAGCTGAGGGCGCATATAAGCACGATAAGCAAAAAATATTAATTACTGTCGTGACAAGATTTGAATTGCCAGCTTTGGAAGATGCCATGAAAGAATCTGATCCATCGGCTTTTGTTAGTATCTCAGATAACGTAAAAATATTAGGCCGCTTTTATGAGGAAGATTTGTAAGAACCTTCAATTATAAATTTCAAAATAGCTTCTTGGTTGTTTTTCTAAGAGGCTATTTTTTTGTTTTTTTATTGATCGTTGTTTCGTCCTATAATTTAATCTGAGTTTAGTATAGAAGGAATATGTGAGTGAATTGACGAAAGTAAGAAGAAAGTCAAAAAATAGATATTTTGAAGATGGTAAAGTAGGCGACTGATTGCCAGATCTTAAAAAACAGTAGAAAATCATTCAGTAAATTATTTAATATAGAAAAAATGAGACATTTTTATTGATAAACAGTAGAAAAACTGTTACACTTATTTTGTTGGATTGAGGGGCACTTTTGAAGCTGTTAATAAGTATTAACATATGGAGAAAGAGAACATCAATTTATTTTTTTAAAGTTCATAGGTCGTTTTAAGTCTTACTTGGACATATTAAGGCCAACGGAGGAGCAAATCATGCTGGATGAATTGAAAATGATTGAGGCAGTGGCTCCAGATATGCTTGACGTAATACAAGAAAGATTCCATATCTTACGAAATATTTACTGGATGCAGCCTATTGGACGAAGAAGCCTATCTGATAGTATGGGGATTACTGAAAGAGTTTTGAGAACAGAAACAGACTTTTTAAAAAATCTTCAACTAATTGATACGTCAAAAAGCGGGATGACCTTAACTGAAAAAGGGCTGACCGTTTACCAAGGATTAGAGACTGTGATGAATCAATTACTTGGTATGCATCAAATAGAAAAGAAAATATCACAGTACTTTAATATCAAACGATGTATTGTTGTCGCGGGCAACAGCGATGTACAAAAAAAAGTACTTTATGAGTTTGGGGATATCTTAACGGATTCGTTAGATTTGCTTTTACCGGATGGAAATAATATCATTGCAGTAATGGGTGGTACCACGATGGCGATGGCAGCTGAACACATGACTACCTTGGAAAGTGAACAAAGACATAACTTGTTTGTTCCCGCAAGAGGTGGGATTGGTGAAGCAGTTACTGTTCAAGCCAATACGGTTAGTGCTGTTATGTCAAACAAAGCAGGTGGACACCACCGTGCCTTATATGTTCCAGAGCAGCTAAGCAAGGAAACCTATGATTCTTTATTACTAGAACCATCCATTCAAGAAGTCTTGAATTTGATTGGCCAATCTAATTGTGTTATTCACAGTATTGGACGAGCGCTGCACATGGCTGCCAGACGTAAAATGTCCGATGATGAATTGGTGATGCTAAAACAGCAAAATGCTGTAGCAGAATCCTTTGGTTACTTCTTTAATGAAGAAGGGAAAGTCGTGTACAAAATACCTCGGATTGGTCTTCAATTGAGGGACGTACAAAAAATCCCATATGTCGTAGCAATTGCTGGCGGAAAGTCAAAAGCAAAAGCGATTAAGGCATATATGAAAAATGCACCACAACAAACGTGGCTCATCACAGATGAAGCTGCTGCAAACGAGATTTTAAAAGGGGAATCCCTTTAAAATAAAAAATTTTTGATTTTCATAAGGAGGAAATCTTTAATGACAGTTAAAGTAGGTATTAATGGATTTGGACGTATCGGACGCTTAGCATTCCGTCGTATCCAAGATGTAGCAGGAATCGAAGTAGTTGCTATCAATGATTTAACAGATGCTAAAATGTTAGCACACTTGTTAAAATATGATACAACACAAGGACGTTTCAATGGTACAGTAGAAGTTCACGAAGGATCATTCAATGTAAACGGTAAAGAAGTAAAAGTTCTTGCTAACCGCAACCCAGAAGAATTACCATGGGGCGAATTAGGCGTAGACATCGTTTTAGAATGTACTGGCTTCTTCACTTCAAAAGAAAAAGCTGAATTACACTTGAAAGCTGGCGCGAAACGTGTTGTTATTTCTGCTCCTGGTGGAAATGACGTTCCAACAATCGTTTATAACACAAACCACGATATCTTAACTGGTAAAGAAACAGTTATCTCTGGTGCTTCATGTACAACTAACTGTTTAGCTCCTATGGCTAAAGCTTTACAAGATAACTTTGGCG
The DNA here is from genome assembly GCF_001742285.1 of Enterococcus rivorum. Taxonomy (GTDB): domain Bacteria; phylum Bacillota; class Bacilli; order Lactobacillales; family Enterococcaceae; genus Enterococcus_L; species Enterococcus_L rivorum. The sequence goes on along the minus strand of NZ_MIEK01000028.1, from coordinate 33,282 downwards.
TAGTTGAAGGACTAATGACAACTATCCATGCTTACACAGGTGACCAAATGACTCTTGATGGACCTCACCCAGGTGGAGACTTCCGTCGTGCTCGTGCGGCTGCTGAAAACATCGTTCCTAACACAACAGGTGCTGCTAAAGCAATCGGTTTAGTTATCCCAGAATTGAACGGTAAATTAGATGGAGCTGCTCAACGTGTTCCTGTAGCAACTGGTTCATTAACTGAATTAGTAACTGTTCTTGACAAACAAGTAACTGTTGAAGAAGTAAACGAAGTAATGGCAAAAGCAGCGAACGAATCTTACGGATATAATACTGACGAAATCGTTTCTTCTGATATCGTTGGCATGACTTTCGGTTCATTATTCGATGCGACTCAAACAAAAGTAATGACAGTTGGCGACAAACAATTAGTGAAAACTGTTGCTTGGTATGACAATGAAATGTCATATACTGCACAATTAGTTCGTACTTTAGAGTACTTCGCTAACCTATAAGCCTAAAAAGACTTATTAGCGAAATTTGAACAGCTGTGAAATAATAAGCGGGGAAGCAACGCGCTTCTCCGCTATTCTTATTTTTATGTCGAAATAATAAATGACTTTAAATTTAGATAGGGGTACTTCTTAATGGCTAAAAAAACAATCAAAGATGTAGACTTAAAAGATAAAAAAGTTCTTGTCCGTGTTGACTTTAACGTTCCTTTGAAAGAAGGCGTTATTACAAATGACAACCGTATTGTTGCAGCATTGCCAACAATTAATTATGTCATTGAAAATGGTGGAAAAGCGATTCTTTTCTCTCATTTAGGTCGTGTGAAAACGGAAGAAGACAAAGCGGGTAAATCATTAAAACCTGTTGCAGAACGTTTATCTGAATTGCTAGGTAAACCAGTGACATTTGTTCCTGAAACTCGTGGAGCAGCATTAGAAACAGCTGTTAACAATATGAAAGATGGCGACGTGTTAGTTTTTGAAAACACTCGTTTTGAAGATGTTGATGGCAAAAAAGAAAGTGGTAACGACGCTGAATTAGGTAAATACTGGGCTTCTTTAGGAGACGTATTTGTTAATGATGCATTCGGAACGGCTCATCGTGCTCATGCTTCTAACGTTGGCATTGCATCAACAGGTATTCCTACTGTGGCTGGTTTCTTGATGGACAAAGAAATTCAATTTATTGGTGAAGCTGTAGAGTCGCCAAAACGTCCTTTTGTTGCTATCTTAGGTGGCGCAAAAGTATCTGACAAAATTGGTGTTATCGAAAACTTAATCTCCAAAGCAGATAAAATTCTAATCGGTGGCGGAATGACTTATACATTCTACAAAGCGCAAGGACATGAAATTGGTAATTCTTTAGTAGAAGAAGATAAAGTTGCTTTGGCTAAAGAATTAATTGAAAAAGCTGGAGATAAACTTATTTTACCGATTGATTCTGTTTGTTCAAAAGAGTTCAGTAATGATGCTGAAACTCTAATTACAGACGGTGCAGCTGTTCCAGAAGGCTACATGGGCTTAGATATCGGACCAAAATCTATTGAATTATTTACAAATGAATTAGCTGGTGCAAAAACAGTTGTTTGGAATGGTCCAATGGGTGTGTTTGAAATGAGTAATTTTGCAAAAGGAACAATCGGCGTTTGTGAAGCGATTGCGAACTTAAACGATGCAACAACAATCATCGGTGGTGGTGATTCTGCTGCAGCAGCAATTCAATTAGGATTTGCTGATAAATTTACACATATTTCAACAGGTGGCGGCGCAAGCTTAGAATTATTAGAAGGTAAAACATTACCTGGCTTGGCAGCAATCAACGATAAATAAATAGGTTGTGAAAAAAACGTTTAAACGTGAGTAATGGGGCTGAACTTGTTGGACTTCAAGCATTGACGTTCAGCAGGTGAAGGAAATTACCGCTAAAATGTCTTTTGACAACCGTTTAACCAATCCTACCATACTAAGAAAAGGAAGTGTCTTCCCATGCGTAAACCAATCATCGCTGGTAACTGGAAAATGAATAAAACTGCTTCAGAAGCAAAAGCTTTTGCAGAAGCAGTAAAAACTAAAATTCCTGCAAACGATAAAGTGGATTCAGTTATTGGATCTCCTGCTTTATTCTTACAAGAATTAATGAATTCTGCTGAAGGAACTGAATTGAAAATTTCAGCTCAAAACTGCTACTGGGAAAATTCAGGAGCTTTCACTGGCGAAACTTCACCAGCGGCTTTGGCTGATTTAGGAGTTCAATATGTGATTATTGGTCACTCTGAACGTCGTGAATATTTCCATGAAACAGATGCAGACATAAACAAAAAAGCAAAAGCTATTTTTGCTAACAACATGACACCAATCTTCTGTTGTGGTGAATCTTTAGAAACTTATGAAGCTGGCAAAACAGCTGAGTGGATCGAAGGACAAATCACTGCTGGATTAGTTGATCTATCAAATGAACAAGTGTCTTCTATGGTTATCGCTTATGAGCCAATCTGGGCAATTGGAACAGGTAAATCTGCTGATGCAAACATTGCAGATGAAATCTGTGGTGTTGTTCGTGGAACAGTTGAAAAATTATACGGCAAAGAAGTATCAGAAAGCGTTCGTATTCAATACGGCGGTTCTGTAAAACCTGAAAACATTGCTGAATACATGGCAAAAGAAAACGTTGATGGTGCTTTAGTCGGTGGCGCAAGCTTAGAAGCTGATTCATTCCTAGCACTATTAGACGCTGTAAAATAAGTAAGAGCAATAAAAGCTGTTGCTTTTCACTAGTAATTAGTCAATTTTAGTGTGGTTATAATAAAACTACGCAAATTCATTTCAATCCAACGAATTCTTTTTGCCAATTTGTAAAAAATATTTGCATACTGACTGAGAATTCACTACAATCATAATTAAGGGAATCCCCTTAGTATAAAAACAAACTCAAAGGAGAGACAAAACATGTCAATTATTACTGATATTTATGCTCGCGAAGTCCTTGACTCACGCGGTAACCCAACAATCGAAGTGGAAGTTTACACTGAAAGTGGTGCTTTTGGCCGCGGAATGGTTCCTTCTGGTGCTTCAACTGGTGAATATGAAGCAGTTGAATTACGTGATGGCGATAAAACTCGTTACTTAGGTAAAGGGGTTTCTAAAGCAGTTGACAACGTAAATAACGTTATTGCTGAAGCGTTAATCGGTTATGATGTACGCGACCAAATGGCTCTTGATAAAGCAATGATCGAATTAGATGGAACTCCTAACAAAGGTAAATTAGGTGCCAACGCTATTCTTGGTGTTTCTATCGCTGCTGCTCGTGCTGCTGCTGATTACCTAGAAGTGCCTTTATATCATTACTTAGGCGGATTCAATACAAAAGTTTTACCAACTCCAATGATGAACATCATCAACGGTGGATCTCATGCTGACAACAGTATCGACTTCCAAGAATTTATGATTATGCCTGTAGGAGCTCCTACATTTAAAGAAGCTTTACGTATGGGTGCTGAAATTTTCCACGCTTTAGCATCAATCTTAAAAGCAAAAGGTTTAGCAACTTCAGTAGGTGACGAAGGTGGTTTCGCTCCTAACTTAGGTTCTAACGAAGAAGGTTTCGAAGTAATTATCGAAGCAATCGAAAAAGCTGGCTATGTACCTGGTAAAGACGTTGTTCTTGCGATGGATGCTGCTGCTTCAGAATTCTACGATAAAGAAAAAGGCGTTTACGTATTAGCTGATTCAGGCGAAGGCGAAAAAACAACTGACGAAATGATTGCTTTCTACGAAGCATTATGTGCGAAATACCCAATCATCTCTATCGAAGATGGATTAGACGAAAACGACTGGGATGGCTTCAAAAAATTAACTGTTGCTTTAGGCGACAAAGTACAATTAGTTGGTGACGATTTATTCGTAACAAACACAACTAAATTAGCTGAAGGAATTGAAAAAGGCATCGCTAACTCAATCCTAATCAAAGTAAACCAAATCGGTACTTTAACTGAAACATTTGAAGCAATCGAAATGGCGAAAGAAGCTGGCTACACTGCAGTAGTATCTCACCGTTCTGGTGAAACAGAAGATTCAACAATCTCTGATATCGCTGTAGCAACTAACGCTGGTCAAATCAAAACTGGTTCATTAAGCCGTACTGACCGTATCGCTAAATACAACCAATTATTAAGAATTGAAGACCAATTAGGCGAATGTGCTGAATACAAAGGAATCAAATCTTTCTACAACTTAAAAAATAAATAATTTACTGAAATAAATGTTTTACCTATACCCGGACGTAAGACCTTCTCTATACTTTATGGAGAGGGTCTTTTTTTGTATAAAATAATTGCCTTGAGGTTCCATGAAACGAATAAATTATGGTAAGATATAAGTACAAAAAAGAAAAAAATATAATTTTAAGCAGGAATAACAACCGAAGTCAAAAGGGGTGAGTGGAAAAATGAACAATCGTGAACATCAAAAGAAATTTGCAGATCAATCCAATATCAGGAATAGTGAGTTTGATCGGATAAATACCAATGCAACGAGATATAGTAACCCTCTAATGAGAGGGAAAAATCCACTTCCACCAGACACAGAAAGACGAGAAAAGGTTTATCTAAAAGAACAGCTTTTAAAAATCGTCAGTGCAGGAATGGGTGTGTTATTTTTTATTTTCATCGTACCACTTGCACGTTTTTTTGTGAGTGAAGCTTTTTATAGTGGAATAATATTCTTGTTTGGGGCGTTAATGGTTACCGTTTTAGTAGCAGTCGGGAGTTATTATTTAGGGAAGAAACTATTTAATTAGTATATTTACCACTATCCTTAAACAGGGGATTAATTTTCTTATAAAGGAGTTTTTTCATTGATAGATATTATTAGTCTGATTAGAGATAGAGAAAATGCTGGAGTAGTAAAAAAGGAATCTGATCCTTTGCTAAAGAAGATTATAGATAATTCCCCAGAGGAGTTTCCCATTGTCTTTTTTCAAAATCAATTATCTGAAAAAAAAAATAAGGAATTAATATCTGATTATTACATTACAGGAATGTTTGATTTAAGTACTTGTCTGGTTAGTACGGGAGCTGTCCTGACATTATTTTTATGCTCAAAGAAAAAAAGTCAAAAAGTGAAAGTTAGTGTATTTCTGGATAGTAAATCATATAAAAAAGAGCCTATTTGTTTAGTTAATAAAAATGAAGAAGCATACTCAAATTATAGTGATGATTACTTAATGTATTTGAGGGCTATTGAAAAATGGATCAAAACAAAGCAAATTCCCAAATGTTGTAGTGATAAGTTCGAGCTTAAAGAAGTAGCATCAAATGATTTTGATGAAGAATATATGCATTCTGATTTTTATTTAGATCGTTATATGAAAGTACGTAAGCTATTAAAACAGGAAGAAATAACAATATTAGGAGAAGTTGCTGAAATCTATACTACAAGGCCTAATAATCACATAGAAATTCAGGAAGGAGATATTATCATTCCTTCTGCTGGTCTAAAGGATATACAGCTTGTAAGAAAAGAAACTCGTGATAAAATGCAGGTAAATTCATTTAACTATATAGTAAGGCCTAAAAAAATATCTCCTAATTATCTTTTTTTCTATTTTAAAACTCAGACAGGAAAGATTATCATGGAGATGAGTTATTCAGGAACAATTGTTGCTAGACTCACACGAATCAACTTAAATAAATTACCAATATTAATACAAAAAAACAGCAATAATTATTATCATACAATAATAAATCAGTTTTTTGATAATGAGAAATTCATGAGAGAATATGACTACTTTGAAGACTTGAAAAAAATAGGCTATATTTATAATGGTGCAACAGAAATTTTAGAGGAAGAGATAGTTGAAAAAAATATACTTTACTATAAGAATTTAAAAAAAGAAGTTTTAGATATCGATTTAGCCGAGATAAAATCTTGTTATTCAATAGGGGCCTATAAAGCAAGTACTATTCTAGTAGGTTCTGTGGTAGAAGCTTTTCTTCTAGACTGGCTATCTGAAATAGATCAAGTCAATTATTTAGATCAGAATATAAAGGATGTTCAATTTTGTGCTTGTATCAATAAACTAGAGCGAAAAATAGGAGTATCTTGGAAAGATATGGCGAAAAAAGCTCATATCATTAGAAAAGCAAGAAATTTAGTGCATCCAAAACTATTTTTGAATAGAAATGAAATAAATAGACAGACAACACAGGAATTGGTGAATAATTTAGAAGAAATTGTTGCTAGTAGAGGAAACTAAATCTTTGGTCACCTCTTGTTATAATGTATAATAAAGAAAGAGACATTTAGATTGGAGAAAAATAATGATTACAGGTGAAATAAAGAGTAAAATTGATAATATTTGGACAATACTTTGGACGGAGGGAAGCACGAATCCTTTAACCAACATTGAACAATTAACTTATCTTTTATTTATGAAAGATTTAGATAAAGCAGAATTAATGAAAGAAAAAGATGCTATTGCACTTGGGCTACCTTACGAAAGCTTATTTCCAGAGGATAAACAAAACTATCGCTGGAATCAATTGAAACAACTTGGAAGTGCCGATGAAATGTTTACTTTGGTACAACAAGAAGTTTTTCCTTTTATCATAAATTTAAAAGGAAACGATGAAGAAACAGCCTTTTCTCGTTACATGAAAGATGCAAACTTCCTAATCAATAAACCGTCAACGTTGCAAAGAGTCATTGATATTATTGATGAACTACCAACAGATGATAAAGATATGCAAGGGGATATTTATGAGTATTTATTATCAAAATTACAACAAGCTGGCACTAACGGTCAATTTAGAACCCCTCGTCATATTATCAAAATGATTGTTGCTTTGATGCAACCAACGCCAGAAGATTCAATCATTGATCCTGCTATGGGATCAGCAGGTTTTTTAGTATCTGCTAGTGAATATATGAGAGCCAATCATAATGAGCTATTCCTCGATGAAAAGCTAGCTGAGCATTACCATACAGAAATGTTTCATGGCAATGATATGGACAGTACCATGTTACGAATTGGTGCCATGAATATGATGTTGCATGGAGTAGATAATCCTAAAATTGCCTATCGTGATTCATTATCACAAGACAATTTAGAGACCGATAAATATTCACTAGTTTTAGCAAATCCACCTTTTAAAGGCTCTTTAGATTATGATTCGGTAGCGAATGATTTATTGACGACCGTTAGGACGAAAAAGACAGAGTTGCTCTTTTTAGCTTTGTTTTTACGAATTTTAAAACCAGGAGGTCGTGCAGCCGTTATTGTCCCTGATGGCGTGTTATTCGGTTCTTCTAAAGCTCATAAGGAGCTTCGTAAAAAGTTATTGGAAGAGAACCAATTAAATGCGGTGGTCTCAATGCCAAGTGGTGTATTTAAACCCTATGCAGGGGTTTCAACGGCCATCTTGATTTTTACAAAAACCAGTTCCGCTAGTAAGACTGAAAAAGTATGGTTTTATGATATGCAGGCAGATGGCTATAGTTTAGACGATAAAAGAACAGTGGTTGAGGACAATGATCTTCCTGATATTATCCAACGCTTTACTCATTTGGAAGAGGAAACAGAGAGGAAGCGGACTGATAAATCCTTCTTTGTTCCTTTAGCAGAAATTCAAGAAAATGATTATGACTTGAGTATTAATAAATACAAAGAGATTGAGTATGAAGAAGTAGAGTATGAGAAGCCAGAAGTAATTTTAGAAAAAATATCCATATTAGAAGATGAAATATTAAAAAATATAGCTGACTTGAATTTAAAGATAGGTGAGAAATAATGAGAAAAGCTTATTTGTATGAGCTAGGTTCAGTTATTACTGGAAATACTCCTCCAAAGAAGAAAAAAGAGTATTATATGAATTCTGATATTTCGTTTGTAAAACCAGATGATCTACCTTATCGACAATCAATAAATTTTTTGAATAATTCAAAATGTTATATTTCATTTTGTGCTAAAGATAAAGCTAGGATAGCTCCCAAAAAAAGCATTTTAGTAACTTGTATAGGAATAATTGGAAAGATAGCAATTGTAAATAAGAATGAGGTCGCATTTAATCAACAAATAAATGCAATTATTCCTAATGAAAAAGTTATTGATCATAGATATTTAGCTTATTTGTTACTTTTCAATAGAAAAAAGTTGAATTTTATAGCAAATGCTCCAATAGTACCAATTATAAATAAATCAGATTTTTCAAATTTTAAAGTAAAAATCCATGATGATATAATGTCGCAACAAAAAATAGCAGACTCACTCGATTTAGCCAGTTCATTAATCGAAAAGCGAAAAGAGCAACTGGAAGCCATGGATCAGTTGATTCAAAGTGTTTTTTATGAAATGTTTGGAGATCCTGTGGTTAATGATAAAAATTGGGAGATGTTTAATCTGTCAAATTTAGGGGAGTTGGGTAGGGGTGTTTCAAAGCATCGTCCAAGGAATGATGAAAAATTACTTGGAGGCGAATATCCACTTATTCAAACAGGAGATATTGCTAATTCGTATATTTATATATATGATTATAAATCAACATATTCAAAATTGGGATTAGAACAAAGTAAGTTATGGAGAAAAGGAACATTATGTATTACAATAGCTGCTAATATTGCTAAAACAGGGATATTAACTTTTAATTCTTGTTTCCCTGATAGCGTAGTGGGATTTATAGCTAATGAAAAAACAAATTCAATCTTTATAAATGTATGGTTTTCATTTTTTCAGGAAATTATAGAAAATTCTGCTCCTGAATCAGCTCAAAAAAATATTAATTTAAAGATTTTATCTAATTTATCTGTTATAGCTCCGCCAATCGATCTTCAAAATAAATTCGCTTCAATTGTGGAAGAAATTGAAGCTCAAAAGAAAGTGATGGAGGAAAGTTTACAAGAAATGGAGAATAATTTTAATGCTTTGATGCAGAAAGCTTTTAAAGGAGAATTATTTCCAGAATAGGATCTTAAAACGAAAAGTGGAGGGTTGGGAATGTCAAATTTTAGTTTTTTGAAAAAAGACAAAGATTTTGCGGACTTCGCTGATGCATGTATAGAAGCAGAAGAATTGATTGGAACTAATACAGTTTTTTGTGCAGTCGGGGCACGAAGAGCTTTAGAATTAGCTGTCAGGTGGGTTTACCAGTTTGATAATGACATGGTTATTCCATTTAAAGATGACTTATACCATCTAATAGCTGCTCCAAACTTTAGAAAAATTATGACACCAGGATTATATCCTTTGATCAATTTCATTCGAAAATTGGGGAATACTTCTATTCACAGCAGCAAACCTGTAAAACGGGATGAAGCAGTAGTTGTTTTACGAAATTTGTTTGAATTTGTCAATTGGATTGATTATACCTATGGTGACTTTTATCAAAAGCGAACATTTAACGAAGCTTTGTTGTCTAGTAACCAGAAAATAAAAACAAAAGAAAACGCTAAAACAGTAGAACGCTATCAAGAAGAATTAACATTAAATGACTTACCGTTAAAAGAATTAAGGTTACAATCCCAAGAAAAACGCAAAGAGATAACAGAAAAAAGATTGGTAGGTCAGCGATTCGAAGAAATTTATGAAGTAGGCAAGCTCTCGGAAGCAGAGACTAGAAAATACTACATTGATCTGGAATTAAAGCGAGCTGGTTGGAAACTTGGTGAAAATGTTCAAGAAGAACGTTCTGTCTCTCATTTAGAAACAACTAAGTCACACACAGGTAAAATAGACTATGTATTATTGGGAGAAAATGGTAAACCTCTAGCGATCATTGAGGCAAAGAAAACAGCGATAGATAATGAAGCAGGACGTAAACAAGCGATGGACTATGCACAGGGGCTAGAGAAAGAAACAGGCGTCTACCCGATTATTTTTTGTAGCAATGGCTTCGAGCTAACGATGATTGAAAAGCCATATCCTGCAAGAATCGTCTCGAGTTTTTACACACAAGATCAGTTGGAATTGATGGTTGGTCGTAGAAATAACAAGAAGCAGTTTCATTCTGAAATGATTAATGATGATATAACTAACCGACCGTATCAAAAACAAGCGATTGCCAACACTTGTTCTGATTTTGAAGATAATCGGCGGAAAGCATTGTTAGTAATGGCGACAGGTTCAGGAAAAACTAGAACTGCTATTTCTTTAGTAGATATCCTAACAAAAAATAATTGGGTCAAAAATTGTCTATTTCTTGCAGATCGGACAGCTTTAGTGAATCAAGCTTACAGTAACTTCAAAAAATTACTACCTTCTTTAACCATTTGTAAATTAACAGAAACAACTCAACCAGCAATCTTAGAAAGTAGTCGCATGGTTTTTTCAACCTATCCATCTATAGTTAATGCCATAAATAAGTATGCCTTAAAAGAAGAAAAGCCACTTTTTAATACAGGCTATTTCGATTTAATTATTCTTGACGAGTCTCATCGCAGTATTTATAAAAAATATGGGGATTTATTTGTTCATTTTGATGCGTTACTTATTGGCTTAACGGCAACACCTAGAAGTGATTTTGATAAAAATACGTATGAATTTTTTGATCTAATTGATGGTGTTCCAACGTTTGCCTATGAACTAGATGAGGCAATTGAGGACGGTTATTTAGTTCCGTATCGTACCATCGAAACAGTCCTAAAGATTCCCGAACGTGGGGTTCATTACGATGAGTTGCCAGAGGAAGAAAGAAATCATTTTGAGGAAGTTTTTGAAGATGAAGCAGAGGAGTTAAAAGATATTGATGGTAGTGCAGTGAACAATTGGTTATTTAATCGCCATACGATTGATATCGTGTTAGATGAGTTGATGAACAAAGGGATTAGGGATTCTAGTGGAGATGAGATAGGGAAAACGATTATTTTTGCTACTAATCATAAACACGCTGAAGAAATAAGAAGTCGATTCCGTTTATTGTTCCCTAGCAAAGGTGAGGAATATGTTGAAGTGATTGATAATTACCAAACCAAATCACAATCCTTAATTGACTCATTTTCAATAAAAAACAAGTATCCTCAAATTGCAATTTCAGTTGATATGCTGGATACTGGAATTGATGTTCCTGAGATTGTTAATCTAGTATTCTTTAAAAAGGTTCGTTCTAAAGTGAAGTTTCATCAAATGATTGGTAGAGGAACCAGACTTTGCCCAGATTTATTTGGACCCTATCAAGACAAGTCTGAGTTTCTAATTTTTGACTATGGCGGTAATTTTGATTTCTTCCGATTAGATAAGCAAGTGTCTGAGACTGGAAATACTTTTTCCATAACAGAGAGAATCTGGAGAGTAAAAGCAGAAATAATTCGTGAATTGGAACATTTAAATTACCAGACTGAAGAGTTGATTAGTTATCGAAATCAGTTGGTCGAAGAATTTCACAAAGAGATAAGTACTTTAGACGATCATAATTTTCAAGTAAAACTAAGATTAAGATATGTTCACAAATTTAGAAATATGAAACTATGGAAATCTTTAACGGCTATCTCAATTGAAGAATTGAAAGAAAATGTTATACCACTTATTCCTGCTGAAGAAGGCAATGAATTAGCAAAACGCTTTGATTATTCTATTTTAATGATTGAATGTGGTTCTTTAGCAGATAAGCATCCAACTAGAATGGTTGATACAGTTCGAGAAACAATGAAAAATTTAGCGAAAAAAGGAACAATTGATGCGGTTTGTGAGAAAGAAGAATTAATTAAAAAGGCACAAGAAAAAGAATTTTGGCAGGAAGCTACGATGGCAGAAATGGAAGAAATTCGTGTAGAGTTACGAGAGTTAATTCAATTTATTGATAAAGAAACTCAGAAAAATTATTTTAGTAATTTTACGGATGAAGTTATTGATGTGAAAGAAGATGCCTCCCTTTTACTAAGTGCCAATCAACTAGATGATTATCGAGAAAGAGTAAATCATTTTCTAAAGGAAGCTAACATTATGGCTATTCAAAAATTACGATTTAATCGCCCTTTAACCACACAAGATGTTGCTGTGTTAGAAAAAGTTTTTTGGGAAGATCTTGGTAGTAGGGAGCAATATGAAAAAGAATTTGGCAATCAACCTTTAACTATCTTCATAAGAAGAATGGTAGGATTAGAAAGACAGGAAGTCATCTTTCTATTTTCGGAGTTCTTATCTAATAAACAATTGAATGCAAAACAAATTCAATTTATCAATAAAATTATCGAATATGTAACTAAAAATGGTTATCTTGAGAAAGAAAAATTCACGCAAGAACCATTTAAAACAGTAGGAAGCATTACTGAGTTGTTTGATGACAGTTACAAAGAAATTCGTGAAAAGTTACTTGCAACTGTCCATCAAATTAATTACAATGCTGAAAATATTATTTAATTAAAGCTAAACAGGTCTGTTACTAAGAACTTCTTGGTAACAGGCTTATTTCTACTTCCTAATCAATCTTGGATCTACTTTCCGTCCTTGCCAGATCTTCTCCATCGTCTTTTCCTCACACTCCATCAAGCGATTAAACTCCATATAAAAAGCATGAAACAAATGAGCAGAGGCGTAATATTCCTTCACAATCTGTTTTTTATTAATATTCCCTGTTCGGTACATAAAGAAATTGTCTAGAACGGCCAAAGGTTGTTGCCAGGAGTGCAGGCGCTCCACACTGTTTTGTAAATCTAAAAGATCTTGATAGGGAATGGCTTTTAAATGCTGTGAGACTTTTTCCATTAATTTGACTCCTTTTCTTTTTTATTCATGTGTACAAAGTAATAAATGTTACGGGTAAAACCACTAATACCGCTGACAAATTCCTAGTAAGAGGAGCGTAACTGCTATTAAAGCCAATTTCACCTATAAAAAATGATCATTCCTCTAGAAATTTATAGGAAAATTGAGTACAATAAAGAAGCTAGTGCTCTTGTACTAGTATTTGGCAACTTGTTTGGATAGTTGATGCTGTCTGTGCAAGGCTTCGTCGTTTGGTTGGTGCCAAGCGATGAAGTGCCTTTTTTTTATTTTCATTTGATAGTCAGGAATTTTTACCTCCTTCCAATAAGTAAAAGTTATAAAACAGGATAGAAAAAAACGGTATCAGGAAAGCTCCCAATACCGTTAACAATAGCACCATGCTCTTTTTCGTTGAAATCGAAAAGAGAGCAGAACTCACCTTCATTTTTAACCTCTTTATCTCCGTTTTTCATTCCTTTTGTTTCAGAATAAATAAAACGCTACAAAGAACGATTTCCAAGAAAAACAAGCCTCAACTACAAAAATCTTCTAAGAACACAACTAAAAATAAAATCCAAAGAAGAGTGTACCTAGTAAGAAATTCAATGAATCGAAGTGCAACAAAGAAGCTAGCTTGTCTGAACTAGCGCTATTGGCAACTTGTTGGGCAGTTGATGCTGTCTCGACAAGCCTTCAAACAATCGGTTGGTGCCAATTGTTGAAGTGCCAATAATTTATATTCAATTTTATCGTTAAAGAATTTGCCGTTTTTATTTCTCTATCCTATTTGTCTAGTATAAACGATGAGGAAGGGAACAGGCAATAGCCTTTTGACCGTCATTTTCATTAAATAACACAGAAAACTATTCCCTTATATATAAGGAAAAATAACAGAAAAATGTTTGTTGCTGAAAAGAAATAAGGAGAGTTGATTGGACTTAAAAAAATGATTGTGACATACTAACATCATTGATATAATTAATTAAGAATTATTTTTAGGTAATATTTATTGTAATCTATTCTTAGATGAATGTAATGAGAAATGAAACATAATGGATTATGGAGGGAAAGTATATAAGGTAAGCGCGAGGAAAAAAGACAACAAAATTTAATTGTAGTAGAGAAATAATTAGTTAAGGGATTGAGTAAATTTTTGTAGATAGTTTAAAAATGGAATTTGAAAAGTCTGGTCGTAATAATAAAACTGGTTCCTATACTCTGCTTGTAAATATGATAAATCTGGAAGGAAAGTTACTAAGTTATTCCTTTAGTTTTTTGGGAAGAAGCAAATAGATTAGAAGAAAGAATAAATTAGACTTATAAATGGACACAAATAGTGAATAAAATACTTTAAAAGGATGTTTTATGGTGAAAATAATTAGAAAAGCGTACTTTAACCCACTTATTGTTTTTCTTTTGACATTAGGTTATGGATTACTTGAAATAGATTTTGGAGATACGGAAGGTCGAACAGCGTATGGCTGGCTATATATATTAATCATAATGTGGATTTTTGTGCTTTTATATCTTATTGCGTATATCCGTTTGGTTCGTTACATAGTAAGAATTGTAAAAAACAATCAAAGTCCGCTAGTTTATTTGATTAAGCCGCTGGTAATATTTTCGTTTGCTAGTGCTATTTCATTTTTTTCTGCTCCTTTTGAAATAATGTTTAGTTTATATGGTATAACGACATATAGTGGTGTCATTTTCGCTATTTCTGTTGTTGGGATAGCAATAACCGGGTATTTATTAGACAATGAAAAAGATATTTTTCACTTCAAAAATGATAAAAGCGTGACTAAATTTCTCCCAAGCTTAATAGCATTAGGAATAATCACAGCTCCTGTCTTAACGTGGTGGTCAATTAATGAAATAAATGAAACAAGGCAAGAAAAAGATTATCAACAAATTTTAGAAAAGGGTTATCAAGCTAAAGGAAAAAATTATGCTATTGAGATGATAAGTCAGTATAAACTTGGAAATGGAGACATACGTGTTGAGTATAAATTAAAGGACGGTGATTATGAAATTCCTGCTGGTGCAGAACTAAGAGTAAATCAGCAAGATTCATTTGACATAATTCAGAGTACTTTTGTTAGCCTTGAAATGGATTATACAAAACTTATGACTATTCAAGCTAATGATCAAGCTGGCCAAAATCTATTAAAAGCTTATGTTACCGAGATTGAAGCTGGTCTGAAGAAATTAGGAATCAGTAATGAATTTCAAGTTGAGAATAATTCAAACTCTATTTTTGAACATCCACATTTTTCTGCTATTTATTTAAATTGGGAGGAAGAAGCTTCTGCTGAATTAAAGCAATCTGTAGCTAAAGCAAAAAAATCTCATCAAATGAATCAACATGAATTTGGCGGTTGGGTCAGTTTAACAGCAGAGGACTTAATGCGATCAGGAATGTTAATACCAGAAATTACCGTTAAATATAATTGGGAATTAAACTCAGATTCTGAGGATTTAAGCTGGAGTGAAAGAGATACCTTACTTGAAAAAGTAGATACAAAGTTGATTTCTACAATTAATTATACAAATTTGAAGGATGGCAGTTACTTGTTGTCAGGATCAGAAGTGTATTTATTAATAGTTAAGGAAGGCAAGTTAGAAGGTGTGGGAGAAATACCTTCAAGGATTACTATTAGAGATAGTAAAGATACTAATTTTTCATCTTCCAGTGATTATACTAAATGGGAATAAGAAAAAAATTTTACAAAATATCTTAAATGGATAGTTATTTAATGACGACCGAATAAAGAAAAAAACTGTTCTTTTAGCTTTATAGAAAAAATTAAAGTAATGGATTCTAATGGCAAAGGGGAAAAGACACTGATTTTGCATACGAAACCAAAGAAAACCCATCCACAGATGTTTTTCAATCCATGGCAGTCGCTCCCATAGACCAAGAAGGAAATGACGATACATCAAAATACCTCTTCTCATCCTTTATAAAAGCTATTCATAAAACCATTGAATCATTGTTATAATTAAATTTCCTGTGGTTGAAAGTATCTAACTGCTTCTTTCATATATTTTACAAGGAAACAAGTACATAAAACAAATGATTGCATAGACAATAGAAATAGTAGGAATAAAAAAAACAGGTGGTGATCTATTGAAAAAGAAAAAATGGTGGTTAATAGAAGTTGCTGTGATTATTTTAAGCTTAGGGATTGGAGGGAAGTTTTATATGGATAAACGAGAAGAAGAAAAAAAGAAGGAGCAAATTAAGGTAGAACGTATGGCTTCTTTAGCACTAAAAAACACTTTTGAAAATGTGGAAAAAATAGAATTTGATGAAAATCAAGGGAAAAATAGCATGACAGGATCATATCGCTTTATCTTAACCATAACAAATATGCAAAAAGAAACATGTAGCTTCGATATTATTTATGTTGCAGGAGAGAAAAAATTAGAAAATTATGGTGTTGAAGATAGAAATGTTCAAAAAAAAGGTAGTACTCTTGAGTCAGTAAATGTAATTTATTCAAATGGCGAGGAAGATGTCTTATGATTATTAACGATAAAGATTTTAATAAACTTAGTGATGCTGCTTACTGGGTTGACCCAAACCATAAAGAATACTAAATAAATTTGGAAGAAGGTGCCGTTCGAGAGATTGGAGAAAAAGAATACAAAATCCTAAAAATCCTAAAAATCCAAGAAAACTCATCCACAGATGGTCTCCAAGCCATGGCGGTTGCTCCAATAAACAAACAAGGAACGGTTGATACTTCCAATATAATCATCGCCTACGCAGGCACCAATTCTTCTGATTTCAATGATTTAGAAACCGATCTCCGCACAGTTGGCGGCTTTTTTGATAAAACAGTTAGTCCGGGATTTTCTGTAGATTGCAGTCCTCAATGTATAGCGGGACAAGCAGAATCGGCTCTGGCCTTTGCAACTGAAATTCAAGGAACATATGATAACGCAACCATCACTACCACAGGACATTCTTTAGGTGAATATCTGGCTTTGCTAGTGGCGGCGGAAAATAAATTGCGCAATGTTGGTTTCAATGGGCCTGATCCTTACGATATTTTAAGTGTTGAAGCGAAAGATTGGTTAAAACGCAACCCAGGCATGTTGACGAATTATCGGAACCGTGGAGATGCTATCGGAAATTTAATGGGCAATGGCACAGGAGCCGAAATTAAAATTAGTTTGAGTTTAGGTTTGAATCCATTTCAAGGTGCGTTCCACAGCTTAGCTACTTGGAAATTTGATGCAAATGGAAAGCTTCTGATTCCCCAAAATGACTATAATCAACAAGCAGAGCTTTATATTTTGACAACTTTTGCGGCTAGTATGTCTGCGTTAGAAACGATAAAAGCAAAGTTCAAGGCAAGTGGTGGTGGCATTTCAGGAAATGAACAGATTTACTTAGATGATAGTCAAGCACGAATGGTTGTGAACACGGCTTCTCAAGCTATGAATGTGGTGCTGACAACTGTTCTTAAAATTTACAATGATGGCATGACAGAAGCGGAAGAATTGTGGCAAATGTGTTTAAGCCTAGCTAGAGGCTCTTCGTCAGACTTAAGTGATGGAGAAATGCGTAAAGCGTTGGATAGTGTAAGCTGTACTCAAAATCGAACAGTTCGTGAACCGACAGAAAAGTACCAACAAAAAATAATGAAAGCCCGCAAGTTAGCTGATAAATTTGAAAAACTAGCTAAAGAAATCAGCAATAAAATAGATGAATTAGTTCAAAGAGACCGAGAGTTAGCAAGACAATTATCGTTTTAAAGGAGAGAATCCATTTGTCTACAAGTGAAGAACAACTGATGGCTGATTACCGCCGAACCAGACAAGAACTGGAAGAACAAGAAGAAACTATTCAAAGTTTTAAAAGAAAAGGACGTCACTATATTGAAGAAAGCCAACAAAATCTGTGGCACCTTTTACAAAGAATAGCATTAGATAACGAATCTCTGAATGAGGCGCAAAGAGAATATCATTATTTAGAAGAATCTTATCTTGAAGTTTTAGACAAAGAAAGACGAAAAATTACACAAAAACAAGACGACGCAGAACAGGCTTACCGAAAAGCGTTGCGGAATCTAGACGAAAAATAATTATAGGAGAAAAAATATGTTTGACACCTTGGATAAACTTTGGAAAGAACTTCAAAAGAATGTACAAAAAGCAAATGTTCGAGCAATCGGGCGAGCAATCAATCAAAATACAGTTGCCAACAAAAATAAAGTCGAGAAAGCTGTGGGAGAAGCACTTAAAATAGCTAATGGCTCTCTTAAAAACACCCGTGTTAGTTTACAGCAATCTGTAAAAGGCCAGTTTGGCAAAAAAGTCACAGAAGTTTTTGAGCAACAGCAACAAACCTTGGATGATTTTTAGAGAATATTTTTCTAAATGTGGAGACGTTAACTTGTTACAGTAAGGAGAGTTATATGGAGCAAGATGAATTGGAACGAGCAAAAGAAAGACAAATAGAGCAAATCCGACAGTTAGCGCAAGAGACTGTTGCTAAAACTAAACAAAATAAAGAAAATGTAGAGAACGAATCAACTAAAATACTAAATAGAATGGAAGAGACATTATTAGACATGCAAAAATTAGTTCAGCAGTGGGATAGACAACAGTATCAACCCTCTGATAAAGAACAGCAACCTAATTTGCGATTAGCTCCAGATGAAAGAAAGCAAATTAAAAAAGAATAAACTTAGATACGATGGAGTTAAAAGGAACAACGACTAATAAAGTTTTTGAAATCGTATTAGGAAAATAATCTGTTTGAGAAATGAACTGACCTAAAACGGTATCAGCTAGCAATGGCTGATATCGCTATTTAGTTTGTCAAGATGAGGAAGTAGCAATGTTTTTATGTATAAAGATATTGTTTCAAAATAGAATTATTGATATAATTCATTTGTAAATGTTAAAAATAATATATAATTTCCTTATTAATCGGTATTAGAAAAGAGTTGTAGTGCTCCAAAATAATAAGGTGAACTCATTATGAGAATCAGAGCATTGGTATCAGTTTTAGAAGTAGTTATTTAACCCAAAAAGAGGAGATGAGAAGAAGTATGGAGTGGAATCAGTTGGTCAGTAATACTAGGGTACCTTCTTTTGGTACTAGTAAAGAAACGCTAGAAAATGTTTTTTCCAGTGATTATCGTCGAGTGGTTAAAAGTGATTCTTTTCGACGTTTGCAGGACAAGACACAAGTATTTCCTTTAGAAAGAAATGATTTTGTTCGAACGCGTTTAACCCATAGTTTGGAAGTTGCGATGCATGCGAGAGATTTATTGTCGGCAGTCATTAAAGGGTTGGGAAGAAAAGGGATCAAAATTAGCGAGCTAGACGAAAGTTTTCGACTTTTAGAAACAGCTGCACTCATTCACGATATTGGAAACCCACCGTTCGGTCATTTTGGAGAAGAAGCGATTCGGATTTGGTTTATTCAGAATGGTTCAGCCTTGCCTTGTTGGTCGGTGTTAACACCGCAACAACAAGCAGATTTTATTCATTTTGAAGGAAATGCTCAAACGATCAGGCTATTGACCAAAATACATGACGATAATGGTGCCTCTAGGCATGGGATGAAACTGGCGGCTTCAACAATGGATGCGGTTATCAAGTACACGGCTAATTCTATTGAGTTGGATAAAACGAACTTATTAACTAAAAAAGTTGGTTATTTTTATTCAGAGACAAAGGAATATAAACTTATTAAAGAAGCGACAGGAAGTATCGGAAAGAGACATCCACTTGTTTACATATTAGAAGCAGCAGATGACTTAGCTTACACCTTTTCAGATATCGAAGATGCCTATAATTATGGGTTTTATAGCTACAACGAGTTGGTTGCGTTTGTTAAAAAGACTGCTGAAATTGACCATTTGATAAAAGAAACGGAAACAGAAGCTGCTGAAATTCAACATTTTTTAAGAGAAGCTCAAAAGAAAGTTTACCAAAGTGCCAGTGCTATTTTTGTTGAAAACTACGCTGAAATTATGCAAGGGAATTTTGACAAAGAGCTGATTATTGAGAATTGTGAAGAAGTAAAATTATTTGAAGCGTTGAAAGCCTTTGCAATTGATAATATTTTTTCTGCAAAAGAGATTTTAGACCAAGAAGTACTAGGATTTAATATTATGAGTCGTTTACTGGATGAACTGGTACCTGTTGTGTTGAAATATGAAAAAGAAGAAATGAATCAATATGAAAAACGTTTGTTTAATAATATCCCTGAAAGTGCTGAAAAATTATTCAGTAAAGAGACACGTTTTTGTAGTGAAGACAAAAAAGACTACTATCGTTTAAAAATGGCTGTGGATTTTGTTTGTAACATGACGGATGGTTATGCGAAGAAATTACATGATCGTTTGTTTAGTTAGAGAGGAGTTGAAAAAACGTGACAGAAATTCTGATATATGTGATACCGGTATTGACAGTACTTATCAGCATGGCAGGGACTGTGTTCATTAATCATCGTAATATTCAAAACTCCAATATTTCAAATAGTCGCATTGAATGGTTGGCGGGATTGAAAGGTGAATTTGCTAGTTATAATGAAGTACTTTCTGAAATAAGAGAATGGATGAATGAAGGAAATGAGCAGAATATAGAGTCGATAAAAGAGTACCGGAAAAGATTGGAAAAATGTCGAATTAATATTTTGATGCGTTTCAAAGCGAGTGATTTTGAAGCGTATGCAATGGATCAAAAAGTAGCCGAATGCTTGAATCAATTTTATACAAAGCAATCTGTTTTGAAGAACGCTGATGATTGTGAAGCTTATCTATTTATCTTTATGAATGCGGTCAATCGCTATATTATTTCTGAAGTGAATAAGAATCAAAAAAAGCTATTAGAGCCGTCCAAACAAGAACAGGAAAATTTCATTATCAATGAAGTTACGATTAATATCTTAGCTGAAATCGTTGAGCAGTTTCAATTGTGCCTTGCTAAGTTAGAATGGATCAAAATAAAAAATGAATCACACTCTTTTTCATGGAGAAAAGAAAAATTTTCAAGTCAAGAAACACTGACTATTTTAAATAAAAATATCTATGAGCTAATTCAAGCCTACAAGAAAGAGCAAGAGCCAGAGAAGGAAGAAGAGGTTGAACTAGAAAAGAAAGAAGACGACGAAAATGAAGAGCTGTTGGAGAAGGCGAAAGAAATATTGGCGCAACATTCAACTGTTCCTAGTAAATTAACTCATATTTTAGCATTTTTAGATGAGCATTTTGAATTACCTACAAGTTTATTAACTTCCACAGAGAAAAGATACATTTATTCCATGGTTGAACCTGTCCACCCAAGTGGGAAGCCATTTTTTAACAAAAGTGAAGTAGATTTACAGAATGCAAAGAAAAAAGTTTATTTAGAAACTAATTTTAGTCAAGATTATGGCGATCGCATTGCTATGAGAATGGTCAAAAAGACAGAAGAGTTAGGAAAAAGAAGAGAATCTAGCCGAATTAAGCAGGAGATTAGCCAGTTAGGGAAGGAACAAATGGGCGCGAAACCGATTGCTAAATCATTGGAAACCATGATAAAATGAAATAGAAAGAGCTTTTCAGATTGAAGATTTGTTGAAAAAGGGTCAAGAGATTTTTAAGTATGAAATAAGTAGAATGAATCTAGAAAAATAAGTGCGAACCCCAAGTGCCCATAAAATCCCCAGGAGATTCGCACCAAAAATTCAAGAGAAACGATGGGAAAACAGTCTGTTTTCTCATTAAAATCTAATTTATTGATAATCAAAATGATAAAAAAGGAAAAAGGTTAAGGAAATAGACCTTTTTCACTGTCTAGCTCTGTTTAGAGCTAGGGGATTGAAATCCACAAGTCGCCTCTGGGGCTATCTGCGTCTAGGGTCTAGCTCTGTTTAGAGCTAGGGGATTGAAATCCATTTCTCGGGAGCATGTTCAGGGAGGTTTCTTGTCTAGCTCTGTTTAGAGCTAGGGGATTGAAATTATAACAGCTTTGTGTTTGTCCACGAATAATTTTAGTCTAGCTCTGTTTAGAGCTAGGGGATTGAAATATTTCTAGTTCGGGTTTCATTTTTCCCCTCCTTAATGTCTAGCTCTGTTTAGAGCTAGGGGATTGAAATCCCTCACACGTATATATGACGTGTACAGGCAGGCGTCTAGCTCTGTTTAGAGCTAGGGGATTGAAATATTCCAAGTGTCTGAAGGTTTTTTTAATACTTTGTCTAGCTCTGTTTAGAGCTAGGGGATTGAAATGTCAGCTCTAGCTTCGTCTACTAGAGCTGGGCTAGGGGTCTAGCTCTGTTTAGAGCTAGGGGATTGAAATTCACTAGCTTTTATGATTTGTTCTTTCATCCACTCTGTCTAGCTCTGTTTAGAGCTAGGGGATTGAAATTGCTTCGATAACGTCAGTTGAGCCGTCATTATGTTGTCTAGCTCTGTTTAGAGCTAGGGGATTGAAATACCTACAACAAGCTCTACGATTTAATGTATCAATGTCTAGCTCTGTTTAGAGCTAGGGGATTGAAATATACTCTGGCGGTGCTGTGTCGTCTCTGACAGTGGTCTAGCTCTGTTTAGAGCTAGGGGATTGAAATAGATTGTGAGCGTCTTAAATAAGTAAATTGTTCTTGTCTAGCTCTGTTTAGAGCTAGGGGATTGAAATTCAACGTATTCCTGTATTGTGTTGTAAAAAATAGTCTAGCTCTGTTTAGAGCTAGTGGATTGAAATTATCAACAAGCAATTGTTTTTTGACTATAATCGTGTCTAGCTCTGTTTAGAGCTAGGGGATTGAAATTAAATGGGATACTCTTTTTTCTAGTTCTGCGTATGTCTAGCTCTGTTTAGAGCTAGGGGATTGAAATATCTATGCGTTACTATTTAAATATACTTAATTCACCATGTCTAGCTCTGTTTAGAGCTAGGGGATTGAAATTTGGCATGAGTCTACAAGCAAATACGAATGCAAACAAAGTCTAGCTCTGTTTAGAGCTAGTGGATTGAAATTACTATTTGAAAATCTGTAGAATAAAAATCTAGGGTCTAGCTCTGTTTAGAGCTAGTGGATTGAAATTTATTATACGGTGGAAAGTCAAAAAATTCTTTGAGTCTAGTTCTGTTTAGAGCTAGTAAATTACTTTCTATATTTCCAATACCTATTGAATATAGCTAGTACTTAGAATACAGAAAAAATGTTTAAAAATGATTGGAGATTGAATTCTTCATCTCTAGATTAAAAAAAATTTATTAGATATATCTATTGATTTTGAAGAATAATGATAGGATAAAGGTGTTTAAAAAAATCAATGAAATGTTAAGAGGAAAATCAAATAATAAATGACGAAGGGATAGTATTAGCGAAAAAGCTTGATGCTGTTCTGTTTTTTTAGTTACCCAAGACAGATGCGTTGCTATATTTATAAAAAATAAAATGTTATTAATGTAAAAAATTCAGAAAAGATGTTGTTTAAAAAAGGCCGATTGGCTTTAGTCTAGGTACTCTTAATTTAAAGTGATTTTTTACAAATTTTAAATAAATATTATTTTAAGTAAAAAAAGAAAATAAATAATTTTATAATTAACGTTGTGCATCTATGTAATTATTGATATGATTAAATCAGAATCATTTTCAATGTTACATAGTTTTTATTTTATTATTGGAGGAAAAAGAATGGCACAAATTAAATTATCACCAGAAGAATTAGAAACATCTGCTACAAAATACACGCAAGGGTCAGAAGAAATTTTAACAGTATTATCTAACCTTGAGAGAGAACAAGAGGCTATCCGTTCCAACTGGGAAGGAAGCGGGTTTGAAAGCTTTGATAACCAATTTGTAGAATTACAACCTAAGATTCGTGAGTTTGGTGAATTATTAGAACAAATCAACCAACAGTTACGTTCTGTGGCGCAAATTATGCGTGATACGGATAACGATATTTCACAAGCGATTAATAATCGTTAATTCTTTGTGAAGATTGTAGGCGAAGAAAAAGCAACGTTCTTCGCCTTTTTCGCTTATTTCTACAGGGGATAACTTAAAAGTAGGTTAGAAATACATAGAATATAGAATTAGTAGAGTGATGAAGTGGAGTAAATGATTGGAATAACTAGTTGTTTTGATTAGCACCAAAAAAGGAATGGTAAGGAGTGAAAACACTGTATGGGAACTATTGCTTCAGATATAGGAACTGCTACAGCAGCAGTTGGCGGCCTTCAATCTGTTTCAGTGAACAAAGGGCAACAAGTAACGTTAGGAACAAGTACTGTCGCGAGTATGAAAGCAGGGGCTGAATTAAGTAATCAACTATTATCCAACCTGTCTGATTTAGTGGAATGTGTAAAAGAGCAAAGTCAAAGTTTTCCTAAAATTGCTGAAATGATTGCGATTGAAGATAGTAAAATCAATTTCTAAGGAGTATTGTCATGGGTAAGAATAGTAATGATTTGGAAAGGGCTAAATATGACCGCTTAATACTGGAAAAAGAGACGGTGGCAGATGACTTAAAAGATGAGAGCCGAAAAATGCAAGAATGTCTATCTGATTTGAGGGAAGACCTGCAAAGGGGATACAGGGAATTACGCATGTTACTTGAAGAGGAGAGCTATGAAGGAGATCGTGAAAGTCTTCGGCTACAAAGAGAAAATGACGCGCAAGAGCAACTGTTTCGGCATCGTTTAGAAGAAATGGACGAGCAAATCTCAGAAGAATATCAGTCAGAAGCCAGAAAAATAGAGAATGAAAAAGAAGAATTATACAGAAAAAGGGGTGATATTCCTTGGGATTGATCTATTCGAGTTCCGATTCCAGTAGCCTAATCAATGGGCTAAAAGCAAATCTGAACAGCGGGAAAGAGGTAACGGAACAATTAAAGTCAGGCAGTCAAAAAGTGATTGCTGCTGTCGATGGAAAAACGTTATCAGGAGCAGCTTATACGGCTGGAAAAGGATTATTTAGTGAATTAATTCTTCCTACTATCAGTAAGGTGACTACAGCAATTGATAATGTAGAGCAAGAATTACAGCAGTATACAACTGCTAACGGTAAGATAGCTGGCGAAGGAAATTTAGATGAAGATAAGCTAAACCAACAAATAACAATCAAAAAATCAATGAAAGCTTCTGTGGAAGCATCAGCAGTAGTCGCAAGAGCGTTGTCACGAATGAATCCAGTGGCTAACATTCTAGATTCATTGTTAAACATTCAGAAAAATTTGAATCAGATGGCGGAGAGTTTAGAAGAGGACATTCGAGAATTAGAGGATAAGCTAGAAAAGTTAAGAGAATTTTCAGCAGAAACAAGTGGTCTATTTACGAATAGCTTAAGTGATATGAAGTTAGCAATGCAAGGCATTCTTGTCTTGAATAACACAATCGTAAATAAAGATGGAACGTATCAATTACCAGTGGGTACAGATATTCATTGGTTTAAACAATTAAAAAAACAGAGTGAGCTTGATCGAATCATTGGTAAGGAGAGACCGCCGAATGTGGGGAATCGAGAATACAAACTAATTGATTTAGGATATGGTAAAATATGGTGTTGGGTTGAAAAAGGGAAAAATGTTGCGACAGCAGAAGATGTTAGAGTGACACTAGCTTATAATGAATGGCTAAGCCGAATGGTGGATAAATATGGATTGAGTTTCATTCAAGGTGAACGTCCAAAAGGCATAGATGAATTATTCTATGAACAAAACGCTACCTTAATAAAGGAGTTAGCAACAGGGATTGATAGTGTAACCGGAAAGAAATTAAGCACTGTCGAAAAACTTGAGAAAGCATCCTTATTAGCAAATGGAATGATTACAATCGGCGTAATGGTAAAAGGTGTTCTCAATGTAGGAAAAACACAAAATCCTAAGTCTGTTAAACCCAATAAGAAAGCCAGTGGGGCTGATACAACTGCTAAAGACTTGTCTCAATTTGAAAAGCTAAAAGGAGAATATGCTTCTAAAGAAATACCTAATGCTGATAGAATTGGTAGTGGGTTAAAGGATGACCCAAGCCATAGAGCTGCAAGTTTTATAACAGAAGAACAACTTGCAAAAGGAAGAGTTACAAGTTTTACTGGTAGTGATAATAAATCTTACTCTATGCTTCAAACAAAAGGAAATCTTAATGGACTAGATGGCATATATGAGTATATTTTAGATTCAACTGGAAAAATAACTCATCAAAGATTTATTGAAGGTGGCAGAATCACAGGTTTTCCAAATCAAAAAGTTCCTAAAGGAGGATATTAAATATGAGCAACAATTATGATTTTTTTAGTTTTTCTCAAACAAAAACTAGCTGGAGCTGGCAAGAAATACTATATGGAATGGAGAACAAAATAATTACTCGAAGTGAGGTTATAAATTTTGCTACACATATTCTTGATGAAGGCATATTAGGGTTTGATTGGGTACTAAAAATAGCGATAGCTGATGAATATGAAGATATTTTACCGTATATCCATGAATTGATTAATTTAGAAGATAGTGAAGATAATAGCATGATACAAGACAAATGGAGATACGTTATTTTGAAAGAATTATATTCTAAGAAATCTACTTACGAAGATTTTAACGAAAAAGTTGAAGAAGTCTATGCTGATTTTGATTATCCAGAAGACATGGCTGGATTTATTGGATATATGCCTTCGGTAGCTGGAAAAAGTATGGAAGAATCTTGGCAAGAATATTTAACTAGTTCTGAGGAAAAATTTGAAAATAAATAGAAAAAGGCACTCTACTTCTCAATTGGTGTTGAGAAAGCAGAGCCTTGAATAGTAAGTCCAATCTCACCAATCAGGTTGCCAATAGCTAACAAAAAGCTAACTGTATTTATTGTACAAAAATTTAAAGAACTTCTCTTTTTCCGTATGTATATTCAGTATGCAGTAATTTTAGTTAAAAAATGCAAAACTATAGAAATGGTATAAGTGAATAAGCAATCACCTATGATGAACATTTATCTATCAATCTTCTTTCAGGAACTAGTGGCAGCTCAAGAGATATTCAATATTAAACTGGCGGTGAGTCGGATTGGAGATTTACCATACCATATTATAGATTGTCTTCTTCAAGATGTGTAAATTGAAAGAAGTGTTGAGTGAATTTAGTAAATATTTTATCTAATTAATAGGAGTTGAATGATGGATCATCTGACAATAGAAACACTTTATTTGGAATTAAAAGAAAGAAAACCAGACTACGTTATTACTGGTAAGATTGTTACTAGAATTTCTGAACTAATCAAGTATTGTCCTTCCAACCAAGAAACGTTTATTTGGTTTTTAGGAGGGCCTATATTTTGGCTGATTAGCTGGAATGTGAACAGAAAATTATATAAAGCAAACAATATATCAACACTTGAAAAGAGAATAATAGCGATTTTAGCTAATTATGAAGTAACATTTAAAAACGGTTATTGTGTCATGATAAAAAAAGAAATATAAACAAGTAAATGAAGTTTGCTTCAAAAAAGTAAAATTTGACGAATAAATAGTGTTAGTGACGGAGCAACTACAAAAATATAGGGCTATCTTGCCAGACTCAAAGAAGTGAAGCGGAAATTTCCTAGACGCAAATAAAACAGCAATTGATTTTATGTAGAGAAAGACCACTTTTTCGAAAAAAGTGATAAAATAAAAGTACATTGTGTTTTGGGTTAAATAGTCAGTAACATGTAACAAATAAAGGGAGTGACGAAAATGAGCAATTCAAGTAGCAGTATGGAGAAAGTAAATCAATTTCGAGACGATCGTGAGTGGCGGCAGTTTCACAATGAAAAAGATTTAGCCATTTCTATTTCTCTTGAAGCGTCTGAATTATTGGAATTATTTCAATGGAAAAATCCAGAGGAGGTAACAGCTACCAAACTTGAACGAATTAAGGAAGAGCTTGCGGACGTCCTAATTTATTCATATATGTTAGCAGACAATCTGAATCTTAATATTGATGAGATAATTGAAGCTAAATTAGTTAAAAATAATGAGAAATATCCAGTTAGTAAAAGTAAAGGAAACAATGAAAAGTATACAGAATATTAAAGAATTTAAATCGTAAAACTAGGTGCATGAGATAGGTGTGCTTAGTTTTTTCGTTATTGATTTTATCTTATAAAAAAGTTGGCTCGATTCTAACAAAAATTATTTTGTGAAAAAGATTTTTTTTGTTATCCGAATTTCAACTAAAAGAAGTTATTTTTGTTATAATTTGAATTAGAAAGAATGTAAGCGGTATCTTTTTTATTTGATTTTTATTGTGAAAAAATGAGCAAGAAGGATTTTTTTACAAAAAAGATAGAAGCTCAATTGAGGAAGGAGGGTGTGAAAATACATGAGTGTAGCAGAAACAGTATTTGAATTTATTGAGACTGAGAGTCAAGCGGAGGAATTTCAAGAGAGTTTACGACATTTAGTTGGACAGCAAGGGGCACAAATGCCTGCATTACAAGAAGCACAGAGAATCTATGGGTATTTACCGCTGGAGGTTCTTGAACGGATTTCAAGGGCTTTGCAGCTACCGTTAGAACAGCTTTATAGTACGGCGACTTTTTACACGCAGTTTTCGTTTGTGACAAAGGGGAAATATACGATTAGTGTTTGCATGGGAACGGCTTGTTATGTCAAGGGAGCAGGGGATATTTTGGATTCTTATGCAACGGAATTGAAGATTAAACCAGGAGAAACGACCTCAGATCGGAAATTTACGTTAGAGTCTTGTCGGTGTATTGGGGCTTGTGGCTTAGCGCCGGTGCTTACGGTGAATGAAGAGGTATATGGTCGTTTAACGAAGAAAAAAGCGGACAAAGTGCTGGTAACTTATCAAAAAAATGAATAGATAAAAAGATTTTCAGAAGTAATTGTTGTTGTGGCGAAAGGGTTTGAAAGAGTCAGGAGCAAAAACTTATGGAAAATTGGAATCAATTAAAAGAATTGAGAGACGTTTATCGTCAAAATGTTAAGATGCGGTTAGAAGAGGGAGCAGCAATTGACCCGCCTTTTGAAAAAGAAATGATGATTTGTGCGGGAACAGGTTGTATTTCTTCTAAAAGTGATGCTTTTATTCAATCGTTAAAAGAAGAATTGGCTAAAAATGAATTGTCGGAGAAAGTGAACTTGGTTTCTACAGGTTGCTTTGGTTTGTGTGCCCAAGGTCCGATTGTCATTATTTATCCAGAAGGTGTTTTTTACCATCAAGTGAAACCGAAAGATGCCAAGAAGATTGTGGAACAGCATCTAATGAAGGGAGAGTTGGTAGAGAAGCTTCTTTATCATGACCATGAAACGCAAGAAATCATCAATAAATTAATGGACACACCGTTTTATCATAAGCAAAAACGAGTAGCCTTGCGAAATTGTGGTCGAATTGATCCGGAAAAAATTGAAGAGTATATTGCTTTCGATGGGTATCAAGCTTTGTCTGAAGTTATCAATAATTGTTCTAGAGAAGATGTATTAGAAATTTTAAAAGCCTCAGGCATACGTGGTCGTGGCGGTGCTGGCTTTCCGACGTTTATGAAGTGGTCGTTTGCAAAAGAAAGTCCTTCCGATCAAAAGTATGTGATTTGTAATGCAGATGAAGGAGATCCGGGGGCTTTTATGGATCGTTCTGTTTTGGAAGGAGATCCTCATGCTGTGATTGAAGCAATGGCGATTGCCGGGTATACGATTGGCGCGACGCAAGGATATGTATACGTTCGAGCAGAATATCCGATTGCGGTGAAGCGATTGCGGATTGCCATGGAACAAGCTCAGAAGGTGGGGTTGTTAGGGGAAAATATTTTAGGTAGTGACTTTTCGTTTCATTTGGATTTACGTTTAGGTTCAGGAGCTTTTGTTTGTGGGGAAGAAACTGCGTTGCTTGAAAGTATTGAAGGGCATCGAGGGGAACCACGACCACGACCGCCGTTTCCAGCAGTGAAAGGTCTTTTTGGCAAGCCTACGATTGTCAATAATGTAGAAACTTACGCGAATATTCCGCAAATTATTTTGAAAGGACCGGATTGGTTCGCTAATATCGGAACGGAAAAATCAAAAGGTACGAAAGTCTTTGCTTTGGGTGGAAAAATACAAAATACTGGGTTAGTAGAGATTCCAATGGGGACAACGCTTAGAGAAGTTGTCGAAGAAATCGGCGGTGGGATTCCAGATGGTAAAGAATTTAAAGCCGCTCAAACAGGTGGGCCTTCTGGTGGTTGCATTCCAATTGAACATTATGACATCCCGATTGATTATGATAACTTGTTAGAGATTGGCTCAATGATGGGTTCTGGCGGACTAATCGTGATGGATGAAGACAACTGTATGGTTGATATTGCAAAATTCTTTTTAGAGTTTACTGTCGAAGAAAGCTGTGGTAAATGTGTTCCTTGTCGAATTGGGACAAAGCGTTTATTAGAGATTTTGGAAAAAATTACTCTTGGTAAAGCAACGATGGAAGATTTGGATAAAATGGAAGCTCTTTGTTTCCATGTAAAAGAGAATTCTCTTTGTGGGTTAGGACAGACAGCACCGAATCCAATTCTTTCAACCTATCACTATTTTAAAGAAGAGTATATCGCCCATGTTGTCGAAAAACGATGTCCAGCTGGCGTTTGTAAAAATCTAATTTCTTATGAGATTTTAGAAGAAGAATGTATCGGTTGTACGGCATGTGCTAAGAAATGTCCAGTTGCTGCAATCAGTGGTGAAATCAAGAAGCCTCATCAAATCGATCAGGCTATTTGCATTAAATGTGGTGTTTGTCTGGATACTTGTCGCTTCCATGCGATAAGCGTAGGGTAGGAGGTGGAGAGATGAAAGAAGTTATGATTACAATCAATGGGAAAAGTTGTACAGCACCTGAAGGATCGACCATTTTAGAAGCGGCACGAGTGAATAATATTGAGATTCCAACGCTCTGCTTTTTAAAAGAAATTAATGAAATCGGTGCTTGTCGGATGTGTGTTGTAGAAGTAGAAGGAGCAAAAAATCTTGTGACATCCTGCGTCTATCCTATCAAAGAAGGCATGGAGATTGTGACGAATTCAGAAAGAGTTTTCCATTCAAGGAAAATAAATCTAGAATTAATCCTCTCGACACATGAACGTAAGTGTCTTTCTTGTATCCGTAGTGGAAATTGTGAACTGCAGAAGCTCTGTAAAGAGTTTAACGTGGATGATGAAGATTACTATAATGGGGAAAATTGTACGTATGAATTTGATGATACTTCTGTCCATATGTATCGAAATAATAATAAGTGTATTTTATGTAAACGGTGTGTGGCGGCTTGTTCAAAATGGCAAGCAGTCGGAGTGATTGGCGCAAATAATCGGGGCTTTAAAACCCATATTGGGAGTGCCTATGAACAAAGCTTAGGCGACGTGCCATGTATTTCTTGCGGTCAGTGTATTGTGGTTTGCCCAACAGGTGCGATTGCGGAAAAAGATCAAACCAAAGAAGTTTGGTCAGCATTGGAAGACCCAACGAAACATGTAATCGTACAAACAGCGCCGTCTACTCGAGTCACTTTAGGCGAAGCGTTTAATCTTCCGATTGGAACTAACGTTGAAGGGAAAATGGTTGCATCTTTACGTCGTTTAGGTTTTAATCAAGTCTTTGATACAAATGTAGCGGTTGATTTTACAATTATGGAAGAAGCCAATGAGTTTTTAGAACGAGTTAAGAACGATGGACCGTTTCCAATGTTTACGTCTTGTTCGCCTGGTTGGGTAAAATATTGTGAAGCCTATCATCCAGAACTAATCCCAAATCTCTCCAGTTGTAAATCGCCGCAACAGATGTTTGGCGCTTTAGCAAAAACATGGTATGCAGATAAGATGAAATTAGATCCTAAAGATATTTTTGTCGTAGGTATTATGCCTTGCACTGCGAAGAAGTTTGAAGTTACTCGAGATGATGAAGCTGCAGCAGGTGTTTCGGACGTCGATGTTGCGTTAACGACAAGGGAATTAGCGCGGATGATTGAAAAAGCTGGGATTCGTTTCACCGAGTTAGCAGATGAAACATTTGATGATCCATTGGGAGCAGCAACAGGTGCAGGCTATATTTTTGGAGCGTCAGGGGGTGTGATGGAAGCGGCATTAAGAACGGCTAGTGAGGTGTTAGCAGGGCATGAAACAGAAGCTATAGAGTTTGATGAAGTCCGTGGTATGGAAGGAATTAAAGAAGCTTCCTATGAAATGAGCGGTGTTATGATTAAAGTAGCTGTTGCTTCTGGAATTGCTAATGCTAAAAAGCTGATTGAAAAGATTGAATCAGGCGAGGAAAAGTATCATTTTGTTGAAATAATGGGCTGTCCAGGTGGTTGCATTAATGGTGGCGGGCAACCCGTACAACCAGCTTCCATACGAAATTTTGTGGATTTGAAAGCGAAGCGGGCAGCGGCTCTTTATAAAGAAGATAAAGGTAAAGGTTTGCGAAAATCCAATAATAGTCCGATTGTGAAGACCGTCTATCAAGAATTTTTAGGACAACCTGGTGGTGAAAAAGCTCATCAAATTCTACACACAAGCTATCATAGTCGTTCGCAGTTTTAGTAAGTGATAGGGGAAAAAAACTGGTTAAGATACTCATTCTTTAAGAATGACATCCTGGCCAGTTTTTTCTTGAGAAAGAGGAGTATGTTTAAAGGGTGTTTAAAAACTTCAGCGATGAATCATTTCACGAATTGTCTGCAATTCATTGTCATAAAACCATTCTTATACATCTCTTAAGCTGTATTTTTCACTAGATTTAAACACAATTCCTTGAAATATTTGGATTTTACTATTGTTTTCAGACATACCCTAGTTTCTTTTTAATGCTTTTGTCAACATCGGTAAAATCATAGTGGCAAGGATTCCACCAATGACAGCGGTAATGAGCTGTGGATAAGAAAAGGCGGCAGAAACTATCTTTGCTTGTGGTTCAGGCATTTGTAGAACGACCGGAACGACGAATTTTACAATAGCAAAGTATAAGAAGGTAAATTTGAACAAAGCGGCTACGATCGTTGCTACTAAATAAATAGATAGACTATTTTCTCGTTTTTTTCCGACAATAAATGACCAACAAAAGACTAGTAACGCATTTCCGATGGCAATGCAGACAACGATTTGCCAAAAAATAGGTCCAATCCCAAAGAAATAAGCAAAAAGTGGCGATAAGAGTGCGACAGCTAATCCACTAGATAAGCCAGCGATTACAACAGAGACAATCAAAATTAAATTTACTAAAGAGCCTGTAATAAAAGTATTACCGAAGCCGGCTGTCACTGCTTGTACAGCAATTAATAAAGTCAGTAAAATAGCCGTTTGAGTAATCCAAAGCGCTTTTCGATTCATAGAAACCCTTCTTTCTTAAAAATAAGTTTTGATTTTCTGGAACAAAAGGTAGTAACAATTAAATTGCTCAATAGATCACAATTTGATTCGGGGATTGATTTTGATTCCGCTTACAAACTATTATACGTCAGTTATTCTCTAATTTAAATAACTTATTTTAAGAAAATAAGTTATTTAAATTAGATGGAAATTTTGTTGAAACTGAGAGTGGGACAATAGTCAGAAATACATCTGATTGTTGCCTCACTTTTTTGATTTCTAAAAAAAGAGAATGTTCCGTTTAAAAAACAAGAGGGATCA
>NZ_MIEK01000027.1 GCF_001742285.1 Enterococcus rivorum | reverse complement strand
GTGGATCAAGCGTTTGTGTCCGCTGTTGCTTCTAAAAGAAACCATATTCCCAGAAAATCACTAAACTACAAAACACCCTTGGAAGTATTTATGAAATTGTTAAACGCAACTGAAAAAGGGGCCATCGGATGGTTCAAAAAGGGGCCAAAAAATTATTTTAGCCAATTCAGAGTTACTTCATATGAAGTAATAATTTGTTGAATTCTTAGGAAATCTGCGATTCTAAAGGCGTCATTTCGTTCGGTTTTATCTTCGTCATACATACAATTAGACTGGTTGGTCCGAAAAATTTTGTAGTATTTAAAAATTTTTATTACAATAACTTAGAACGAGTATATTAATCGTTTTGAAATATATTTTACAAGGAGAGAGAGAATATGAATTTAGGGAACTTTTCAGTTAGTTTTCCTGTAAATGATTTACATGCTTCTATGAAGTTTTATGAGACATTAGGCTTTAAACAAGTAAGTGGAGATGTGCAACAAAATTGGTGTGTCCTGCAAAATGGAGAAGCTAGAATTGGATTGTTCCAAGGAATGTTCGAAGAGGGTTTTCTTACTTTTAACCCCAAATGGAATACTAATAAAGAAACAGAGGAAGGAATGGAAGATATTCGAGAAATTGCGAAGAAGATTGAAAAAGAAGGATACTCATTGGAAGAAGGAGCATCATTGGATGGAGAGAACGCAGGCTATTTCTTTATTAAAGATCCCGATGGACACAAGTTATTATTCGATCAACATGTGTAATTAAAAATTGATTATCTAATGTACTCAGTAAAGTCATACTGCGACTTAATCGACAAAAAAAGGCTCTATAATATCTAGTGTTGGTGGCAGATGTCGCCAGCACTTTTTTGCAAAAAAAAAGACAGACACCTTCAAATCCTGTAGAATAAAGTCGACCAAAACCACTCTAAAGGAGAAATGAAGATGTCTCTCTCAAATCTTATCAAAGAAACGCTCGATATTCTAGACCTAAACCTTATTTTTACCGAAAATTGTTTGACTCATGAAAAAATAGGGGAAGATATTTGTAAAGTTTATAGTGGTAGTCTGACTTATTTTCCTGAAAAATGTCTGCATTGCCAACAAGAAAATAACCAAACGATTATCAAATATGGGTGGAAAAAGGTGATGGTTTTGATCAATGATGTCAGTGAATATAAGACCTATGACCGCATTAAGAAACAAAAATTCCTATGTAAAAGCTGTAATAGAAGCTTCCTTGCGGAATCGACTTTGACCGAACGCCATTGCACCATTGCGCGTCGGGTCAAACTCTCCATTGCAGAGAAACTGAAAGAAAATACTTCTATGACAGGGATTGCTCGTGCCAAACATGTCTCTACAACCACTATCTATCGAGTACTAAAAGACTTTTATACGCCTCTTTCTTAGAAGAAAAAAACACTACCAACCGTTCTTTGTTTTGATGAGTTGAAATCTGTTCGAGCAAGTGCCGGTGCGATGAGTTTTATTTTAATGGACGGGCAAACCAAAGAATTACTTGACATTGTAGAAGATCGAAAACTGAACTCTTTAAAAAAATACTTTAATTCCTATGAGTATGAAGCAAGAGCAGCGGTTCAGTTAATTGTCATTGATATGTACAAGCCTCTTGTAAAGGAGCTCTTTCCCAATGCAAAATTGATCATTGATCGTTTCCATATTGTGCAACATATTGGACGTACCTTTCTGACGCACCGAATTCAACAGATGAATCAGCTGAATCGAAAAAATTATCAAGAAGAACAACACTACAAGCATTTAAAGAAGTATTGGAAATTACTTCAGAAAAATGCTTGGCATTTAGAGCATAAAAAACAGGTTTGGCATCCTAGTTTTAGGGTGCATTTGACCGAATCAGAAGTCGTTGACCGCTTGCTTTCTTATAGCCCAGAACTCAAGCAAGGATATGGTGTCTACCAAGATTTTCTAGCGGCGGTTCGGACGAAAGATTCTCACTGGTTTCAAGAGCTTTTAAAACAAAACTATTCTCACCTACCAGAGAAATATGCGACAACCATTAAGACGTTTAGACAATATCAAGAGGGCATTTTAAACGCACTTGAACAGCCATATTCTAACGGTTCCTTAGAGTGTTTGAACAATCATATTAAAGTATTGAAACGAAATGCGTATGGCTTTAGAAGCTTCTATAACTTCAAGCTAAGAATTCTATTAACCCTAGGAACCACCCTTTTCAATCCCATGAAAAAGAAAAAGCCTTTAGAGAAATGATCCCTCTACAAACTTTTTCTAACTCACACTATTCTATTGGTCTCTCTTCACCAATTTTACAAAGAGCTTTTTTATCTTGTAACAAATTGCAGTAAAACCATGTTTCTTAATGTGTCTAATTAATCCCATAGAAACAGAATACAAAGTAATCAAATAATAATTACTTTCAGAACGCTTTTGAATACTTATATCCAAAGAAAAATCATTTATTAAACTGTTTCTTTCAACGATGTCTTTTCGTCTAAATTTCATTCGATTACTTATGTTATCCTTGTGAACAACCTCTAACCACATTGGTTTATCTAGGATAATGGAGTCTACTGATACTTGACTGGATAAAGTCATATGATTATAATTATTTATGGTATCTAGAATATCTTCCCCGTTGTATTTTGAAAATAACGTTGTAAAATGATTATGTTCAAATATGTATTTTGATAGAATTTGATGATTCTCTGAATATTGCATACCGTAAGGAAAAGATATTGCTTTTTTTTGAGTTGAATTACTTAATATTTTTTGAACAACTTCTATGTATTCTTTGTGTAGACTATCATCATTGTCAATTCTTGAAGTTAAATAAGCCTCAGATTTATTTGATAGGAGATACTCGTTTAGAATCCGTTCTATATTTTCATTATCATCAATAAATATAGGGTGAAAAAAAGACATTTCTTGCTTCATTTCAAAGATTTGATTTAGAAATTTTTTTGGTGTTTTTTTATGGAACATTACTACCCATATGAAATTTTTAGTTGTCTGCCCTTTTATGGAAGGAATAGTATATTTTCTAAACAATTCAAATCTCTTTTCTAAATAATTTTCATTTAAATTTACATTGATTTTTTTTGTTTTCATCTCATCCAAACTGAGATTAAATCTAGTTAGGACGTAATGCGTATAACTGCTAGTTTTCCTCACGATTTTTCTCCTTCTATTTAATCAAACTTAAACGTAGTATTAGCAGCAACACCAATCCCCATAAAGAGCTTAGATTTATAATTATTTTAATAAATACCAAGAAAGAACTGAAATTAATAGTATACCGTTTGCATGCTTATAAATAGATTATATCAACTATTATTCCGATAGGAAGTTCCTGAGGAACGAAAAAATATTTGACTTTGGAATTATACGAAAAAATAGGCGAACACATTCGTAAAGTGTCTATTGGTACTTTGACTTATTTTTCTGAAAAATGCTTGCATCCACAACAAGAAAAACAGAAACTATTATCAACTATGAGTGGAAAATGGTCGTGGCTCTGGTTAATTATGTGAGTGAACACAAGACCTATGTCCGATTCAAAAAATAAAAATTCCTATGTAAAAGCTGTCATAGAAGCTTCCCAGTGGAACCTACCTTGATTGAGCTCCATTGGATCATTGTAGATCAGATCAAATTCTACGTTGCAGAGAAACTAAGAGAAAACACTTTTTTGAAGGGGATTGTGTGATGTGAACATGTTTCTAGCTCCACTACTTATCGGATGTTCCCTTTGCTTTGTTGAATTTAAATCTGCTGGAGCAAGGCGGATGCGATGAATTTTATTGTAATGGACGAACAAACTATGCAATTACTAGATAGTGTAGAGGATCAAGAGCTAAGCACACTGAAAAATAGTTTTATTTCTAAGCTAACCCAATGGTTTCAAGAGCTTTAGAATAAAACTATTTTCACTTGTCGGAGAAATACACAACAATCGTCAAGACATTTAAACACTATCGAGAGGATAATTTGAAAGTCCATGCTCTAATGGTGCTAAATTATTGAAACGAAGTGCATATGGCTTTGGAAGCTTCTATAACTTTAAACTGAGGATTCTATTAACCTTAGGAATCACCCTGTCCAATCCCATGAAAAAGAAATAAACTGCAGAGAAATAATCCCACTGCCTATTTTTTTCTTCCTTGACACGATTCTACTGATTTTTCTTCTACCAACACTAGTTGACAATGAGCTGAAATTTAAACATATGTCCGGAATTAGCATTGGCAAGAAAAAAGGCTGATGGGAGTACTCAAATGAATCTTATTCAATCAAAAAAACACTATCAAATTATTGAACAACGTACTTGCTTAATGATTTTTTCTTATACTTTGGATTTAAAAAGGAAAAGTCCCTATATTAATGCGTACTTGCGCAATTCAATTTGTTATAAATTAGACTAGGATATAAATATCTAAAAGTTCTGAAACAATACTTGTAAAAGAAGAATCATAAACAAGGCTAATTAATTACAGGGATCAGATGCTCTTTTAAATATAAACAAGTGACTTTTTGAATCTATATCAAAAAGACTGATAGTTTGGTGTGTTTTTTATTAATGTATCCATATCTTTTATTTTCATTTTTTTAGCTTGATTTACTAAAATATCATCGTCTGCCAGCTTAGAAACATGCCTTGAAACGTAGGAGCGTGTTACCGAGGCGAAGCTCGCAATTACATCATGTGTAATATACGGGGGGAAAAAAAATTCTCCATCCTTCTCAGTTCCAACGTAGTAGGCCAATGCTATCAATGCATAGTTAATCCTCTCAGAACCAAATGATAACATCGCTTGCCAATGCAAATACATAATTGACATTGTATATTGAAAATTAGAACACAGAAAATGATATGCATCTTGTAGGTTAGCAAGAATCAATTTTTCTGGAATAATAAGGATTGTCACTTCTTCTAACGCCTTAATTTCAAGCTGAACCCCAACTCTGCCTATAAGAGAACGCAAACCCATAACTTCCTGTGCACACAAAATATCAATAGCTTTTATATTCCCGGCAGCATCTACAAAAGAGCGCAAAACGACTCCCGTTTCTATGTAGTAGATGAATCCAGGCTGGATGAGGCTATCTATATAAACATTCTTTTTAATCTTAATACGTTTTAAATTTTCTCCCACATCTGTTTTTTTAACTTTTTCAACAAAATCAGAGTTGTACTTTTTGTTTGCTTCATCCAGTTCCTTCATAGTAAGCATCCTCATAATTCTTACCCCTATTCAAAATATTTATTTTATAATTAAGCATCAAAAAAACGTTTGGTTTTATTCATGTATCAATTATAATATATTTAGATTAATTTACAAATAAAACACTTTTGTGAAAATTAGATATTTGTATCTCCTGATATAATTTCAGGGAACAGTACAATCTTTTTAATCCTTAAGTATACTTGTATGAAAAAATATTCTTTATTCTAGTGCGTTTCCCCATATTAAAATTATAGCAGACAATCACTGACTATTGAAATGAGATTCAAAATTTTTTATTCTAAAATGCACAACATTTAATACTTCAAAATAAAACACAGTCACCTTGTATGATGAATTTATTAATTATATTCTATTTTAAGAATAACTTTATTATTTTAATTTTTTCTCAAATATATTTCACTCTCATATTAATAAATATATTTATTAATATGGCCTTTAGATACTTCGGCTTGATTGATAATGTGCAGAAATATTGTTTACATTTTTGCAAATCACTTCTAAAAACCAGATCCTCTATTTGTGGTAGCTAGATTGTCCCTCCAATTTTACTATTTGAAATTATACATTAGCTCCACGTTTAAACGATGCAATACTGATTATAACTTTTTTTACGATAAATAACGTTCCTGGGTAACACTTCGATATTTATTCAAAATTAAAAAATCAAAATAAAGATCAACAACTTTCTGGGTTCTTTGTCAGCAAGTGTTGATAGCTAGATTAAGTTGAATATTAAGAGGGAGAGAACATAATTTTATAGAGACATTGCTAGCTTCTTCTTTTCGAGGGAATCCCAAATAACTGTTTCTTTACTATTTTAGTAATATTCTTAGTTTAAAATAATAAAAGTTTCTAAACTCATACGTGCTCCGCTTCAAATTCTTGAATAGGTGTGTTCAAACATTTTAATGTTCCGTTTAGGTAAGAGTGTTTAAGCGCATTCAAAATTCTTTCTGGATACGCTTTGAAGGTCTGAATGATTTCTATAGCTACAGTCTTGAGTTAAAAGAGTGGTAGAATACTCTACATCCTTCATGCGCATAGCAGATAAAAAAATCTTGATAAAGATTTTAGCTTAATAATTAACCTGCCACTTCGGATTCGGTTAAACGCGCCCTAAAACTATTATCCCAAACCTGCTTTTGGACCTCTAAGTGCCAGGCGTTTTTCTAAGGTAATTTCTAATCTTTTTTAAGTGTTAGTATTGTTTTATTTCGTGATAGTCTTTTTGACTTAATCTTTTCATCACTTGAATACAATGATTAAAAAAACACGATTAATATGTTAAACGATGTGGAATAGCCCAATGATTAGCTGGGTATTAAGAAAAAGCTTTTTCGCTACTAACAAATACGGTGTATACTTACCAATGACAATCAATTGGATAACTTCTCTCATTAGACGATCGTAGGAATAAAAATATTTTTCAATAAATCTAGTTGGAATAAAGGTATTTTTCAGGGGATAGTTCAAGGCTTATCCACACGCTTTGCAAAAGACTTTACTATTCATTTTCTATGAGATAAATAAATTTTACCAAAAGTAAGATTTAGGTCTAGAATATCTAGGTTTTATTTGATAAAATATATAGTATTTTCTTCTGAATTGTTTTTTATCGGCTTAATTGTAAAAGAATTCAAGATGTCTTTTCTATTCTTTCTCTTTAAAAGATGTCGGTGAATTTTTACTAACACCAGATATTATAAAACTGTTCGATTGAACTCATCAGTACGTATTGGCAAAGTAAAAAACACCCAAAGTTATAATTGGATGTAAAAGGAATCTCTAGAACCAAGAGTTTTTTTTGTACTAACGGAATTTTGTTATAACGTACTTCGCTAGTGACATAAGATCGTGAAGAACATTATGACTAGTTTATGGGTTGTTGCTGTTCTCAAATTATGAGCAATTATGTTTACTATCTAAAAAAAAACATTAGAATATCTAACAAAACTTTTTGTCAAATCTGTACTAGCTATGTTGATAAAATAATAGTGTATAGTTCTCTGGATTTTTAATGAAAAAACATCATGTTTCTCTCCAATCAGTAGATACACTAGTTTCCAAAGAATGTCCTTCTTTTTCTATTTGATTGTCGGTGTCGTTTATATTATCTTCATTTTCAGTTTTTTTATGGGTATCATTTCGAATTAAAAGTGAAAATACCCCTTGGAACAATCAAATTCTTGCTACCTTTTTTTAGTATATTTGTAAACTGGTAAAAAAATTTCAACATAAAACAAACTTTCTTTTTTACTTTTATATTAGTTGTTTAATGTTATTCGATGTTTTTTCTCCCATATTGGGAAAGAGTAACCTTGTGTGGTTAAATATTTTTTTGTTGTTAAATGACTTCCAAATTCATTCGTAACCACTAACGTATATTTGTAAATCGCTGTGATTCTTCCTGTTATTTCTTCTCCATGAATAGAAAATGTCGTTATCTGATCGTCTAGTTGCAATTTCATCTTACTATCCTCCAATTACCTTTGCTCTAAAATATCCCCCAGAGGAGACATAATTTAGGAATGTACCATTGCTATTTACTTTATGAGTATAGTTGATTGATTTTGAAATGAAAGTTCGTGGGGAACTCTCTTTTTTGATTATAAACTGTTATACTCTGTTTTGTAATTGCTATGAAAGACCCTAACCACGCTAGTATCTTCCCAAGTGATTAGGGCTTTTTTTTTTCTTGTTATCTTTTTTGAACCTGTAGCATGCAAAACGCTGGCACAGAAAACAGCCTTTTCTGTTCCTGAAGGACTTAAAAAATTAACATAAAACCAATTACACTTCTTTTACAAAATATGTATAGTTTTAATATTTGATCGTTGCTTTTTTTCTAGCTGAAAAGTTATTTTTGGTATTTCCCAAAAATCATTAACATCTACTGTTTTTGAGATTCGATAGAAAAGAGAATCTTTATTTTCAACAATGCGAGTTTTTCGATTTGATGGATAATATATTAAAAACCAAGGCTTCTTCAAGAACTTTTTATTATTAGAAAATTTGGTAAACTAACCGTAATGAATCTACCTTCAAAAATATTTATTTTAGCGTGACACTCGTTTGAATATTTTTTATTTGTAGGTAAAAAGATCTGAGCAACGAGCAAAACAAGGGGAGCAGCATTGTCAAAATTATGGGTTGTTTTATTGTGTTCTCTGTTTTTGAAGAAGGACTCGTAGCGCTTGCAGAGAAATGCTTGATTGATGAAGAAGGAACGCAATCAACAATTCAAAGGCTGATTATAGTTGAAACACTTTGAAAAATAAAATTTTTTCTAAAGGTGTCCAAATAGTCTCAAGTTTTTATGAATCTTTAAATTGAGTTAATTGTTGGATAGGGTAGCTGATAGCTCGCTATAACTATTCTAGCATTATTTTCCGAAAGGTTGTGAGTAAGATGGGTAAACAAAAAATGGTCTATTGCGGTTCTTGTGGAAAACCTATGAAAAAAACAGACGATTTTGGTAGCGAGCGGGATGGAACACTGTCTGATAAATATTGTGAATTATGCTATCAAAATGGTTCATGGACAGAACCGGATATTATTTTTGATGATTTCTATGAAAAATCCTACCGAGGGTTTTTAAATTCAGATAGAAGCCGAATTGAAAAATTTTTTTTGAAGAAAATGTACACAAAAAAATTTGTTAGAAAGTTGGAACGTTGGAGTAAATAGATTTTTGATAATTCAGCTAAATTAATTTTTAATCATAGAAAACATTTTTAAACACATAAAGAGATATGTTAAGCCCTTAACAGTGAGAAGGAAATAAAGCATTGGAATTTTTGACAATAGAAAAGTAAAATTTTTCTAAATGTTTAGTCATGAGTTTTTTCAAAAAAATGTGTTTGATGAAGGAAAATATTCAAGTTTTGGTATTCTGATATAAATGAGGATTTTTCGAGAAAACAGATCAATACATTTTATTTATATTTATAGGTGAGCGATACAAAAAGTTACTTAGAAACCAATAGAAATGGGAGCAATCTATGATAAGAAGAATGGCATTAGTAATTATTGTTTCTTTAGTATTTATAATAGGAATATTCTCAATTTGTAAAATGAGATTGGCAGATGCAAATAAAGAAGCAGCAGAAAAGAATCAACAGATGGAATCTGAATTGGATGATTTCAAAAATAAGAATATAGAAAATATATTATATACAGACGATGTTTTTTCGATTAGGAAACTCACAAAAGATACATATGTGTATACTGCGTATGGTGAATTTAATGGGCAAAAATATCCGGCAAATGGGCTAATTTTAGTGGGTAACAGTGGATTAATATTAATAGATACTCCTTGGGACGATAAAAAAACACGCGACTTATTAGCTATTTTAAAAAACACGTTTCATAAAAATGTGAGTGATGCGATTGTAACGCATTTCCATAATGATCGAGTTGGCGGGATAAAAGCGTTACAAGAGGAGGATATTTCTGTCCATTCAACACCATTAACAGACATGTTAGCTGTTAGTGATGGATATGCTCATTCTCTAGGAGATTTAAGCAATAATGATTTTTTAACAATAGATGGGAGGACACTTGAAATATATTACCCTGGTAAAGGTCATACGGAAGACAATATCACAATATATGATAAGAAAGATAAACTTCTTTTTGCAGGCTGCTTTTCAAAAAATAATTCTGATAAAACGTTAGGTAATATAGCAGATGCTGATATTCCAGAATGGCTAAAATCCATAAATAAATTGCAAGAAAAATATACAGAGGAACAGATAAATTGGGTAATACCTGGACATGGTAATCTAGGAGGGTATGATTTATTAGATCATACAAAAAGCCTTGTTGAGGAACAACTTAAAGAACATTCTAAATAATAATAGAACTAAGGATTTGTAAACGGAGGTAGTTTCTAATAGATTTTTTATTCTGAACAGAGCGTATCTAAAAATTGGTTAAGTAAACGATATCACGATAAGAAGTTATCATCAATATACGAAGTTATAATGAGTGGAAAACAATTATAGTTGCTAGTATGCTAAATTAACCTGTGTGTGACTAACCAAGAGCAATTTCTAACGTATCAAGGAACAAAAGATGAGTTACAGATAAAAGATACGGTAATTTCAGGTGCAACATTTACAATGAAAGCTAATGAGGTAGAAGTTGTAGGTTCTGCAGCTATAAATGAAAGAGGGTTAGTTTTCTGAGTATTTTATTTGTACTTT
Organism: Enterococcus rivorum; assembly: GCF_001742285.1. GTDB lineage: Bacteria > Bacillota > Bacilli > Lactobacillales > Enterococcaceae > Enterococcus_L > Enterococcus_L rivorum. Next base: position 34,224 of record NZ_MIEK01000027.1, on the reverse strand, counting down.
TATTTATTACGCACTATATTTTATTGATAAACATATTTATTTTTTTAGAAAAGAGGAGATATAATGAAAAAAGTATGGCAAATTTGTACTAGTATGTTGTTATTACAGATAGTAAGTTTACCTTTTGCTATAAGCGTTCGTGCCCAAGAAGTAGACACAGAAAATAAAATACTTTCAACTGAGGACTCGGTATTTTTTTTAGAAGGAGAGGGAAGTTCTGAACAAACGAACTCTTTGTCTTCGAGTGGTTCAATAAATGCTAAACAAAATATCCCTGACACATCTAAAAGCAATAGTAACGGAGAAACAATAGCAAGCATTTTTCCCGATACAATGTTTGCTCAAGTTATTGCTGATGAATTGGCAAATGGAGACAGCAATGCGCCATTAACATAAGAAATGGTTGATAACCTCACTACAATAGATGCATCTAATAAAGGAATTCAAGACATAACAGGAATTGGTGTGTTGACTAATCTGGAACTTGTACGCTTAGATGACAACCAATTGACAAGTTTGCCAGAGAGTATCGGAAATTTAGTTGGTCTAGAATATTTGTACTTGCGAAATAATAATTTTAGTAATTTGTCAGAAACTATCGGGAGTTTAGTTAGTTTGAGGGAATTGTATTTGGATAACAACCAGTTGGCTAGCTTACCAGAAAGTATTGGAAATCTAACAGAATTGTCTGAATTATATTTGGATAACAATCAATTGACGAGTTTACCCGGAAACATTGGAGAATTGAAAAATTTGTCTTACCTGTATCTAAGTAGCAACTTATTACCAACTAATTATGAAGACGAGCTAACAAAATTGGGATTAAGTGTTGAACCTCCGTTTACTCAAAGAAAACTACAGTTGAAACCAGATGTTGGTCCTTATACCATAACAAATGAGAATGACTTAAAAGATATTGATTTATTTTCTGTTCTAACGCTTAGTGATGACAGTTCGCTTTCCTTAGCACATCAAATGATTTTAGTTAATTATGTAGATGCAAATAACAATTCTGTCGATATCACCGAATATATTCAATCAGGCAAGATAATAAAATCAGGAACTATTTTTGCACAAGTTAGAGCTACAGGAACAGGGATATTTCCTAATAGTAGTGACAATGCAGTAACTACTGATAAAGTTCAATTAAATATGGAAAAAGATGAAGTGATCTACCATAAGTTGTTTTTTGACTTAAATGGAGGAATAGGATCTGCTCCTTTGATACAGACTCTGGAAGCTGGAGAACATGCGACCCAACCAGAAAACCCAGTTCGAGAGGGGCATGAATTTTTAGGATGGAATACTGTTCAAGATGGAAGCGGAATAAATTGGTCGTTTGAGGTAGATACAATGCCTACAAGTGATATTACATTATATGCTCAATGGAAAGAAAATGGTTCGAATGTTACCCCAACAAGCGGGGATTCATCCGGTAATAATAATACGTCTGAAGAGCTTCCAGATATGGGAGAATCGAAAATAACCGTATTTGAGGGAATTGGAAGCTTAATAGTTTTAGTTAGTCTATTATTTTGGTATAAAAAAAGAAAAATAGTTAGAGAGAAAAAATAATTATATATATTGGCTCTATAATTTAACAAAGGTTCTTCATTTTTGAAATATGCCTCTATCATCACGACTTCATTTGGTGTAAGTCATTTGTCTTCACTCCTTATAATTCTTTCGTCGGAACTATTTTGAGTGTAACACAAATGACTTTTTTAGTTGTCTAGCTTAATTTTACTATCGGCGATAATATTAAATTATTCCATTACAATAAAGTTCTTGAGTAACTTGAAAATCTTAATTTTATTGTGAAAATCGAATTCAACTTGCTAAATTTCACAATAGTATCAATTCGTTTAAGAAAAATGAGAATTAAAATGAACGCAAAGAAGTTAATGAGGAATCCTTAGATTATATTTTTAAGCAAGGTAGAAAATAAACTGGGCAGAAATTTAAGAGCAGGTTAGAAGCCTGGTTATGATAAGATATTCATTTGATAAATGATTGTTGTAGAGACATTTCAATCGCTGGCGTAAACGTTTTTCTTCAATTTTCTGTATATTTATAGTCTAACTCGAGGTGTAATGGCAATCGGTCAACGTTGATTTGTCAGGAAAGTTCCTAGTATAGCTTTTACAGAGAGATTTTTGTTTTTGGATTCGGACACAGTTTTGTATTTACTTACATCATTGACTAAAATCAGCATCTTTTCCATTTTAATTTGATAATGGTTCGGTTGTTTTCTTGTTAACAATGAAGACATTATTCAGGGGAAAAAGTGTTAATGGCATCTGTTATCAACACTAGATATCCTAGGACCACGTGGTGACACTACTTCTTTTTTTGTGGTTTTTGTTCATAGAGAACTTTATTTCCTTTTAAGGTAAGATTATTCTTTTTTATAGACCAAAAATTTTGAGAAAGGAAAGTAGTAAACTAGTGATAACTATAGAATAAAAAATTGTACACAGGATGGAGTAAATAAACGAAAAAAAGAAGTTATATCTGTTTTATATTCTATATGATTCTGTTTTTAATCATGATTACAACAAACGTTCAAGATATTGAAGCGTCTGAAAAAGGGGATAAGTTTTTAACAGATACGAGTACAAGGTTGTCAATAAGCAATCTTCTGGATACGTCCGGTGAGGAAAATGTATTGGACTTTGCTAATAAACCTAAAGAGGCATTGGATTGGAGTAACCGAAACTTTCCCACAACTGTTGATGTTATGAACACAAAAGAGAATCGGCGGAATCTACTGGAAATTAATAATCTATTGCGTCGTAAATATTTGAATACCGCTGAAGAGATGTATGATAATCCAGAGGAATTGAAGAATCTAGATAAACAATTTATCACTGAAACGTCAGAAAGTATAATGCTATACGCAAATTTTTCAGCAAAAGATTTTAGAATAGCGAATAAGTATTTTGCGAAGGAACCAGCACAATTTTACAATTTGATGCTAAAAGACACTCCTTTTGGGATTGACCATGGATATTTTGTAGGGAGCTTACAACCTGAAGAATTAGATGAAACTAAAGGAGAAGTAATAATCTTAGCGCTAAAAGTACCAGCTCATACGAAATTAATCCGTATAAGCCCTCTATCCGCCCCCAACCCTGTATTCATGTTACAACGAAACACAGCGATTCAGTACACTCGGAAAGGGTTATATGACAATGATACTAAAGTTGGCATGGCGGGTAAATTAATGGATCCGGCGGATATAGATAAAGCATCAAAGCAATTGTCAAAAGAGCTGGGAGCCAAAATAAATGGGGTAGATGAGGTGCGCCTGAAAAAGTTTGATTTAGTCCCCTATGGGTTGAATGCAGGAATGGTTGTTTCGAATGCGCCGATCGTAGTGGATCATCTTATTGAGAGTATTAAGGGGGTTCCTGTTGTGGCAAGAGATGCAACGGAAGGCTGGGAATTAATCTTATCCAGTGGGCCAGGAGTGAATACGCGTATGATAGATGAATATAGAGAAGTGTACCCTGATCCGGCTGATTTAAGAGAATATTTTGATGACAGAACTAATATCAGCGGGGCAGAACGTGGTACTTCGATTCATACGGCAAAAATTGGTGGTGGTGAAGATACTCGTAGCATTAGTAATGTCAATTTTAATTACGAGGCAGGAGCACTATCCGATACATTAACTACAGTAGTAAAAAATAAAATCAATGAAGAATTTACAGAGGTTATTTTACATGAATATTTTCATCACCTAATCAAGTATAGCGCTTATTTCAGAGACAGTAAAATGATGAGGATAGATGGAACCCCAGAAAAAACATTTACTAAAACTATAGACGGGCTGATGCTCAAAGAAAAAGACAAACTTATTGAATCGTTTCAAGGTCCTGATGTGATACGTGATAGCTCAGAAGAATTTATGTGTGAGGCATTTGCACACAAATTCTATCCTGATCCGGCTGTGAGGGAAACCTTTAAAAAGAATGTTCCTGAAACGAACCGCTTTCTAGAGAATTTGTTTGACCGTACTCCTCCAACCGTTCCACAAAAGCTAACAGAACTTGAGACGACAGGAACGAGCGTCACCTTTACCTTTGAGCCATCGACAGACGATATAGGGGTAGATAAATACATTATTTATGAGTTGGGAGAATATGATCCTATCAAAACAATAGAACAACCAACAGAACCCAATGGACCAATAAAAGTGGTGGTTGACGGGTTGAAACCATTTACAGAGTATAGGTTTCAAGTGACGAGTATAGACGAGGCGTTGAACGAATCTTCACAAAGCAAATCTCTTATTGTAAAAACGAAGGATACCGAGCCTCCTCAATTACAGGGGGATCTGAAAGGTAAAAGAACGTATGCTTCTGTCGTAAAAATGTCGTGGCCACAACCAACTGACAATGATGAAGTAGCCAAGGTCCAACTAAAAAGAGAAGATACCTCCTCTAAGGCGACGAAACTTTTTACCATTACAGATGGGAGTACCTTCTTTTATGATTCTACACTGGAAGAAGGGAAGACGTATACGTATACGATGACGGCATTCGATCCTTCAGGGAATGAGTCGGTGGCCAGCAATAAAGTAGTGCTCAAACGATCGGATGAAGAAGACGAAAAGGATAAAGACAAAAATAAGGATCAAGTCCAAAATATAACGTCGACACATGCTACGATTCACTTTGGTAATTTGTTTTCAGGATTATCCCCCTCAGGATTCCATATTTCTGGTCTTTTCAGTGGACTCTCTGGCGGTGTTTTCGGCTGGATTCCGGGTATAAATAGTCATAAAGATAAAGAGACGACATCGATTGACGTTGAGTTGACGCCAGGGGAAGAACATATTTTTACTATTGTGCCTCTTGATGAGGATGGGAATCCTTTAAATGAGGGGATAACCTTTATTATTACCGCGCCACCAAATGATAGTAAAGAGATAAAAATTATCGACACCAAACAATCGTTAGTGTCCATTCAATGGACAAATACCAATGATTTAGAACGCTTAAAAGGTCGGTTGGTACATGATATTTATCGTGGAGGGCAATTAATTGCGACGGTAGATGGTGAAGCAACGACGTTTTCTGATCAAGCCTTGAAACCAGCTACTAGCTATGACTATGAAGTGTTTCCAAGGGTAGGGAAAGAGAATCGAGCGTTGAAGAGCCCGAAAGTTCAAGGCACCACTTTAGCTCCATATCATAATCAACTTCTCTGTTTCAATTCAGTGAAGTATCCAGAGGAAGTACTAAGGATTGGGGATATGTTAGGCACTGAAGTGTACTTACAACCATTTACCAATGATGTGGGAGACTTTATAGAAATAAGTTATGATGCGAAGAAACAAGCGTATCAATTTGTTAATAGGCGAGATCGTTCCGTTATGAGTGTCGATGAAAAAAATCCGATGAGAATCATTTCGTCAGAAAATAAACAACTAGACCATCAATTTTGGCGAATAATAGATGCTGTAGAAGGTGGTGTAAGGATTGAAAGCTATAGTAGCTCTGGGAAAGTAATGGAGGTAGGCACTGAAAAGAACGACAATAAGAGGACGCTTACCCTCCAAAATAAAGACACCAATCAACCTGCTCAACGATTCAAAGAAGCTGTGACAGATACTGTTGAATATGAATTTCGAGGAGGAGGGACACTAGGGAGCGCTAAGATGTTTGCGAATATTCGTATAATGGGGAATAAAAAAGAACTTCGTGTTACTCAATTAGGAGAATCAACGACTGTCCCACCTAGTCATGATTTTGAGAACCAGACCTATGCAGCGATTTTAATCCAAGATAAAGATAAAAACGTAAAATATTGGAAAGATTTTATTGGAGATACATCGATTGTGCCTGGAAAAGAGACGGTCAAATTAGAAGAAGGCGATTATATCACAACGTTTCATCAGGAAGCCTCTCATCTAAGTATTATGGATAGAAAGAACAATGAATCTCTGAGCAAGGAGCAGCAAAGTATCACCTATCAACTCACTAAAGACACGTTAACCTATGTTGATCCAACCAATAGTCCAACGGTTGTGAAGGCAACGACAAGTAACCCGGTGACTACGGAGGACTCTCAAGTTTCTGGAACAGCAGTTGCAGGGTCAACGATAGTCGTAAGAACAGAGAGTGGGAAAGAACTAGGACGGAGTGTGACAGATCAGACGGGCCGTTATGAAGTGAGATTGTCAGAAAAACCGGTACATGGTTCTAAGTTATCTGTCTCTGTAAGCCTTAAAGAATCCACGTCGGTTATTACGATACTCGTTGGATATCAGCTTTTGAATGGAGAGTTAACCATTCATGCAACAGGGGAGAAATGGATAGATATCCTAAATGGGTTGACGAAGGAAGAACGACAAGCTAATAAGGTGATAGTGAATGGCGTTTTATCGGATGATGGGAGTGTCATATCAAAAGAACAGAGCCTAATGGCAAAAGAATTAACAGGCAATTTGCCTCAACTACCGTCAAATTTTGCGAAGGACTTTACACACTTGGAAAAGGTGAATTTTCCGAATGCAACAAAAATAGGAAACAATGCCTTTGAAGGGACAACAGGGATAAATGAAATGGCGTTTCCCCTTGTGCAGACCATAGGAACAGGTGCGTTTAAAAATATGTCTACTCTGACTCGATTCGTAGCACCAAAAGCCAAGAGTATTGGGGACAATGTGTTTGTGGATGCCGTGTTATTAACCGATCTGCAACTACCAGAAGTGACGACAATAGGAAACTATTGTTTTACCAACACACCGAAAATGGAGGTGCTAAATCTCCCGAAAGTGAGCATTTTAAGTGGACAATTTTTAGAATCCTCTCAAAAGAAAGTGGTGGTGTTTGATCCTGCTCGTCAGATTCTATTTGAATCGCGGTTGTCTAGTAGTAGAGGAACGTTAGGCGTTGGGGTTGGAAAAGAGCAACGAGTGGAACAATCGTCTCCAGAAACGGTGTCCTATAATGGATTTGTCTTCATTAACGAAGAAAGTGCTGTTGATTTTGTGTCTAACATCCATTGGACCAAAAATGAACAATTGCTTCCAAACGCCACCACAGGCTCCTTAACCATCAAGGAACCAGCGGAAGCGGATAGTGGAAAGTACCAAGCACACCTAGCGATTTCCCAAAAGGAACAAGAAGTATACACTTGTTCTTCGGGGATGTATACATTTCAGTCTGACTATGTTCCAACGGTAGTAAATGGTGTGCTAACGATTCAAGGAGCAGGAGAAAAATGGATAGATCTCGTCAGTCAATTGACACCTGGGGAAAGAAAAGCCAGTAAAGTGGTGGTGAATGGAACGTTAGCGGGTGATGGGAGTGTGATCCCTAAGGACAGACAGTTGGCCGCCAAAGAAGTAACAGGGAACCTTGTACAGTTGCCGCCAAATTTTGCGAGTGGGTTCAGTCAACTAGAAAAGGGAACTTTTCCTAATGCGACAACAATAGGAAATAGTGCTTTTTCAGGAGCGACTAGTTTAAAAGAAGTGCAGTTGCCAGAAGTGAAAACGATTGGTATAAATGCCTTTTACCAAACCAAACTGAGTGAGGTCACTCTACCGAAGGTGGAATCAATTAGTCAAGGAGCTTTCTATGAAGTAACGACGTTACGCGCAGTCAGTGCGCCAAAACTGAAAGAAATCAAAGATACTGGTGCGTTTGAAGGGACGAGTATGACAGAGTTGACGTTCCCAGAATTGGAGACGATAGGTACGCGTACGTTTAAAAATATGCCTAATCTGACTCGATTCGTAGCGCCAAAAGCCAAAAAAATAGGGGACAATGTGTTTGTGGATGCCGTATCATTAAGCGATCTACAAATCCCGGAAGTGACGACGATAGGAAACTATTGTTTTACCAACACACCAAAATTAGAGGTGTTGTCTGTCCCGAAAGTGAGCGTTTTAAGTGGGCAATTTTTAGAGTCCTCTCAAAAGAAAGTGGTTGTGTTTGATCCGTCGCAACAAGCCATGTTTGCCTCTAAATTGTCTGTAAATAAAGGGACGCTAGGTGTTGGTATAGGAGGAGACCAAAAAATCCATCAAACAACTCCTGAAACAGTGACATATCAGGGATTTACTTTCATAAATGAAGAAAGTGCTCTTGATTTTATCCCTAACGTGAATTGGACCAAAGATGGGCAATTGCTTCCAAACAACGCCACAGGTTCTTTGACACTAACGAAACCAACGGAGGCGGATAGCGGAACATACCAAGCACACCTAGTGATTTTCCGTAAGGGACAAGAAATATATGCTTGTTCTTCTGGCACCTATAAATTTCAATCTGACTATGTTCCTACTGTAGTAAACGGTGTGTTAACAATCCAAGGAACAGGTGAAAAATGGGTAGATATCGTCAGTCGATTGACAGATGAGGAAAGAAAAGCCAGTAAAGTGGTGGTGAATGGAACGTTAGCGGATGATGGGAGTGTGATCCCTAAGGACAGACAGTTGGCCGCCAAAGAAGTAACAGGGAACCTTATACAGTTGCCGCCAAATTTTGCGAGTGGGTTCAGTCAACTAGAAAAGGGAACTTTTCCTAATGCGACAACAATAGGAAATAGTGCTTTTTCAGGAGCGACTAGTTTAAAAGAAGTGCAGTTGCCAGAAGTGAAAACGATTGGTATAAATGCCTTTTACCAAACCAAACTGAGTGAGGTCACTCTACCGAAGGTGGAATCAATTAGTCAAGGAGCTTTCTATGAAGTAACGACGTTACGCGCAGTCAGTGCGCCAAAACTGAAAGAAATCAAAGATACTGGTGCGTTTGAAGGGACGAGTATGACAGAGTTGACGTTCCCAGAATTGGAGACGATAGGTACGCGTACGTTTAAAAATATGCCTAATCTGACTCGATTCGTAGCGCCAAAAGCCAAAAAAATAGGGGACAATGTGTTTGTGGATGCCGTATCATTAAGCGATCTACAAATCCCGGAAGTGACGACGATAGGAAACTATTGTTTTACCAACACACCAAAATTAGAGGTGTTGTCTGTCCCGAAAGTGAGCGTTTTAAGTGGGCAATTTTTAGAGTCCTCTCAAAAGAAAGTGGTTGTGTTTGATCCGTCGCAACAAGCCATGTTTGCCTCTAAATTGTCTGTAAATAAAGGGACGCTAGGTGTTGGTATAGGAGGAGACCAAAAAATCCATCAAACAACTCCTGAAACAGTGACATATCAGGGATTTAGTTTCATAAATGAAGAAAGTGCTCTTGACTTTATCCCTAACGTGAATTGGACCAAAGATGGGCAATTGCTTCCAAACAACGCCACAGGTTCTTTGACACTAACGAAACCAACGGAGGCGGATAGTGGAAATTATCAAGCGCATGTTACAATTATTCATAATGACGAACCCCTCTATTCGTATTCTTCGGGGATATTGAAATTTCAATATCAATTGCTTCTTACAGATTGCGAATTCGTGTTTCAAGGGTTGATGGGAAGCGGTAATCAACGAATATTTGCCAGTATGAATTTACCTGTTTTAAACGTATCACCAGGACAAAAATGGGCTCATATTAAGGAAATGAATCCAGGGCATGGCGGAACACCACATTTGTATTTTCCGAACAGAACGTATGCGGCCATATTGATTCAAAACAAAAATCAACATGTAAAATATTGGAAAGACTTTGTTGGGGATCAAGTTGTCCAAGATAAGCAGACGTATATTCAGTTAGAAGAAGGAGACTACGTCATGGTGTTTCACCAAGAACCTTTACGACTAAGCATAGTTGATACAAAGACAAATCAACCTGTGGCTAACCAAGAGCAGGTTGTCATATATCAAATAACAAAAGATGAGCTGAAATACGTTAACGAAACGGATAGTCCGAGAGTTATTAAAGCCACAAGCGTGAATCGCTTGAAAAGTGATGAGCTGCAGGTAACAGGTACGGCTATTTCAGGTGCAACAGTTACAATAAAAACGCAAGAAGGGAAAGAAGTAGGTTCTGGAGTTGTAAATGAGAAAGGTAGCTATAAAGTTACATTAACAGAGAAACAACAGCGTGGTAGTCAATTAGATGTTGTGTTCAATTTGAAGAAGGAGAATATAAGTGACTATTCTTCAGTTATTCATGTAGAAGTTGAGTAGTGTAGGAAATTAACATAGTTTCTGTATATGAGTGTTTACTGGCTCTGACCCTGTACAGAAATTTCTACTAGGAATGATAATAAGGAAGCTTGATTAGAAGAGTTGGTTTTCTGATTCCATTGTTTGTATTTTTGAGAGTATAAAATAAAAGCATTTCTATAGATTTATTTTGCTTATTGACAAACAGGATTGATTAGCCAAATTGAAGAACGGTCAGAAAAAATAATGTTTTTTCTGGCTTTTTTTCTTATCTTATCTTATCTTATCTTATCTTATCTTATCTTATCTCAATGAATTGATTGATCAGAAAAATTCATTTTTTCATGTCCTCATAGGAATTTAAAACCATAGAAAAATAAAAAGCGCGTTTAATGGTTTAATATGTGTATTTTTTGCGTCTATTTTTCCATTTGAAATAAGAATAAATCATAGCATTGCATAAATCCTCCTACTATTAGTAAATAATGATACTATCAGGGAGGGGTACTAAATTAAGTACACTCTATTTTACTACAAATCAAAGTTCGCAGGGAACTAACTTTTTTTTTAGATTACTGATACACTTTAGTTAACTGTCTATTAAATAGTTGCTAAATGGTTCTTTCTAAAGTTCGTTGCTAATCGTTCGAAAAAGCTTTCTTGGCTAATGTCTTAAAATGACCACGGCTAAAAATAATTTGCTTTATTAGTTTCAGTTTATTAACTTTTCTTTCAGCTTAGCCATTTGATAAATGGGGAAAATTCAGTGTTTTTAATTTAAATTCTTGAAACAACAGCTGGATAGCTGTCTTCTGTATATGTGAACGGGTCTGTTGATCCTTTTGACTCAAGTTTGTCAATAAAATGAGGTATTAATTAAAGTACATGTTTTAGAAAGTTTTTTTGATATGAAGCTATTTTTTAATTCAAGATTGGAGGGCAAAAAGGGTAAATCAAAGAGCTTTATTTATGATATGGACGGATTACTGCTAGGCACGAGAAGCATTTATTATTGTTCTAGTTAAGATGAAAGAATTGAAAAAACAATTAAGACAGTAAATGTTTCTCAAATAAATATATTTTTTGTGTTCATAAATTTTGTACAGCGAATCATTCAACATGTTTATACTAGGATTTAGAATTGGGGAGGATAATCAAGTGAAAATCATTCTTTTTTCGGAAATATCATTGGATGGAAAATTGACAGTAGGAAACTGTTCCAGTAAAGAACTATTAGAATCGATGTCAGAAAAAGAAATAGAACTGATCCAACAACACAGAAATAAATATGATGCAATATTGGTAGGCAGTGAAACGATTAAAATAGATAATCCTAATTTGACTTGCCGTCTAGAGCACGGTGTATCACCTATAAGGGTCATTTTGTCAAGTGGTTTAAATTTCAGTTTTAATGAGAACGTTTTTATAGATGAAAATAGAACTGTACTGGTCACTTCTTCAAATGACGAGGAAAAACTAAAAAAAATAACTGAATTAAATAAAGAGGTGCTTTTGGTATCTGCTACTGATTTGAAAGATATGAGAAAAATAGTTTGCCTTTTAGAAGATAAATTAGGAATAAAATCATTAATAGTGGAAGGTGGGGGATCAACGAACTGGTCTTTTGCTAAATACAATTTATTTGATGAGATACATCTTTTACAATTTCCAGTATTGGTTGGAGGGAAAAACACCACTTCATTGGTAGATGGTGAAGGGTTTCAAAAAATAGATTTATGTGTAAACTATCAATTTATGAAAGTTGAACAATATGGAACAAATTTATATCTAACATTTACTAAAAAGTGAAAGGAACGAATGTTGAATGGATGCATTGTACTATGATAAAAAACTATATATAAAAGAAATGCCTGAACCAGATATTGATGATTCAAATGATGTGAAAATAAAAGTGTCTTTAGCGGGAATTTGTGGGACGGATTTAACATTAGTAAATGAGGGAAATGATTTAGGACATGTGATTGGACACGAAGCTATTGGGACGATTGTTGCAATCGGAGATAGTGTAAAAACACTCAATATAGGGGACTGGGTTATAGTCAATCCTAATGAACATTGCGGCATTTGTGACAATTGTAGGAAAGGGTTGTACTATCTATGCTCTGGTAATGAAGGTGATTTGGCAATAGCAGGACTAAACAAACATGGTACCTTCAGTGAATATTTTATTACAAAAGAGAACTTTGTAGAAATTATTCCCTCTAACATATCTACTGAACAAAGGGAAACATTTCTTCTAGTTGAACCTCTTGCTTGTGTATTACAAGGTCTTGAGAAACTAGATACAAGTGAACTAAAAAAAATTTTAGTAATTGGACAAGGAACTATGGGTTATTTAGCTACAAAAACCCTATTAAAATCAGGGCATCAAGTCTATTCTGTGGATTCAAATGAAGAGAAGGTAGCAATGTTATCTAAGACTATGCCCTGTTGCTTCAATTCTTTGGAAGCCATAGAGGGAGAATTTGATATTATAATTGACACAGTGGGAAATCAATTTGAATTAGGATATCCATTTTTAAAAAGAAACGGAGAGTTCTTAATTTTGGGTTTACAACATAGACACAAAGTGACTGTAAATACGACAGCTTTGGTGCAAAAAAATCAGAAAATCTTGGGTTCTAGTGAGTACACTACTCATTTCTATGATGCAAAAAAATATCTTGAGGCGCATCTTGATATCCAAGAGGAAGTATTTTTAAAATATAATTTGATAGATTTTAATCAGGCTTTTTTTGAAAAAAGTAGCTGCATTAAAAGAGTGTTCGTGTTTAGCAATTAAGGATGAATACTTAAAATGGGGGAATTGAAATTGAAAAAAAAGATGTGGCTTTTGTTTATTATATTCATTTCTTTGGGGTTTCCAGATGGGTTATTGGGTAGTGGTTGGCCTGAAATAAGAAATACGTTTCATTTTGAAACAGAAGTGGTAGGAATCCTTACAATGGGGATTTTCATTTTTTCTTTCTTGTCTAGCCTGATGTATACAAGGCTTATTGCGAAGCTAGGACTAGAAAAAATTCTTCAGGGAAGCACACTGGTTATTATCTTAGGATTACTGTTATTTAGTGCTTTAAGAACTCCTGTGGGAATGATTTCCTCAATAATTTTTTTAGGTATTGGTGCAGGATGTATAGATGTGGCAATCAATGACTATGTGTCATTTTACTATAACGAAAAAATTATGTCTTGGGTGCATGCCTTCTGGGGGATAGGGATTAGTTTTGGATCTGGTGTTATGTCTATTGTACTGTTTAATGGGTTGGGATGGTTTTACAGTTATTATATTATTGCATTTTTAGAATTATGTATTTTAATAATTCTAATTTTTAACAGGATGGAGGCAGCACCTCAACACTCTGACAAGCAAGAGAAATCAAAAGTTAAATTAACCAAATTACATTACTTAGGCCCATTATACTATTTTTGTTATGGAATAGAATACGTAGTAGGTCTTTATTTTAGCACCTTTTTACTAGTTAACTACTCCTTAAGTTCTGGAGAAGCAGCGTTTCAAGTGTCTTTATATTGGACCTTTTTAATGGTGGGACGATTTTTTACTGGTTTTTTAATTTCGTATATGTCTGTAAAAAAAATTGTGTCTATACATTTACTAATTTCATTTTTGGGAGGGTTGTTGTTGTTAAGCCAGCAAAACAATTTCATTTTAGTGGCGTCTATTCTTATGGGCTATGGTTTTTCGGCCCTATATCCAATGATGATGAGATTGCCATACGATATTTACAATAATGAAGTGGCGTCTAAAATAGTGGCTTATCAAGTTGGATTTCAGTATTTAGGTGTTATTATATTGCCGGTAGTTTGTGGATTTATTTTTAATTATACTAGTTTAAATCTATTCCCTATTAGTATATTAACCGCTATATTGATAATGGCACTTGCGTTCAAGAGACTGTACTCTTTTAAAGACAAAAATTTTAATAAAGGTGGTTGAAAAATTGGGAAACTTTATTTTTGAAAAATTGAAATGGCTGAATAAAAAACCAGGTTGTAATGTTCTAGAAGATAAAATCATTATTAAAACAATACCAGATACAGATTTTTGGAGAGGAACTTACTACGGCTTAACCTATGATAATGCACCATTAGTATATTTTGAAGAAGAAAAAAAGACTTGGACCCTATTATGCAAGGTAGCATTCTCTTCTAAAATTTATTTTGACCAATGCGGTGTTGCTATTTATCAAGACTCTGATAACTGGATGAAATCTGGAATTGAATTTCAAGCAAACGGGTTTCAACAACTTTTTTCAGTTGTTACAAATAGAGGTTTTTCGGATTGGGCAATGGTCAATTATGATAAAAGTACACAAGAAATGTATTATCGATTAAGTAGAAGAAATGAAGATTTCTTACTAGAATACTCTGAAAATGGACAAAATTTTGAAATGATGCGCATGTTTCACTTGGATAATGCAAATGAAGCTGTGAAAGCTGGATTTTTTGCTAGCAGTCCAGGAAACTCGACATTTGAGGCGACATTTACTAGCATTCAATTAATTGAATGTGTTTGGGATGCCCATAATTCTGAGCGATTTTAAAAACAGGCGATTGAAGGGAGTTTAGAGTAACGATGACAGATTTTAAAAGTAGCTTAAATGAGGAATGTGGCATTTTTGGTGTTTATAACTACACACAAGCAGCAGAATTAACCCTTCATGGCTTACACCAGCTACAACATCGTGGTCATGATGGTGCAGGGATTGTGACCTATTCAAAAAAAAATCTACTAAATCATAGAGGAGTAGGACTTGTTTCAACCGTTTTTAATAAAGGGATTGAAGAAAATTTATTTGGAGATATCGCTATAGGGCATGTCAGATATGCGACAGCCGGTAAAAGTGAAATTAAGAATGTTCAACCGTTTATTTCACAACCTAAAAAACAAGAAGCACCATTTGCATATGCTCATAATGGACATATAGTAAACTCGGATACTTTGAAAACAGAATTGAGAAATAAAGGTATTGAATTTCAAACAGATTCTGATAGTGAAATTTTAGAACACTTAATTTATGAGGGAAAGCATGAATTGTTTGAAGATAATTTAAAAAGTGCATTAAGCAGAATAAAAGGTGCATTTGTGTATGTTGTGTTAAAAGAAAGGCAACTTTTTATCGCGCGGGATCCCAACGGTTTTAGACCTGTATCAATTGCTAGGCTGAAAGACAGTTATATCGTATCCTCTGAAACATGTACTTTTGATATGATAGGAGCTACCTTTATTCATGAACTAGAGCCTGGGGAACTTGTCAAGATTGACGATAGTGGGATTAAGAAGGAATTCTATACTAAAAATACCAACCTTTCTATTTGTAGTATGGAATTCATTTATTTTTCTAGACCAGAATCTACTATTGGTGGAGTCAATATTTATAACGCTAGGAAACGTATGGGAGAGTACTTATCAAAACAAGATAGCGTTAATGCCGATATAGTAATTGGTGTTCCTGATAGTGGAATACCAGCAGCAATTGGCTTCTCTAAAGAATCTAAGATTCCTTTCGAGCAGGCGATTATAAAAAATAAATATGTTGGGAGAACGTTTATTCAATCTTCTCAAGAGTTAAGAGAAAGTAGTGTGTCAAGTAAATTTTCCGTTATAAAGGAGGTTGTAAGAGGGAAGAAAATAATTATTGTGGACGACTCAATTGTTAGGGGAACGACAATTAAATGGCTCATTTATTTGTTAAAACATGCAGGAGCTAAGGAAGTACACGTAAGAATCGCTTCACCACCATTTAAATATCCTTGTTTTTTTGGTATTGATATTCCAAGTACAGATGAATTGATTGCTTCAAAAATGAATATAGAAGAAGTGTGTTCTGTTATTGGTGCTGATTCATTAATCTATTTGAATATAGAAAATCTTATTAAAAGTATTAATCTTCCTAAAACAACACTAACAAACAATGGTCTATGTATTGCATATTTCACTGGAAATTATCCTATAGATTTATGTGACTGTGCAATTAATCTATAGTTCTAAAAGAATATAGAATGAATGGGAATTTGAGTAAAGAGATGCTATTTGCTTCAAATACAATGAATAGCTAAAAGATGGGGAATTACGACCATTTCGTTTAGCTATTGTTGGATAAAAATTTAAAATCAGTTTTATGGCTAGGTAGACTATTCATCTTGAATTAGAGCTTGGTAAATAAATTTCAAGACAAATAAAATAGAAGACTGAAAGTCGTAAAAAAATTTGTATTGACCCCAAAAAGTTAGACTTTTTCGGAGTAGAGAATGGAACGGGTATAATAAACTGGACAGAGAGAAAAGAGAAAGCGAGGAATATTCCATGTCTAGACGTTCATTTGATAAAGCATTCAAAATAGCAGCAGTAAAATTAGTTATTGAAGAGAGTTTTTCTGTTAGAGAAGTGAGTGATCAGCTGAGCGTCTATGCCAATAGTTTGTACCGTTGGGTTCAAGAATACGAAAAATATGAGGATAATGCGTTTCCTGATAAAGGAAGCGCACTTTTTGGCTCTTTGTCAACTAGGACTGATGAGTTAAATTGAAGTGAGGTCAGAACAAAAAGTACTCTTTTTTGTTCTGACTTTTTTGTTATTTTATCTCAATTAGGTGATTCATCAGAAAAATTCTTATTTTCATGTTCTCAAATGAGTTAAAGCCATAGGAAACGCGTTTTAGGGTCTTAATATGGGTGTTTTTCGCTTCTATTTTTCCGTTTGAATAAGGATAAATCATTGCATTACGTAGACCTTCTTCATACTTTAAAAGATTTTGTAGTTTCTTCCGAAACTCTTCCTCTAATGATTCTGGTAGTTCCCTAAGTAAAGAAAGAAACAATTCAGGGTCTTTTCCTCGAAAAGCATCGACTAAGTCATGAAAGACTGCGTATGTTTGTTTTAGTGGCTCTGAATAGTTTAATAAGCGGTCAATCATCATGGCTTCTGTTAGGTAAGGGTATTTTGGAGAGCGAAAACTCCTCCAAGTTTTGTAGTTAGAATGATTAATGTTCAGTCTGTTTTTGGTAAAGAAGCGCCAATTGGCTTTGATTTTTTTGTAAGCTTCGGTTTTATTTTGTTGCTTCAAGTTTTTTATTTCTCTCACTCGAAACTCTTGAAAGGCTTGATTTAAGTGCTTCACAATGTGGAAACGGTCAATAATTAATTGAGCATTTGGAAAAACATGTTTTAACAATTGAAAATAAGCAGCGTTCATATCAGTTACTAAAAATTCAACGTTTTCTGTCGTCGAAAACTGTTTGAAGTAAGTTGTCAGTCTCTTTAATTTTCTCGAGGGGAGAATGTCTACGAGTTTTCCAGATTCGCCGTCTGCACAGATAAAGCTCATTTTATCTTCCGTACTGACATGAGAGCGAAATTCATCGACCATCAACACTTTAGGCAGAGTGGTATTTTTGGAATGGGGTAAGTATTTCCCTAACTCTTTTAAGGTACGAATGACAGTAGTGATAGATACATTAGCCATTTTAGCGATGAATGAAAGAGAAACCTTTTCTTTGAGCAACGCGATGCTCTTGACTGTCACATGAGTCGCAATGGAATGTCTCGGACGAACAAAATAGCTTTGTGCTGTCCAATGAGTCAAACAATTTTTACACGTATACCGCTGTTTCGCAAGCTTCATAATAGTTGGCATGTAGTTGTATTGATCAAACCGAACCGTGATTTCTTTTTTTCCATTCTTAACAATCACCTGTTCTCCATTTTGATCCTCCTTCATTGCCCCGCAATTTTTACAAACATCTGGGCAAGGAGATAGTATTGCATGGAGGACTAAGGTATTTTGTTTTTGGATTGTTTCGTAAGAAACACCTCTAATTTCTAAATGTTTATCTGTAATTCTTAGCATTTTTTTGATATCATTGATCATGAGCATATCGTCCTCTCTGTTTGTTTGGTTGTGGTAAATTAATCATACAAGAGAACGGTATGTTTTTTAATACCTAAAATGAAAATAGGACTGAAGAATCATTTCTGATTCATCAGTCCTTTAAATTATAGAGCCCACTTTTTGATGCGCGTTATGAAATAAAGAAACTGGAACAAGAAAATCTTTACCTAAGGGAGGAACTTGAGCTGTTAAAAAAGTTCCGGGTATTCTTGAAGTCAAGCAAGAAATTCGATTTCAGTTCTTGAAAGACCATAAAGAAACAGTGAACATCCAACGTGCTTGCCAAACACTCAATGTGTCAAAATCGGATTTTTATGAATTTCTTAAAAGAAAACCCTCGAAAAGAAAACGGGAAAATCAATTGCTCAAGAAGGAGATTGCAGCGATTTTCCATCAACATCGAACATCATGGACGATATGGAACGATTCGAATCACTAAAGTCATAAAAGAACGAGTGATTATTGTCAATAGAAAACGTGTTGGAAAGCTTCTCCATGAAATGGGATTGTATGCAAAAGGTAGTACTTATAGATAAAAGTATTACAATCGAAAACGAGCCTCTCTTTCTCACCCCAATCTTATTAATCAAACCTTTATTGTGACAGAGAAAAATAAAATCTGGCTAGGTGATATTATCTATGTCCCTCTGAAAAATGGAACCGTATATTTGGCCGTTTTTATTGATGTATATACACGGAAAATTGTTGGATGGTCCATGTCTTCAGAATGAAAGACCAGTTGGTAATCGATGCTTTTCTTCAAGCTTGTGGGCAAGAAAAACCAAAGGCAAGACTCATTATTCATACGGATCAGGGTTCACAGTACACAAGTAGTAACTTCCAAGCAGAGTTATGAAAAAGAGAAGTTGTTCTCAGTATGAGTCGCAAAGGTAACCCATATGACAATGCTCTGATGGAATTTTTTTACAAAACAATAAAAAGAGAGCTAATCAATGATGCAAATTTTACAAGCATTAATCAAGCTCAACTAGAGATATTCAAATATATTGAAACGTATTACAACACCAAACGACTTCATTCCGCACTTAGTTATCAATCTCTCAAGGATTTTGAGAAGCAACATCCCTAAATTCTCTTAACTCATTGTCTAATTTTTCTTGACAAGTCCAATCTAGAGTATTTACAATGACCCTAAAATAAGAACCCTAAAATTAAAAAATAATTAGAGATAATCTTCATATTAAGTAGCTTCAATTGATACAATACTCATTTTTTAATTTCAGATAGTTGAGTAAGGAGATGTGAATTTAAATCTTTTTCCATTTTAGAATAGTTGAAATGAGAATCAAATACATCATAGAGATGGAAGCTTTTCAAAGGATACATGCCCACCCATTTTTGAGCCAAATGAAAGTTTAAAAATACATCGTCAGCAGATTTACCATCAAAAAATGCTCCACGTTCAAATGCTTTTTCAGGAGCATTCCACGTTGTCGAAAGTATGTAGTATTTACTATGTGATAAGTATCCACTACCATACTTTCCTCCATTGGTTCGCCCGTCATCTTTGTAAAGTAACCCTTTAGCGTTAATATAAACATCATCAAAATATTTTTTTAAGTTGCTCGGTGTAGACATCCAGTAAACAGGTGTTTGAAAAATTAATAATTTAGCATTGTTGATTTTTGTTAGTTCGTCACTAATGTTCATGCCTTCTGATAGATATGTTACAGAGACATCATGGCCTAAATTTTCTAAAGTTTCTGTCATACTTTTTACCATATTTAGGCTTAACAAACCAGTCATAGATTGACCAGACTGATGTTTATCAATCTGCATATTAGGTTTTTGGTATCCATTAATAATATGAATATTCATAATTAATTCATTCCCTTCGTTTCGCTCAAGGCATAACACTACATGAATATGGTGTTGATCTCGTCATCGTTTTTCCTTTTTTAGGTTATTCTATTTATCAGAACTTCTTCCTATACTACAAATTGTATCGCTCCATAAAAGTTAGATCAAAAATCTAATTTTGTGTTGTAATTGTAATGGTTTTTACTATGGCAAAGTTTAAATACCCATTGGTTCAAGCGTACCTTTCTAAAGAAGAAAGGTCAAATTTTGAAGCTATTATAAGTAGTTTTAATTTGATTATCTTAGTTAAAGTCTAGCACTATTCTTTTCTGTATAGATGTTCCAATCCCCCTAGTCTATAGATATTGTTATGTCTTTTTGTGTTATTATTTCTATTTAATATTAATATAGGAGTATAATGAGAGGTATAACAAAGTGCAACAGGGTAATCTTGTACTTGGGGAAGTCGAGATTACAGCGTAAAAAAAACCATAATCACTTTGCTAAGAATATTTGAGGAAGATAGCGTGATTATGGCTTTCGAAGCCTACTCAATAGATAATATCATGCAGTAAATTATACCAATAATTACAAATAAAGCGAGTTCTCCAGGAACTTTTACGTAAAATGGAAATAGGGTATAATTTATTTAGTAATACCCGACAGTATGTTTTTCTATTTGGCACCTTTAGGGGTGCTTTTTTTTTGTGCACTGGACATATGGTGGCTAGCTAGGTGGTGAAAGTCCACTCTTTGGGAGTTTCCCGAACAAGAATTAGCTTGTTATATTACTAAATAGGTATAACGATCTTTTACAATATTTTTGTTTGAGCCCTGTTTTTAGTTTACAGAGGGGTGTTTTGTTGTTTCTATAGTTCCTGGAGAACTTCTTATTTTAGATTAATATATTATTATGATTATTGAATATTTCATTGGTGAACGCCTGTATAAAGCTTATTTAAGGAAAAAAATGGAGACAAAAGGAGAATGTAGAATTGAAAAGCAAAAAATTTATCCAAAAAAGTTTAATTTTAAGATCAATAATTGCATTCATGGCTAGTGGGGTATGTTTGTTAGATCAAACACTAGCAGCCGAAATTAATAAGGAGGTGTCACAAGAGGAAAATCTAAATGTGGTCGAAGGAGTAGTTGTTCCAGAAAGAATGGCAGCTAGAAGTGTGAACGCTTATCGATTAGGAGATACCCAAATTACGGGCGTGGTTGACAGTTCAGTTTTATCTGCAACTAAGTTTGTGAGATACAAATTATATGCGAGTGACACGACTACTAGTGTGTTATCAACAGCTAGTGCTCCAGTTAATGAAGATGGAACGTTCTCAATTCCGATAAACCCTACTCTTGTAACGTCTACTACTATGGCTATCTATCTTGAAGGTAATACTATAGATACATGGGTCTATTCTACTTGGAATCCTGATCGAGTTACAATTTTAAACGCAACTATGGGTACGGTTCTTCCATCCATTTATACACTTGGTCATCCAAACATAACTGGGAGCTTTACAGGTGATGTTGTATCGGTAGCGTTAAAAGTAAATGGTGTAACTCAACCTGAGATTCCTGTTACCAATGGAACATTTACTTTATACGTTCAAGGATTGATTACTTCTACGTCAGATGTTGCGGAAATCATTGCGTATGATTACCTTGGTAAAGAGTTAGCAATGGCAACAGTTGATATTAGAGAGTTAGCGTCAGCAGATCCTTATTATTTGGGTGATGCTAATTTAACAGGTCATGTAGGAAATACACGTGCAAATTTTATTCGTGTTTATGTTAATGGTCTTTTAGTAGCTACGGACGTGCCTGTGAAAGTTGACGGATCTTTCTTAGTTAACATTGCTGGAAAGGTTACTAAATTAACTGATGTTATCCAAATTACTGGTATTAAAAATTTTTTAGGGGTAGAATTATTTACTGATTTGATTGTACCAGTATTAGCTGTTCCGGCAAACATCACAAACTTAAAAGATTACGATCTTGCCAAAGATACAACAGTTACTGGACAATGGGTTGGCTCTAATGTAGCGAAATCAGGTTTGATTATTAATGGTACGCTGGTTGGAACAAATGTTACTACAAATGGTAACTTTGTATACTATGCTAAAGGGAAGTTTAAATTGACAGATGAAGTTTATGCAGCATTATATGATGCTTCCAATGTTGAGATAGCAAGAAAGAAGTTAAACGTAATAGATTCCAAATCAGGTACAATTTTCACAAGTGAATACAAATTGGGGAAGGATTCAGTAACTGGGAATTACACAGGTGGAATAACTAAAGTAGCATTGAAAGTTAACGGTGTAGAAGGACAACAAGTTGATGTAGATGTTTCCAATCAAACATTCAAAGTGCCAGTAAATAATAGAATTACTAGTGTAAATGATGCAGTGAGTATTTTGGCATATGATGACAGTGGTAATAAATTGGATGAAAAAAGAGTAGAATTGATAAAATCTTTAATTGGTACATTAACAGTCGATGATTATGGAATTGGAGAATACGCTATAGAGGGGCAATTTACAGGGGATATTAAGCGAATATCTATAAGTATCAACGGGCAAGAAGAAAATAAAATTCCTGTTGATGAAGTAAATCAAACATTTGCTTATGATGTTACCGGGTTGTATATAGATGGTACGGAAACTGTATCCATAATTGGTTACAGTGATACTGACGAGAAAATTACAGAAAATCTAGTAAATATTGTGGCACAAGCAGCAGTAATGGTTAACGATTATGAAATAGGGACACAATATGTATCAGGTAGTGTATTAAGTAAAGTAGTGACTGTTGGTCTGATGGTCAACGGAGTTGAAAAATCAAATGTATCAGTTGATAGGAACAACAAATTCAAACTTGTTGGTAGTGGTGTTATCACTAATGCAAAAGATAAAGTAGTTGTTGTTGGCTATGATAATAAAGGTAGAAAATTAGCAGAAGATGCAGTGTTTGTTACTAGTCCAGTAATTGAATCAGAAATTACTGCATTGGATGATTACGATCTAGCAAAATCATCATCAGTTACAGGAAAATGGACAGGAACGGGTGTAGCAAAATCAGGTTTGATTATTAACGACACGGTACTTGCACCAAATGGTACTTCAAATGGTAACTTTGCATACTATGCTAAAGGAAAAATCAAAATAACAGACAAAGTTTATGCAGTTTTATACGATGTTTCAGGCAAGGAACTCACAAGAGCGCGAGTGAATATCATTAATTCAGCAATACCAGTACAAACAGCAATAATTACTAAATTAGATGACTATGATTTAACAAAATCATCATCAGTTACAGGAAAATGGACAGGAACGAGTGTAGCAAAATCAGGTTTGATTATTAACGACACGGCACTTGCACCAAATGGTACTTCAAATGGTAACTTTGCATACTATGCTAAAGGAAAAATCAAAATAACAGATGAAGTTTATGCAGTTTTATACGATGATTCAGGTAAGGAACTCACAAGAGCGCGAGTGAATATCATTAACTAATCAGAAATGGTAGAGTCGAAGTTTGGAAACGAAAAATTTCACATGTTGATCAATTGTTTGATTATGGTAGTGCTATACGTAAAAACATTTACAACACAACTACCGTAGAAAGTGTGAATGCTAGTTTTAGAAAAGTCACAAAGAAAGGAGCCTTCTCTAGTGAGAATGCGCTCCTTAAATTGCTTTATTTACGAGTAAAAGAGCTTCATCTAAAGTGGTCGGGTGGACGAATCAAAAATTAGGCAATGTTATTGAACCAACTCATGATGAACGAAGAAGTTAATTTGTTGTTTAGGATGAGAATGTTGTTGCCCTGCAACAGAGCGCTCATCCATTTTTAAGACAGAATGCATCAGTTGTTAGAAGAAGACCAACAGGAATTCAAGCGAATTCTTGGGCTATATTTTACCTAGTGTACATGTTGCATAAAAGGGTAGATTAGGTTACTAGGGAACATTCATTTTGTTGTTCAAATTGGTATAATTTTAATGATTGAGCATATGGACTTCTCTAATCCTATCATTTGACGCACCTGATTAACGTACGTTGTAGTAGGAGTTAATTAGAAAGAGGTCGAACAGGATATGGAGAAAACATTAAAGAGGTTAATCAGCAAAAAGAACCAATCAATATTGTCTCTGCTAAAGCTGGGGAAGGGCGTGTGACAATCATTGCGACAGAGAAGGTATCCAACAAACATTGTATTTACAGTTAATAGGTGTGTTGGATACTGTGAAAGAATAGCTGATGACATTGGTTTTTCACTAGTTGAAGATATTTGGGATAATTTATGAATGTGCATAAGGTATATGCGAGGAATTTGGCAAAAAAAGTGAAGTATTCCTTGTTAAAGAAGCGGTTCGAACAAATCTTAAAAACGTTGCGGGAAGATCCATCTGCTTTGACTGATTCTTTTGAGAAATTACAGCCTTATGAAGACCAGAAATATTCGAGGCGGCTGAATATACATTGCAGAGTGGTGTATACAGTAGACGCCCATGGGAAAGGAGTGTATATCTGTTCTGCATGGTCACACTACGATTAATTTACGAACCAATTTCTAGGGCGAAACAATGAATGCATGTACGAATAGAATGAAAGAGACTGAGAGGGGAAACGACCATGACGAAAACACAAAAAATAGTCATGCTTGTTATCACAACAATTGTACTGGTGGTGGGTGTTTGGGGTACGATCTATGCGAGTCAAGTACATAAACAAGTTGAAGAAGCAGAAAAAACCGTAAAAGCAGAAGAACTATCGATTCAAAGGGTAACAGAAGAGTTGTCCAAATTGTTGGATCAAAAAGATCCCTCCTATTTGGCAGAAAATGTAACAGAGGAACAAGTAGCGACATTGGATCAGCAGTTGAAACAGTCTGAATTTGTTTTTCAAGACGTATCAGTAGACAAAAAATTATTAAAAGAACATGTTGATGCGTATGAGTCGGTTCAGGAAAAAGCAGACAAACTGATGGGAAGTATCTATGGGAAAATGGAGTTGCAACGAGGGATCAATGCATTGTTCCAATCAAAAGATAAAGTCGCTATGAATGGCGCAAAAGTGGAAAAAGAGTTAGCCATTATCAATGATGGGTTAACAGAAGAAAAAATCCAATCTATTCAAAAAATCATGCCTAAAGAAGAGACCGCTTTTACAAAAGATGTTAAGGGATTGATAGAGAATGCGAGCGGACAACTGAAACAAATAAGTACGGCAAAAGAAGCCGTATCTAAAATATATAAGGATAACAACGTCGTTTTAACCGATCAAAAGCTATATGATAAGGCAAAAGCAGAGACAGACAAAATCAAAAATGAGAAGACAAAAAAAGAGCTAACAGACCAACTAGGCAAAGCAAAAGCGGAGTTGTATAAAAAAGCGAAAGAAGTCGCTGTAACACAAACACAAGAAACAGCAACAAAAGATCAGACGGAACAAGCAACAACAGGGAATGCGAACGCAAGCGTTGGGTCAAACGGTGCTAATTGGACACCAGATAATGATGCAACCGATGTAGGTTCGTAGCAACAAGGTTCGACCAAAACAGGTGACACGAGCAATTGGTGGCGGAGAGGTTCAGGAAGCAATGTTGGAGGTGTTGGGACAGTACGCCCACCTCCAACGATTGCACCTACTATTGTCAGTGGCTATACCGGGAACTCAGGAATGATATTTTTTTCTGGTTTAGAAGCCAATTTGTATTGTAAAAGTGTATTAGCTTCTGATCTACCTAAAAATGGATATGTGTTAATCGATATTTTTTATGGTGATGGGTCAGAAAAATTTAGTATTGATTTTTACTAATCTTCTCTGGAATGAACTAGTGAAAATTTATATAAACCGTAGGAACTACGGGGATAGCTTGGTTAAAAAGAGAGAAAGTCTCTGTTCCCAAGAAGTATTTTCCTTACGAAAGGCATAATCATCACTAAAGGGAAGCGCAGTTCACAATTGAAGTGTTTGGAAAAGATGTTTAGTGAGACTAGGATCACTAAACATCTTTTCGATTCAACTAAAGAGGTAAAAAGATCTGTATAAGGGCTCTTTGTCAAATAGGACTGATAGGTTGATTAATTGGTTCTTTGTGAACTAGTGTTGGTAAAGAAAAAACAGTAGAATAATGTTATGGAAGAACAATTATGCAGAGGGCTTATTTCTCTGCAGGCTTAAGTTGTGTAGTTTGTAGTTTTAATAGGATTCTCAGTTTAAAGTTATAGAGCTTCTAAAAACATACGCATTTCTTTAATATGATTGTTCCAACAACCTAAAGAACCATTCGAGTAGGATTGCTTAAGTGCATTTAGAATGCCTTTTTGATACTGCTTGAATAATTATCTGAAGGCGATACATTAGTTGTCACAAAACTAGATCGTTTTGCTCGAGCAACAGTTTAAGGGCTAGAAACAGTTCAAAAATTATTTAATCAAGAGATAAAAGTAGATGTAAGGAAACAATGAAAAATGTTTCACGACAAATTGGAATTAGTGTTGCGACTTTATATGGAGAAAAACAACATAGAAGGCTGTTAAAAAAATATAGAGGGAGAAATACAAAATGCGAAAAAATGAGAAGGAACCTTAATTTTATGGCAGGTCTATTAGTACTAGCTATTTTTTGCAGCTATAATTACTCTATTAGAATATATGTTTCCAGGTTCATTAGTAACAAAATTAGTAGTAAATCTAGTGGCATATGTCTTTACTACATTTATTGGTTTTATAGTCTGTCTAATGCCAGAGGTATGGAAGCTAAACGAAAATATGACGATGGATGATTTTAGAATCTTAAATAGATGAGTTTAATATCTCTAATAGGGTTGTGGTTAGATTCTCAAAATGAATTTCAAGTTAGTAGTTTACTATTTACTGTATTTCCAAATATTGTCAGTCCATTTAATAGTCTATTTGAATGTTTTAAAATTCCATTTGAAGTGGGGGTTCAACAAGCTACTCCTAAAAAGTATTAATAGAAGAAAAAGGAAAGAATATTGATATAACATTATTCTTGTCTTATATTTGATTACCCATATCGTCATTTTTTGTACAGTTGCATGACGGATCCCCAAAATCAAAATATCTGTTGTTGAGAGACCGATTCTAAGGCGTTTCCCGACTATTCAGATGTATAATAATTACCTTAGAATGTCTTTTAAATGGGGTTGCAACCACATTTAAAAAAGAATGTAAATGTCCTACGCATACAATTCAAAAAAATCAGAAAGAAGGATAAATATGAAGAAATTTTATTGCTGAGACACCAAATCAAAAATGGACAATAAATGTAAAAGAATTAAAAAACGGTGTAAGGTGCTATTTTTTAGTAGAACACATAATATAATATGTTCTCTAGGAACTTGAAAAAAGAAACATATAGAACTAATGTTAATAAATAAAAAAATTTTAAGGAGGATATGCTGTGGAAGATGATAAACTACGTATAGAAGAATTAGAATTAGAATTAGAAATAAAGAACTTAGAAATTAAAAAAAGAGATTTATACCTTGATGAAAATGATATTACCACGGGAAAAAATATATTTAAAAAGCTCGGTATAATGCTTTTTGCTTTTGCGATAATAATTATTATGGTGTATTACTTTTATTTATAGGGTGTTAAATCTTGCTGTGAATGTCTGGATATGTCATAAATAAAAAACAATTTTTTTGAATGTTTGTAAATTTATCTAGTGAACGTTTCAAGGAAAATGTGAGCATGATTTTTGCTCACTCCTTTTTTAGAGAAATAAAGCCCCTATGGCTCATTGTCAACTAGTGTTGGTAAAGAAAAATCAATAGAATAGTGTCAAGGAAGAACAAGTCTGCAGAAGAGATTATTTTTCTGCAGGCTTGTTCTTTTTCATGGGATTGAAAAGGGTGGTTCCTAGGGTTAATAGAATTCTCAGTTTGAAGTTATAGAAGCTTCTAAAGCCATACGCATTTCGTTTTAATACTTTAATGTGATTGTTCAAACACTCTAAGGGCCCATTAGAGTAGGGCTGTTCAAGTGCGTTTAAAATACCTTTTTGATACTGTTTAAACGTCTTAATGGTTGTCGCATATTTCTCTGGTAGATGAGAATAGTTTTGTTTTAAAAGCTCTTGAAACCAGTGAGAATCTTTCGTCCGAATCGCTGCTAGAAAATCTTGGTAGACACCATATCCTTGCTTGAGTTCTGGGCTATAAGAAAGCAAGCGGTCAACGACTTCTGATTCGGTCAAATGCACCCTAAAACTAGGATGCCAAACCTGTTTTTGACCTTCTAAATGCCAGGCGTTTTTTTGAAGCAATTTCCAATACTTCTTTAAATGCTTGTATTGTTGTTCTTCTTGATAATTTTTTCGATTCAGCTGATTCATCTGTTGAATTCGGTGCGTCAGAAAGGTACGTCCACTATGTTGAACAATATGGAAACGATCAATGATCAATTTTGCATTTGGAAAAAGCTTTTTTACAAGAGTGACGTAAGGCTTGTACATGTCAATGACAATATATTGAACGGCGGCTCTTGTTTTATAAGCATAGGAATAAAAGTATTTTTTCAAAGAGTTTAGTTTTCGATTCTCTACAATGTCCAGTAATTCTTTGGTTTGCCCGTCCATTAAAATAAAACTCATCGCACCCACACTTGCTCGAACTGATTTAAACTCATCAAAACAAAGAACGGTCGGTAGTGTTTTTTTCTTCTGAGAAAGAGGCGTGTAAAAGTCTTTTAGTACTCGATAGATAGTGGTTATAGAAACATGTTTGGTTCGGGCAATTCCTGTCATAGAAGTATTTTCTTTCAGTTTCTCTGCAATGGAGAGCTTGACCCGACGCGCAATCGTACAATGACGTTCGGTCAAGGTCGATTCCGCAAGGAAGCTTCTATTACAGCTTTTACATAGGAATTTTTGTTTCTTAATGCGGACATAGGTCTTATATTCACTGACATCATTGATCAAAGCCATCACCTTTTTCCACCCATATTTGATAATCGTTTGGTTATTTTCTTGTTGGCAATGTAGGCATTCTTCGGGGAAATAAGTCAGCGTACCGCTATACACTTTACAACTATGACCGCCTATTTTCTCATGGGTCAAACAATTTTCGGTAAAAATAAGGTTTAGGTCTAGAATATCGAGGGTTTCTTTGATAAGATTTGAGAGAGACATCTTTATTCCTCCTATAGATTGGTTTTCGTCGACTTTATTCTACAGGTTTTGAAGGTGTCTGTCTTTTTATTTGACTTTGGAGAAGTGAAATGCTTGATAAATAAGCAAAACAGACATTAACTCTCGCTGTATTTTCTTGTCCTGCTTCAGGGTATCGTTGGGGAAAACTTTATGAATCTGCCAACCAGCAAGTATTTCTTGATGCTCATATCCGCTTCTTTGAACACCTTAAAGGTGTCTATTCAACGACAATATGCGAAATGTGGTCAAACGTTTCGTAGGACCACATGAGAAAGAACTAAATGATGAATTAGTGAAATTAGCTCTATACTATCGTTTTGAACCCATAGTAACCAAAATGCCTTTAGTGGCCATGAAAAAGGCCATGTAGAAAAGAGTGTTCAGGTACTACGGAGAAAAGCATTCATAAAACAATATGAATTTGAATCAATTGAACACGCTCAAAAGCATTTAGACCAGACAATGATTGAACTGAATTTAGCTTCAACAATTTCTGTGGAGCAGGTGCAACTACAAGCCTTGAGGGGATTTTATGATTATGGTGTTACAACGAAACAAACTGTAGACAAGTATAGTTTTGTCCAAGTAGGTGGGAACTACTATTCTGTTCCAGTCAAGTTATCGCTACTCATACCATTCAAAAAGGTGAAAAACAGTATTCCGTTGACATTCGTCACTATTTGACCACTTTTTTACTGAAACCTAAGTCGCTAGAACACTCACTTGTATTAAAGAAAACTCCTAAGCTTCGTCGCTGTTTTCTTCTATATTATCAAAAGACGCCACGCAGATTTCTTCAATTCATTGAGCAGCACTTGGGGGACTCTATCGATCAACTCATTTTCCAACTGGAAGAAGAAGCGATAAAAGACCAAAAATATCTTTTAGAGCCTCTTGTATGTCACCAACATTTTCAGGATTGTAGCTTTCTAGAATGGTTTTCGCTAATTCAACAGTTTTAGGATCTCTTTTCTGTCTTGCCATATTCTCGCATCCTTTCATTTATAGTTTATCTGAATTTCCTTTACAAGAAAAGAAAAACTGTATAAGCAGCTTATCTAGAATTAGCTACTTACACAGTTTATTTTACACTCTCGACGATTTTGACTATTATTATCAAAATCGTCTCTGTTCTCTATAAAAAATGGTTTTATTGTCCCACTCTCACAAATCTATTTCAAATTTTCCTTTATTCACTCCCAGATGTGTTTCATGATTCTTTCTTAATTGATTTCTTCTGATACCTTAGAAGAATGGATTAACTTTAATTTTCCCTCCTCTATCTGATATGTTGTCGTTTCTTGCTTGGTCAACTCCTCCTGTGTCTCCACATTCTGAATCATTAATCGACTACTGTTGTATTCCTTGTGCATTACAGTAATGTAATCCCCTATTGTTAAAGGAACGGTATCTTGGTCTTTTGGATAAAGCTCTCTGCCTTTAAATTCTTTGTTGTATTTTTTCAGACCCTCTTTATTCTGAATAAGAATACTCGCATAGGTGTCCATATCAAAGTACCAATGTGGTTGGCTCTGTTCCGTGTTTATGGTTGCTTGAGAATCGTTTAGTGACACCTTCATCGTTGCAAATAGCGAGTCCCCCAATCCTTTAAAGGTATAGTAAAATAGCTTGCCTTGTTCTGGTTTCGGTACTGGAATAGTTTCCGTCTCCACTAACTTTAATTTTCCCTCCTCTATCTGATATGTTGTCGTTTCTTGCTTGGTCAATTCCTCCTGTGTCTCCACATTCTGAATCACTAATCGACTACTGTTGTATTCCTTGTGCATTACAGTAATGTAATCCCCTATTGTTAAAGGAACGGTATCTTGGTCTTTTGGATAAAGCTCTCTGCCTTTAAATTCTTTGTTGTATTTCTTCAGACCCTCTTTATCTTGAATCAGAATACTCGCATAGGTGTCCATATCAAAGTACCAATGTGGTTGGCTCTGTTCCGTGTTTATGGTTGCTTGAGCATCGTTTAGTGACACCTTCATCGTTGCGAATAGCGAGTCCCCCAATCCTTTAAAGGTATAAGCAAATAGATCTTCTGGTTCAAGATTTAATGGTAAATAGAGAAGGGCATATTTTTTCTTGTACACTGTTCTATCGGGTTGATCTAATAATTCAATGGCCGTCCATAGTTGCTTTTTGGATACAGACTCATAATAGGGAATAGCCTGGCTCTCCTCTTGTTGTAATAATACCGACCCTTCTTGTTCTATTTTTGCAATTAAATCTTGTTGCGAATCATTTTGCAATACTTGATTCACTAACCCATATTTTGTTACCAACCAACGGTTGGTATTTTGTGTGCTATCTATAATTTTTTCTGCGGAAACTAGCCTAGACTTCGTTTCGGCATGATAGATTTCGATTATATCACCTTCTTGCAAAGATGTCTTATCCACTCCAACGGTTGCATTGGTTCCTTCTATGTTTTTTTCGTAGGTAATATCGCCCTTTTTGTTTTTAACAGTTATTTTAGTATATGTTTTCCCTGCAAAATAACTATGTGGAGAAGCCTTAGTAATTGAAATTACAGCTTCCTGACGATTCAAGTCAGTTGCTAAGGAGCCAAATAGAGCGTTCCCTAACCCTAGAAACTCTATTTTCTGATTGGCTAAACTGCTTTTATTTATTTTTTCGAACATAACAGTTGAACTGTTTTGAGCTTCTTTTACGTATACATAGGCAGTATCTGGAAAGTACTCTATCATCGGCTGTCCAGTAAACACCAACGAATAAACACCATTGGGAATGTTCTTAAATAGCAGTTTCTCCCCCTCAATAAGCTGAGAAGCAACCTCTTTATCTCCATCTTTTAAGATTGCTGTTGCGCCTAATAACGCCTTATTATCTGGCGCATTTAATTGAAGTGTCAAATCGCCTTTTAAGTTTAATGATGCAATCTCTTTATTCTGCACCATTTCAAAATTTGAATTGATTAGGATATCGTCATCTAGTAATTCATGGGCTCTAGACAACTCATTTTTAGGAATAATATCTGCTAAAGATGCTACTGCTGGGTATCCTAAAGTTCGGTTTTTTACTCCCTGTCCTTTATTAAGAACTACTCCCCATTTCTCTAAAGCAGCTGTAAAATCCTGTTTACTGTTCTCGCTATAAATACGGTTCATTAAATCTGGAAAAGGATAGTTATTTTTATTAAAGCCTGGTTGATTCGCTAGCTTTCGATAGTCTTGATACATTTTGGTAAAGGAGTCATTTCCAGCCTTTTGTTTTAGCATCGTTAATAAAATTAACTTCTCACGTAGATCCCCACTTTCGTAGGTTCCATTATTTAACACCATTTTGTTGTATAGATTAGTTTCCACGATTTCTTTTTTCCCACTATTAAACAAATGTCCTGTTTTATCAGCTTCCTTTCCATATTTCTCATATTGATATTGCACACCAAACAAGTTGTTTAAAACTTCTGAAGTGTTCATTCCTACTCCAGAAAAACTGGCTTCATAACCATGTGCGATTTCATGAAGTACACCCCATCTATTTTTTGTTAGCCACATCTCCGCACTATCTTTTTTACTTTGAGCTGTCCAGTACCCTCCATAATAAGCACTGCCAGCTCCATGGATGTCTGCTTTGAAAAAATAACGATTCTCACCATTATGGTTTTCTTTCGTAGAATTATCAAAACCAGCAATGTCATTATAAAAAGCAAACAAATCATTATAATTTTCAATTAATTCATCAAGAGAATGAAAATCCTTTAACTTTCTAGCCAATTCTTTATCGTTTTTAGGGAGCAATAATTGAAAGTCCTCCCCTTTTATCAATGCATAAGCTCCGTCATACTTATCCCAAGTTTCAAAAAACTCTTTTTCACTAGCTTTATAGGTATAAGTAGCTAAAGGTACTTGTTCTCCGGCATCTACCAGTTCATATTCTAATTTAGCAGGGGTATCTCCATAAGGAGTATCTACAAAAGGTACCAATGGCTGTGTCGAACTAATATTCACCCACTCTGCACCTACATTAACAGATTTTTCGATTTCCTTATCATTCCCTAATAGTCTAACGGTTACATTTTTTTTAAAGTTCGGATTAGTTTGCCTCACTTTTAATATTGTATTTTCCTTTAAGATAAATCCGAAATCTTGCCGGTCATGGTACCGCCCTTTGTTTGTGCCTGCATTGAATATCCAAATCGGTTCAGGAATACTTTCCACTTCCATTAGCCTCTTTACTTGTCCATTCGCTTGAACCGCACCAAAACTTAAAAATAATGCAACAAGAAACACTGTCAATAGTACTTTTTTCATAACACTTTCTATCTCCTTTCAAAATAGTAATCACTACAAACAATTATCAACAATAAGCACCTCAAGAGAGAGAGTTGTCAATTGTTTTTTTCCGCTATAGAATCATTTTATGACAAGTTCTTTTTAATTAAAGTTCCTGAGATGCTAGTTTCACATAGAAATATTATTTAGGGTGTTATTTTTTATGAAACCTTCAGGATTACACAGAAAATAAAAAATCTAGTTAATTTAGTATGTCGTATATCAGATACGTATCTTTTTGGATATAATGCCGAACAGCTTTCAGCTTTAGGAATTTTTACCGTTCGTATTCAGCAATTATGAATCTTACATACTTAGAAACTAGATATTACAGCTAAAAAGTGCTATAACAAAATAGAAAAGAGGATATGAGTTAACATATCCCCTAATGTATATAGGCTCTATAATATCTAGTGTTGGTGACAGATGTCGCCAGCACTTTTTTACATAAAAAAAGACAGACACCTTCAAATCCTGTAGAATAAAGTCGACCAAAACCGCTCTAAAGGAGAAATGAAGATGTTTCTCTCAAAACTTATCAAAGAAATGCTCGATATTCTAGACCTAAACCTTATTTTTACTGAAAATTGTTTGACACATGAGAAAATTGGAGAAAAAATTTGTAACAGGAAGAAGAATGGCATTTCTGTTGAAAGACAGTTATCGGATGCGGTGGTTGGCTAATCATGAACAAATCAGATACCGTACCATCAATCGTTTTCGTCGCCAGCTGATAACCAATCAGGTTATTGAAAACGAAGCGATATTTATTGATGGTACAAAAATAGAAGCAGATGCGCGTAAATTCAGCTTTGTTTGGCGGAAATCAACCAATCGGTATGAAACGATGTTGGATAAAAAATCTGAACAGTTTTATCAAAAATTGTACGAGGAAG
>NZ_MIEK01000026.1 GCF_001742285.1 Enterococcus rivorum | reverse complement strand
AACCTTTTTCATCTTAGCATTTTAGGAGGCTTTTTTTCTTACCTCGCTGGAAGCTCTCCGGAACCACCGGCTTAGCCAGTGGTTTTCAAAGATATAAAAAAAACAGCATGCTTTTTCACAAAAGTTTGCTGTTGGAAAAGACGAATGATAACAAATGTCATTATGTCAGATTAGCAAACAACTTTTAAAAAATCTAGAATAGAAAACGCTTAGCCAATACCTACTATCGACTTCTATGAAGAATCATGACAGCGAAGCAAGTATGCACTAATGATAGTGGCTGAAACATTTTATATTTTATTTTTTTGCTATATCTTCATTGACATAATAATAAGTAAACTCTATGTAACTTCCTTGTTACACATTTATCCATATTATATAAATTTATTCTTGTAAAGTCAATAACGGATAGATTTTCTCGAAATACTAGTAGAGTATTTGTTTTCTTATAGTTTTTACCTCAAAGAGAACATTTTCTATGTACAAAAATAGTTCAAAAAATCAGTCTACCTAACTTTCTGAACCATTTTCACTATTGATTATTGTTGCTGCCAATCGGCTGGATATGTTACATAAACAAATCTAGCTTTTCCTTTTACAGAGAATTGGATTTTACTACTTTTAGGAATCAACAAGATTTCTCCTGGTCCAGCTGAAATCACTCGACCGTCAATAATGACATCTAATTGTCCTTCGATAATATAATCTACTTCATCATACTCCAAAAGCCAATCAAAAGTAGTATCTTCCATGACCATTAACCCACAGCCTAAACGTGGACTTTCATCAAGAGTTACTAAATCTTTACAATAAACTTTATGAGCTGGATTTCCTGTATCAAGACGATCTTCTTCTGAAACATCTAATTGAGGTAGTTTTACAGATAAGACACCACTAGGATCTACTTTTTTTGTACAATCAGCAGAGGAAAGTAATTGTTCTGTCAGCACTTCACGAACAAGCGCTCGAATTGCTTCTTTACTTAAATTTTCCATTCATTCTCACCTATTTCGCTTCTTTTTTCAACATGCGGTTTGCCATAAACATCGCTACCAAAACAGCAGTAACTCCACCAATTAATTTTCCTACCATCATTGGGAAGATCATTTCTTTGGCAACGCCAGCAGTAAAGCCTAAATGATCACCTAAAACAAAGGCTGCTGAAACAGCAAAGGCTACATTGATGATTTTACCTCTTGGATCCATATCTTTCATCATTTGGAACATTGGAATACTATTTGCTAAAGTCGCAACCATACCTGCTGCTGCCACTTCATTCATGCCTAATAATTTACCAAGTTTCATTAGTGGTTTGTTAAATAATTTGGTAATTACAAACACTAGACAGAAAGCTCCAGCTAAGGTTAAGGCAATTCCACCAACAACTTCGATACCTTCAGTTACAGGAGTAATTCCTTCAATCACTGTTACCCCTACTAATAATTGTAAAGCGCCTAAAACTAATCCTGCAATAGCCACAATAACAACAAATTTACCGAAAATAGTAAATCCTTTAATCATTGCATCAGGTTTTAGCCACAAACCGACCATAATTAAAACTGCAACTAATAAAATTGGTACTAAGTTTTTCAAAATCATAACAACTGGGAATCCTGCCACTAAACCGCCGAAGAAACAACCAATTGGAATTGTAATTACTCCTGATAGAACACCTGTTGCTAAATATTTTTGGTCTTCTTTTTTTATAATTCCTAGCGCTACAGGAATTGTAAATACAATTGTTGGTCCCATCATTGCGCCTAATATAGCTCCAGCAAAAAGTCCAGCTTGAGGATCTTGCGCTAACTGCATTGCTAATGGAAAACCACCCATGTCATTTGCTAACAAAGTTGTCGCAAACATTGATGGGTCAGCTCCTAGTGCTGTATATAATGGCACAACAACTGGTTTTAACACATTAGCTAAAACTGGCGCTAACGTGATAATCCCGACCATCGACAGAGCTAGTGACCCCATCGCCATGATTCCTTCTTCAAACTGTTCGCCTAACCCAAATTTGTTATCCAAACATTTATCGATGGCACCCAATACCATAAAAAAAGCGATAATGTACATAATCACTTCATTGATACTCATTCACTTCACATCCCACTTCATTATTCGTTCATTTCTACAGAATCAATAATACCGACAATGACTGCATCAACTGGAATGTCAGGGTTATCCAACGACATTCTAGCTGAACTACCAGTTGAAATCAAGACAAGATCATCTAGACCAGCACCGGCATTATCAGCGGCTACAATGGAATTTTGAGGTCCGTTGTATTCATCTAATTCAACGACTAAGAATTTCAAGCCGTTCAATTTTTCATCTTTTCTCGTTGCCCATAAACTACCTTTTACTCGTCCGATGAACATCTTAATCCCTCATTTCTCATTTGCTTGAATAATCTTTATTTCTTTCTCACGAACGTACTCTTTCGCATAGTCAGTTAAAACAGTTTCTTTTGAAATCTCAATCGTTGCTTGAGCATCTAGCTTATTTTCAAGAATATCTTTGACAGTTAAGTATTTTTTATGAGTAAAAGTTTTATTCTCAAGCGAATTGTGGCTTGCAAAAGCGGGTTGTTTCAACTCAGAAAGTGAAATAAATTTTCCACCATAACGGTAAAATTCATATTCAAGTTCCTGAATTTTTTGCTTTAATGCATATTTTCCTGAAGTCAGTAATGATAAGTACGTACGACCCTCTTTTATAACTAGTAATTCTTTTCCTGCTTTTATGGATTCAATGATTTCTTTCTCAAAGTCGTTAACAGGCTGAAATTGCATACAATTAACTAGATTTTCAAAAGAAAGTTCTGTAATGATTACTGCACTTGAAGAAGATGCCTGTTGCATTTTTTGAAAACCAATGAAGAAATCAGAAGAAATCAGTTCTTGGTTATTTCCTAA
This sequence comes from Enterococcus rivorum, assembly GCF_001742285.1. Lineage (GTDB taxonomy): Bacteria > Bacillota > Bacilli > Lactobacillales > Enterococcaceae > Enterococcus_L > Enterococcus_L rivorum. The sequence continues at coordinate 42,596 of NZ_MIEK01000026.1, read as the reverse complement.
AACCTTAATCTTATGATTCGGTTCCATTATTGCTAGTCTTTCCATTACTTTATCTGTAATTTTCTCTACTAATCTATCAAAATCAACAGTTTTCATCATTAGTCCCTACTTTACAATATAACCGCGAGTTCCTTTTTTAAATGAACAAGCATTTGCTTCATCATAATCAATGTGCATTGCTGTCACAAATTTATCACTTACTCTAATGACTACATCATCAAAAATCAATGAGCGTTGTTCACTGTTTATACGAACTTTCACGATGTCACCTTGAGCGACATTCATTTTTATAGCATCTGCCGCAGAGACATGAACATGTCTTTTAGCAACGATAAGTCCTTTTTCAAGGGTAACTGTTTTACTTCCATTCATCAAGACGATTCCTGGTGTTCCTTCGATATCGCCACTTTCACGTACAGGTGCTTTTACACCTAATGGTAATGCATCTGTTGCAGAAATTTCCACTTGTGAAGCTGAACGAGCAGGTCCCAAAATAACAACGTTATGTAGAGCGCCTTTTGGTCCTAAAATGGTTACACGTTCTTTTGCTGCATATTGTCCAGGTTGAGATAAATACTTATCAATCGTTAACTGATAGCCTTTTCCAAACAATGCATCAATATGCTCTTGAGATAAATGGACATGGCGTCCACTGGCTTCTACTAGAAAGCCGCGCTCTTCATTTATTTTAGCAACGACCTGATCTACTAGATTATCTATCAATTGTTCGTTCATTTCTTTGTTCACCTCTACCCAAAATTTTTCTAAAATAGCCTATTGAAAGAGTGAAGGAAAAAGTTTTCAAGTAACATTTTAAGTGAAATCAAAGGAGACCGTCTTCTTACTATTTCAGCTATTACTATCGAATCTTTTTCCTTCAACCTTGTTCATTATTTAATGCTTATTTTGTTGGAGGTAAAATTGCGTCAACTTCTGTATGAGGACGTGGAATAACGTGAACTGATAATAGATCGCCAACGCGTTCTGCTGCTGCTGCACCTGCATCAACGGCTGCTTTAACAGCGCCTACGTCACCACGTACCATTACTGTAACTAATCCGCCACCTACTTGTTCTTTACCAATTAATGTTACGTTTGCTGCTTTAACCATAGCATCTGCTGCTTCAATTGCTCCTACTAATCCTTTTGTTTCGATCATTCCTAATGCATTTGCGTTCATAATGTAATTCCTCCTAGAGTTTTTTTAATTTTTTTGTGATCATGGAAGCCCATGTCTGTAAAGTCTTTTTCCTCAATAAACAATTTATTAAGGAGTCAAATTTATATACAAAATATTTATAAAAAATATTATTGTAACTTAGCTAAAATACGTTCGACTAATGTATCTACCAATTGATCTTCATTGATTGAAGTTGTTGTAATTGGTGTAGTACCCGTTTCTCTTAAATCTTCTAATTCGCGAACACCGTAAGCAATTCTACGAACATTAAATAAGTTTTCTGGACTAATATTGTCTGAAGTCGAGCTACCGCCTACAGCACCACAGCCTAAAGTTAACGCTGGAGCCATATTTGTTGTAGCACCAATACCACCTAAAGCACCAGGTGTGTTTACTAATACACGAGAAACTGGTTTTTTAAGACCAAACTCACGGATTACTTTATCATCCTGAGAATGAATCATCATAGTGTGTCCTGCACCTTCTTGATACAAAATGTCAGTTGCTAGTTCACAAGCTTCTTCCCAATTATTAACTGTATAGAAAGCCAAAATTGGTGCTAATTTTTCTCTTGAATAAGGAACTTTGTGTCCTACTCTTGTTTCTTCAGCAATCAACACTCGGGCATCTGCTGGTACAGTTAATCCTGTTAGCTGTGCAATTGCTTGAACAGATTTACCTACAATTTGCGGGTTCATGCTGCCATTTGGGCGCATAATATATTTTTCTAATTGAGCTGATTCTTCTGAAGATAAGAAATAAGCTCCTTGTTTTTTCAGTTCATCAATAACTTGAATTTTGTTACATGTTTCAACAATAATTGATTGCTCTGATGCACAAATTGTTCCATTGTCAAATGTTTTAGAATCTAAAATACGTTTAACTGCTAACGGAATATTCGCTGTTTTTTCAATAAATGCTGGGCCATTTCCAGGTCCAACCCCAATTGCAGGTGTTCCTGATGAATAAGCCGCTTTTACCATTGCTGAACCACCCGTAGCTAAAATTAGTGAAGTATCATCATGCTTCATTAATTCAGCTGTTCCTTGCATTGTTGGTTTAACCATACAACTGATCGCACCAGCAGGACAGCCAGCTTTTTCAGCAGCTTCAGAAATAATGTTAATTGTTTCCAAAATTGCTTTTAATGCATTTGGATGTGGAGAGAAGACAATCGCATTTCCTGCTTTAATAGAAATCAATGCTTTGTAAATAACCGTTGATGTTGGATTTGTGGATGGAATCAAACCAGCAACAACTCCTACTGGTACAGCTACATCAATCACTTTTTTATCGTTGTCTTCATTAATAATTCCAACCGTCTTCATGTCTTTGATGTAATCCCACACAAATTTTGAAGCAAAACTATTTTTTACTATCTTGTCTTGCCAAATCCCAAAACCAGTTTCTTCACTTGCCATCTTAGCTAGTTTTTCACGATTGTTATAAGCGGCAGACGCGATTGCTTCACAAATTCGATCAATTTGCTCTTGAGACATTTTAGCCAATGTTTTTTGAGCTTCTTTTGCAGCTTTAAGTAAGTCTCTCACTTCTTGGATAGATGCTAAATCTTTATCTAATGTGACCATTTGTCAGCCCCCTACTACTTCTTATTGTTCTTTTTCGTTGTTTTCTTTGCTTCTTTTGGTTTATTTTCTTTTTTCTTAGCAGGAGTTTTTTCGATTACTTCTTCTACTATTTCAGCTTTTAATTCTTCTACTTGAGCAGTAATCTGTTCCTTCGCTTGTTCTACTGATTCAGAGACTACACTTTCTGTCATTGGCTTTTCTTTGACATCCAATAAAATGGCTTGTGTAGCAATATCCATTCTCGGAATCACATGACTTGCTCTAAAGCAGCCTAAGCTTTCAGCAACAACTTTCCCAGCATCAACTGCAGCAGTCACTGCAGCTACATCACCGATCAATTGAACGGTTGTAATACCACCTTGAACTTTTTCAGATCGTAAAAGCGTCACATTTGCCGCTTTTAATGCTGCATCAGCTGAGCTAATAGCGCCTAGATAACCTGTAACTTCAATCATTCCTAAAGCTTCTAACATAGCGCTTTTTCACATCCCTTAATAATTTGTCGGATTTTCAGCAACCATAATAACCGCATCTGCAAATGCATCACAAGCTGCTTTACAAGCTGATTGACTTCCAGTTAGAAGTCCGCCACCAAAGTTTGTTTCTGATGGAGGGCCATAAAATGCAGCAACCTCAACATCAGCAGCTTTTAGTGCTGCATCCATGCCATACATTGCTTCTAAAGGAGGAGCAATTAGATAAGCGATTGCTGATCCTTCTTCGATGTTCGCTTCTTTTGATAAATGAGTTCCTGTACGTGACACACAGTGAGCAAAATAGGGAATTGAATTATCGTCATTGGCACTATAAAAACTTGCACCACTTTCAATTTCCTGCACCGCTACTGCTAATCCACTTTTTACTTCGGCTGGACTAGGTCCTGCCAAAATTCCGATTACTTCACCAGCAAGTTTTGTTGAAGCATTTGCAGCTCCACCATAAAAACTTTTAGCATAAACAACTTCAACTGCGGCTGCTTTTGTTGCTTCATCCAAAGCAACGTATGTTACATCATCACAGTCAGAAGTTATTAGACCTAAGCTGCGGTGTTCTGGTCCTAAACCTAAAGCTTTGGCCATAGAAGGGGCAACATTTGAAATAACTTTAACACTTAATACACTTGCTCCTAAACGTTCATTCTTCATTCGTGAAAAACCTCCTTATTCTGCTTCTTTTAAATCAATACCAGATTTTTTGTGTTCTAGCATTTTGTGAATCAATTCAGCGATATACGCGCCAGCTTCAACAGCTGGTGTACCACCTTTGTGAATATTTGAAATAACTGTTCTTCTTGCTTCTGGCATTCCGACAGTTGGTTTATAAGCAATATAGGCACTCATCGATTCTGCGGTAACTAGCCCTGGTCTTTCACCAATTAGGTAGCAGATAACTTCACTACCTGTTAATTCACCAATTTGATCCATTGCAGGAACACGAGCGTGCTTGATAAAAATAACTGATTTTTCGTCAAAATCTAAACCAAACATTTTAAGTCCTTGTTTAATTGAAGGTAAAATTTCTTTAATGTTGGCACCAATTGCTGCTGAACTTAATCCATCTCCAACAACAATTTGAACTTTTTGATTTAGCTTAACATTGTTTTTAATTTTTTCAGTGTTCGCTTCATCAAATTGACGTCCTAAATCTGGACGAGTGACATATTCATCTTTATCACGACATTTAGTTGCGACATCAACGAAATTCATCTCTTTAATTAACTCTTCAGGAACATAAGAGAAAACTGCATCTTGAGCTGCTGCATGGTCTGCTCTAAAACGCAACATAGATTGTGTTTTGTAACGTGGACCACTACGCCATAAACCTAAGCGCGCAGGTGTTTTTTCTTTCATTTTCAAGTAGCCTTCACGATCTGCTGGGTTTGGTACTAAAAATTGTTTACGAATATTCACTTCAGTTATATCATCAATCATACCGTCTTCTACTTGTGTTTGATTCGTATTTGGCTGAGTCTGGATAGACTCACTTGTTGAAGGTACTGTTGAAGAACTACTTTTTGTTTCAGTCATTTCTTCTAAAATTGAGACAATCATGGATTTGATATCATTTTTATCCACCATTTACGTTTTCACTCCCTTATTTTTTTAAGAATACAGAAGCATCACCAGCTAAATCGGTTAATTGTCCGTTTGCCATGAAGCCCATTTTTTCCATCCATTCTTCAAATTCTTTGATTGGACGTTTGTTTAACATTGAACGAATTGTTGCTGTTTCGTGATAACCGGTCGTTTGGTAGTTCAACATAACGTCATCTCCATGAGGAATCCCCATCACAAAGTTTACACCTGCTGTTCCTAGCAAGGTTAATAGGTTTTCAGCATCATTTTGGTCTGCTTTCATATGATTTGTATAACAAACATCACAGCCCATTGAAATTCCAGATAATTTACCCATAAAGTGATCTTCTAAACCTGCACGAATGACTTGTTTTGAATCATATAGATATTCAGGTCCAATAAAACCAACTACTGTATTTACCATGAATGGATCAAAACGTTTAGCAAACCCGTAACATCTTGCTTCCATCGTTACTTGGTCAACGCCATAATGAGCATCTGAAGATAATTCAGACCCTTGACCCGTTTCGAAATACATTACATTTGGTCCAGCTACTTGACCTTGTTGTAACGCTAGATGTTTCGCTTCCGCAATGTCATTAGCGTTAAAACCAAAAGCTGTGTTTCCTTTTTCTGAACCAGCAATTGATTGGAAGACCAAGCCAGTTGGTGCACCTTGTCTCATCGCTTCCATTTGTGTCTTAACATGAGCTAATACACATGTTTGTGTAGGAATCTCCCACTCATTTCTAAATTCTTCAAATTTATGAAGAATACGTTTAACACTTTCAGTTGAATCATCTACTGGGTTAAGACCGATTACTGCATCGCCAATACCATAAGATAATCCTTCCATTAAACTAGCCATAATTCCATCAACATCATCCGTTGGGTGATTTGGTTGTAGACGTACTGAGAAGCGTCCTTCTTCACCAATCGTTGTATTAGCTGTTTTAATAATTTTTATTTTTTGAGCTGCGTAAATTAAATCTAAGTTAGACATTAATTTTGCTACTGCTGCTACCATTTCAGAAGTCAACCCTCTAGCAACTTGTTTAATATCATAATCTGTTGTTTTAAAATCTAAAATCCACTCTCTTAACTCTTCTACTGTCCAATGCTTAATGCGATTATACGCACGTTGATTGACATCATCAATAATAATTCTTGTTACTTCATCATCTTCATAAGGGACAGCCGGATTGTTGAATAAATCCTCCATCGTTAGTTGTGCTAACACTACTTTAGCTGCTACTCGTTGTTCTGAGGATACCGCTGCAACTCCAGCTAAACGATCTCCAGATTTTTCTTCATTGGCTCTAGCCATAACATCCATTACAGACTCAAATTGATAGACTTTACCAAATAATTTTGTTTTTAAAATCATGAAATAAAAGCCTCCTTTATAGATTTTTATAATTATAAACCTCGTGCTCTACTCAAACACTAATGTTTTAACTACCACAGGTAATACACTTCCATTAATAATCGGCATCCCGATATCCACATAATCGCCATTTTCTACTTGAATCCCATCTATACAAACGAAAGGATAATCTTTTGGTAGATTGGCATATAAAGACTGACCTAGCGATTTTCCATTATCTTCTTGTAAAATAATAATTAGTGGGTACTTTTTAGCAATTTGTTCCTCAAAACCTTGAACGATTGCTTTGGCCGTATCTGATATTTCTTGAAAACTAGGACTAACCGTTCCAGTTAAGCCTAAGGCTACTGCTTGGCTTTCATTATTGACTGTAAACCAATTCAGTTTTTCTTTAATACTTGTTGCTAAATCTAACTTAGTGCCTTGTTCATCAACTTTTGATAATTTCAAGACGGGTATATTTTTAACTGGAAGTACTTTTTTATCATAAGTAATCGTACTACCACTAACTTTTGTTGTATGAGAACCTGCACCAACCACTGTCGCTCTGATTGTTTCTGCTGATTGAATCACTTTTTTTTCTTCAAAAAGTCTAGATTTTGCTAACTCTCTTCCTAGCAAAAGTCCAATATCTCCATATTCAAATAAATCTAATTGATTTTCTTGAATACAATCGGCAACCCCACCAGAAAATGAAAGACATTCAATCGGTGATTGCAGTTTCAGCGCTTTATTTGTAACTAACAATTCGTAATAAGGATTCAAAGTACCAAGCCCCACACTATTTTCAAGAACTGCTACTAAGATTTTTATAATCGGCATCAAAATTTCTGCTGACGCTGTCGTACCTTCCTGAATTTGCCAATCTTCTTTTTCAATTATTTGTTTTAGCTTGGGAGATATATACGTAATTTTTTTGGAAAGTTTATCTACTCGAATAAGTCGTCCACCAATATCAAAACAAGCAGTGTCTAACAAATCATCATCTTTAAACAAAACCAGATTCGTTGTTCCTCCACCAATATCTAGATTGGCTACTGAAGTGTGGTATTCCTTAGAATATGATTGAGCCCCAGCACCTTTTCCAGCAATAATACTCTCTAAATCTGGTCCTGCTGTCGCTACTACAAAATCACCCGCATAACCACTCATTGCTTGTAAAACGGAACTGGAATTTTCTTTACGAGCTGTTTCACCAGTGATAATTACAGCACCAATTTGAATCTCGTCTTTTTTTATTCCTGACTTTAAATATTGAGTATCAAGAAATTGTTTGATAGCATCTACGTCAATAACGTTCCGATCTTTCAAAGGTGTAAAAATAATGTCACTTCGAAATAAAACTTCTTTACTTGTTATTTCAATTCTTGGAATAGTAAAAGCTGAGGCCATATTATTCATCGTTAATTTGGAAATAACCATTTGCGTTGTCGACGTTCCTAAATCAATTCCAACACTTAGCATTGATTCAATCATTTTTTCACATCCTTTTCTAAAATCTTTTTTTGTTACTGATTGGGGTGTGTCTGAAAAAGACGCTTAAAAAACTCTAAAATAGAGATTTTTAAGCGTCTTTGCTTATCCGAAATAGACGACCTTGTCTATTGATTATTTTATTTTTTAAAATAGAAAGAAGTTTCTGTACCTCTAGCATTGGAAGTTATTTTAAGCTTCCCTCTTAGTTTTTCTTTTACATAACTATTAACAATTTGTAAGCCCAAATTATTTTGTTCTGTTTTTTCTTTTTCGTAGCCAACACCGTTATCCTTAATCGTAATGTAGACATATTGATTTTCTTCTACGACTCGAACTTGAATGAATCCTGTATCGCGACCTATAAAAGCGTGGTCAAAACAATTTTGAATTAATTCATTGACAACTAAGGCAATCGTCACAACAACATCACTATTTAAAATTAGTTGGTCATCAATTTCTGATTCAATATTAATATGATATAAATTCTCATAGCATCTACGCATATTTTCAATAACAGAATCTAAGACTGCTTTTAACGAGATATTATCTTCCAGTTGTTTTGATAGTAATTCATGAGTTCTGGCAATAGCCATAATTCGATACACACTTTCAGTCAAGACTTTTTGGGCTTCTTCCGTAGAACATCTTCTTGCCTGTATCCTTAAAAGAGAAACAACACTTTGTAAATTATTTTTTACTCTGTGGTGAATTTCCTGGATTACAACTGATTTATTGCTGATTTCTGCCTCTTTTTTTCGCACTTCTGTAATGTCATGCAAAATAACAATTAAGATCCCTTCAGTTTCAACAAATATATATTTCATTTCAAAATGATAGTTGCCAAATATAATTTCTTTTTCCATCGTATTGTGCAATTCATTTCTGGATCTTAAATAATTTAATTGTTCAAAGGTGGATAAATCTAGTGACAAATTATCATAGTGCATCCCTAGTATGTCATCTAAATAACCAAAGCTATGATAATAAGACTCCACTGCTCGATTCATTTGAACTAAATAGCCCTTACTATTGAAAATTAACATTCCTTCGTCAATGTTATCTGTGACAAAGTCTTTAAATGTCATAGGAATTTGCGCATTTTGATAGTTTTGTTCACTATCTCTAGCCGACAGTGAATTTTTTATTTTTTCATTGACAGAATCTTCTACAATGACCACGCCAATATTTTTCTGTTGATTTCGAATCGGATAGACTCTCTGGCGTAACATCACGTCTTCTTGAGACCTTGCTAATAAGCCAACAGTATTCAATGATGTCTCAAACGTCCGATAAACTGCTGCTTCATTGTGTCGTTCCGCTTTTTCACCAACAATATCTTTTGAATAAAGAGACTTCTTGGTTAGTGGTCCTCTTTGGAATACAACAATCGCATCCCCTGTCAATTCGTTCATCACATCTATAAACACATCGTTATCAGGATAAAGATTTCTTACGATAATTTTTTCTGCTTGAAAAATCAATTCTTGAATGTCTTCTTGAGAAAGAGCTGTATACTCCTGACACAATGCACTAAGTCGAGTTTCCATCTCTTCAATCATCATCAGATACCACAAACATTTCAGCAATTTCAGAAATCGGACATCGCTTATTCATGCTAAGTTCACGTAACAATTGATACGCTTCTTCTTCTGATAATTTCTGTTCCACCATAATAATTCCTTTGGCTTTCTCAATCAATTTACGATCAGACAACTTCTTTGTTAATTTTTCTAGCGATAATTCGTATTCTCTTGTTTTAGCACCGTTCGCAATAGCAACTTCAACCATCGGTGTTAATGATTTTTCCATGATTGGTTTCACTAAATAGCCACTTACTCCATATTTCTTTGCTTTCTCGATGTTTTCTTTGTCACTATAAGCCGTTAAAAGAATAATTGATTTGGTATACTTTTCATCTAAAATCTTTTTACTTGCTTTTAAGCCATCAAGAAGTGGCATGCTAATATCCATGATTACTAAGTCGGGTAGATGTTTTTTACAGAGTTCGATTGCCTCTATTCCGTCAGAAGCTTCCCCTACAACTTCGTAGTTCTCTGCTTCTAGCATCCCCCGGATATCCATTCTTGTAATAGGTTCATCGTCCACAATGACAATTCTTCCGTTCATAATGGTTCATCCTTTTCTATTTATGTTTTTGTAATGCGTGTTTCATTAAAGCCTAAAATGTTTCCAAGTCCTGATAAAACTTCTGACAATGCTGATTCAACTGAAGATATATCTCCAGTAATCACAACTGAGCCACTAAATCGATCAATAAAACCAATTTTAATGTCGCCAGCCTTTGTTGCTATATCTACAGCAATAATTGCCGCTTCACTAGGAGTAATGGTCAAAATGCCAATCGCATTCGTTTCTACATCAAGCAATCCTAGTTTTTCATAAATCTCTGGATTAGGATTAGCAATAATATGCGCTAAAGTTATCTGTTTACCAGGGACATATTCCTGAATCATTCGTTGCTTTTCAGACAATTATTCCACCTCCTCTTTTTTCTAGATAATTAACATTATCATGCTTTTTTTATATGGACAACAATTAATTAACTTATTTTATAGTTTCTAAAATTTTCTCAATGTCTTTTTTGGTCGGTTGCTTTGGATTAGTCGCTGTACACCCATCTAATAGTGCACTCTCAGCAATTTCCTCTTTGAATTCATTGAATTTCCCTGAGGTAATACCAGCTTCTTTCAATGTGCTTGGCATCGCTAATTTTTTCTTTAATTGTGTGATTGCACGAGTTAGGTTTCTAACACCCGTTTTAGGAGTTGAACTATCATAGCCTAACAGTGTAGATAAATAAGCATACTTTGTTGCAGTTCGCTCATCAAAATCCGTATTGAAAGACCCGCATCCAGCATTAAACTGAATCACTTCGTTTAATAGAATAGTATTTAATCTGCCATGAGCTACATGCAATTTCGCACCAGCTGCATGCGCAATTCCATGATTAATTCCAAGTGAAGTCAAATTGAATGCCATACCTGCCATGCAAGAAGCATGATGCATTTTTTCTCTTGCTTCTTTGTCTTGTCCATTCTCATAACATTTCGCCAAATAATCAAAAACTAGAACAACTACTTTTTCGCATAAAGCATCCGAAAAATCATTTGCTTTAGTGGAAACATAGGATTCTAATGCGTGAGTTAACACATCCATCCCTGTATCAGCCGTAATACTTGGCGGAGCACTAATTACCAACTCTGAAGCTAAATATGCTTCATCTGGTTGTATATCTGCTGTTACTAAAGGATATTTTACACCCTTATCTTGATTTGTAATAACCGAAAAATTCGTTACTTCCGATCCTGTTCCACTAGTTGTTGGAATTACAATCAAAGGTATATCCTCAATTTTTCCTAGTTGCTTTCCGAAAAATTTCATTGCTTTCCCAGCGTCTATTGGAGAACCTCCTCCAACGGCAAAAAGTAAAGTCGGGTTAAACGCTGACATAATCTCTATACCATTTACAACATTTTCAATCGGTGGATCAGGAATAATATTACTGAAAATCTTCACTTCGTTTTTCTCTTTTAGATAAGCAGTAATTTCTTCAATTTTATTTGATTGAACCATAAAAGGATCAGTTACAATAAATATCCGCTGATTTTCATATACTTCTAAATTTTTTAGCACATCTGTTCCGATATGTAGCTTAGTTGGAAAATTAATTGTCTCCATTCGTTGCCCCTTCTTTAACATTTTTTTAATGTTGCTCCCTTAGTCATAAAAAAGCCGCAAAAAAGACGGACTCCATCTTCTTTACAGCTTCTTTGCTTGTAAAAAAACACTACCTTGTGTTTTAATTTTTATTTAATATTTATGTTTTTTACTATAAATGAACACAAAAAATAGGCTTAACCGTTGTACTTCGTCGTACAAGCGCCACATTAATTGGTTCACTCTATTTAATAACCGAAAAACGATTATCAATAGTCACTTTTTAATGTGTCCTACTGTTTTGCCTCGAAACAGTATTACGGGTACATAAGTTCTAAAGACCTGACTTATAGCAAAAAATGCTCTTTACAGTGGCGGGACCGTATTGGAATCTAACCAAATTTCCATTGAAACTTACGCATATTCAATTTATACATCCATATTATAGCACAGAAAGAAAAAGAAACAAGAACTTTTTTCGAAATTCAAAAGATAAATTTCGATTTTTTTGACTTAAAATACTTGTAGTTTGGTTATAATATGAAAGAGAGAGATTTTCACTTATTTATCCATCATTTATACATAAATGGATTTGAAAGAAGGGAACCCCATGAAAACAGAAAGATTACTCACTATTATTATGATTTTGCTAGAACAAAAGCAAATCAGCGCCTCTAGATTGGCGGAAATGTTAGAAGTTTCTGTCCGAACGATTTATCGAGATATAGATTCTCTTGCCCAATCAGGGATTCCGGTTACTACCCAAACTGGCAGTAAGGGCGGAATTAGCATTATGGAAAACTACAAGATAGATAAGCGTTTTTTTACGAATTCTGATATTACTTCTTTACTAATCGCACTAGAAAGCTTAGCTAATAATATTTCTCCAATCAACTTACAACACACATTTGAAAAAATAAAAACCTTAATACCAGAACATGTTTCAGAAGAAATTGAATTCAAGGCAAACCAAATCGCTGTTGACCTAACGCCATGGACCAGTAATCGGAAAACACAGCCAGTCTTAGAAAATATCAAACAAGGAATGGACCAAAATAAACTATTCTCTTTCAATTACGAAGACAATAAAGGTCAAAAAACTAAACGCATTGTTGAACCCTATCGTTTAGTATTAAAAGAAATAAGTTGGTATCTACAGGCCTATTGTCAAAGTAAGCAGGACTTTAGAACATTTAAACTCTCTAGAATCGACCAAGCCCAACTACTCTCTCAAACATTTGAGCCTAGAGCTTTTAACACTAAACCACTAGGTGGTGAGCCATGGACAAAAAAAGAATTAATCACTATCCAACTAAAAATACACCGCACGTTAAAAGATCAATTGATTGATAAATTTGGAAATATAACTGTCCTTTGCCAAGAAGATGAACAATATTTAACTGTTGAATTAAGATTTATGGCCGACGACTATGGATATAATTTCTTACTTGGGTTAGGAGAAAGGTGCGAATGTCTCGCTCCTGAGTACGTGCGAATCGAATTAAAAAAACGAATTAGAAAGTTGCTTTCTCTGTATGATTAAAACAAAAAAAAGATAAAACAAAACTAAAAATCAGTTTTGTTTTATCCTCTAAATCCGAATAATTGGTGGTCAAAAATCTGAATCTTCGGAAATTCTCCGAAAATCACTCGGTATATAAAGCGTATCGTACGCTTTCCGGTCCAATTTCTCGCCCAAAAACGGCTTCTGTCTCAACCACTTTAACTTACTTTATTTCATCTTATCTTTTCTTCTTACCACCGAAAGCGTCTTTCATTTTATCAAAAAAACCTTCTTCTTGCTGCTCACTTACTTCTTGTCCACCAGCTTTAGCAAAAGCTCTTAAAGCTTCAAGTTGTTCTTGATTCAAGTTTTTCGGTGTAATAATCTTCACTTGTACATGTTGATCGCCATTACTTCCGCCACGTAAACGCGGAGCACCTTTTCCTCTTAGACGGAAGTTCGTTCCAGTTTGCGTTCCAGCAGGAATTTTCAACTTCACATCTCCATGAACAGTTGGCACTTTAATTTCATCTCCTAAAGCCGCCTGAACAAAGCTCAAAGGCAACTCATAATAGATTTCAGCACCATCACGATCGAAAATATTACTATCTTCAACACTAAAGACTACATAAAGATCACCATAAGGCCCACCATTGGTTCCGGCCTCACCTTTATTTGCTAAGCGCATCTGTTGTCCATCTTCGACACCAGCGGGCACATTGACTTTGACTCTATGGGCTTTTTTCTCATGGCCTGTGCCATGACAAGTTGGACAAGGTTCTTTAATTTCTTTCCCTGTTCCATGACAAACATCACACGTTTGTCGGCTCATTACACGACCAAGCGGCGTTTGTCTCTCAACGTTAATCGTTCCAGCACCATGACATTTACGACAAGTCTCTGGATGCGTGCCCGGTTTCGCGCCATTTCCGCCACAGGTACTACAATTATCTTCACGATTATATTTGATTTCTTTTTCAACACCAAAAATCGCTTCTTCGAACTTAAGATTAATTGTATATTGTAAATCTGCACCTTGCCTAGGAGCGTTAGGATCAACTGAACGTCCGCCGCCACCAAAGAAAGAATCGAAAATATCTTCAAATCCGCCAAATCCGCCTGCGCTGCTAAATCCACCGCCTCCGAATCCACCAAATCCACCACCGCCACCATAATTAGGATCGGTACCTGCATGACCGTATTGATCATATGCCGCTTTTTTCTGTGAATCACTCAATATTTCATAGGCTTCGGATACTTCTTTAAATTTCGCTTCTGCATCGGATTCTTTGTTAATATCTGGGTGATATTTTTTAGAAAGCTTACGGTATGCTTTTTTTATTTCATCATCTGAAGCGCCTTTGGATAATCCTAGCACTTCGTAATAGTCTCGTTTAGCCATTGGTTCCCTCCAACTTTTATTCCTACTGCTGTTCGACTAATAAAAAATTTTAAAGAAGAACTAGCATTTACTAGTAATTGTTTCAAATAAATAACTCTAATCATGCGAAAACACCGTTGTAATCATACCATAATTTAGCAAAAACCTAAATAGATTCTTACAAAATGTCATACAATAGTTACCTATTTCCAACATGCCATCAAAATCAATAGAGACCAAAGTTGTGACTTTGGTCTCTATCAGCTTTTAACGATTATTTATCATCGCCATCTACTTCTTCAAAGTCGGCATCTACAACATCATCTGCTCCACCTTGTGCAGCTTCAGGATTTTCTTCTGCTTGTTGTTGCGCTGCTTGTTCATAAAGTTTTACAGTCAAGTTTTGAACGATTTCATTCAAAGCATCACGTTTTTCTTTCATTTGTTCAATGTCATTTGCTTCAACAGCAGCTTTTAACTCATCACGAGCATCTTCTGCTTTTTTCACTTCATCAGCATCAACTTTACCTTCAAGCTCTTTCAATGTTTTATCAACAGTGAATAGTAATGCGTCAACATCGTTACGTAAATCCACTTCTTCTTTACGTTGTTTGTCTGCTTCAGCATTCGCTTCAGCATCTTTAACCATACGTTCGATTTCGTCATCTGATAAACCAGAAGAAGATTTGATTGTAATTGTTTGCTCTTTCTGTGTTCCTAAATCTTTCGCGCGAACATTTACAATACCATTTTTATCGATATCAAAAGTCACTTCAATTTGAGGAACACCACGTGGTGCTGCTGGAATATCTGTTAATTGGAATCTTCCTAATGTTTTATTATCAGCAGCCATTGGACGTTCACCTTGCAACACATGAATATCTACCGCTGGTTGGTTATCTGCAGCCGTTGAAAAGACTTGTGATTTACTTGTTGGAATTGTTGTATTACGATCGATCAATTTAGTAAATACGCTACCCATTGTTTCAATCCCTAATGATAAAGGAGTTACGTCTAGTAAGACTACGTCTTTCACATCACCAGTGATAACGCCACCTTGGATTGCAGCACCCATTGCTACTACTTCGTCTGGGTTAACTGATTTGTTTGGTTCTTTATTTGTTTCTTTACGAACTGCTTCCACAACCGCTGGAATACGAGTTGATCCACCAACTAAGATGACTTCATCAATTTCAGAAGCATTTAAGCCAGCATCTTTTAGCGCTTGACGAACTGGAATTTTTGTACGTTCAACTAAATCACTTGTTAATTCATCAAATTTTGCACGAGTCAAATTCATTTCCAAATGCAATGGACCTGCGTCTCCCGCAGTAATAAATGGTAAGCTAATTTGAGTACTTGTTACACCTGATAAATCTTTCTTCGCTTTTTCAGCCGCATCTTTCAAACGTTGTAAAGCCATTTTGTCTTTACCTAAGTCAACGCCATTTTCTTTTTTGAATTCAGCAACCATATGATCGATAATTTTGTTATCAAAGTCATCTCCACCAAGACTGTTATCTCCTGAAGTTGACAATACGTCGAATACGCCATCACCTAATTCAAGGATAGATACGTCAAATGTACCACCACCAAGGTCAAATACTAAGATTTTTTCATCTTTATCTGTTTTATCTAAACCATAAGCTAATGCCGCTGCTGTTGGTTCGTTAACAATACGTTCTACTTCTAAACCAGCAATTTTACCAGCGTCTTTAGTTGCTTGGCGTTGTGCATCATTAAAGTAAGCAGGAACAGTAATAACTGCTTTTTCAACTTTTTCACCTAAATATTCTTCAGCAAAACCTTTTAGATATTGTAAAATCATCGCTGAAATTTCTTGTGGTGTATATGATTTACCTTCCATTTCAACTTTATATCCTGCTTCACCAATATGACGTTTGATAGATGAAATCGTATGAGGGTTGGTTACTGCTTGACGTTTTGCAACTTCCCCTACTTGAATTTCGCCATTTTTAAATGAAACAACGGATGGTGTTGTGCGGTTTCCTTCTGGATTCGCAATGATTTTTGCTTCTCCACCTTCTAAAACTGCTACTGCAGAGTTTGTAGTACCTAAGTCAATACCGATAATTTTAGTCATAATCAATAATCTCCTATTCTTCTTTTAATTTCTATTTAATTTATATACATACGAACTTATTTAGCTCGTTAACTATTGTGCCACGATAACCATACTTGCTCGTAGAACACGATCTTGCAATTTGTAGCCTTTTTGTAGAACTTCAACAATTGTCTCAGCTGGCACATCTTCCCCGGCTGGTATTGTTTGAACCGCTTGATGTAAATTAGGATCAAAGATTTCTCCCATTGCTGGAATTTCTTCAATTCCTTCTTCTTTTAAAGCAATATGCAAACTTTCAAGGACCATTGAAATTCCTTTTTTAAGACTCGCACCTTGTTCATCATCAACTTCGATAGCCATTGCCCGTTCTAAATTATCAATCGCAGGCAATAATTTTTTACCCAAGTCTTGAGAACGGTAACGAACTAACAGTTCACGTTCATTCTTGAAGCGATTGCTCATATTTGCAATCTCAGCTCGAGCTCTTAAAAATTTATCTTCCATTTCATCTAATTCAGCTTTAAGATTATCCTCTCCAGCATCCTCAACTTCTGTTTCCGAAACCTCAGGATCTTCCTTTACTTCGACGTCTTTTTGTTCGTCTAGCTCTTCTTGTTCTTCTTTTTTCACACTAACAACTTCCTTTCTCTTTTTTATAGAAATAACTTATTCTATATATTTTAAAAGATTTTATAATCAACCTACTCGTCTAAAAATCGATAGTAGGTACCAAGCTTTGAAGCTAATTCGTGTCGAAACACATCAACTAGACCAAACATTTTCGAATAAGGCATGCTGGTCGGTCCTAATAATGCGATTGTACCTTTCCCATGTCCTGCGACTTCATAAGTTGCAGTAATCATACTCATATCATCTAACAGTTCATTTCCCAATTCTGTTCCAATCCTAATGGCAATTGGCGAATCCGTAGTCACAGTGGCATTTAATAATTGAGTAAGCTCTTCTGAATCTTGCATAAATGAATAAACTGATTTAATTTGTTGCACATCTTTTTGAATGCCAAAATCTAAGACATTCATTCGACCGCTGACATACACTTTTTCATCAAAAGCTTGCCCTAGCATTGCATCGAACAAATCCATCATGCCATCAGGCGTTTGGAAATAACGATGTAAAATCATCGGTATCTCTGTTCTCAAGCGATGATAGACCGTAAGTAATGGCTCACCAACTAGCTTTTCATTAATAATCTGAGTCATCTTCTCTAAATCTTGGCTAGAAACACTAGGAGGTACGGCAAACACTTGACTTTCTACGTTTCCTTTGTCTGTGACGATGATTGCAATAATTTGCCTTTCATTCAAAGGAACAATACGGAAGCCTGTTAACCGCCGCTCTTTCACTTCTGGACCTAAAGAAAATGCTGTGTAGCTAGTTAAGTCTGAAAGAATCTCAGCAGACTGCTCAATAATATCATTAATTTCATGAAACTCTTTGCCAAAAGAATGCCGAATCAATTGTAATTCTTCATTATTTACTTCAGCAGGTCTCAATAGATGATCTACATAGTAACGATAGCCTAACATAGAAGGGATTCTTCCAGATGAAGAATGTGTTTTAAGAAGCAAACCATATTCTTCCAAAGCCTTCATGTCGTTACGAATTGTTGCAGAACTAGATTCTACGCCATCTTCCATTAATTTTTTTGACCCTACAGGATTTCCTGTATTGGTATAACTTTGGATGATAAGTCGTAAGATATTCTTTTGTCTTTCTGTTATCATATGTTACCACCCTTCATTAGCACTCATGAACAGCAAGTGCTAATACAAGTAATAATATACCAAGTTCTGTCCAACTTGTCAAGAGAAACAATCACTTTTTTAGCACTCTGTTCCAACGAGTGCTAAAACATATATTTTTAGCTATTTATTCCCACAAAATATCAAAAAAGAAAAAACTACCCTACAAAAAATTACATCTTTCATAGGATAGTTTTTTCTATTTATTTTTCTAGCAAGAATGTTTCAAATACGTCATTACCCAAAAAAAGTCCTTTTTCGCTAAGTAATAAATGATCGTTGTGTTCAATTAACAATTTTTCTTGAATTAACTTTTTAATGACTTCTCCATAGATTTCTTCAATTGGATGATGAAATTTTTGTTGAAATTTTTCTTTAGACACGCCACTTTTTTTGCGTAATCCTAAAAACATTTCTTCTTCCATTTGATTGTTTTTAGTTAATTTTTCTATTTCAACAGTCGGTAATTGGCTATTTCTTAAAGGCTCCAAATAATGTTGGATTGGTCCATGATTCCGATAGCGTTGGTACCCTAAATAGCCACTCGCTCCTGCACCAAAACCATAGTAATGGTCATTGTTCCAATAGACCAAATTATGTTGACTCTCTTTTCCAGGTAAAGCAAAATTGCTGACTTCATATTGATTACGACCGCCTTTTGCCATTGCGGAAATCGTTTCTTCGAACATTTTCGCCTCTATATCCTGATCTGGAAGCTTCAACCTTCCTTGTCTAATCCAATTCATGAACATCGTTTTATTTTCTAATATGAGAGAATATAAAGAATAGTGAGGCAAATCAAGTTCAATCGCTCGATGAAGTGTGTCTCGAAAATCTTCTAATGTTTGTCCTGGCAACGCATAAATCAAATCAATACTAACATTAGAAAACTGTTCTTTCTCTAAAAGCTTCATCGTTTCATAGACATCTTCTGCTGTATGCTTACGACCTATTTTTTTTAGCAACTGATTGTTAAATGTTTGGACGCCCATAGAAAGACGATTCACGCCATATTCTTTCATTACTTGTAGTTTTTCCCGGGTCAAATCCCCTGGGTTTGCTTCCACGGTAAATTCATTTTTTAAATCAAAAGGCAACAAATCCCTAACACCTTCTAATAAAACAGATAACTGCTTAGCGGATAAAGAGGTCGGTGTGCCACCACCGATGTAGATTGTTTCTGTTTCCAAACTAGGGTACTGTTTCTTCGTTAATTGAATTTCTCTTAAAAGCATTTGAATATATTCATCAACTGGCTGCCCTTCTAAAAAAACTTTGTTAAAGTCGCAATAGTAGCAGATGTGCTCACAGAACGGTATGTGGATGTAGGCTGATGTCATACTATTCTCCTCTTTCTGAAAAGTAAGCTGCTGTATCTGCTTCGTCTTGTTTTAATTGCAAAATTAATTTTTCTGCCCCATCAAAAGTAATCTGGTCTCTTAAATAATGATTCCAACGTACCGAAACTTGTTCACCATAAATATCCTGATGAAAATCAAGAATGTATACTTCAACCGTTAACCCTCGACCAGCACCAAAAGTATCATTGTGTCCAATCGATCCCATGCCAACTAGCCATTTGTCACCAACCAAAATCTCCACTGCATAAACACCAATCCTCGGAAGACGAACGGTACTTTTTATTTTGATATTTGCTGTAGGGAATCCTAATTGTCGCCCTCTAGCATCGCCATGAACAACAGTTCCTTCAATTTCATAAACATAGCCTAAAAGATTCGTCACTTCTTCCATATTTCCAGCTTCCATCATTTCACGAATACGAGTTGAACTAATCTTCTCCCCATCACTTTCTTCTTTGGAAACCGTAACTACTTCAAAGCGATTTTTCGCATACGTAGGCAATTGTTCTACACCAGCAATTTCTTTTGGCCCGTAGGTATAATCAAAACCAGAAACTGCGACTTTCCCATGCAACCCAACAATATACTGATCCACAAATTCTTGTGGTGCCAAACGAGCAAAGGCTGAAGTAAACTCAATAACGTATAAAATGTCTACACCCAAACTTTCCATTAATTGTTCTTTTTGAGGTAAACTATTTAAATATTTCATATTTTCAGGCAAAACTTTTTGAAAAACAATTGAAGGATGCTGGTTAAAAGTCATAACCGCTAACTTTAAGTTTCTTTCTTTAGCAATTTTACGTCCCGTTTCAATTACTTTTTGATGCCCTTTATGAACCCCATCAAAAAAACCTAAAACCATAACTATCTCGTCTACAGGAATCATTTTCGGATCATAGGGATGATGAATTGGAATAATTTGCATATCATAAAACTTCTTTCTATTAGTTATTTCTCAATACTTTACTTGGTTTTAGCAAGTCTTTTTTACTAGGATGAGCCATATATAAACTAACAACCTGATCGTTATAATAAAGAGCCACTAATTCTTGTGGCATCTCCACCAATCCAAGCTCTTTTTTGGTCAAAGGAACACCATTTTTCACTTTTTCGTATAAGCTGTCTGAAAGATCAATTCTCTTAAATTGCTTGATAGCTACTTCGATTGGCAACAAAAAGTCATTTATAGTTTCTGACGACATTTTTTCAGCTACCTGATCCAAAGTCAAACATTGCTTTGCTTCTAATCCACCACTTGCAGTACGAACTAATTTTGACATATGAGCTGGAAATCCTAAACGTTCTCCTGTATCAACAGATAATGTCCGAACGTAAGTCCCTTTTCCACAGACTACTCTAAAACTCCAACTTTGAGTTCCTGATTCCTCATTAAAAATAGGCTCACTAGTTCGCTCAAAAGAATAAATTTGCGCTTTCCGAACAGGTCGTTCTACTTCTTCCCCGTTTCTAGCATATTCATAGAGACGTTTTCCATTGACTTTTACCGCCGAAAACATCGGAGGAATTTGCGTAATTTCTCCTGTCATTTTCCTCATCGCTTGATCTATTTCCTGCACCGACAAAGCTCTTAGAAGTGGTTTCTTTTCAACGATTTCTCCACTGGCATCTTCGGTTGTCGTAGAAAAACCTAGTGTGATTTCCCCTTCATATGTTTTCCCTGAATCTACCATATACTCAATGACTTTCGTTCCTTTGCCAATACAGATAGGTAAAACACCTGCAACATCTGGATCTAACGTGCCTCCATGACCGATTTTTTTTGTATGTAAAATTTTCCTTAACTTAAAAACACAATCATGACTCGTCATGCCAGGTTCTTTCCATAAAGGTAAAATGCCTTCCATTTTCGTGCCTCCAATTCCATTGTTATAACTAGTCGCCTTTCCTTTGACTCAAAGAACAATCAGCCTTAGCAACTTGTATATTATAGCATAGATGGTTCTTGTGTAGCATTTCCAAGTGCTGTTTTTTCTCAAAAAAATCTATCCTGTATGCAAAATGATAGACCTTTCCCTTCGTTTTTCTCGCTTACGTTTAGGTTTGTTGTCATCACCTTTTCATAAATATTCTCTCAAAACCGAAGCTGTCAGACTATCTTTTGATTCAATGACTTTTCGTGGCGTTCCCTCAGCAATAATGTTGCCTCTATATTTACCACCTTGTATTCCCATATCAATAATATAGTCTGCTTGCGAGATGACATTTAAATTATGCTCAATTACAAAAACGCTGTTTCCTTTTTTGACAAGTCTTTTTAAAATATTGATTACTTTCAAGAACATCATGCTGATGTAAACTAGTTGTAGGTTCATCAAGTAATAGAGACGATTATTCCTTTTTTCTTTCATTTATACTTCTATTGATTGAAACTTGTCAGTCAATTTAAATCCACTTCTCTCTCCTATCTTTTCCTTGCAAGTATGCACCATGTAGTGTATCTAAATGGATTAATTTCCCAAAATTTGTCTATTGTCGATACGTAGTTTACTACTTGCTCAGCGAGTATGATTATTTCCCATTTATCATCAGAAAAGATTTGTTTTACTCCCTCCACATCAAAATAATGATGTGGAATACCTTCTTCTTTTCCTAAATCTAAAATAAATGTATTTTTTTCAATTTCTTTCCCTTTTCCAAATAAATCAGCTTTTGTAGATTTAATAGTTCCTAAAAAATATCCTCCCGTAATGAGTGATTTGTGTATGCAATTAATAGATTCAATTATTTTATCTAAGGTATTATGCTGGAGAACAGCCCAACTAAAAACACCATGCAAAAATTCTTTCTTTTCCCATGGTTAATTTTCCATTGAAGACAATGCATCAGTATAAAAAATCTTATTATCATCCAATTTTTCCTTAGTCAATTCTATTGCTTTATTAGAATTATCGCTGATAAAAACTTCACATCCTAGTTTGCCCATCACGACACTATGACGTCCAGCACCACAACCTAAATCCCAAACTCTCCTTTCCTTCTCATTTGGAAATTTCCTTGCTAAGAGTTCAATAAACTTAACTACTTCCGGTTCAGGAGCCATTTCTATATTCTTTTTATCATGAAACAAAGTATTCCAATCTGACATCTTCTTTACCTACTTTCTTTGAATTTGAACATTATTTTATTTACATTCAGAACCCCTCATTCAATTTAATCATAAAACCAGAGATTAGTCTTTCCTTCCATTATCTTATATTCAATAGCTAGACTCAATAAATAAATTGACAACGATACAGCATAACATATGTTTACACAAAAAAGGCAACCCCCTATTTTTATCAGGAGATTGCCTATCTTTTTATTCTTGATTCAGCTTACGAATCAACTCATCGATATGATTTCCGTACTGGACGGATGCATCACGTTCAAAAATTAATTCTGGCGTTTTATAAAGCGTTAAACGTTGCCCTAACTCTCTACGAATTAGTCCTTTTGCTTTATCTAACCCTTGTTGTGCTTTTTGTTGATCGGAAGCTAAATCAGATAACAAACTATAATATATTGTCGCTTGTTGTAAGTCACCAGTTACACGAACATCTGTAATTGTGATTTCTTGGACACGAGGATCTCTCACCCGACGTCTTAAAATGTCGTTGATTTCTCGCATAATTTCCTGACCTACTCGACGGTCTCGGTAATTTGCCATACTAATTATCCTTCTTTTCTTTTATTTTTTGATTTCTTCCATCACAAAACCTTCAATGATATCATCCACTTTTAAATCATTAAAGTTTTCGATCATTGCGCCACACTCGAAGCCTAGTTTAACTTCTTTCGCATCATCTTTAAAACGCTTCAAGCTTGCTAGTTTTCCTTCTAAAATCACGATACCATCACGAATGACACGTACACCACTATCACGTCTGATTGACCCTTCAGTAACGTAACAACCTGCAATTGTTCCAACTTTTGATACCTTGTAAAGTTCACGAACAACCATTTGACCCGTAATTTTTTCTTCAAACTCTGGATCAAGCATTCCCTTCATTGCCGTTTCGATTTCATCAATCGCTTTATAAATGATACGGTGCAGACGAATATCGACTTCTTCTTGTTCTGCTTGTTGTTTCGCTTGCGGAGTAGGTCGAACGTTAAAGCCAATGATTATCGCATTACTTGCCGCAGCAAGAGTAACGTCACTTTCATTGATAGCTCCTACAGCCGAGTGAACGATCTTCACACGAACACCCTCAACATCAATTTTTTGTAAGCTTGCTGCTAAAGCTTCTGCTGAACCTTGCACGTCCGCTTTGATAATTACATTAACTTCTTTTAGTTCGCCTTCTTTAAGACTTTCAAATAGGTTATCTAAGGTTACACGACTACTTGCTGAACGTTGTTCTAACAAGGCACGTTTGCCACGTTCTTCCCCTGCTTGACGTGCTGTTTTTTCATCTTCAAAGACGACGAAACGATCACCCGCTTGAGGAACATCATTTAATCCAGTAATTTCTACTGGTGTAGCTGGACCAGCTTCTTTATCGCGACGACCGATATCATTTGTCATTACACGAACACGCCCAAAGGTATTCCCTACAACGATTGGATCACCGACTCTAAGCGTCCCTTGTTGTACAAGTAATGTCGCAACAGGACCTTTTCCTTTATCTAAACGCGCTTCAATTACAGTTCCAATCGCTTTTTGTTCAGGGTTAGCTTTCAAGTCTTCAACTTCAGCAATTAGTAAAATATTTTCTAATAACTCATCAATATTTTGGTTAAATTTAGCTGAGATATTTACAAAGATTGTATCGCCGCCCCATTCTTCTGGGATTAGACCATGTTCACTTAACGCTTGCTTCACATTATCAGGATTTGCACCTGGCTTATCAACCTTGTTTACTGCAACAATAATTGGCACTTCTGCTGCTTTGGCATGGTTAATCGCTTCGACAGTTTGCGGCATTACTCCATCATCTGCTGCGACAACTAAAATTGTAATATCAGTAATACTGGCTCCACGAGCACGCATGCTAGTAAAAGCCGAGTGTCCTGGGGTATCTAAGAAAGTGATTGGTTTGCCATCAATGTCAATTTGATACGCACCAATATGTTGAGTAATTCCTCCAGCTTCACCTGAAGTAACTCGTGAGTTTCTTAACGTATCTAATAAAGTTGTTTTCCCGTGGTCAACGTGTCCCATAATCGTTACAACTGGAGGACGATTGACTAGACTTTCCTCGACAACTGCTTCTGGTTCAAAGAATTTATCAATGTCAGCCAAGTCAACTTGAATTTTTTCTTGTGGCTCCATTCCATAATCTACAGCTAGAAGCTCAATTGTTTCTTTATCTAATGATTGGTTTTGGTTAACCATAACACCCATCATAAATAACTTTTTGATGATTTCAGCTGGCTCGCGGTGAATCTTTTTCGCGATATCCGCAACGTTCATCCCTTCTGTATATTCTAGTACATCTGGCAATTCACGGAATTTACGTGCTGGCACTGCTGGTTTTTGAGACTCTTGATGATACTTGCCTTTTTTACCTTTTTTATTAAACTTATTACGGTTTTGATTATTGTAGTTGCTACGGTTGTTGCGGTTTTGGCCACCACCGAAGCCGCTATTACGATTTTGAGTATTGTTGGTTCTGTTTTGATTCTGTCCTTGCGTTTGTGTTCCTTGACCGCCAGTTGAGCGATTTTGAGTAGTTTGACCTTGTTGCGGACGATTCTGTGTATTTTGTGTTTGTGCTGGACGATTATTCTGTTGTCCTTGATTTGTTCCTTGTGTATTTCTATTTTGATTATTTGGTCTTTGCTGATTATTTTGACCTGTCTGTGGTCTATTTTGTTGCGGTCTGTTTTGTTGTCCTTGATTACTTGGACGATTCTGATTATTCTGCGTATTGTTCCCCTGCCCTCCACGGTTTTGTCCATTTTGAGGACGTTGTTGCTGACCATTCGATTGTTGTGGTCTATTTTGATTATTATTTGGTCGTTGATTTTGGCTTTGATTTGGTCGATTGCTTTGATGTTGCTGGTTAACTGGCTTTGGATTTGCTGGTTTTACTTGTGTTTGCCCTGTTTTAGGTTTTTCTGCTTGCTGTTGCGGTTTAGCAACAGGTGCTGTTTTCCCCTGAGGTGCTTTGTTTCCTCCGAAAGCTTGACGTAGTTTTGACTCATCATCAGAAGAAATGGCCCCCATGTGATTCTTGACGTCCATTCCTAATGCATGTGCTTTCTCTACGACATCTTTACTCGACTGATTGATTTCTTTTGCTAATTCATAAATTCTCTTTTTTCCCATGCAATCACCTTCCTAACCTTTGATTAGTTCCTTGAATTTAGTCGCAAATCCTTGATCGTTGATTCCAATAACCATGCGTGTTCTACCAATCGCTTGGCTAATCTCTGATTGAATGAACGACTCATTCCATGGAACGTTATAATAAGAACATTTGTCCTTGATTTTCTTTCTAGTATTTTCACTTGCATCCGCAGCGACAAAAACAAATTTTGTTTGGTTACTACGAACATCCCGAAGTGTCAACTCTTCACCAGTTACTAGCTTTCCAGCTCTCATGGCAATTCCCAATAGGTTTAAAATCTTTTCTTTATTCATTACCAAACAACTCTTTACGTGCTTTTTGATGTTCAACATAGTCTAATAGTTCTTGATAAAAAGTATCACTCAACGTTGTTTCTAGTACACGATCTAAAATATGTTTGTCCCAAGCTTCTTGTACTTCTTTTGGCTCAAGAGAAATATACGCACCTCGACCAGGCATTTTTCCACTTGAATCGATGGTTACTTCGCCTTCTTTGGAACGAGTAATCCGAACTAATTCTTTTTTAGGTTTCATTTCACCTGAAACAACAGATTTACGCATTGGAATTTTTCTTTTTTTCATTTAATCCCCTCCAAAACGCTTCGTTTATTCTTCGTTTTCTTCTGATTTTTCTTCAAAAGCAACGTTCTCATAATCATCTTCAGTCATATCAGATGCCACAATCGCTTCATCGTAAGCTTCTTCTGCCTCTTCACGGTATTCAGTTTCTTCTTGTTTTGCGTAGTAGTCTTCCATGTCTGACTCTGATTTAATGTCTACTTTAAAGCCAGTTAATTTAGCAGCTAGACGGGCGTTTTGCCCACGTTTTCCAATAGCTAAAGATAGTTGATAATCTGGTACTACCACCGTACAAGCTTTGCTATTCGTTGGGTCAAAAATAACATCTACAACTTGTGCTGGATTTAACGCATTGCTAATGAAAATAGCTGGATCTTCATTCCATTCAACAATGTCCATATTTTCACCTTTTAGTTCATTCACAATCGCTTGAACCCTTTGTCCTTTTGGTCCTACACAAGTACCCACTGGATCTATGTTCGCATCGTTAGAACGTACTGCTACTTTTGAGCGATCTCCCGCTTCACGAGCCACACTAACAATTTCAACAATTCCATCATAAACTTCTGGAATTTCTTGTTCAAATAAGCGGCGCAGTAAATCTGGATGACTACGGCTAACAAAAACTTGTGGTCCTTTAGACGTATTTTCTACTTTAGATACATAAACTTTAATGCGATCGTGAGGTTGATAAAATTCATTTGGCATTTGATCTTGCTTAGACAACACCGCTTCTATTTTACCTAAGTTCACATAAATGTAACGGCGATCTTGTCGTTCAACAATCCCTTGCATAATATCATTTTCATATTCGCTAAACTCGTTGTAGATAATGGTTCTTTCCGCTTCACGAACACGTTGCAAAATAACTTGTTTCGCTGTTTGAGCAGCAATTCGTCCAAAATCTTTCGGTGTTACTTCAAAACGAATTTTATCTCCAAGTTCATATGCTTTGTTAACTGCCATCGCATCTTTTAATGAAACTTCCAATTGAGAATCAAATACTTCTTCTGTCACTTCTTTCACAGCATAAACATGGATGTTTCCTTTTTTAGGTTCAAATTCTACCTCCACGTTTGTTGCCTGTCCGTAATGTCTTTTGTATGCAGAAACTAACGCAGCTTCCAACGCTTCAATCACAATCTCCTTAGAAATACCTTTTTCAGCTTCTAGTGTATCTAATGCGTTTAACATTTCTTTGCCCATTTTTTTACCTCTTCCTCCTACGTTTTTATTGAAAGCTGAACGAGCTGTTTCTCGATTATCTAAATAATCGAGAGTACCCGTTAGAACTTGTTTTTAAAATTGAATCGCTAAACGAGCTTTAGCAATATTTTTCCGTTCAAATGTCAGTTCTTTTTCTCTTGTTTTAATTTTGATCTTTAATGTTAGTTGTTCTTCATTAAGTGTTTCAAGGGTTCCTTCAAATTGTTTCTCTCCGTCCACTGCTTGATACAATGAGATATGAATATACGCTCCTAAAGCGTTCTGATAATCGCTCTCTTTTTTCAATGGACGTTCTGCTCCCGGTGAGGATACTTCGAGAAAATAAGCTTGAGGAATCGGATCTGGATCAATTGTATCCAAACGCTCGCTTAGTTGTTCACTAACAAACGCGCATTCTTCAATATCGATACCACCGTCTTTGTCTATAAAGACACGCAGAAACCAATTCTTTCCTTCCTTAACAAACTCTACTTCTACAAGTTCAAAATTTTGCTTTTCTAAGATGGGAGTGACTAACTCAGTGACAGTTTCCACAACACTACTCAAAAATTTCGCCTCCTTCGAGATTAGTGTAACGATCCATTAGAAAACTAGAATAACTGAGTCATTCCATCAAAAAGAGTGAGCAGAAATCCGCTCACTCCCTCACTGGTATCATTACTATTATGTATGATACCATAAAGCGCTAGAAAACTCAACTTTTGGAAAGAATTAAGTTGCTTTTCTTATGTATTTATAAAAATATCTTTATTTTTCTCTTCCTCATGGTAGCGAATGCGGAATAAATAATTAATGCTACGCTTTCTTTTTCACTCCTTTTGCTTTAAGATAAGAAACGTCAACAGCAAAATGCTGAATATCCCCTAATAAATAGAACAAAAAAGTGAGGTCTTTGAATGAGTCAAAATCAAGTGATTAAAGTGGATAGTACTACAATGAAAAAAATAGCGGATTACTATGGGAATTACCGTTTAGATAAAGTAGTACCATATACTAATTTCGTTGCTCGAATTGGTATGACGACGATTACTGCGTATAATTCTGGAAAAGTAATGTTTCAAGGTGTCGATGCAGAAAGAGAAGCCGCTTTGTGGGAAGGAACACCTTCTAAGCCAAAAACAAAAAAAAGCAACGGCGGAAAATCTGCGACTACTTTACCAGCAAACTTTAGTCAACTCTCTGTTTTAGGAAGTGACGAAGTAGGAAATGGCAGTTATTTTGGCCCTGTAACCGTTTGTGCTGCCTATGTGGACAAAACGATGGTTGCAAAGCTGAAAGCATTGGGAGTCAAAGATTCCAAAGAATTAACAGATCCGCAAATTGTTACATTGTCTGCGGTTATAAAAGAAACCATTCCTTACAAATTGTTGATTGTAGAACCAGAAAAATATAACCAAATTCAACCGAAATACAATGCCGTTCATATGAAAGTCGCTCTACACAATCAGGCAATTTTTCTTTTATTGAAAGAATTAGCTCCTGAAAAACCAGAAGCGATTTTAATAGATCAGTTTACGCCAGAAGCAAATTATCGCAAATATGTAAAATCAGAACAACACCAAGTGCAAGAAAAGCTATATTTCGTTACAAAAGGAGAACAATACCACATGGCTGTTGCAGCAGCCTCAATTATTAGTCGCGCGGCGTTTTTAGAAGAACTTGACAAAGAATCCATTGAATTAGGATTTAAAGTCCCTTCCGGCGCTGGTGCTAACGCTGATAAGTTAGCAGCTAGAGTGTTAGAAAAAGGTGGCATTGAGTTGTTAGGAAAATTTGCTAAGTTACATTTTGCCAATACAGAGAAAGCTAAGAAAATAGCTAGTCGTTCTTAAAAATATAAATAAAAAATGCAGACTCGAAAGTATCGTCACTTAAAGAGGCTGCATTTTTTTATTTGGAAAATTTCCGTTCATCTATTCAAGTTTTTAGATACGCTCTTATAATGCAATGTCATATCTCTCCATGTCCTTTATGACATGACCCAAAATATGTTGATTTTCAATAAAACGTGTAAAATAGTAGGCCGTTTTATAGCTTTCCGCTGTTCCATTTAAATAGAATTCGTTGTAGGCCTTCTCATAAAGTAGCGCATCTAAGTAGATATTTGTCTCTTCTTTCCTGCTTAACTTAATACCCGCGTCACAAAGTTCAATACTTTTCTGATATTCTTTCAGTTCAGAATAATATTTTGCTAAATTATAATAGAGACCACAAGCGATAGCAGGTAGTGCGTCTTCGGGGAATTCTTGAAGCATTTGATTGGCCTTTTCAAAATATGGCTGAGCCTTTTCCATACTTTCACTCAATAGATAAGTTATCCCAATAGCGTTAGTACTCATTATGTTATATATGTTATTTTTCTGGATTAGTTTCTCAGCTTGGCTTAAATAAAAAAGTGCTTCTTTAAAACCGTTCATGCTTAGTGTTCTTGTTGCCCCCATATAATAGAAATACTTAATTGCCAAAGAATCTGGCAATTGACTAACATCTACGAAATAATTAGAAAGCATCTTATACCCTAACTCAGGCTTAAAACCAATGCACAACACTTCTACCTCATCAAGGATTCGCTCTAATTCTTGCTCCTTATTTTCCGCTAAGTAATCATTTACCGCTACACCTAATTTTAAACAAAGAGAATAAAAAATATCTAGACTTTCACACCTGTTTCTATTTTCGATTTTGCTAACGGTGGTTTGGGTGCAAATTCCTGCTGCCAGTGCTGTTTGAGATAACCGTTGCTTTTTTCTAGCTTCCCGAAATTTATTTCCTAAAACCTTCATTTTCTCCTCCCCTCTTCATAATTCGACTTTGTATTTTGCAATGTCTTGTTTAATGTATTTCATCATTTCTTCGTGATTAATAAAATCAGTAAAGTAATAAGCGATTTTGTACCATTCTTTCGTTCCATTCAAAAAGTATTCGTTGTAAGCTTTTTCATAGAGTAATAAATCCAAACAACTATTAGAACTGGCTTCCTTACATAGTTGGATTCCCTTATCACATAATTGAATGCTTTTTTGATACGCTTTTATTTTTGAATAGTATTTTGCTAAACGATAATAGAGAATCGCAGCGTTAGCGGATAATTTATTTTTGGGATATTCTTGAAGCATTTGATAGGTTTTCTCAAAATACGGTTGAGATTTTTCAAGTCCTTCACTAAGGATATACGTCACAGCAATACTATTTATTATTAATATACTATAAAAATCAGATTTCCTATTTATCGACTCAGCTTGATTTAAATTGGCCAAGGCGTCTTCAAAATTTTCCATCCCTATTGCACTAGTAGTTCCTTTATAATAAAAATATTTGACTGCTAAATCAGTAGCCATTCCCTCTAAATCAACAGGATAATTGTTTAAACGCTCATAGGCTTCTTTGTAATTAAAAAGATTGCAAAGTTCCTCAACTTGCTCCAATAAAGATTCTAATTCTTGCTCCGTATTATCTGCTAAATAGTCATTCACTTTTACGTTAAGCTTTGAACATAAAGAATAAAAAATATCTAGGCTTTCACACCTATTTTTATTTTCAATTTTGCTAACAGTCGCTTGGGTACAGATTCCTGCTGCCAGTACAGTTTGAGATAACCGCTGATTTTTTCTAGCTTCCCGAAATTTATTTCCTAATACCTTCATGCGCTTGCCTCCTTATTCATACAAAAGTCAACCTCCACTTATAGATTCAAAGCTCAATATTATATTTATTCATGTCTTTTTTTATACAGCCCAATATATATTCATGGTTAATGAATTCTGACATGTAATAGGCAATGCGATAGCCTTCTTCAGTTCCATCCAAATAAAATTCATTGTAAGCTTTTTCGTATAATAAAAAGACCAAATAAACATTTGAATTTGTCCGTTTATTGATCCTAATTCCTGCATTGCATAAATCTATACTTTTTTGATATTCTTTTAATTCAGAAAAGTACTTTGCTAAATTATAATAAAGTCCACATATTATAGGCGGAAGCAATTCTTCAGAAAATTCTTGAAGCATTTGATTAATTCTTTCAAAATGAAGCTGCGCTTTTTTCAAGCCTTCTCCGTTTAACATATAGGTTGCAGCAATTGCATTTTCAATTAATAAGCTGTAAACACTAGTTTTTTTCGACAAGCTCTTGGCTTGATTTAAGTAAGCCAAACCTTGTTTATAATATGACATACCATTTGAACTAGTTCTTCCCTTATAATAAAGATATCGAACTGCTAAATCATTGCTTAAGTTAACTACATCCTTATCCCCATAGCATTCGAGTAGCTCGAATGCTTCTTTACATTTGTTATTATTACAAAGATATTCCACATCATCCAAAATTTTGGTTAACTCTTGCTCTTCATTCTCCACCAAGTATTCTTCAACTAAAATGTCTAATTTTGTACAAAGAGAATAAAAAATATCTAGACTCTCACACCTATTCTTATTTTCTATTTTACTAACGGTCGCTTGGGTGCAGATTCCTGCTGCAAGGGCTGTTTGAGACAACCGCTTTCTTTTTCTCGCTTCCCGAAATTTATTTCCTAAAATTTCCATATACTCTCTACACCACCCTATAGCTTAATTTGATAATCTTTCATATCTTTTTTTATACAATTCATCATATACTCATGGTTTACAAATTTTGTAAAATAATAGGCGATTCGATACCCTTCAGTCTCGCCAGTTAAAAAATATTCATTATACGCTTTTTCGTATAGAAGATTATCAAGCAATGTAATAGAATTTTTACTTTTACATAAATTAATTCCTTGATTGCATAATTGAATACTTCTTTTATAATCTTTCAACGAAGAATAAAATTTAGCTAAATTAAAAAATAGTTTGCATGCCACTAGTGGTAACTCCCTCTCAGAAATTTCCCTAATCATCTTGTAAGCTCTCTCATTATAGCCTCTTGCTTTATCGAATTTCTCTTGTAATTCATAGTGAATACCAATAGCATTCATGCTCAATATGTTATAAATTGTCGGTTCATTTTTTATAATAATGCCCTGTTCTAAATATACTAGCGCCTCTTCAAAAAGGGATGCCCCAAGTAGCGATGTACTTCCTTTATAATAGAAATATTTTGTCTGAATAAAAGGATTTAACTTCTCTACATCAACTTCATATTTACTGAAAATTTCATAAGCTTCTTTATGTTTTACTACTTCAGATAGATTTTCTACATGATCTAATAAACTGATTATTTCTTGTTCATACGTTTCTTCTAAGCATTCAAAAACAGACAAACCTAACTTTGCGCAAATCGAAGAAAACACATCTAGGCTCTCACATCTATTCTTGCATTCAATTTTACTGACGGTCGCTTGGGTACAAATTCCTGCTGCTAATTCAATTTGAGATAACTTTTTTTCTTTCCTTCTTTCTCGAATTTTCTTACCTAAAACCTCCATTAAACTCCTCCTACTTTTTAAAATAGTGAGATTATAGCTCCTTATCTAGCGTTATGTAAAATGACTCTTCTTAAAGCTGAATATTGTATTCCTTCATATTTTTCTTAATTGTTTCCATCAAGACTTTGTGATTCATAAAGTCTGTAAAATAGTACGCTAATTTGTAGCCTTCAATAGCTCCATTTAAATGATATTCATTATAGGCTTTTTCATAGAGTAAAACATCTACTCCCATGATAGTATTCTTGCGTTTACATAATTTTATCCCTTCTTCACACAGTTCAATGCTTCGCTCGTAATCTTTTAAAGAAGAATAATATTTTGCTAAATTATAAAATAACCGACTAGCTACAACTGGTAACTCATCATCAGGAAAATCATTCAGCATCTGATACGCTTTCTCATTATATTTAGCTGCCTCTCGATACTTTCCTTGCAGTTCATAAGAAACCCCAATGGCATTCATACTCAATATATGATAAATATTTGTTTTGTTCTTCATCCTAACTACCTGTTTTAAATATGCTATTGCTCCTTCAAAATCAGATTTCCCAAGCAACGAAGTTGAGCCTTTGTAGTATAGAAATTTAGTTTTAGTAAAATAACTCAATTTATCTTCTTTGAAATTATATTCTTCCAGAATTTCATGCGCTTCGTAGGCTCTTAATTGCTCACGTAATTTTTCAACAACCGTTAAAATCCGTTCTGTTTCTTGTTCATAAGATTCTTCTAAGCACTCAAAAACAGATAATTCTAATTTTGAACAAATAGAAGAAAAAACGTCTAAACTTTCACACCTATTCTTATTTTCAATTTTACTGATTGTCGCTTGCGTACAAATTCCTGCTGCTAAGGCTGATTGTGATAGTCGGTGCATTTTTCTTGCTTGCTGAATTTTTTCCCCTAATACCTTCAATTTAAGTTCTCCCAACTATTAATTATTTAGATTGTTTCCTCCTTTTTAATTTATGTCTGACCTAAAGAATTCTGACTTTATTAGTTTGTAATGATTGACTTATTTCAATCAATAGTTTTGGTTCAATAACAAGTACTATGGTAGTAGTAAACCTGTCTTTCCAACTCAATATTATATTTTTTAAATTCTTTTTCTAAAAACTTTTTCATGCCCTCACGATTGGCAAATTCTGAAAAATAATAAGCGAATTTGTAGCTTTCCGTGGTACCGTACAAATAAAATTCATTATAAGCTTTTTCATAGAGTAGGACATCTAATCCAAATATAGTATGTTCTTTTTTACTTAGCCTAATCCCTTCATCACACAAAAAAATACTTCTTTCATAATCCCTTACTGCAGAATAATATTTTGCTAAATTATAAAATAGCTTACAGGCGATGGCTGGTAACTCATCATCAGGAAAATCAAGAACCATTTTGTATGCTTTTTCATTATATACCTTCGCTTGTTGCCAGTTTTCTTGTAACTGATATAAAATACCAATCGCATTCATACTTAAGATATTGTAAATATTAAGTTGTTTTTCTATGTTTACGCCTTGGCTTAAATATTTTTTTGCTTCTTCATACTTAGATTTTCCAAGAAGACTTGTTAACCCACGATAATATAAGAATTTTATTTTGGTAGTTTGACTTATGAATTTTCCTTCTAAATTGTATTGATAAATAAGTTCATAAGCTTCCCTGTGTCTTACTTGCTCACACAAGTATTCCACATTAGTTAAAATCCGGTCTATTTCTTGTTCATAAGTTTCTTCTAAGCACTCAAAAACAGATAAACCTAACTTTGAGCAAATCGAAGAAAACACATCCAAGCTCTCACATCTATTTTTATTTTCAATTTTGCTAACTGTCGCTTGGGTACAGATTCCTTCTGCTAATCCTATTTGAGATAACTTTTTTTCTTTCCTTCTTTCTCGAATTTTCTTTCCTAAAACCTTCATTTAACTCCTCCTATTTTTTAAATAGTGAAATCACAGTTCTTAAAATTAGCATTATGTATAATAATTCCTATTAAAGCTGAATATTATATTCCTTCATATTTTTTTTGATTATTTCCATCAAGACTTTATGATTCATAAAGTCTGTAAAATAGTAAGCTATTTTGTAGCCTTCAATAGTCCCATTTAAATGATATTCATTATAGGCTTTCTCATATAGTAATACATCAACATTGAATGTGAAATTTAACTCTTTGCTTAGTTCAATTCCCTGATTACATAATTGAATACTTCTTTCATAGTCTCTGCATTCAGAATAAAACTTTGCTAAGTTATAAAACAACCGACAAGCCACTCTTGGTAGCTTGTCAACAAAAAGTTGTCCTATCATTTCATAGGCTTTTTCATGGTACTCTCTAGCTTGATTCATTTTCCCCTGAAGGTGATAGGAAATTCCAATCGCATTCATACTCAGTAGGTTATAAATCGTTGGCTTTTTAATTATCTTAATCCCCTGATTTAAATAGATCATTGCTTGCTTATAATTAAATTCTGTAAGTAAGCAGGTTGAGCCTTTATAGTAGAGATATTTTATTTTAAGATCATCAGAAATCAGATCACTATTTATATCAGATTTCTTAAGAAGTTGGTAAGCTTGCCTATGCTCCATCTGTTCGCATAAGCTTTCTACATCATCTAATATTTTCTCTAGCTCCTGTTCATTTGATTTTTCCAGACAATCAGAAACAATTAATCCCAGCTTTGAACAAACGGAGGAAAAAACATCTAAGCTTTCACATCTATTTTTATTTTCAATTTTGCTAATTGTCGCTTGAGTGCAGATTCCTTCTGCTAAAGCCTTTTGAGACAGGCGCTGCTTTTTTCTAGAATCTCTAACTTTCATCCCTAAAACCCTCATAACATATTCCCTTCCAAAAAAATCTTCTTAAATTCAAATCCCAATATAATCATTTTACCATCATTCTCTACTAAAAATCCAACAAAAAAATAAATTCAATAATAAAGATATTTTGAAAAGAAAATAAATAAAAGATTCTAGTTTAATAATATTTTTTTAGTTATAAGCAGTTTTGGTAAGACTAAATTCGAGTTACTTAAGGAATATCATAAAGTTAAAAAATAATATTAACATTGGATAAAACTGTTGAAAAAACTTCAATACAAAAAACGTTAATAATCAATTGTTGACTATTAACGTTTTTTATTAAAATTTAAACATAAATAAATTACTTTTTCAAAATAGTTACAATGAATAGTTGAATTCTTCAATATCCTTTTTAATAACAGAAATTAGTTTATCGTTCCCAAAAAATTTAGCAAAATAGTAAGCTGCTTTGTAATCTTCTTCCGCATTTTTATCTAACATATATTTATTAAAAGATTTTTCGTAAAGAAGCTTATCTAAAGAATAATTAGTATTGTACTTTTTATTTAAATCAATACCTTGAATACATAATTCATAACTCTTAGAATAATCTTTAATCAATGAATAAAACTTAGCAGAACTATAATAAATTTTGCAAACTTGAGTTGGAATGTCCTGAGTAAATCTACCTAAAAGCTCCAGTGACTTATCAAAATAAACTTTAGCTTTCCTTAAATCTCCCTGCATTACATACAAAGTACCTACTGTATTTACACTTAATATATTATAAACATTGACTTCTCTATCAATCTCTGAACCTCTATGCAAATAAAATAAAGCTTCACTATTATTTTTAGCACCTAAAAGGCTAGTTACTCCTTTATAATAGAAAAATTTTGTCTCCAAAATATAGTTTGATGTCGAAATATCCTCTTTATAATCATTCAACATTGTATATGCTT
This sequence comes from Enterococcus rivorum, assembly GCF_001742285.1. Taxonomy (GTDB): domain Bacteria; phylum Bacillota; class Bacilli; order Lactobacillales; family Enterococcaceae; genus Enterococcus_L; species Enterococcus_L rivorum. The sequence continues at coordinate 5,841 of NZ_MIEK01000026.1, read as the reverse complement.
CTTTATACTTAAAAACATCACATAAATTCTCTATTTTATTTAACATATTCTCTAATCTATGTTCATTAGAGTTCTCAATACATTCTTCTACTTGTAAATCCAATCGTAAACAGACTGAGGAAAAAATATCTAAGCTATCGCAGACATTCTTATTCTCTATATTACTAACTGTTGCTTGTGTACAGATTCCTTTAGCTAATTCAGCTTGTGATAACCTTTTTTCTTTTCTAGCAATTTTTATTTTTTCTCCTGCAACTTTCATATTCAGTTCTCCTATCAATATTTTTTCATAACCTATACATATTAAAACTATATAGTGGTATAATAAAATCGAAAGGGGTGAAGATCATGCTTATCAATTTTATCATTGAAATAGTTCCTTATGGAAACGCGCCTTGGTAAATTCTAAATCCATACAAGAATTTTACAAAAAAGAACAGTCATCAATATTTGGTGACTTTTCTTTTTTAAAGACAAATCCCTTTAAAATAATAACATTTTTCTATTTCAATTAATATCCCACTAAAAGTCTCAAATCTATCGTATCATCCCACTCTTCTCATTACCAAGCAATCGCTCTTTCCTAAAAATAACTCCCTATACTCCTAATCGATCCTCCATATTATTCACAAAAATTCTCTATGTAGTCTTGCTAGTCTAATTACTTTATGCTTTATGTTTTTCTTAATGCCGTGAGTTGCATTAATCAGAGATTTCATTGAACGATGTTGTTTTCGAATTAGGCATAGAGTGATTATCTGAGAGCAAAGCTACTCTTTTTGACGTATTTTCACTATTAGAATTAGGAAAGAATTTGATAACTTAATTAATAATCATCGCAATAATAATACTTACCTATCATTATAGCATAATTTAATTAAAATAGTTCATAAATTTTAATTAAATTTCAGTTTCCCTCTTTTTTTCTGCTTTCATAGCTACAAATTACTTGAAATTTCCGGTTCTTAAGAGAATATTTGCTTGCTATCGTAATATTTTCACCATTTCATCTCGTAATAATGACAAAAAATACTAGCTTCAAGCATTGCTTTATACTAAATTTCATCTTAAAAACTAAAAAAATTGTTCCCTTTAAGCAAATATCGTTTCCCTACTCTTAATAGCTAATAAAAAGTGCAATTCTTTCTTAAATTTGAATAGAAAGCGCTTAATCCCTCATCAATTTTTTAACTTTGAGTTTTTTAGTGTAAATAAAATGGGGAATTTGATATACTGATGTCGGTACAAATAAAACTAGCCAGAAAAGAGGATTGCTATGCAGTATATTAATGATGACAGAGAATTGTTATATGAGAAGTTTCCATTCCGCATAGAAGAGTTGACCATACAGCAAAAAAACAGATTGATAAACTTAGCAAAAAATAAAAATCTTTCTATTGAAGAAATAGAAAAAATACTAGAAAACTACTTTGAATCATTTAATCACGAAGGAATCACTTATAACGTTAATACGTTAAGATTTCGTGCAGTGTTAAAAAAAGACAAAGTGGTTGTGCTTAATAGTTATTTTGATGAATTAGAAGATGCTATTGCAGCACGCAAAGAAGCGGAAGAAAAATATTTTGATAAAGCAGATTCAGAATAATCTGCGAGTCCCCAATAAATTAGTATAAAGACTAATTTATTGGGGATATTTTTTTATTTCATTAAAAGAAAAGTAATTCTCATCCCTTTTGAGGTATACTGTTTATTATACAGAATAGTAAATCATCGACCGGCTTTTTGAATCATACAAAATCGGGCAAAGAAAGTGCGCTACTTATTTCGTCAAAAGCTTATACTAAATATAGGAGTTGATTCTACATGGAATGGGTTGAACGTTTAGAAAATACGTTGGAATACATTGAAACACATTTAACACAAGTAATATCTACTAAAGAAATTGCACGAATTGCTTATTGTTCAGAGTATCATTATCAGAGAATTTTTTCTTACATGGTGGGTATTCCTTTATCTGAGTATGTTAGAAAGCGACGGATTTCATTGGCTGGAAGTGACTTGCAAGCTGGGATGAAAGTCATTTATGTGGCAGTGAAATACGGCTACGATTCACCAAATTCTTTTGCTCGTGCATTTAAACAATTACAAGGATTTCCTCCTTCACAAGCACAACAACCAGGGATCAAGCTAAAATCTTTTCCACGAATCAAATTCCATATTTCTATTAGAGGAGATGTTGAAATGGAGTATCGTATTGAAAAATTACCGGCATTTAGAATTGTAGGGGAAAAACTTCCCCTGTCAAAATCAATGGAAGAAAATTTCAAAGAAGTTCCAGCTTTTTGGAACAAGGTTGCTACAGAAGGAAGGCTTCAAGAGTTACTTCCTTTGAATAATCAAGAGCCTAAAGGAGTTCTTGGAGTGAGTGCCGGTTTTTTATCTGAAAATGAGGATAACGCCTATTATATTGCCGTTGCTTCGGATCAATCGAAGCCAGAACAGCTTGCTGAATATCAAATCAACAGTTTTACTTGGGCAATTTTTTCTGGTGAAGGATCAATGCCCAATAGTATCCAAGAGCTTGAAAAGAAAATTGTTACTGATTGGCTTCCTAGTTCAGGGTATGAATATGATAACGGTCCTGATATTGAACTATATTTAGATAATAATCCTATGAATGCAACCTTTGAAGTCTGGATTCCTGTGAAACAGCTAAACTAGTAGAACTATTTTTCATAAAGAGCCTAAATTTGATTAGAAATAATCGGTTTTCGGGCTTTTTTTGTCTCTTCTTATTTTTGTCTATTGTTCAATAATTACTATTTTTTCACAACCTACATCATTTTTTTCTGCTTACAAAATTGTTATCTCTTTCGATGTTTCTTCTCTGCTTGTTTTTGCTATTATTAAATTACATCAAGCACAGAAAGGTACGATTAATATGAAAAAAATTTTTGGTTCTTTATTTGTAATAATAGCTTTAGTTGGTGGTTATTTTGGGTATAAATATTACGCTGAAACTTATCAAGACATGAAAGCTTACGCTCTGGTTCCAGAAAGTATTCCAGAGAAAAAACCAATAAAAAATGACACAGGCGCTATTGAAGAAGGGTTATTCTCTTATCATTATACCTTGACATTTGTTAAGGAAAACGGTGAAACTCAAATAATGGATTATGAATTATCAGGTGAAACGCCTACTCCACTTAAGCCGCATTCATTTGTGGAAGCAAAAATAAGTCAAAAGAGAATAACAAGTGGTCCTAGTGAGATTAGTAGAACTGCCATCCCAGAAAAGGTTTTAAAACAATTGGAAAAGTAATTTAGAGTATGAGATATTGAGAGTTTATTTTCCAATTGCTTTCTTTATTTTTCGCCGATAGTAAAATTAAGCTAGACAACTAAAAAAAGTCATTTGTGTTACACTCAAAATAGTTCCGACGAAAGAATTATGAGGAGTGAAGACAAATGACCTATACCCATCTTACACCAAATGAGCTTGTGATGATAGAGGCTTATTTCAGAAATAACCAACCTGTTTTAGAGGTAGCTAAACAACTGAAACGTTCCAGACAAACGATTTACAAAGTCTTTCATTTTTTGAAACAAGGGAACACTGCCTATGACTATTATTAACAGTACAAAGAGAATAAAGCCCTTTGTGGCAGGCGTCCAATTATTTTACCTGTTGATCAACAGGAGTATGTTCGAACCAAGGTTGCTCAAGGATGGACACCAGATGTTATTGTTGGCCGAGGCGAGTTTCCTATTTCTTGTTCTACTGGAACCCTTTATCGACAGTTCAAAAGCCGGTTATTTGACGTAAACCAACTTCCCTTGAAGGGCAAGCGCAAGCCGAATGGACACAAGGAGCGATGGGGAAAACAGGCCTTCAAGCCACCCTTTCAGAACGAGGGTCTGATTATCCTGCTTTTCAACAGGAATTTGGCCACTTAGAAGGGGATACAATTGTTGGCCTTCATCATAAAAGTGCTATTATTACGCTAGTTGAACGCCTGTCAAAAGTGATAATTACGCTGAAACCAGCAGGACGCAAAGCCAAAGATATAGAAAGAGCCACCAACCAATAGCTCCAACAGATTCCTAAAAATCTGTTTAAATCGATAACATTTGATTGTGGCAAAGAGTTTTCAAATTGGAAAAGAATCAGTAATGAAAATGATATCGCCATCTATTTTTCTGATCCAGGAACCCCATCACAACGTGGCTTAAATGAACATTCTAATGAGCTACTTCGTAGAGATGGGTTACCAAAACAGATGGATTTTAATCAGGTGGATCAGACTTTCGTGTCCTCTGTTGCCTCCAAAAGAAATCACATACCAAGAAATTCACTGAACTACCAAACACCGTTAGAAGTATTTATGAGTCACATGGATGAGGATACTTTGTCCAACTTAATTTGACAAATGGAAATATATTCATACAAATTTCTAACTCTTAACTAAATATTAACTATCAATAATTTCAACAGATTCCGCTAATATCCATCCACCCATCCCATAAGAAGAACGCATTAAATAATAGTTTGCATGACTTTCCTCTATTTTCTTTCTAAGTTCATCATTATCTTCATACATGATGGGCCACCCATAGTTTTTTCTATCATTTAATAATTTTTTATTCATCTTAAAAAAATGGTCTAAATTTCTTTCCTCTAAATCTAATATTACACTATAAGCCATCTCATCAGAAAAATGATAGGCAAATACTTTATAAAATATAATTTTCTTAAAATTATTATTTTTTTCTATTTTAAATACAAGTTCGTTTGTAACAAAGTCCATACTATATCTTTTTATTTCATAATCATGTATATCCTTCATACTATTTTTTCACCTCAAAATATTATTTTTGTCTAGGATTTTTTTTCTTCCAATCCCATTTATGCCTATGCGGAAATTCATGAGTACCATCATCAGTGTGGTTAAAGTCTATATCTTCTACTGCTTTACCATCTTTACCATAATACCTTCTTTGTTTAACTGAACCATCTGGATTCAGTAAATCTGTTGATGAATTAGGTTGCCCCTTTGATGGTAAATTATTCGCTTCATCATCTTCTACTATTGAATGATCTTTTAATTTTTCACCATTTTTCACTTTATCCTTAAAATCAGAATCTTCTTTCATATAATTAATATTTGGTGCTGACTTTATTTGATCTATCACGGATTGTCCGACTTTAACAATGCCCAAACCTTTGTTGATGATCTCTACACCTTTACCGATTTTACCAATATTCCCTAAAATACCTCCACCAAAAACTGGAGATAACGGCATTTCATTTTTCATAACCATCATTTCTTTGACTGTATAACGATTTTTCGGTAAATAATCTTTAAATTGCTCTAATTGTTTATAAAGAGAGGAATATTCATTTGGTGGAAGAATTTTGCCATTCTTCATCAAATACCATTCTTTGGTACTGCCCAAATTGGTACAAACAATCGTATACCCATCTAATTTCCCAAGAGCTTTTTTCACTTCTTTATCTTTCGCTGCTTTAATCTGTTGCTCTCGTCTTGCCCAACGCTCTTGAATTGGTTTCGCCCACGTCATATTTAATCGGTTAATATTGAAAGTGCCTGTGCTTGGATTCCATGCACCGCTGGTTTCAATAGCAGATAATCCCGCATCTAATTCACCTAAACTAGCATAAAATTCTGAAAAAATAGAGGCTGAATGAGCATTATATGCGTACAATTTTTCCAATCGTTCTTGGATTCGGTCTACCGTATTACAGGCATTCATATACCGCCGTTCTAAATCTGGCTTCCATTCTTTCGCTTGGTCAATTTGTAACGACAGCTGATATTTTAATTGCTCCCATTGCTGAATTTGATTTTTTAAAATCTC
>NZ_MIEK01000025.1 GCF_001742285.1 Enterococcus rivorum | reverse complement strand
GAATCACTGCGATCACTTGTGGAGCAGATGATGAACAGTACAAGGAGAAGTCGAGAGTCGAATCGTTGTCCCCGATGTTTCGAATCACTGCGATCACTTGTGGAGCAGATGATGAACAGTACAAGGAGAAGTCGAGAGTCGAATCGTTGTCCCCAATGTTTCGAATCACTGCGATCACTTGTGGAGCAGATGATGAACAGTACAAGGAGAAGTCGAGAGTCGAATCGTTGTCCCCGATGTTTCGAATCACTGCGATCACTTGTGGAGCAGATGATGAACAGTACAAGGAGAAGTCGAGAGTCGAATCGTTGTTCCCGATGTTTCGAATCACTGCGATCACTTGTGGAGCAGATGATGGATCTGATTTTTGTGATTCATTATGACTGCTTGCAGAGTAGTTGAAGCACAATCTAAAGTGGTTAAAGCTGTTTATTCTATGTATGGAACATGTTAGAATTGAGCAAGGTGGTTACAAGCACAATGTTGTTTCCTTTATTTGTAGTTACTACCACCAGTTTTAAATCATACGGGAAAAATTTTTACTGGTTCTACTAGGCAAGTATAAAAAGTATTAGTATAATAGAATGGATAAGCTTAGGAAGTGAGATGAACTAACTTGAAGAAAACATTTGTAGATGCAAAGGATGATCTAATGGGGTCACTAAATAAACAAAAAAGATTGGGCGCTATTATTATTGGTGGTGCGGTATTGCTCTTATTAAGCTTGATTATTATTGTTCCTAGAGTACAAGCAAATATTCGAAATTCTCAAATTCAGTCATTAGTTAATGAGAATATTGATTCAAAAAAAGTAACGGTTTTAGAATATAGAACTATGGATAAAGTAATTGCAGACCAAAAAGGAATTACGGTTCTTTTTTCTCAACCTAATGTAAAACAATATACAAAAGTGATGGATATTTTGAAAAAACCTGATAAATTAGCTGAATTTAATCGGGGCATTTATATTTATCCGATTGTATATAATGTTCAGGCCGTAGAAACGAAATATTCTATTGTAGCAACAGAACCAACAATTGTTTTTTTCGAGAATGGGAAAGAAAAAAATCGTTTAGTTCTTACGAAGGATTTAGATTTAAATACAGTATTTATACCTGAATTTAACCGATTGCCTTCTGGTGGACAAGCAGAAACACCAGTGGTTACACCTCCGCTAACTTCTACTATTCAATCATCAGAAGCGGTGCAGGAAACAGGAGTCTCAACAGAGCAGGAAGGAATTCCGTCTGAATCGCCTCAATAACATAAAGTAATTATTTATGCGGGAAAGAAGGGCTTTTTTATGCGTTGGTTTGCCAGAAACGTGCAGAAAGACACTATCATAAAAGAAAACAGTAATTATTTTTTTGATGTGTGGATGAGAAGTGGTAAATATGACCGGTGCTAAATGGCGATTTTTTCAAACAAAAAATATTGAATCAGAGCCTCCAATACAAAAGAAAAATCCCTTGAAAAAAATAAAAGTTAGTGCAAAAATTCGACTCGTTCCATTCGATAGAACACGTAGGGAAGCATTTCGTTGGTATCAAGATCCAGATAGTATGTATTATATTGTAGGAGCTCCAAGTATCTATACGAAGAAACAAATTCGACAGATGTATCACTGGCAAAATGAAAATGGCTTGTTGTACTATATTGAATACAATGTAGGAGAACAGTTTCGTACAATTGGAGATGTTTGGTTATCGGAGGATGACTACGCAATTGTTATCGATAAAAGATTTAGAAATAAGGGGATTGGCAGAAGTGTCACCAAATATTTTATTTATAAAGCACAAAAAATGGAACGGAAATATATTTATGTCAGTGAGGTTTTTACTTGGAATAGTGCCTCACAAAAAATGTTTACCAGTCTAGGTTTTTATCCATATGAAAAGCAAAAAGATGCTTGGAGTTATCGAAAACGCTTAAATTCCGGTCTCTTATCAAAATAAAAAAGAAAAATTAATTTATTCTTGACGAACAAAACCTTTATAGTGTAGACTGATTCTAATAAGAAACTTGCAGGAGGGAATAAACATGAAACAATTATCAACACCATTAAACCAATTGAATAGTTCATGGCAAAACTGGCGTAGATAGTTGTATGTATGATTCCTCTCATAGATGCAACTTTAGAAGATAGATTCTAAATTTTGTATCTATGCTGGTTTATTCACAATGAATTTATAACCACGTAGATAAGTTTATCTATGTGGTTTTTGTTTATTTCAAAACAACAGCCGCTCCTTATTAGGAACCGTTGTTGTTTTTTATTTTAGTTTAAAAAATATTGATATGGAGGGAAACTAAATGAAAAGAAGTCGTTTATACATTGCTGTTGGACTAATTATTGTTTTTTTAATCGGATCATTTTTTATTGAAAAAAAGGAGGAGGCAAAAGAACAGATACCAGTTGTTGGGGTACTTCAGTTTGTTAGCCATCCGGCTTTAGATGAGATTTATAAAGGAATTCAGAAAGGTTTGAAAGATGAAGGTTTTATTGATGGAGAAACAGTCAAAATTATTTTTCAAAATGGTCAGGCAGACCAAAGCAAGTTGTCAACGATGAGTCAAAAACTAGTTCAGGATAAATCGAATGTATTGATTGGGATTGCCACACCAGCAGCCCAAGCTTTAGCAAATACAACAACAAAAATTCCAATTGTCTTGGGAGCCATCACCGACCCTGTAAGTGCAGGCTTGGTAAAAGATAATGAAAAACCAGGTGGAAATATAACTGGAGTAAGTGATAAATCACCTGTCGGCAAACAAATAGATTTAGCCACCAAACTATTACCAAAAGCTAAAAAACTTGGTATATTGTATGCTTCATCAGAAGAAAACTCTAAGTACCAAGTAGAAGAAGCTAAGAAAATGGCAGAAAACCAAGGTCTGACCGTTCAAACCTACGCAGTACCATCAAGTAATGAGATAGCTCAAACAGTCCAAGTAATGAGTAGCGAAGTGGATTTTATTTATATACCAACTGATAATACAATTGCAAATGCGATGCAGACTGTTGTAAATGAAGCGAGTAAAACAAAAACACCAATTATCCCATCCGTTGATACCATGGTAGAACAAGGCGGACTAGCTACAGTTGGAATTAATCAATTCGATTTGGGTGTCCAAACAGGGAAAATGGCTGCAGCTATTTTATCAGGAAAATCTAAACCAGCAACTACCCCAATTTATACATTTAAGACTGGTGATATAATTATCAATGAAAAGCAAGCTGAGAAACTAGGGATTAAAGTACCAGATAAACTAAAAGAAAAAGCAAAAATTATCGAATAAGAATAGCTCTAGGAAAAGATATTATTCTAGAGGTAATGACTATTGGATTAATAAATATAAGGAAGTGGATCAAATGATTGTTTCAGCGATTGGACAAGGAATGTTATGGGCAATACTAGGATTAGGAATTTTTATGACTTATCGAATTTTAAATTTTCCCGATATGACAACAGAGGGGTCATTCCCATTAGGAGGAGCGGTTTGTGTGACCGCTATTACTTCAGGAGTTTCACCAGTTTTAGCGACATTATTAGGTGTTTTAGCAGGTATGGGAGCAGGCTTAGTGACAGGGTTACTATTTACTAAAGGAAAGATACCGGTTATCTTGGCAGGAATCCTAGTTATGTCAGGCTTGAATTCAGTGATTTTGTATGTGATGCAAACTCCAAATCTATCTTTATTAAATAAACCTAAAATACAAGATTTTTTTATTCCATTTAATTTGCCAAACTATTACGATATTGTCTTTCTAGGAATTATTTTTCTAGTCATTATTATTAGTTTATTGCTATTTTTTTTCAATACTAATTTAGGACAAGCTTATATTGCAACCGGCGATAATGAAAATATGGCACGTTCGATTGGAATCAAAACTGATTCAATGAAGATCTTAGGGTTAATCTTATCAAATGGGGTGATTGCACTTTCAGGTGCTTTAATCGCTCAAAATGATGGTTATGCGGATGTGAATAAGGGAACTGGTGTAATCGTTATAGGTTTAGCTTCAATCATTATCGGCGAAGTTCTATTTGGTGAATTGACTTTTGCAGAGCGTTTAGTTGCGATTGTTGTAGGCAGTATTATCTATCAATTGTTAATATTACTAGTGATTAAGCTTGGATTCGACACAACTTACTTGAAAATTTTCTCTGCGGTTATCTTAGCTATTTGCTTGATGATTCCACAATTAAAAAAAGCACTGAATTTACACTTTCTATCTGAAAAGGAGGAGAGCAAATGAGTCAAGTTTTAGAATTAAGAAATGCTATAAAAACAATTGATAACGGAATGAATGAAACAAAAACAATTTTAGATAAAGTAAATTTGACGATTAATCAAGGCAATTTTGTAACGGTTTTAGGCGGAAATGGTGCAGGAAAAAGTACTTTATTTAATACTATCGCGGGAACGATTAATTTAACTGAGGGACAATTATTCATTAAAAATGAAGCAATTACTCATTTTTCAGAAGAAAAAAGGGCTAAATATTTTTCTAGAGTTTTTCAAGATCCTAAGATGGGAACAGCACCTAGAATGACAGTTGCTGAAAACTTACTTTTAGCTTTATATCGTGGGCAAAGACGGACATTAAAACGGCGCAAGTTAAATGAACAAAGAGACTATTTCACTAAAATATGCAGTGAAGTTGGCAACGGACTGGAAAATCATCTAGATACACCAACAGGTAATTTATCTGGTGGTCAAAGACAGGCGTTGAGTTTATTGATGGCAACATTAACGAAGCCAGAATTATTGTTGTTAGATGAACACACTGCCGCTCTTGATCCTAAAACTTCTAAGCAGTTAATGGTATTGACGGAGCAACGGATAAAAGAAGCAAATTTAACTTGTTTGATGATTACTCATCGGATGGAAGATGCATTAAACTATGGCAATCGCTTAATCGTATTGAAAAAAGGAAAAATAATTAAGGATTTGACCAAAGAAGAAAAAGAAAAATTGACTATTCAAGATTTATTGCTGTTTTTTGAAGAAGAATCTGAAGCATTTTCACTGGAATAAAAATAACCCCTCAGAAGTTGATTTCACATCACTTTTTGAGGGGTTCTATAATAGTTTTGCATTCAGTAGGAGGTACGATCTATTGATTTTGTTCTATCGAGAAAAGCTTTTACAATACGTTCAACAATGCCAGTTATCATAAATCCAGAAGCAATTGCTCCTGCAGTTAAGATAACTTTTATTGCAAAATAACTACCAGTTGTGTAATCTCCAAGCACAAAACTTCTGACAGCTTGATAGGCAGGACCTCCAGGTACCAAAGGAACTAAGCTAGGAATATTAAAAATAATCATAGGCATTTTTTTCTTTCTAGAAAAATAGATACTCATTAATCCTATTCCAACAGATCCCAAGAAATTAGCAAAAACTTGACCGGATTCTAAGTTTTTAGTTAACCAAAAAATCATCCATCCAATCCCACCTGTAATGCCGCAAGCGTTTAATACTCTTCTGGGAACATTAGTCACTACACCGAATGTGACTGTACTTAAATAACTAAATAAAAAATGAATAAAAAATTCCATTAAAATACGCTCCTACATAAAAATTTTGAATACGATGGCTATGCCAACTCCAATTGAGCCTGCGACAAAAAGAGCCTCCATAGCTCTAGCAGTTCCACTAAGTAAATGTCCAGCTAAGATATCCCTAAATGAGTTTGTGATTGCAACACCGGGAACTAAAGGCATAACAGCTCCGATAATAATACTATCGATATTTTTAGCAAAATGGAAGTGAACGGCTAAATATGCCAAAAATCCAATGATAAATGCTGCTAAAAAATCATTTAGAAACTTTATATTTAGCCAAGTACTGACGGAAAAGGAAACTGAAAATCCAATCATTCCGATAATGAAAGTTGCAAGAAAGTCATCCCAAGTACCACCAAAAATATACATTAATGTACAGCTTACAACACCAGCAGAAAAAATTTGCAGTGGAATAGTAAAAGTTGGGACCTCGTCATCAATATTTGTTAAGCGCCGATTTAGTTCAGTAAGGTTTATTTCTTTTTGAGCAAATTTTCGGGAGAGATTATTTACAGCGGCAACCTTTTCCAAATTGATACTGCGTTCAGTAACGTTTTCTAACTGTGTATAAGGACTGGATCTAAATCCCATAAAAAGTCCCGTAGCTGTTACATAACTGACACTTTCTGGTTGTCCAGCGTTTGCTGCAATTCGATCCATTGTATCTTCCACACGATAAACTTCAGAACCACTTTCAGTCATTATTTTTCCAGCCATTAGGCAAGTATCTAAAATCAATTGATTCTTTTCTTTTTCTGACATACTTTTTTCCTTTCAATATGAAAATTCGCAACAAATCTAGTTTATCATCTTTTATAGTCTTTTAAAATAGATAAAAAGGAAGCTTCGGGTCAGAAAATAAATCTTCTTTAAAATTTGATTAGAAAGATAAAGAAACAGTAAAAAATCCCTATAAATATGAGTTATCTGCTAATGGCTCTTGATTTTTGTTGGTAAAAGTCCTATCCTATAAGTAACAAACCGAAGGGGTCTATTATAATATGAATAAACAGTGGTCACTCTATTCAATAAGCAGTCTGGTTTTATTAGTTTTGCTAAAACGAACGATTGATCAGAACAATTGGGGATTAAGTTTTTTCTTAGCCATCATCTTATTGATTCAAGTGACAGGTACTCTATTTTGTATTTATCAAAAAAGACACAAAAAAGGAATCCATTCTTCAAAAGCTAGGCATCTATAAATTGTTCATCTGAAGCATTACCCGACAAGTATTCGCTTGTCGGGTTTTTAGTTTGTTCTTCTATAATCGATTAAGTTTCTGTAGTAAATATCTATTTAACTAGTTTATTTTGAAAGTTCTGAATATTTGAACCTCTTCTTTTGGTTTAGAAGGAGGGTCTATGGTTGTAGTGCGTTAATTAACCTTTTTGATAAACTAGCTTTCATTATTAGACGGTAAGGATTCCATCAGCGCAAAAAAATATTTGGAATCACCAGTGCTAAAATAGTCGTGCCAAGATTCCAGTGTGTCTGATTGAAAAACATCTAAATGGGCAAGAATTTGTTTCGTCCACTGTAACGCTCCAGTGCAACTTGCAGTAATCAGGTTTTTATCTGCTACAGATTGTTGGTCTATATAATAGTTTTGACCTTTATAAGTAGGAGAAAATACTTCAAGATATTCCAACCCGTTACTGGTGTGTGGACGATTATCTAAAAGTCCAACATTAGCAAGTGCTGAGGTAGCTCCACAAATAGCACATACTGTAGCATTTAGTTTGAGAAATTCGGTTGCTTTCTCTAGGATAGCCCCATGTTTTGGGTCACTCCATGTATTTGCGCCTGGCAGTAACAATATGCTTGCTTCACTTACCTCTATCTCGTCAATTAAGCAAGTTGGTATTATTGTTAATCCTCCCATAGTATTAATTGGTTCCTTAGAATGACTTACCATTTTTAGTGTGACTTTTTTTGCATCTTTTTTGAAAAAACGACCAGAATTTAACTCTGAAATGACATACCCAAGCTCCCAGTCTGCTAGTGTGTCAAGAACGTAAATATATATTGTTAACATAAAATCCCTCCATTTATTCATTATTTCTAACGAGTGTTTATACTGTTTTTACTTTTATAAAACGTAAGACTTCGTTAATGGTGTTCTTAAAACAATGGTTGCCCCTTTTCTTGTTGTCTTATTTTGATGATTGCTTATTATCAATCTTGGCTATGATCATTCCTCCCTTCTTTGTTTTTACTGTATCACACAATTGTTGACATCATTATGGCAACAATATACAATGATAGAAGCAAATTTCAAGAGGAGGTTATTGGATGAAGGTTCACAGGCTTATTAGTATTATTATGATTCTCCTTGATAAAGAACGAATAAGTGCTCAGAAGTTAGCAGATAAGTTTGAGGTTTCGAAACGAACCATTTATCGTGATGTAGACACTATTAATATGGCAGGTATTCCTGTTCGCTCAACCTCGGGAGTAGGGGGTGGTTTTGAAATCATGCCGAAATATAAACTTGATAAAAAAGTTTTTTCGACTTCTGATATTTCAACTATTTTAATAGGACTTTCTGGCCTTTCCAATATGATAAAGGGGGATGAATTGATTAACGCTCTTACAAAAATTAAAAGTTTTATCCCTGATGAAAAAGTCAAAGACATTGAAGTAAAAACAAATCAAATATGTATAGATTTAAGTCCATGGATGGGGAACAGAGACTTACAAACCTATTTAACTATTATCCAAAAGGCTTTAGAGGAAAGAAAACTGCTGACTTTTGAATATTTGGATAGCAAAGGAAACAAAACTGAACGAACAGTCGAACCATATCAACTCGTATTCAAAGGTAGCCATTGGTATTGGCAAGGATATTGTCTTAAAAGAAATGATTTCCGTTTATTTAAACTATCTCGAATATCAAATCTCCAAACACAAGAGCAGTTTTTTGTGCCAAGAGAGTATCAAAAACCACAGTTAGAATTTACTGATATTTTGACAACTTTACAAACAAAAATTAAACTTCGTATTCATAAATCGGTCATGGATAAGGTATTAGATTGTTGCACGTATGAAAATTTTTCTCCAGATGGTGAAGAGCACTATATTGTTGAGTTTCCTTTTTTAGAGAGGGAATACTACTACAATTTTCTATTAAGTTTTGGGAATAAATGTGAGTGTCTAGAACCGTTACATATTCGTTTAGAAATGAAACGTAGAATAGAGGAGATAGCTAGTATCTACAAAAGTTGATTGTTGAAGGGAGCTGCTGGAAAAGACTATAACTTTGATGTGAAAATGAAGAATAAATATGATGCCAAAGGAACTAATTAAATAGTCCCTTTGGCATCATGATTCTTTTCTTTTATTAAATTTCGTTTTTTTAAATAGTATTTTACTGAATTCTAGCTGGCCATGAAGGATTTTTATTTGATTAAATTAAGTTAAAATAGCTTAGTGCTTTGACGATTCCTCCGTCAGTGTTGTTACTGGTAATATACGTAGAACGCTCCTTTAATTCTGGTCTAGCGTTGCCCATTGCTATTCTATTCTGACAAGCATCAAATAAGGCTAAATCGTTAAGTCCATCTCCAAAGGCAAATGTAGGCGTTTCGCTAAGGGATAGACATCGCATTAATTCTTTTACTGCCGAACCTTTTGAAATCCCTTTTTTAACAGTGTCGATTGAGTAGGGGCCATTTCTGTAAAAGGTGAATTCAGGAAAGTGTTTATAATAATACTCATCTCCATCTTCAGACAAAATCAACATCATGTTAATCACTCGACTATTTGTAAATAGGGGTTCTACTTGAGGAGCATTAGTATGAATTAATTTATACGCGTTTTTCATAGTTTCTGTTTGATTAGAACACCAAATATGCTGATCGTTATATAAAGAAAGTTCATGCCCATTTTGTAATACATGTTCATAGAGCCGTTTACATTCTTCAACAGAAAAGTCATTGGAATAGACTTTTTGACCTTCAACTTGAATAAATTGTCCGTTCATCGCTATTGCCGAATCAATCCCACTATCCGCCATAATATGTTCTATTTCAATGATTGTACGGCCTGTAGCAATTACTGGAAGTACATTATTTTCTTTTAACTTGTTGATTGCACCGTAAATTTCAGGTGTTATTTCAGATTTTTCGTTTAATAGAGTTCCGTCTAAATCAAAAAAAGCTAAAGCTTGAATTTCATTCATCATCGGTTAAACATCCTTTCCCTTTTATATCTTATCAAATAATGAATAAAAGACAAAGGTTTTTAGAAGAAATATAGAATTTATTGGAGCTTTGTGAATTATAGAGTATACTATTCATGAGAAACAAATATTCAAAAAAGAAGAATAGTACTAGTGTTGATCTTATAGAAGCAACTTAAAGACAGCTAAGTCAATGACTAAAATAAAGAGGTGTATAAAATGAACGTATTGATGATAGAAGATAATGAATCAGTTTCTGAAATGATGCAAATGTTTTTTTTAAATGAAGGATGGGAAGCAACGTTTAAATATGATGGAAAAGATGGATTAGACAGTTTTTTAGTCAATCCTGAAAGCTGGGATATGGTAACGTTAGATTTAAATTTACCAACAATGGATGGGATGGCTGTATGCCGTGAGATACGTAAAATTTCTAAGACAGTTCCAATCATTATGTTGACGGCTAGAGATTCTGAAAGCGACCAAGTTATAGGTCTAGAAATGGGGGCAGATGACTATGTCACTAAACCGTTTAGCCCACTTACGCTGATTGCTCGTATGAAGGCTTTACACCGACGTTCTGAAATTGGTGAAGTAGCCGAACAATCAAGTCATTCAGATGAAAATTATGATGTAGAAACAGACCACTTTAAAATGAATATAAAAACAAGAGAAGCGTATTTAAACGAAAAATTAATCGATGGATTAACCCCTAAAGAGTTCGATTTGCTTTATACCTTAGCTAAAAAGCCTAGACAAGTTTTTTCTAGAGAACAATTATTAGAAATGGTTTGGGACTATCAATACTTTGGAGATGAGCGTACGGTAGATGCGCATATCAAAAAATTAAGACAAAAAATTGAAAAAGTTGGACCGCAAGTAATTCAAACGGTTTGGGGCGTGGGGTACAAATTTGACGATTCTGGGGTAGCTTAATGAAATATTTATATCAACAGTTACTCGCTTTTTGGGGGGTAATCATATTAATTATTTTGATTGTTGGAATGTCATTTAGTCAATTGACAAAGCAAACCATGCAAGAAAATAATTATAAACAGTTATATGGTTATGCAAATTCAGCGTTAAACAGAAAAGATATGTATAACAAGGAATTTCCAGGGGCTACCGACCAAGAAGTGATGAATATTTCCCTGAATTGGGCGCAAACATTTTTAAAGGAACAAAATGTCCAATTTCTTTATATAGACAAAAATAAAGTAGTCCAATTCCCTAATCATTCGGAGCAAAAACTGGACTATTCTGTTATTGAACAAGAATGGAAAACATTATCTAGTGGACAATATGTTTATCGTACGGTAAATCAAGATATTTATGGCAACAAAAATACTTCGTCCTATGTGATGCTCCCAGCTTTTTATAAAACTGGGGATCTAGAGCAAAAAGTTTTTGCAGGTGTCCTAGTGATTACTCAACCAGCAAAAAATGTGTCCGATAGTGTAGACGATGTGACTGCAAATCTATTCAAAGCATTTATTATTTCCAGTATTGTTGCGCTGATTGCCAGTTATTTCCTTGCAAGTTTTCAAGTGAAAAGGATTAACCGAATGAGAAAAGCAACAAAAGAAATCACAAGTGGCAATTTTGACATAAAATTAGATACACATGATAAAGATGAGTTTGATGATCTAGCAGAAGATTTCAATAAAATGGCGGAGTCTTTGAAAGAATCTAGAGAAGAAATTGATCGACAGGAAGATCGACGTCGACAATTTATGGCTGATGCTTCTCATGAGATGCGTACACCTTTAACAACGATTAATGGCTTATTGGAAGGTTTACAATATAACGCAATTCCAGAAAGTCAGAGAGAAAATGCAATTAAGCTAATGCAAAATGAAACCTCACGTTTAATTCGTTTGGTTAATGAAAACCTAGATTATGAAAAGATACGTACCAACCAAATCAGTATCGTGGTGAAAAGATTTAACGCTACTGAAACGCTTAAAAATATTTTAACTCAATTAGAGGGGAAAGCAGAAAGTGCAGGAGACCAATTAATTTTTGAAAACGATCAGCCCATCGATGTTTATGCAGACTATGATCGCTTTGTTCAAATAATGGTTAACATTATTCAAAATTCTATTCAATTTACGACGGATGGTGAAATTCGAATTCAAATTGAAAAAGGATATTTAGAAACAATTATAAAAATTTCAGATACAGGAATTGGTATGTCTAAAGAGCAAGTTCAAAATATTTGGGATCGATATTATAAAGTAGATCCATCAAGAAAAAATACTAAATATGGAGAGTCAGGCTTAGGCTTGGCGATTGTAGAGCAACTCGTTCATTTGCACAAAGGAAAAATACAAGTGGAAAGTGAAATTGGAAAAGGAACTTGTTTTACTATTACTTTTCCAGACGTTGAAATAGTCGGAGATTAAGAAAAACACTTAAATAGAAGAAGCCCCCTCGTTAAATGCTTAGTAACGTGGGGGCTTCATTTTTTAGGGCTCTATAATATCTAGTGTTGGTGACCGATGTCGCCAGCACTTTTTTGCATAAAAAAAGACAGACATCTTCAAAACCTGTAGAATAAAGTCGACGAAAACCAATCTATAGGAGGAATGAAGATGTCTCTCTCAAATCTTATCAAAGAAACGCTCGATATTCTAGACCTAAACCTTATTTTTACTGAAAATTGTTTGACCCATGAGAAAATAGGCGAAGATAGTTGTAAGGTTTATAGTGGTACTCTGACGTATTTTCCTGAAAAATGTCTCCATTACAGAGAAACTGAAAGAAAACACTTCTATGACAGGAATTGCTCGTGCCAAACATGCCTCTATAACCACTATCTATCGGGTTCTAAAAGAATACTATACACCGCTCCCTCAAAAGAATAAGACCTTACCGACCGTTCTTTACTTTGATGAATTTAAGTCTGTGAAAGAAAGTTCTGGGACGATGAGCTTTGTTTTTATGGATGGACAAACAAGGCAGTTACTGGACATTGTAGAAAATCGAAAACTAAACTCTTTGAAAAAAAACTTTTATTCCTATGCTTATAAAACAAGAGCCACCGTTCAATATATTGTCATTGACATGTATAAGCCTTACGTCACTCTTGTAAAAAAGCTTTTTCCCAATGCAAAATTGATCATTGATCGTTTCCATATTGTTCAACATATTGGACGTACCTTTCTGACGCACCGAATTCAACAGATGAATCAGCTGAATCGAAAAAATTATCAAGAAGAACAACAATACAAGCATTTAAAGAAGTATTGGAAATTGCTTCAAAAAAACGCCTGGCATTTAGAAGGTCAAAAACAGGTTTGGCATCCTAGTTTTAGGGTGCATTTGACCGAATCAGAAGTCGTTGACCGCTTGCTTTCTTATAGCCCAGAACTCAAGCAAGGATATGGTGTCTACCAAGATTTTCTAGCAGCGATTCGGACGAAAGATTCTCACTGGTTTCAAGAGCTTTTAAAACAAAACTATTCTCATCTACCAGAGAAATATGCGACAACCATTAAGACGTTTAAACAGTATCAAAAAGGTATTTTAAACGCACTTGAACAGCCCTACTCTAATGGGCCCTTAGAGTGTTTGAACAATCACATTAAAGTATTAAAACGAAATGCGTATGGCTTTAGAAGCTTCTATAACTTCAAACTGAGAATTCTATTAACCCTAGGAACCACCCTTTTCAATCCCATGAAAAAGAACAAGCCTGCAGAAAAATAATCTCTTCTGCAGACTTGTTCTTCCTTGACACTATTCTATTGATTTTTCTTTACCAACACTAGTTGACAATGAGCCTTTTTTAGTTAGGCAATCTTTATTACCTCATCCATATAGGGGCTTTCAGCGATTTTACTATCTTCTGTTAAAATTAAAATCGCTTTTTTATCAGCTTTAGCAATTTTTTGTAGTAACGGCAGCAATTCTTGTCGCTGAAAAATGCTTAATTCTTTGAAGATATCATCAATAATAATAATATCTTTATCAAGCAATAGCATGCGACACAGTTGTAGCTTTATTTGCTCATAGAAGTTAAGTGCTTCTAAAGGCTTAATAAGTATCGATGAATCTATCCCTAAATAAGTAAAAAATTGGTTGGCTTTTTTCTTTTGTTCTTTGTTTTTTATAGAGCTTCCTACAAACAGATTTTGTTTTAAAGAGAGATATGGAAGGAAAGGATTTTCAGCTAAGACAAATCCGATACTTAATGAGTGTTTGAAATGAAAAGATTGATCCAGTAAAAAATAGCAATCTGACTTTAATGATTGTTGATCAAGGATGACTGTAATTTTTTGTGCTTGAAACAAATCCATTAATTTATCCAAATGGTGTTCATTATTTAAAGAATGAGTCATTAAAATACCTCCAGTTTTTACAGAATAAATAATTTACAAATTTTCTGATTTCCTTTTATTTATCAACAAGAAAACAATGAGACTAAAAGTACTGATGATTAATGTTAGAAGGAAGACTAAAAAAATGTTTTTTTGCAAGGCTGTTATAATCATGATAACTGGTAACCTAGTAAGATCAATGTCAAAAAAGTAAGTAACATTATCAGAATTTACTAATACATTAGGTGTGGCTTCAATAATGGTATTTGTTGAAAAAAATGAATAGTGACGATTCGTTAGGTTGTTAAAAAGTTCGCCACAAGACATCAAAGTGGCTTCATATGTATGTTGAAAAATTATTATAAAGATTGCTGAAAAAAAAGCACCAATCATAAGTAAAAACAGTGTTTCTAAAAGATACTGTTTGAGAATATTAGGTGTAGAAAAGCCCATTAAGCGCCATTTAAACAATTCTTGTTTCTTTTTTTGGATTGAAAAAAAAGTCAAAATACTAAATGATAATATGAAAAAAGCTACTACAATAGCAAATAGAAAATAGTATGAATTCAGCAACTCTCTATGGTACAAAAGATAATCCGAATTAGGACTGATTTTTTCAATTTGTAGAAAAGAGTGGGTATTGATATCAATGAGGTTCAGTATTCCTGTTAAAAGAGTTAAAAAGGTAAAGAAAATTAGACTGATAAAATAAGATAATTTTTTATGATATTTAACACTGGCTAGTGCATAGCGAATATTGCTCATATTGGTTCACCTCACTAATAGTAGTATAGAAGAATAATGTGAATAAATTATGAAAAAGATACAAAAAAGCTTGAGTATTTTTATACTCAAGCTTAGTTAATTTGTTCATTAAATGAAGTTATTTACCAGACTTTAGATAATTTTGATAGGTTTCGGTATGGTATTGATCGCTAGTAGTCTTGTTACCATTTTTACTGTACACACTAGTCGAGTCATTTCCTTTATCCTTTTCAATAGTTTCCATTTGCTCTAATTGATTTTTGTAGTTAAAATCTTCTGGTTTAATTACTTTCAAATCGGAGGCAGTGTGGAAACGTAATAAATCACCAGTTGTAATTCGATCAGAGATTTGAAGTTGTAACGAAACTTTGCGCTTCAACTCATCTGCTTCATTTTTCACTTCTTCAGTAGGTTCTTCAATTAGTTGACCGGATGCTGTGTCATAAATATTTGAACCTAACAAAGTATATTTTGGAGAAACATAATTTCCATTTCTAAATGCTACTAATTGTTCGTTTTCTTTAGAGAATAGATCTTGTCCTAATTGGATGTAATTTTTTGTGTCAACACCTAATAAATGTAAAAGAGTAGGTAGAGCATCCACTTGACCGCCGTACGTATGGTTAATTCCACCTTTTGTTTGTCCAGG
Source organism: Enterococcus rivorum (assembly GCF_001742285.1). Lineage (GTDB taxonomy): Bacteria > Bacillota > Bacilli > Lactobacillales > Enterococcaceae > Enterococcus_L > Enterococcus_L rivorum. The sequence goes on along the minus strand of NZ_MIEK01000025.1, from coordinate 30,036 downwards.
AATATGAATCATGTAAGGGACACGTTGTAACGATGAGTCATCAAAGTCATTCCATAAAGCTTTTGATGAGCCTAATAACTCAGCAAGGTTTTTATTTCTAGAAGTTGAAACCCCATAGTGATCTCCGTAAAGGACAATTACCGAATTTTCATATAAGCCAGAAGATTTAAGATAATTGAAAAACTCTTCCACGGCTTTATCTAAATAGTTAGCTGTTGCAAAATAACCATTAATTGTTTCGTCAGATGTATTCGCAATTGGAAAACCAGCTTCATCATTTGTAAAGTATGAGTAAGGATAGTGATTTGAAACAGCAATAAATTTAGAATAAAAAGGTTGTTGCAAATGCTCTAAATACTGCACAGATTGATTGAAGAATGGTTTATCATGTAATCCATATTGGAAAGAATTATCCTCATTTACATCATAATAATTTGAATCAAAGAAGTAGTCGTAGCCAAGCTTTTTATACGTTTCATTACGATTCCAAAAATTCCCTGTGTTTCCGTGGAATACAGCACTTGTGTATCCAGCTTCTTGGTCTAAAATATTTGGCGCAGCTTCAAAGGTGTTTTTTCCACCTAGCTGTGTAAATAAGGAACCTTGAGCGGAACCAAACAATGAATTTTCGAATAATGTCTCAGCATCACTAGTTTTACCTTGACCTACTTGATGGAAGAAGTTATCAAAACTAAAGGTACTATTGCCATGGTATACACTGTTCAGGAATGGTGTTACTTCGTGTTCAACACCATTTTCATCTTTTAATTTATAATCAATTAAAAACTGCTGGAAGCTTTCTAAATGAATATAGATAACATTTTTTCCTTTAGCAATGCCAAAGGTATCATCATTAGGGGCTGCGTAATGATCTTTCACATAATCTTCTACTTCAATTAAATCATTAGAACTAGCTTCGGCACTGATTTGGTTTGTTTGGTAAGTAGTCACTCCATCGTAGACAGTAAAAGCATTGATACCTAAGAATTTAACAATATAGTCACGAGAGAATTGACGAGTTAATAATTGAGGTCGAGCAGTTTCAGCCATGAATAAGTTAAAAAGGAAAAATACAACAGAAAGCAAACTTACTGAAATAGCCACACGAGCTCTAACAGGGCGTTCATCCATTTTGATTTTCTTAGTTAACAATAAACCAGCAAGAACCAAAACATCTAGAAAATAGACAACATCATAAGGTCTAAAAAGTCGAACAGCACTTTCGCCAAGACCACTAGCCACTTTTCCAGCACCTAACATAGTATTAACTGTAATGAAGTCTGTAAACTCTCTATAGTAGATAACATTAGAGAAGAGTAAAAGACTCATTATTGTGAACAGAACCATCATAGTAATATAAGATGCTTTTGTTCGACGTACGTAAAGAGCGATTGCTAGTAAGAAAAATGTTGTTGCAATCGGGTTAATTAATAAAATGAAATATTCATTAGCATTCTCAATTCTTAAATTAAAATCCACTGTATAAGCGAAAATATTCTTTACCCAAATCAAGAGGGCAATCAGTGAAAACAGACCTAGGCGGGTATTTAAGAAACTAGGAGTATATAATTTTTTCAAAATAAACTTCCTTTCTGGATCAAAAAATCTCAAATGTAACTTAATCAAAGAATTAAACAGTCACATATACTCCAACAATTCTACTCTTTTGGGGATTTTATGTCAATTCTTCAACTATAATTTGTATAGATAGTTAACGAAATCTTACTATTTTTTTAAATGATGGATATCAAGAGATGATAAACCTCTAAATAAAGGTTTTAGCGACAAGGTATTTATTTTTTGGTATACTGAATTGGACATTATAAAGTAGGTGCAGAGATGAAAATACAAGTAACGAAAAAAGCGGAGAAAAAAATGAAAATGGGCTATCCTCTGATCCAAAAAGAAGATATCCAGAACGGCTATAGTATCGATACAAAAGATTGGGTAGAATTTATTGACAGTAAAGGGCACTTTATTGCGACAGGTTATGTAGGCGAACAAAATAAAGGAGTTGGTTGGCTTTTAAACTGGGCAGGTCCAATTAACGCGACGTTTTTTGAAGAAATGTTTTCTGAAGCTAAAGTTGAGCGGATTGCTTATATTGAAGATGAAACGACTACGGCTTATCGTTTGTTTAATGGCGAAGGAGATGGCGTGGGTGGCTTAACGGTTGATTGCTACGGTGATTTTGCTGTTTTTTCTTGGTATAACGAAACGCTTTTTACCTATAAAGAGTTGATAGTAACTGCTTTTCGCAAAGTGTTTCCTGAAATAATTGGCGGCTATGAAAAAATTCGTTTTACCAGCAAAGAATTACCTGAATCACAACACATATTTGGTGGAAAGGCACCAGAACCATTAATGGTTTTAGAAAATGGGGTTCGTTTTGCTACTTATTTAAATGAAGGCTTAATGACAGGAATTTTCCTTGATCAAAAAGAAGTTCGGGGACAATTCGTTGAAGGTTTTGCAGCAGGTAAAACATTACTCAATATGTTTAGCTATACAGGTGCTTTTTCTGTCGCGGCTGCAATGGGAGGTGCAACTAGCACTACAAGTGTTGATTTAGCCAAGCGCAGCTTAGCGAAGACACAAGAACAATTTGAAGCCAACCATCTTCCTTTAGAAGAGCAAAAAATTATTGTCATGGATGTTTTTGACTACTTTAAGTATGCGGTTCGAAAACAATTAACATTTGATGTTATCGTATTAGATCCTCCTAGCTTTGCAAGAAATAAGAAAAAAGTATTTTCTGTTGCTAAAAACTATGGGGAGCTAGTCGAAGATGCAGTGGAAATTTTATCCAATAACGGTGTTTTAGTTGCTTCTACCAATGCAGCTAATATTTCATTGGATAAATATACAACAATGATTATTGAAGCCTTAGAAAAGAAAAACTGTATCTATACCATTAGACAAACATATCAGTTGCCAGCAGATTTTAAAGTAAATCGTCATTTTAATGAAGGAAATTATTTGAAAGTTTTATTTATTGAAATAAAGAAAGTATAAGTGAGCGTTTTGAAGGAGAGTCTCCGATATGAAAACAGTAAAAGTGAAGGATATTGTAATAGGTGAAGGGCAACCTAAAGTTGTTGTACCGATGGTTGGAAAGACAGAAACAGAGTTACTTTTAGAAGCTGAGAGTTTGTCTTCAAGTATTTGTGACCTAGTAGAATGGCGTGTAGACCATTTTAATCAAGTGAGAGACTTCCAACTGGTAGCAAGATTATCTAAGAAAATTTCTGAAATTTTGAAAGAAAAGCCGTTGTTGTTTACTTTTAGAAGCAAAAAAGAAGGCGGAGAAGTTGATTTTTCAGCTACGGATTATTTTGAATTGTATCGGAACGTGATTGAAGCAGGCTGGGTCGATTTATTAGATGTTGAATTATTTATGCCTGAAAAGGAAGTAAATGAAATGATAGCTATCGCTCATGAAAAGGGTATTAAAATAGTGATGTGTAACCATGATTTTGAAAAAACACCTAGTCAACAAGAGCTGGTTTCTCGCCTGTGTAGGATGCAAGAAAAAAAGGCGGATATATGTAAGATTGCTGTGATGCCAAAGGATTCTAAGGACGTTTTGACTTTATTAGACGCTACTAACGAGATGCAAAAAAAATATGGCAATCGTCCTATGGTAACAATATCAATGGGAAAATTAGGGATGATTAGTCGGGTATCTGGGGAGATTTTTGGTTCCGCTATGACATTTGGTTCTGCTGAAAGAGCTTCTGCTCCAGGACAAATACCTATTTCTGAATTAAAAAACATTTTAAATCAATTATCAATCGAACAAGTAAGTGAATGAATAATGAGGTGGGAATTATGGCAAAAAAGAAAAAAAAACTCAAAACTAATGTTATGAGGATTCTTGAGCAACATAAAATTCCTTACAAAGAATTCGGCTTTCCTTGGAGTGAAGAACATCTAGGAACCGATAGTGTTGCAGAAAAAATTGGGGTTGATGAATCTCAAATTTTTAAAACGTTGCTAACTGTTGGAAATAAAACTGGACCAGTTGTTGCTGTAATTCCAGGCAATAAGGAGTTAGACTTGAAAAAATTAGCTAAAGCGAGTGGCAATAAAAAAATCGAAATGCTTCATTTAAAAGATTTAGAAGCAACAACAGGATACATAAGAGGCGGGTGTTCTCCAATTGGTATGAAAAAGTTGTTTCCAACTTATCTAGGAAAAGAAGCAGAACAATTTTCAGAGATTATTATCTCTGCTGGTAAAAGAGGACAACAAGTGGCTGTTGAACCAGCTAAAATTCTTGAATTGACAAGAGGTCAGTTGGTGGATTTGACCTAAAAAGTAAATACACATTATTTTTCCTGATAATATTTTCGTAAAGCTTGTCTTGCTAAAGAATCTGCGCCTTTGTTTTTCTTTTCAGGTAACCATTGAATCATTAACAGCGGAAAAAGTGGTTCCAATTCTTGAAATTTCAATAAATATGTTTTAAACACGGGATTCTTAGCATGCTTTTTTTCAATGGTTTCAACGACGATTTTACTATCAGAATATAGGAGAACTGTTTCGTTTGTGAGTTGCTTTTCTTTTAGTATTTCTAAAGCTTGAATGAATACTCGGAATTCAGCTTCGTGGTTGGAGCATTCTCCTAATGAAAGATGTATTTGCTCATTTAGTGCCTCGCCTAAAATAATAACTCCCCCACCACTAGGTCCTGGGTTTCCTTTTGTTGCAGCATCGACATAAATTCTTAACATAAAAGACTCCTTTTATTAATTGGGTTCATTGATAAAATATGTTATTATTGTAACGTATTGAATTTTTAACTATTGAGAGGTCGCTATATGAAGAAAAAAATCTATCATTGGCAACCAGAATTATCGATGGCGATAATTTATTGGTCTTGTACATTTGGTATATTATTTATCAGTTTAATTTTGACATTAGAAAATACTCGTCCATATTTAACAAGTAACATTGTTTTAGTTATTTTCTTTCTTTTTTTCGCTTTGGGATTGAACCGATATTTTAAAATTGGAGACGACGATTTGTTTATCCATGCTTTATTGCCAAGAAGAAGAAAAAAAGTACCATTAAACTCAATTTCTACAATTCGTGTAGGACCAAAGAGTCTAGAGATTTATTCTACAGCATTAAAAGAAGGCTCACAATTGTTTATTATGACGAAAAAGAGCAAGCATGCGTTTATCGAAAGCTTAAATAAGCATTCGAAAATAATAGGTGAAATTATCTATGATGAAAATCAAAAAATAGGTAAACATTAGAAGCAAAAACAACACCCATCAGGATGTTGTTTTTTTATATTTTCTTGACATGAGCAGCTTGTAAGCCTCTGGTGCCTTCCATTATTTCAAAAGCAACAGCCTGATTTTCTTCAAGTGTCTTGTATCCTTCTTCTTCAATAGCAGTGAAATGAACAAAAACCTCTTCATCCTCATTGTAGACGATGAAACCGTATCCTTTTTTACGATCGAACCATTTAACGAACCCTTTTTGCATTCAAATCACGCCCCTTTAATTTATAAAGACTAAACTAATTATAAGGATAAAAATCACATGAGTCAATCTTTGTCTCAAAACCGATTTTTATGATGGATAATGAACTTAAAAAAAGCTATAATAAGTAATAACTTAACAAATTTGGATCAAGAATGAATAAAGTTCGGGAAAGAGGTTGTGAGGGTATGAAAACAGATATTGAGATTTCACAAGAAGTCGATTTATTGCCAATCAAAAATATAGCCGAATCTGTCGGTTTGGCAGAAGAACATTTGGAACTGTTTGGAAATTATAAAGCTAAACTTAGCTTTTCGGCAATCAAAGAATTAGAAGACAGAAGCGAAGGAAAACTTATTTTAGTTACGTCAATTAATCCAACACCAGCAGGAGAAGGTAAATCAACTGTGACAATCGGTTTAGGAGATGCCTTGAATAAAATCGGTAAAAAAACAGTGATTGCGTTGAGAGAACCTTCACTTGGCCCTGTGATGGGAATCAAAGGTGGAGCTACTGGTGGTGGATATGCCCAAGTCTTGCCAATGGAAGATATTAATCTGCATTTTACGGGGGATATGCATGCCATTACAACTGCAAATAATGCCCTGTCTGCACTATTAGATAACCATATTCAACAAGGAAATGAACTGAACATTGATTCTCGCCGTGTGATTTGGAAACGTGTGGTTGATTTAAATGATCGAGAATTACGCCAAGTGGTTGTAGGATTGGGCGGAGCAATCCAAGGAGTTCCGCGCGAAGATGGTTTTGATATCACTGTAGCAAGTGAAATAATGGCCATTTTATGTTTAGCGACAGATTTAGAAAATTTGAAAGCTCGTTTAGCAAATATAGTTGTCGGTTATACGTTTACTCTTGAACCTGTGACAGTCAGTGATTTAGGGGTGCAAGGGGCATTAGCATTATTGTTAAAAGAAGCAATTAAACCGAATTTGGTTCAAACGATTTACGGTACTGCGGCATTAGTTCATGGTGGACCTTTTGCCAATATTGCTCATGGCTGCAACAGTATTTTAGCGACAAAAGCAGCGTTGAAATTAGGCGATTATGTTGTTACAGAAGCTGGTTTTGGTGCGGATCTTGGTGGAGAAAAGTTTTTAGACATTAAAGTGCCTAATTTAAAAAAAGCGCCAGACGCTGTAGTCATTGTAGCAACCATTCGAGCATTAAAAATGCATGGTGGTGTAAGTAAAAATGAGCTTGGTAAAGAAAATATTTCAGCTTTAGTAGAAGGTTTTTCTAATTTGCATAAGCATGTTGAAAATATGCAAAGCTATGGTTTACCTGTGGTGGTTGCAATTAATCAATTTATTAGTGATTCTGAAAATGAAATCAGTACGTTGAAAGAACTTTGCGAAAGAATCAATGTTCCAGTTGAATTAACAAGTGTCTGGGAAAATGGCGCTGAAGGTGGAGAAGAATTAGCTAAGACCGTTTTACAAGTCATAGAAGAGGAAACAGCTAATTTTCGTACAATTTACCAAAGTGGTATGAATTTGGAAGAAAAAATTGAAGCTATTGTAACTAAAATCTATGGTGGGAATAAAGTTTTATTCTCAAAAAAAGCGAAAAATCAATTGGCAACATTCCATAAGTATGGTTGGGATCGCTTGCCCATTTGTATGGCGAAAACGCAATACTCATTGTCAGATGATCCCCAACAGTTGGGTAGACCGGCTGATTTTACTATTACGATTCGTGAATTAGTACCGAAAATAGGGGCTGGTTTTATTGTCGCACTAACAGGAGATGTAATGACAATGCCAGGACTTCCGAAAAAACCAGCAGCTTTAAATATGGATATTGACAGTGAAGGAAACGCTATCGGCCTTTTCTAATAAAAAATAGTAGAGCAAACAGGGAGTTCGCTGTATCTAAGCGAACTCTGTTTTTTTGTTGTAAAAAATCAGTTAATTCAAAGGAAAAGATTAGGGATATAAAGGAAACTCCTTTTCGTATGCTACTTTTTGTTATATACTTTAATATAATGCGCAAGGAGGAATTTGTATGGAAATTCAAGTGACTCGAAATACTGGTTTTTATGGAATGGGTAGCGCAATCGAATTAACAAAGAACGGACAGAAATGGATAGCAATTAATAACAATCAGACGAAAAAAATAGAGGTAAGTGAAGCAGAGGTAATCCTTCAAGCGAGTTTCTTTTTTATGAAAAGTAATAAATTACTTATCAAGAATACTGGAAATCCAGTCAAGATAGAAATTACGATGAATCCAATGTTAATTTCAGTCTATCTTTTCTTTTTTTTGGTAATGTTGTTACTGCCAATCATTCATTTTTCAATACTGGGTATTCTCTTGTTGTTTGTTTTTTACTTTCTTTTTTTATTTTCAATGTTAGGAAAAGCTTATGTAGTTAAGGAGACGCTAAATGGGACAGGGAGCAGAAACATTTCTGAATAGTTTCAATCGAGTGGAAAAGTGGTTGAGAGAACAATTAAATAATTCTAGCAATATTGGCTTTAGCGAGATGGTCAGACGTTTAGCGAGAAAAAAAGGCTCTCAGGTTGGAACTGTAGAAGAGGATTTATTGCAAATGGCACAATTAAGGAACGCGATTGTCCATGAACGAATTTCTCAAGAATTCATTATTGCAGAACCTAATGAATGGGCTGTTAATCGTATGGTAGAAATAGAACAGTTATTAGTAAGTCCAGCTAAGGTCTTACCACGTTTTTCCAAAAAGGTAACTGGATTTGAAACAAATATCTCGATAAAAGAAATTTTGGCTATTGTGGTTAGAAAAAGATACTCACAGTTTCCAATTTATAAAAAAGGAATCTTTCAAGGATTAATCACTGTTCATGGCATTGGATTTTGGTTTGCTATGGAAAGTGAAAAAGGAGAAATTTATATAGAAGGACGAAAAGCTTCTGAATTGTTGGAAATCAATCGTAATAAAATAAATTATCATTTTGTAAATGGGGAGACAACCATTTTTGAAGCACAAGAATTATTTAGTAACCAACCTTGGTTGGAAGCCATTTTAATCACTAGAAATGCTGATCCAAATGGTAATCTATTAGGGATTATTCGACCAAAAGATTTATATAAAATTTTAGAGAAGGAATGAAGCATTTGCTAGCAATTTATCTTATTATTAGTGTAGTTCTCATTGGCTTAGATCAATGGGTGAAATATTTAACGGTGGCCAATATCCCACTGGGAGAAACAAAAGATTTTATTCCAGGATTTTTGTCATTTACTTATATTAGAAATACTGGGGCTGCTTGGAGTTTATTAGAAGGAAAAATGTGTTTTTTTTACATTATCACAAGTGTGGTTGTACTTGGTATCTTGTACGTTTTGATAAAAACACCACCTACAAGTAAATGGTTTGGATTTGGATTAAGTTTGGTTTTAGCTGGCGCAGTGGGGAATTTTATTGATCGGCTTCGTTTAGGCTTTGTGGTAGATATGTTCCAAACAGATTTTATGAATTTTCCTATCTTTAATGTTGCCGATATGTCATTAGTCATCGGTGTGATATGTATTTTTATTTACTTAGTGTTAGACGAGAAAGCAGCGAAGGACGGGAAAAATGGAACAAATTAATGTGAAAATTAAAAATGAAACGGGTAGAATCGATAAGGTTTTGAGCGAACGCCTAAAAGGACATTCACGTTCTCAAATTCAACAATGGTTAAAAGAAGAAAATGTCCGTGTAAATAATGAACTAGTAAAATCCAATTATAAAGTAAAACAAGAAGATGAGATCGTTATTAACGTTCCGGAACCTGAAGTTCTAGATGTGCTACCAGAAAATATTCCTTTAACGATTGTATATGAGGATCAAGATGTTGTCGTTGTAAATAAGCCTCAAGGAATGGTAGTTCATCCCTCAGCAGGTCATCCTACTGGAACATTAGTTAATGCGTTACTGTACCATATTAAAGATTTGTCTTCTATCAACGGTGTCATTCGACCAGGAATTGTTCATCGAATTGACAAAGATACTTCTGGCTTATTAATGGTTGCTAAAAATGATAAAGCGCATGAAGCCTTAGCCGAACAGTTAAAAGATAAGACTTCTTTACGAAAATATGTTGCATTAGTTCATGGTGAAATCGGTCATGATAAAGGTGAAATCAATGCGCCAATCGGTCGTTCGAAAACAGACCGGAAAATGCAAGCTGTTATTGAAGGTGGAAAACCAGCAGTGACTCATTTTGAAGTACTAGAGCGTTTTTCTGACTATACTTTAGTTCAATTACAATTAGAGACTGGACGAACACATCAAATACGTGTTCATATGAAATATATTGGCTATCCAGTTGCTGGAGATCCGGTGTATGGACCAAGAAGAACATTAAAGGGAAATGGGCAATTTTTACACGCTGAAATGTTAGGGTTTAAACATCCCACGACAGGGGAAATGATGGTATTTGAAGCGCCTCTTCCAGAGATTTTCGAAAAGACAATTGAACAATTACGAAATATAGAAGAGTAACATTGATTTAATAACGGAATAAACTGAGAAAGAACTGGTAAGAGGGTTTTTGCTGTCAAAAATCCTCCTACCAGTTCTGTTTATAAAACTATTCAGATTAACTGCTTAAAGTTGATCAATTCTACCTTATTTTCAGCCAAAATTAACTTTGCCTCAGAACTCTGTAAAACCTCTAACTCAATACTTCTTTCCAGTGCATAAGAGCTTCGAGTTAATATTGTTTGATCTAGATAGGCCGGGTGGCACATAATTTCCACTGTTTTATCTGTTCTTAATGGAAGCTTATAAAAGAAGTCAACTGCTACATTTTCTAGATAAAATTCACTTGAAAATAGGTCAGCACGGCGGAAATCAGTTATCATTTTATTTAATAAGGGAATGGTTTCTTTTGGTAATTCTTTAGGATGGAACCGAATTGCTAAATCGTATTCTTTTGCAAGTTTTAAATAGGTTTCTATCAGAGAGGGATCCATATGAATATGGTGATGAGAATCAATGTGTGTTGGTTGAATATCGTTATCAATCATTAGATCAATTTGTGCTTTCCATTCAGTGTATACTTCTCTCAGATTTAGAGGACTGTTCAATTTGTCTGCTAATGGATTCTTTTTGAATAAGCCGTCTTCATCTACTAATGACGGGACTAATTCAATAGATGAGATAGGACGTCCAACGTCTAAGGCTAAGTGAACGCCCAGATCTAAATCTGGGTTTGCTTTTGCAAGTTCATAGGCGTGCATGGTATCAGGCATGTTGTTCATTAAGGTAGTTGCGGTAACAATTCCATCTTTGAAGGAATCAATAATTCCATAATTTTGACCTTTAGAAAAACCGAAATCATCGGCATTAACAATTAACTTCATTTTTAAAACCTCCGTTTTTATCTTATCTAAATTGTACCAGATTTTTAGTCAATGGTATGCTGTTATGTTTTTATGAAAACCTAGATTAGATTAAATGTTGCTTGAGTGCAAGTAATACTGAGCGTTCCTTTAAAAAGAAGCATTTAAACACTAATAAAAAAAATTCAGCATTTGGAAAATAATCGTTGCATTATTTTCCAATAAAAGGTACACTGTTTAAAGAATAAAAAATGAATATGAACATCCTTTAAGAGTAGTCCCGTGAGGCTAAGAAGGAAACGTGCAGAATAATCTAAGTGCGCTTAGAGAAAAGACTGCATGTGATGCATAGTACCTTAGTGTAATCAATCCTCCTGCCCAAAATCCGGGTAGGAGTTTTTTTGTATAAAAAATGAACTGTTTTTCGCTTAAAGGTGCTCAAATTCTAGCAAAATAGATATTCAGGAGGAGAAAAAATGCAAGCAAAGGAAGTCGTCGATGCGGTTACTATGAAGCGTGCTTTAACACGGATTACCTATGAAATCATCGAAAGAAACAAAGGGGTTCAAGATATTGTCTTAGTAGGTATAAAAACTAGAGGCATTTATATTGCTCAACGGATTGCGGAAAGGTTGAAGCAATTGGAGCATGTAGAAGTTCCTGTTGGGGAGTTGGACATCACTTTATACCGGGATGATGTGAATGAAAGTGCACTGAACGAACCTGAATTACATTCCTCAGATATACCGTTTTCTTTGGAAGGGAAAGAAGTAATTTTAGTGGATGATGTACTATTTACAGGAAGAACGATACGTGCAGCAATGGACGCAGTAATGGATTTAGGTCGACCAAGAAAAATTTCTTTAGCTGTATTAGTAGATAGAGGGCATCGTGAATTGCCGATTCGCTCGGATTATGTGGGGAAAAACATTCCGACATCTATGACTGAAGAAATTATTGTTGAGATGGAAGAGTTAGATGGTCAAGATAGAATTATGATTAGTAAAGAAGAGAAATAAAAAAATTAAGTGGATGGGTTTGATTGAATGAAGACAGAAACAGGAAAAAAGTTTAGAAATACAGATGCAGTTTTAGATATACACGATCGTCCAAGTACAGGACAATGGATTGGCTTAAGCTTACAGCACTTATTTACAATGTTTGGTGCCACCGTTTTAGTGCCAATTTTAGTAGGGATTGATCCAGGAATTGCTTTAGTTAGTTCGGGGTTAGGAACAATCGTTTATCTGACAACCACAAAAGGAAAAATACCCGCTTACTTAGGGAGTAGCTTTGCTTTTATCGCAGCGATGCAAATGTTGATGAAAAGTGATGGTTATCCTGCGATAGCCCAAGGGGCAATGACGACAGGTGCTGTTTATCTAATTGTTTCTCTGATTGTTGGAAAATTTGGTTCCGACTGGTTAGATAAAATTTTACCGCCAATTGTTGTGGGACCTGTTGTGATGGTTATCGGATTAGGCTTAGCGTCAAATGCAGCGAATAATGCAATGTATAGCGATGCCGCTCATACAGTTTATGATTTTAAATATATCGCAGTTGCATTAATTACATTAGGATTGACTATTTTCTACAACATGTTTTTCAAAGGATTTCTTGGGTTGATCCCAATATTACTGGGAATTGTTAGTGGTTACTTGGTGGCCTTATTATTTGGGATTATTGATCTGGAACCAATAAAAGAAGCAGCTTGGATTGCAATGCCAAATTTCGAAGTTCCTTTTGTACAATATCAACCTAAGCTATATATAAATGCTATCACAACAATGGCTCCAATTGCCTTTGTAACGATGACAGAACATATTGGACATTTGATGGTTTTAAATAAATTAACTAAACGTAATTTTTTCCAAGAGCCAGGTTTATCAAAGACACTAATGGGAGATGGAGCAGCGCAAATCGTTGCCGGTTTAGTTGGTGGACCTCCGGTAACAAGTTACGGAGAAAACATCGGTGTACTAGCCATTACAAGAGTTCATAGTGTTTTCGTTATTGGCGGAGCTGCAGTTTTTGCGGTCGCATTGGGATTTGTTGGGAAGCTTAGTGCCATCATTTTAAGTATCCCAGGACCTGTTATTTCAGGAATCAGCTTTGTTTTGTTCGGTGTGATTGCAGCCAGCGGATTGAAAATTTTGATTGACAACAAAGTGGATTTTGACAAGAAAAAGAATCTATTAATTGCATCAGTTATTTTGGTCATTGGAATTGGTGGATTGGTCTTTAAATTAGAAACCTTTGAATTATCATCAATGGCATTAGCAACAGTTCTAGGAATTATTCTTAACCTAATTTTACCTGAAACCGCAAGAAGCGAAGAATAGGAGGAAAACGAATGATTATCACATCTGAACGTATTAGTTTAAAACATCTTTTAACCGTTGAAGCTTTATCAGACCAAGAAGTAATAGGATTAATTCGAAGAGCACAGGAATTTAAACAAGGTGCTACATGGCAACCAGAAAAGCCGCAGTACTTTGCAACGAATTTGTTTTTTGAAAATAGTACTAGAACTCACAAGAGCTTTGATGTAGCTGAGAAAAAACTTGGGATTGAAGTGATAGAGTTTGAAGAAAGCATGAGTTCAGTAAAAAAAGGTGAAACACTTTATGACACTGTCTTAACAATGTCAGCAATAGGGGTAGATGTGGCAGTTATTCGTCATAGTGAAGAGAATTATTACGATGAGCTGATTGAAAGTAAAACCATCCAATGTTCTATTATTAATGGTGGAGACGGTAGCGGACAACATCCAACGCAATGTTTATTGGATTTAATGACGATATATGAAGAGTTTGGCTATTTCGAAGGATTGAACATCGCGATTGTCGGTGATATTACACATTCTCGAGTCGCAAAATCGAATATGCAAATGTTGAAACGTTTAGGAGCGAAGATATTCTTTTCTGGCCCAGAAGAATGGTACGATAAGAAATTTGAAGCTTATGGTCATTACTTACCTGTAGATGAAGTGGTTGAAACAGTGGACGTAATGATGATGTTACGCGTTCAACATGAGCGACATGATGGCTCTGAAATTTTTTCAAAAGAATCGTACCATCAAGAATTTGGTCTGACGATTGAGCGTGCTGCAAGAATGAAAAAACATGCAATAATTATGCACCCAGCACCCATCAATCGTGATGTAGAATTAGCAGATTCTTTAGTCGAAGGAATCCAATCGAGAATCATTCAACAAATGAGTAATGGTGTTTATATGCGAATGGCAATTTTAGAAGCAGTATTACAAGGAAAGGCTTAGGTGATTAAAATGAAAACATTAATAAAAAATGGAAATATTGTGAACAAAAATAATGAGTTGACACCTGTTTCAATTTGGATTGAAGAAGGCAAGATTAAAGCAATTGGAGCAGACTTTGATGATACTAAATTTGACAAAGTTTACGATGCTAAAGTACAATTAATTGCTCCTGGGTTAGTAGACGTTCATGTCCATTTGAGAGAACCTGGTTTTACCTATAAAGAAACTATTAATACTGGAAGCAAAGCCTCTGCAAGAGGTGGTTTTACCACCGTTTGTGCGATGCCCAATCTGAATCCAGTTCCAGATACTGCTGAAAAATTAAAAGAAATCTATGATATTATTCAAAAAGATTCAGTGATAAAAGTGCTCCAATATGCGCCCATAACAGAAGAACTAAGAAGTGAGCGTTTAACGGATCAAAAAGCGTTGAAAGAAGCAGGCGCTTTTGCTTTCACGAATGATGGTGTTGGTGTACAAACAGCAGGAACTATGTATCTTGCGATGAAAGAAGCCGCAGAAGTTGGGTTGGCTTTAGTTGCCCACACAGAAGATGACTCTCTTTTATTTGGTGGCGTGATGCATGAAGGAGAAATATCGAAAAAACTTGGGTTGCCGGGAATATTAAGTTCAACTGAAGCGTCACAAATTGCTAGAGATGTTGTTTTAGCAGGAGAAACCGGTGTTCACTATCACGTTTGTCATGTTTCTACAAAAGAAAGCGTTCGTGTTATAAGGGATGCAAAACGTGCTGGAATTAACGTAACAGCGGAAGTATCGCCACACCATCTGATTTTAATAGATGAAGATATTCCTGAAGATAACGGTTTTTGGAAAATGAATCCTCCATTAAGAGGAAGTGCAGATCGTGACGCGTTAATTGAAGGACTTCTTGATGGAACAATAGATTGTATCGCGACTGACCATGCGCCTCACGGGTTAGACGAAAAAAACCAAAGCTTTATGAAGGCACCATTTGGTATTGTAGGAATTGAAACAGCCTTTCAACTGATTTACACGTATTTTGTAGAAACCGGAAAATTCACTTTAGAACAAGTAATTGACTGGATGGCTAAAAAACCAGCCGCTATTTTTGGCTTATCAGCTGGAACGTTAGCAATCGGTGCAGCAGCAGATATTGCTATTTTTGACCTTGAGTTTGAAGAAGTGATTAATGACAAAGATTTTGAATCATTAGCGGTAAATACACCATTTGTTGGTTGGAAAGTTAAAGGAAATACTTTGATGACATTCGTTGATGGAAAACTAGTCTGGTCAAGGGAGGACGTCTAGTTTGAAGCGATTATTGATTTTAGAAGATGGGACTGTATTCGAAGGGAAAGCTTTTGGTGCAGAAGTAGATGTTGTAGGAGAAGTTGTTTTTACTACAAGTATGACAGGGTATCAAGAAACAATCACGGATCAAAGTTTCAACGGCCAAATTATTACTTTTACCTATCCAATGGTTGGAAACTATGGTGTGAATCGCGATGATTATGAGTCAATCGCTCCTACATGTAAAGGTGTGATTGTGAAAGAGCATGCTCGTGTGGCATCAAACTGGCGTAGCCAAATGACGTTAGATGATTTCTTGAAACGAAAAAATATTCCAGGTATTTCTGGAATAGATACACGAGCGTTAACAAGAAAATTACGCTCTGTAGGAACCATGAAAGGGAGTATTATTGATGCGGAAGATGATTTAAATCATGCCTTCGATCAGTTAAAAGCAACAGTCTTACCTAAAAATCAAGTGGCACAAGTTTCAACGACAAAGCCTTACCCAAGTCCAGGTATTGGGCGCAATGTGGTTGTGATTGATTTTGGGTTAAAACATAGTATTCTACGAGAATTGTCCAAGCGTCATTGTAATTTGACCGTTTTACCTTATGATACAGATGCTGAAACTATTTTAGAATTGCATCCTGATGGAGTGATGTTAACAAATGGACCAGGCGATCCCAAAGATGTGCCGGAAGCCATTGAGATGATTAAACAAATTCAAGGAAAAGTACCAATATTTGGGATATGTTTAGGTCATCAACTATTTTCTCTAGCGAATGATGCAGATACTTACAAAATGAAGTTTGGCCATCGAGGCTTAAATCATCCTGTAAGAGAAGTTGCGACTGGGCGAATTGATTTCACCTCGCAAAATCATGGCTATGCGGTTGATGAAGCGACAATTGATGCGGATAAATTAATGGTTACCCATATTGAAGTAAATGATGGAACGGTAGAAGGTGTTCGTCATCGGAAATATCCAGCCTTTACAGTTCAGTATCACCCAGACGCAGCGCCTGGACCTCATGATGGGTTGCACTTGTTTGATGAATTTATGGAATTAATGGATGCGTGGAAGGAGCAAGGATAGATGCCAAAAAGAACAGACATAAAAAAAATTATGGTTATTGGCTCTGGACCGATTATTATCGGTCAAGCAGCTGAATTTGACTATGCTGGAACACAGGCATGTCTTGCTTTGAAAGAAGAAGGTTATGAAGTTGTTTTAGTAAATTCAAACCCTGCAACAATTATGACAGATAAAGAAATTGCAGATAAAGTTTATATAGAACCAATCACCCTTGAATTTGTTTCACGAATTTTGAGAAAAGAGCAGCCAGATGCCCTCTTGCCAACGCTTGGTGGACAAACTGGATTAAATATGGCGATGGAGTTAGCAGCTTCGGGAATTTTATCGGAATTGAAGGTTGAACTTTTAGGTACAAAATTGAGTGCAATTGATCAAGCGGAGGATCGGGACTTATTTAAACAATTGATGGAAGAACTTGAGCAACCAATTCCAGAAAGTGACATCGTTACAACGGTAGATCAAGCTGTTGCATTTGCTAATAAGATTGGTTATCCGATTATTGTTCGTCCAGCTTTCACTTTAGGAGGAACTGGCGGTGGAATGTGTGACAATGAAGAGGAATTAAAAATAATTGCTGAAAATGGCTTGAAACTATCTCCTGCTACCCAATGTTTAATTGAAAAAAGTATTGCTGGCTATAAGGAAATTGAATATGAAGTAATGAGAGATTCAGCGGATAACGCGATTGTAGTTTGTAATATGGAGAATTTTGATCCAGTTGGCATTCATACTGGAGATTCTATAGTTTTTGCTCCAAGTCAAACATTATCTGACTATGAATATCAGATGTTACGAGATGCTTCTTTAAAAATCATCAGGGCTTTAAAAATAGAAGGTGGCTGTAACGTACAATTAGCTTTAGATCCTCATAGCTTCAATTATTATGTGATTGAAGTAAACCCTAGAGTATCTAGATCATCAGCTTTAGCCAGTAAAGCAACTGGCTATCCGATTGCAAAATTAGCGGCTAAAATTGCAGTTGGACTAACTTTGGATGAGATGAAAAATCCAGTGACAGAAACGACCTATGCAGAGTTTGAACCTGCTCTGGATTATGTAGTTGCTAAAATTCCTCGCTGGCCTTTTGATAAATTTGAAAAAGGCGATCGTCTTTTAGGGACACAAATGAAAGCTACCGGTGAAGTGATGGCGATTGGGAGAAATATTGAAGAATCTCTGCTAAAAGCTGTTCGTTCTCTAGAAATTGGTGCATATCATAATGAATTAGCAGAATGTCGAAAAGTGACGGATGATGTTTTAACCGAGAAAATTGTAAGAGCGCAAGATGATCGATTATTCTATCTATCGGAAGCAATCAGAAGAGGCTATCCACTTGAGGAACTCGCGATGCTAACGAAAATTGATGTCTTCTTTTTAGACAAATTATTGCATATTGTTGAGCTTGAACAGGAACTTTCTAAAAATAGTAAAAATGTAGACTATTTAAAGGAAGCCAAGCAAAACGGATTTTCAGATAAAAAAATAGCAAATTTATGGGGAATTAGTGAACAGGAAGTTAGAGATTATCGTCATGAAAAGGGTCTTCTTCCAGTCTATAAAATGGTAGATACTTGTGCCGCTGAGTTTGAATCTCAAACGCCATATTTTTACAGCACTTATGAAATTGAAAATGAAAGTCTTCCCTCTGAAAAACCTTCTGTATTAGTTTTAGGTTCTGGTCCGATTAGGATAGGCCAAGGAGTTGAATTTGATTATGCGACCGTTCATTCGGTAAAAGCAATTCAAGCCGCTGGTTATGAAGCTATTATCATGAATAGCAATCCAGAAACTGTTTCAACCGATTTTTCTATCTCTGATAAGCTTTACTTCGAGCCGTTAACCTTAGAAGATGTATTAAATGTTATTGACTTGGAACAGCCGGTTGGAGTAATCGTTCAATTTGGTGGACAAACAGCGATCAATTTAGCTGAGCCATTGGTAAAACAAGGCGTTAAAATCTTAGGAACCTCTATTGAGGACTTGGACAGAGCTGAGAACCGTGATTTATTTGAACAAGCATTAAATCAGTTAGAAATTCCTCAACCACCTGGGGATACAGCAACAAGTGAAAAAGAAGCAGTTGCAATAGCTAATCGAATTGGGTACCCTGTATTAGTAAGGCCAAGTTATGTTCTAGGTGGACGAGCGATGGAAATCGTTGAAAATCAGATTGATTTGGAAGACTATATGAGAAATGCGGTTAAGGCTTCTCCAGAGCATCCTGTTTTAGTGGATAGTTATTTATTAGGAAAAGAATGTGAAGTTGATGCCATTTGTGATGGGGAAACAGTGTTAATCCCAGGAATTATGGAACATATAGAGCGGGCAGGAGTTCACTCAGGAGATTCAATGGCAGTCTATCCGCCACAAACATTATCTGAAGAAATTAAACAGACTATTGCTGAATATACAAAAAAATTAGCACTTGGACTAAACTGCATTGGAATGATGAACATTCAGTTTGTTATTCATGAAGAAAAAGTCTATGTGATTGAGGTAAATCCTCGTGCTAGCCGAACGGTTCCTTTTTTAAGTAAAATTACGGGTATTTCAATGGCACAAGTAGCAACAAAAGCAATTTTAGGTCAAAAGTTAACGGATTTAGGTTATCAAGATGGGTTATATCCTGAAAGTACCCAAGTTCATGTGAAGGCACCCGTTTTCTCATTCACTAAATTAAGAAAAGTGGATACCTACTTAGGTCCTGAAATGAAATCGACAGGGGAAGTCATGGGTTCAGATGCCAATTTGGAAAAGGCGTTATATAAAGCATTTGAAGCTTCAGGCTTACACTTGCCAAGTTACGGGGCAGTTCTCTTCACAATTGCAGATGAAACAAAAGTAGAAGCACTGGATTTAGCGAAACGTTTTAAAGAAATTGGCTATAGTATATTGGCAACAAAGGGAACAGCAGCGCTTTTTGAAAAACATGGACTAACAGTAAAAACTGTCGCAAAAATCAACTCGAACGAAAAGGAAACAGTCGTTGATTTGATTAGAAAAGGTGAAACACAAGTTGTAGTAAACACCATGGATAAAAATAGATCTAGCTTAAATAAAGATGGCTTTTTCATTCGAAGAGAGTCCGTTGAGCATGGGATTCCACTATTTACTTCCTTAGATACAGCGAACGCAATTTTAAAAGTTTTAGAATCAAGAGCTTTTTCAACAGAACCAATTTAACAATGGTAACTGTTTCTTTTAGGAGAGAAAAAACCCTAGGAGGAGCAGTTATCTAATAATCTCGGTTCTATAGTGGTGGCTATTAATAGGTAGTATATTTTTAACGTTACCAATTATCTTGTAAAGGAGTATCAGGATGAAACAAGAAATGATGACCATTGTCTGTCAAAAACAATTAGCACCCAGAATTTATCAAATGACATTAACAGGTGAATTAGTGAAAGAAATGAAGATTCCAGGGCAATTTGTTCATATCAAAGTTCCTAGAGCCGATTTACTTTTACGTCGACCAATTAGTTTAAATCAAATCGATATTGAAAATAAAACTTGCACAATTATTTATCGAGTTGAAGGAGATGGAACACGCGTTTTTTCTGAAATGATTGCTGGAGAGAAACTAGATGTCATGGGACCTTTAGGAAACGGATTTGATGTCAGTGGCTTAAAAGAAGGACAGAAAGCTTATGTTGTAGGTGGAGGTATTGGGATTCCGCCTATGTACGAACTATCTAAACAATTGAATGAAAGAGGCGTCGAAGTCGTACATTTTTTAGGGTATGCTTCAAAAGAGGTGGCTTATTTTCAAGATGAATTTAGTGCTATAGGAAATACTTATTTTGCAACTGATGATGGTTCATTAGGGGTTCACGGAAACGTCGGACACCTTTTAAAAGATGCGGTAAAAAATGAGCAGCCTGATGTTGTTTATGCTTGCGGAGCGAATGGGATGTTAAAAGCGGTTGCAGAAATATTTTCGGATAAAAAAGATGTTTTTCTATCAATGGAACAGCGGATGGCTTGTGGCATGGGTGCTTGTTACGCATGTGTTTGTCATGTAAAAGAGGATGAGACAGGAACGAAAAGTGTCAAGGTTTGTGATGAAGGCCCAATTTTTAGAGCAAGTGAGGTGGTATTATGATAAATAATCCTTTAGCAATCAAATTACCAGGATTAGATTTGAAAAACCCCATTATACCTGCAAGCGGCTGTTTTGGTTTTGGAGAAGAGTATGCCAAGTATTTTGATTTAAATAAGCTAGGTTCAATTATGATAAAAGCAACAACTCCACAAGCACGTTTTGGCAATTTAACACCAAGAGTTGCTGAAACTTCTAGTGGCATGTTAAATGCCATTGGGTTGCAAAATCCTGGTTTAGAGATCGTTATGTCTGAAAAATTAACCGCATTAGAAAAATATGATTTGCCAATTATCGCTAATGTAGCAGGGGCTTGTGAAGAAGATTATGTCGA
This sequence comes from Enterococcus rivorum, assembly GCF_001742285.1. Lineage (GTDB taxonomy): Bacteria > Bacillota > Bacilli > Lactobacillales > Enterococcaceae > Enterococcus_L > Enterococcus_L rivorum. The sequence goes on along the minus strand of NZ_MIEK01000025.1, from coordinate 9,122 downwards.
AGTTTGTAGCAAAATTAGTAAGGCTCCTAATGTTAAAGCCATCGAATTAAACATTTCTTGTCCCAATGTAAAACATGGTGGGATTGCTTTTGGAACAGATCCAGAAGTAGCGTTTCAATTAACTGAAGCAGTAAAAAAAGTATCGACAGTCCCTATTTATGTAAAACTATCACCCAATGTTACTGATATCGTTCCTATCGCTCAGGCAATTGAGGCTGGTGGGGCAGATGGTTTTTCGATGATTAATACGTTATTGGGAATGCGAATAGATTTAAAAACACGTCGTCCAATTCTAGCTAATCAAACGGGGGGCTTATCTGGTCCAGCAATCAAACCAGTTGCTATTCGATTGATTCATCAAGTAGCACAGGTATCTACACTTCCAATTATTGGAATGGGTGGGGTTCAAACAGTGGATGATGTACTTGAAATGTTTATGGCTGGTGCCAGTGCAGTCGGAGTTGGAACAGCTAATTTTACTGACCCATATATTTGCCCTAAATTAATTGACGCGTTGCCTGAAAGAATGGCTGAATTGGGAATAGAATCTTTAGAACAACTAATAAAAGAAGTACGAGAGGGGCGTCAATCGTGAATCAAAAACCTATTATTGCTTTAGATTTTCCTTCCAAAAGAGAAGTTAAGTACTTTTTAGAAAAATTTCCAAAAGAAGAATCTCTTTTCGTCAAGGTTGGAATGGAACTTTTTTATCAAGAAGGACCTGAAATTGTTCGTTGGCTTAAGGCATTAAATCATTCTGTTTTTCTAGATTTAAAACTACATGATATTCCTAATACAGTTAAAAGTGCGATGTCCGGGTTAGCAAAATTAGGGGTAGATATTACTAATGTCCATGCAGCTGGCGGTATTGATATGATGGTTGCAGCTAAAGAAGGTTTAATTGCGGGAACAAAAACAGGAGAAAAAGTTCCTGAATTGATTGCTGTAACACAGCTAACTTCAACAAGTGAAGCAGCCATGCATAAAGATCAACTAATTGAAGTTTCATTGCAAGAAAGTGTTATCCATTATGCGCAATGTGCCAAGAAGGCTGGGTTAGATGGGGTTGTCTGTTCCGCTTTGGAGGTTTCAATGATTCATGAAGCGACAGAAGAAGCATTTATCTGTCTTACCCCAGGAATTCGACCTAAAGGTAGTGCGGTAGGAGATCAAAAGAGAGTGATGACTCCAGCCGATGCGAAAGTAATTGGCTCGAATTATATTGTTGTTGGAAGACCTATTACACAGTCAGAAAACCCGTATGAAAGTTATTTATCAATCAAAAAAGAATGGAATGGAGAATAAATGATGACAGATTTATCTAAAGAAATTGCTAAAGATTTGTTGGAAATAGAAGCAGTATTTTTAAGCCCAAATGATCCATTTACTTGGGCTAGTGGGATTAAAAGTCCAATTTATTGTGATAATCGGATCACGATGAGTTATCCAAAAGTTCGTAAAGCAATTGCTGTTGGTTTGGCTGAAAAGATAAAAGAAAAATACCCTGACGTTGAAGTCATTGCAGGAACAGCGACTGCTGGTATTCCTCATGCAGCGTGGGTAGCAGATATCTTAGAGCTACCAATGGTTTATATTCGTAGTAAAGCAAAAGATCATGGTAAAGGAAACCAAATCGAAGGTCGTATCACAGAAGGTCAAAAAATGGTGGTCATTGAAGATTTGATTTCTACTGGTGGAAGTGTTTTAGAAGCAGCGGAAGCCGCTAAAAAAGAAGGAGCAACAATTCTAGGAGTTGCTGCAATCTTTACCTATGAGTTACCTAAAGGGAAAGAAAAGTTTAGGGAACATGAAATGGATTTAGTTACTTTGACAAATTATTCAACGTTGATTGACGTAGCATTGGAATCGGATTATATTGAAGCCAGAGATTTAGACCTATTAAAAGAGTGGAAAAAAGATCCAGCAAATTGGAGTATATAGGACTAAAGGAAGTGAAGAGGTAATTCTCTTTATTTCCTTTTTTTGAAATTAGAAACTATATCCGCTCCACTACTTGTAGCTGATGCCGGTGACAAACCGTGGAACCGCTCTGAGCCCAAAGCCCAGGTCTCAGAGCTTCCAAGCTTCAAACTTGGGCTAATAATTTGGTGGCAAGCCCAAGTAATTCACATTGTCTTCTTGGCACGGTTACTGACACTAACTGCTAGTAGTTCCGCTAGCACAGCAGTAGCTGATAGACTTAATCTGAAAAAGTTAAATTATTTAACTTTTTCAATTTTATCTACACATCTTACGGTGTGGACTACCAGTTACAGTATGTATGTTGGAGGTCACTTATATATGGAACGAGATTCAGGAAATGTTATTGTATTATCATTACTATCTTTCTAAGCATCTTTGGAAATATTTCCAGCCAGTTTTTAATCATTCTTTTTCCAAAAATCATTAAGCGGAACTGCTAGTAGTGAGCAACCTTTACCTTTTTGACTAGACTTTAAAGTTGTTCCTCTGTTAAATAAATCGGGGTTGTTTTGGCCATCCCATTTGGACTATCTTTTTTACTGCTATTATAGAAAAGGTTAATCTATGCGCAAAACGCTAGACCTTACAACTCACTTTTTATGAATAAAAGATTGGAATTAGATAAGAATTTTTTTCCTTTTAAATTGACTCCCACGTTCAAATAAGATAAAGTATCCACAATAATAAAATTTAAAGGTGGAGTTTGATGAGAGAAATATCAAAAATAAAAAACATGGATGTAGAATGGGATTATGGCAACGAGAGAGGACCGGACAAATGGCATACTTTGTGTGATTGGTTCGCTTCTGGAGCAAAGTATCCTTATCAGTCGCCTATTCAATTATCCAAAAAATTAGTTGATAGAAAGACAGTTGATCACAAAATCACTTTTAACTATAAAAAAGAAGAATTCACAGAAAAAGAATTTAAGAACACCTTTCATTTTATTCCTCCTAATACGGAGAGCTATGTTCTTTTTGAAAATGAACGTTACTATTTAACAGATATTCATTTTCATACGCCTAGCGAACATGTTTTAGAAGGAGAGCAATTACCGTTAGAGTTTCATTTGGTTCATATGAATAACTCAGGAGAAAACTTAGTTGTAGGCTGCCTTTTTACAATTACTACCGAGGAAAATAAATTCTCTCAAGGACGTGAAGTTTTTGAATGGAAGCTTTACTCTCATAAGCAATCATTTAATCCAACTATTTTTTTACCAGATCAGCGAACGCATTTTCATTACTTAGGGTCCTTAACAACTCCGCCAACGAAAGGTCCTGTTCACTGGTTTGTTTTTGATACGGTTCAAAAAATGGATCAAGAATTTATCGATTTGATTAAGGAAGGGATGTTACCTTTTAATAATCGTCCAATCCAACCATTAAATAACAGAAAAATCTATTTTTCTGATTAAGGGGAAAACATGAATATCCAGCAAATGAAGTATGTTGTAGCCGTTGCAAACAATGGAAGTTTTAGAGAAGCAGCTAAGAAATTATTTATTACTCAACCAAGCCTTTCAAATGGAATAAGAGAATTAGAAGAAAAATTGGGTGTAACTTTGTTTACTCGTACGAATAAGGGAGCGTCTTTAACAAAAGATGGATTAGAATTTTTAGAATATGCTGAAACCATTTTGACTCAAATTGAATTGATGGAAAGTCGTTATCAAGAAGTAACTACAAGTGAACGGTTTTCTATTTCTTCACAACATTACGATTTTTTGGGTGAAGTAATGGCTAAAGTAATCAAAAAATTTGAGAAAGATTATAAAAATTTCCGTTTATTTGAAACAACAACATTAAAAGTTATAGAAGATGTGAAAAGTTTCCACAGCGAGTTAGGCGTTATTTATTTGAACGAACAAAACAAAGCGGGAATTGTTCGTTATTTGGAGCAAGCTAATTTGAGTTATGAAATAATAGGTTATTTTAAAACACACATTTTTTTAGGAAAAAATCATCCTTTAGCTAAAAAAGAAGTAATCAAGTTGGAAGAACTTTGCTGTTATCCTCAAGTTAGGTTTGCACAAGAAGGCAGCAATTTCGCTTATTTTTCAGAAGATTTAATCGAAAATCAAGAACAAGAGACGGTTATTTATACAAATGATCGAGGCACATTAATGAATATATTAGTGGAAACAAATGCGTATGCTTCGGGCTCAGGACTGATAACAGGCTATACAAAAAAAGAAATTTGTTTAGTTCCTTTAGCCAATAGCCCAGAAAACAAGATTTGTATTTTAACACAAAAAAAACGCTCAGTTAGTAAAATTGGGAGCTATTTTGTTAATGAATTAAAGCGCCTATTTTAGAAGAATTGATAATAGATTATAAGGCATAGAAAGTCTAGTGAACAAAAATACTAGATTCTCTATGCCTTATTAATATTTTTAGCTAAATTGACCTTTTTAGAATATTTTCTAAAATTTGATAAACTTCGGCCATTTCTTCCTGAGTACCAATAGAGATCCGCAAAAATTGCTGTAATTCAGTCGGTTTAGAGAAGTAGCGGACAAAAATGTTATTTCCTTCTAATTGTTGATAAACTTTTTCCATTGATAATTTAGGATGGGTCACCATTAGAAAATTAGTGCTTGAAGGCAAGCTTTTAAACCCTACGGCCTTAATTTTTTCATCAAACCATTTTCTTGTTTGACAGATTTTTCTTGAATACTCTTCATAGTATAAGGAATCTTCGACTGCACTTTTTGCTAAGGATTCGGCAATCATATCTACGGAATAAGGATTGAACGAAGATTTTATTGCCGCTAAGACATTCATTAATTCTGGATTCCCTATCGCATAACCAACTCTTAATCCTGCTAATGAACGCGATTTAGAAAAGGTTTGAACAATCACTAAGTTGGGATAACGTTCTAAAAGTGTAATAGCTGAAGTTCCAGCAAAATCAATATAAGCTTCATCTATAATCACAACCGATTCGGAATTCTGTTCTAACAATTGGGCTAATTCTTCTATGCTTTTAAAAATCCCAGTTGGCGCATTAGGATTTGCAATAATGATGCCACCATTTAGTTGATTATAATCTTCAAAGTTTATCTCATAATTCTTATTTAAAGGAATTTCTTTGTAAGGAATTTTGAACAAGTCCGCCCAAATTCTATAAAAACCATACGTAATAGTTGGAAATAAGACTGGATCAGAACAATTAAAAAAAGCTAAAAAACAAAAAGCTAGAATTTCATCGGAACCATTTCCAACAACAAAATGATTGGGAGTTAAATGGTAAGACTGTGCAAGGGACTCTTTTAAAGAGAGATTGTCGACAGAATTATAGCGTTTCAATTGATTGGTTGAAAAATTCTTCAATGTCTTAGCTACTTTCGGCGATGGGGGGTAGGGATTTTCATTTGTGTTTAATTTAATCATGTCCGTAAAATTGGGTTGTTCTCCAGGTACATAAGGTGTAACATTGCGAATTCCTTTCATAAATGTGTAACCTCCTAAAAATGTCTATTTCTGTATTTTCTATTAACTATAATGAAGTAGCAGAATTATAGCAAGAGGAATCTGTGAATATAACAAGAAAAAAGTTCTTTTTTTAAAGAAAAATTTCATTTTGGCTCTGTTTTATGATAATATAAGTCCATTAAGAAAAAAGAATAGTCTTTCATTTTTGAATAATGGCTATAACTAATGGATAGAAGGAGTGAAATGTGGATGGATTTAACTAAAAGATTCAATAAGCAATTAAATAGAATAGCTGTTTCAGTCATTCGCCAATTTGATGAACAAGTGTCTGGGATTGAAGATGTGATTAAATTAACATTGGGAGAACCAGATTTTCATACACCGGATCATGTGAAAGATGCCGCTCATGAAGCAATCAAAAATAATTTTTCTCATTATACGGGAATGTCAGGACTATTAGATGTCCGCCAAGCGGCATGTTATTTTATGAAAGAAAAATATGCGGTTGAATACAAACCAGAATCTGAAGTATTAGTGACGGTTGGCGCGACAGAAGCAATTTCAGCTAGTTTGTTGTCTATCTTAGAACCAGGTGATAAAGTTTTAATGCCGGCGCCAATTTATCCAGGATATGAGCCTGTCATCTATTTAGCGTCAGCTGAACCAGTATATATTGACACTCGTTCTAACCACTTTGTACTTACACCGGAAATGATTGAAAATGCAATGGCAGAGCATGGTAATCAAGTAAAAGCGATTATTTTAAATTATCCAAGCAATCCAACGGGTGTAACTTATACGAGAGAAGAAGTTCAAGCAATCGCTGAAGTGTTGAAAAAATACCCGATTTTTGTCATTAGTGATGAGATATATAGTGAATTAACTTATGAAGACCAACATGTTTCAATTGCTGAATTCATTCCTGAACAAACTATTTTAATCAATGGCTTATCGAAGTCTCATGCGATGACAGGCTGGCGAATTGGGTTCATTTTTGGACCAGAACGTTTGATTGCCGAAGTGATTAAGGTCCATCAATATTTGGTTACAGCAGCTTCCACAATTTCTCAAAAAGCTGCAATTCGTGCTCTAGTTGAGGGAATGAATGATGCAACGACTATGAAAAAGGAATACCTAGAACGAAGAGATTTTGTTTATGATGAAATGACAAAGTTTGGCTTTGAAGTAGCCAAACCGAATGGAGCATTTTATATATTTGCTAAAATACCAAGTAACTATGAACAAAATTCTATGAAGTTCTGTGTAGATTTAGCAGAAAAAGAAGCGGTTGCAATTATTCCAGGAATTGCTTTTGGAGAAGAAGGAGAAGGCTATGTCCGGATTAGTTACGCAGCGGATATGAAAACTCTTAAAGAAGCTATGAAACGGATTGGAAGATATATGAAGAGTTAGTTTTTCAATGGATTTGAAAGAGCTCTTACTAGTAGCTTTTTTACTCGGAGGACCTAGTTTTGAATCTACATCAAGTCAAACAAACGATTTTTTGAGGAAGCAATGATAAAGGAATTTAGGTAAAGGCATAAGAAGCAATAGGAAGAATAGATAAATGTGTTTTTAGACCTAGCTTGTATTTTTTATGACTAGAAGTAGTTATAGGCAGAAAGAAAAGTACTAGAAAAAATGTATTGATCCTCAAGAGTTAGACCTAAAATCTCGTGCACCCCATAGCCTGGAATAATATCCAAGTTAGGGGGTCTTTTTATCTGACAAAATATGGCATTGAATTCAAAATGAAAATTGTACAAGATTGTTCAAATGGATAAGGAGAATGGATGTCCTCGAAAAAAAATGGATTTAATGAGAGAAATCAAATGAAGAAATAGCTAAGCTTAACTAATGACTCTTTTATAATCAAACGTTCGGTTGAAATATTTTGTTTCAAAATGAATTCGGTACTTTTTGTGAACATACTTTTTGACTCGCCACTGAAGATACCATTATGTTCCACATATTTTAAAGGAACAAATTTTACTGAGATGCTTAAATCATTATAATTAAGAGACTTTAAGTCTAGATATTTACAGTTAGTGGCTTCTTTTGGGACAGTTATAGCGTTTAAAGTAACTTTACCAGTGTTGTCATAAGTAAATAAAAATAGGTCAGATTTAAATTTTTCTTTTCCTTTTAATGTATAATAACTTTCTTCATGGAGATAAATTCCATTGAAATCTTTAGGTAAGTTATTAATTTTTTTGTTTACTATATGGTTTTTATGTACAGCATAGGGAAATGTTGCTTTTTCTGCTTCTGATAGAGAATTGAATTGTTCTTTATTGTCAAATTCTCCTGTCAAAATAGTTGTTATTTTTTCCAAGTCTTCCATTTTTCTCACGCAGCTTTCTTTTAACTTAATTATATCACTATTGAAGCTAATTTAAAGAAAAACGTTCTAGTTACAACGCTTGTTACATTTATTTGAAAAGAAAAAATGTTAAATAAAACATAGATTATTTACAATCCTTTACCAGTTATTTACCTAATGTTGAAATAGAATTAACAAGGGGTTGTTAAACTGATCTTGTAACTAAATGAAAAGAAGGAAGTGCAGGAATGAAAAAAGTATTTTTGACAACAGTTATTTTAAGTATGAGTGTTTTATTAGCAGCTTGTGGGTCACAAAAGGCGAGCACAGATAGTTCTTCAACTAAATCAACTGAGCCCGTTAAAATAGTTGCTGTTGGCTCAACAGCATTACAACCTTTAGTAGACGCAGCAAAAGATCCTTTTATAGCCGAACATTCTAACTATACAATATCAGTACAAGGGGGAGGAAGCGGAACAGGGCTTTCTCAAGTTGCAGACGGAGCAGTTACAATAGGTAACTCAGACGTTTTTGCCGAAGAAAAATCTGGTGTGGATGCTTCTGCACTTGTGGACCATCGCGTAGCAGTTGTGGGAATGGGCCCAGTGGTTAACAAAGAAGTAGGAATAAAAAATTTAACAAAGCAAGAATTAATCGATGTTTTTACTGGAAAAATTACGAATTGGAAAGAACTGGGAGGGAAGGATCAGGAGATCGCCGTAATCAATCGACCTGCTGGCAGTGGAACAAGAGCAACATTTGAAAAATGGGGCTTAGATGGAGCGACATCTATTCAAAGTCAAGAACAAGATTCTTCGGGAACCGTGCGTCAAATTGTTTCCCAAACACCAGGAGCGATTAGTTATTTAGCCTTTTCTTATTTTGATGATTCAGTGACGAGCCTAAGTATTAATAATGTGAAACCAACCGAAAAAAATGTTGCGGATAATTCATGGGAAATTTGGTCCTATGAACATATGTATACTAAAGGTGAACCAGAAGCAGGTGTGAAAGTATTTCTAGATTATATCACTAGTGAAGAGGTTCAAAAAGGGATCGTCAAAGAATTGGGTTACTTGCCAATAACAGCTATGAAAGTGGATAGAGATGTTAACGGAGTAGTAAACAATCAATAGCTTAATAGCGGTTGGATTAGAAGTGTTTAGCCCTGAGAATCATGCAAATAGGCTGTGTTTCTAGCATATCTTATGTGTAGAAGTTGATAGAGACTGAAACGAATTACAGTGTTGTTTCTGATCCTACTATTTATTTGATTTAAAATGAGAGTGGGACAATAAACTACTATTTATAGAAAACAGAGACGATTTTGACTATTATTATCAAAATCGTCTCTGTTTTTTCTTTTGAAAGAGCTTTTC
>NZ_MIEK01000024.1 GCF_001742285.1 Enterococcus rivorum | reverse complement strand
AAGTAATAATATACCAAGTTTCTGCGCTTAGGTCAACTAAAAGTTTGCATTTTTTGAAACTTTTTTTCGTTACCGATTGTTTTTTTATTCTGACGTATTTTCGTTCGGTTTAAAACGTATTTTGTTGATTTTCGGGCTGATTTATTAACTTTTAACATTTTTTTCTAAATTTATCATAACTTATTGCTGATTTTGTCTTTTTCGATTGTTTTTTGTTAGAATATGAAGTGAAAGATTCTACTATAGTATTGGAGGAATGTATTGTATGAAAATTTTAGTTGCGGATGATGATAAGGAAATTGTTGAGCTACTAAGTATTTATATCCATAATGAAGGGTACGAAGTTGTAAAAGCTTATGATGGAAAAGATGCTTTGTCTAAGATTCGAACAACTTCAGATATTGATTTACTTATCTTAGATATTATGATGCCTATCATGGATGGGATGCAAGTAGTCAAAGAACTTCGCAAAGAATCACAAATCCCTATTATTATGTTGACTGCCAAAACAACAGATATGGATAAAATTAAAGGGTTAGTTGCCGGAGCAGACGATTATGTTACAAAACCTTTTAATCCATTGGAAGTCATGGCTCGTGTAAAATCTATTTTGCGTAGAAGTAAAATGAATCCTACTATTGAAGAACCAGATATTTTGGAAGTTGGTTCATTAATTATTAACAAAGATTCTCACGAGGTCAAAACAATCACTGGTCAAGAGATTCAATTAACTGCTTTAGAATTTGGTATTTTGTATTTGCTTGCAAGTCATCCCAACAGGGTATTTAGTGCTGATGAAATATTTGAACGCGTTTGGCAACAAGAAAGCATTGTTTCAGCCAAAACCGTTATGGTTCATGTGAGTCATTTGCGAGACAAGATTGAAGAAGCGACTGATGGAGAAAAAGTCATTCAAACAGTTTGGGGAGTTGGATATAAAATAGATGCTCGTTAGACAAAAGAAAAAAGTAGAAAAACAAAAGCGAATTACCCTAACTTCTAAGGAAATTAGTGAACTATTAGCTGAAGGAATTGTCACAGTCATTTTATTACTACTATTAAATGTCTCGATTATGGTTCTTCTTAGTCAAATAATTGAATATAATACTCTCCTTAAAGGGATTATTTTTGAAACAAAGAAAACTGTCGCAACAGAATTGAATTCTGATTTATTTTGGAGTTGGAGTAAATTCATTGTTCCTTTATTTTTGATTATTGATATGGCTGTTTTATATTGGCGCCTTATTCGTCGATATCATCAAATGCAATTAAGACATATTATTGGCGAATTACATTTTATCGCTGATGGTAATTATGATCATCGGATTCCTTTTGAACTTAGTGGTGATTTAGCACGGGTCGTAACAAGTATTAATGGACTAGTCGACAGCACTGTCGCAGCCATCGAGGATGAGCGAAGAATAGAAAAATCTAAGGACGAATTAATTACCAACGTCAGTCATGACATCCGAACACCTTTAACATCAATTATCGGCTATTTGGGCCTAATTGAAGACAGACAATTTAACAGCCAAGAAGATTTATTGAAATATACTCATACTGCCTATGTAAAAGCAAAACAAATGAAACTGCTTGTCGATGATTTATTTGAATATACAAAAGTTAGGCAGCCTTCCGTTCCTGTTAATGCTACTAGTTTTGATATGACACAATTAGTAGAGCAACTAGCTGCTGATTTTGAACTTGAAGCTTCAAAAAAGGGAATGGTCATTCACGTTGAAACGTCTTCTCCTTCTTTAATAATGGAAGGAGATACAGAAAAACTGGTTCGAGTATTCAATAATTTACTTTCTAATGCCTTAAAATATGGAAAAGGCGGGAAAAATATTATTATCGAAGTGCAAAAGGTTGGGACCGAAGCTGTCATAGTTGTTCGCAATGACGGCCCGCAAATTCCACAAAAATCTATAGATCAGTTGTTTGATCGTTTTTACAGGGTGGAAGAATCTAGATCCCAAGAAACAGGTGGTACAGGACTTGGTCTTGCTATTGCCCAAAGTATCGTTGCATTACATGGTGGCTATATTTATGCAAAATCAGATCGTGAATGGACTTCTTTTATCATCCATTTGCCAATACAAAGAAATCAAACTTTAGCTGAGAATGAAAATAGCTAAAACGTGAATTTCCTCAGATTAATCTAGTGTCTGGTTGACATTCACTGAAAAATTTTGTATTCTAATTGAAAAGCAGAGAGAAAAAGTATTTATTGTTTAGATTTTCAGAGAGTTTGCGTTGGTGGGAGCAAATAGTCTACTTTAAAGAAGTCCGTCTCTCATTGTGCGCCTAGCGAATGAAGCTAGGACGGAAGCAACCGTTATTTGCTTTAAACAAGAGCAGCTTTATGCTGAACTCGGGTGGTACCGCGAAATCAAAGTCATTTCGTCCCAAGATTTTTATGGGATGGAGTGGCTTTTTATTTTATTTAGACAACTTTAGGAGGAATGAAAAATGTTAGATGTAAAAATGATGCGACAAAATTTCGATGATGTGAAAGAAAGATTACAGACACGTGGTGTAAAAGAAGAGATACTTGTAGAATTTATGACGTTAGATGAAAATCGGCGGAACCTTTTAGTAAAAGTTGAAGAGCTAAAGAAATATCGAAATGATGTTTCCAATGAAATCGCACAGTTAAAACGTCAAAAAGAAGATGCTTCAACTAAAATTAATGACATGAAAGAAGTTGGCGGAAAAATAAAGGCTCTTGATACAGAGATTGATGCTATCGATGAGCAATTAAAAACAATTGCAACTACTTTGCCTAATTTACCTCACCCATCTGTTCCTGTCGGTGCTGGTGAAGAAGAGAACGTTGAAATTCGTCGTTGGGGCGACCCTCGTGATTTTTCTTTTGAGCCGCAAGCCCATTGGGATGTTGCTGAAAACTTAGATATTCTTGATTTCGAACGAGGTTCAAAAGTTTCAGGTAGTCGTTTTGTATACTATAAAGGATTAGGTGCTCGCTTAGAAAGAGCCTTATATAATTTCATGTTGGATCTACATGTCTATGAACACGGCTATACAGAAATGATGACTCCTTACATTGTTAACAGCAATTCTATGTTTGGAACAGGGCAGTTTCCTAAGTTTAAAGAGGATGTGTTTCAATTAGCTGATACAGATTTGACTTTGATACCAACAGCCGAAGTCCCTTTAACCAACTACTACAATAATGAAATTTTAGATGGTCAAGAGTTACCTATCTACTTTACTGCACTAAGTCCTTCATTCCGTTCTGAAGCTGGAAGTGCTGGACGTGATACTAGAGGACTGATTCGTCTGCATCAGTTTAATAAAGTAGAAATGGTGAAGTTTAGTGACGCTGAAAACTCTTATGAAGAATTAGAGAAAATGACAGCCAATGCTGAAGAGATTTTACAAAAATTAAACTTACCTTATCGTGTTCTAGCACTTTCAACTGGAGACATGGGCTTCTCAGCTGCTAAAACTTACGATTTAGAGGTCTGGATACCCGCTCAAAATGCCTATCGTGAAATCAGCTCTTGTTCAAACTGTGAAGATTTCCAAGCTCGCCGTGCCATGATTCGCTATCGTGATGAAAACGATAAAGTACAGTATGCTCATACTTTGAACGGTTCTGGTTTAGCAGTCGGTAGAACCGTTGCAGCCATTTTAGAAAATTATCAAAATGAAGATGGTTCTGTGACAATCCCAGAAGTTTTAGTCCCATATATGGGCAACGAAACATTGATTAAATAGGTATTCACTTAATATTCAGTAAGATTAAAAAGGCAAGGAGCAACTGTTGCTGACAGTGAACCTTGCTTTTTTACATTATTAATGACACTAAATAGGCAAAAAACGAGGATGAGACAAAACTAAAAATCAGTTTTGTTTCATCCTCTAAATCGGAATAAATGGTGGTCAAAAGTCTGGAGCTTCGGAAATTTCCCGAAAATCACTCGATACATAAAGCGTATGGTGCACTTTTCGCTCCAATTTCTCACCCCAAAACGACTTCTGTCTCAACCTCGTTATCTATTTTTTAATAAGCTACTACTGTTCCACAGAGTAGTTCGGCGCTTCTTTCGTTATTTGAACATCATGAGGATGAGATTCTTTTAATCCGTTCCCGCTCATTTGGACAAACTGCGCTTCATCACGAAGTTGTTTTAAATTTCCAGCACCTACGTAGCCCATTCCAGATTTTAACCCACCAATCATTTGGAATACAATGTCTGACACACTCCCTTTGTATGCCACACGGCCTTCGATGCCTTCTGGAACTAGTTTATTCGCTTCATTTACGCCACCTTGGAAGTAACGATCACTAGATCCTTTTTCCATTGCACCTAAAGAACCCATACCACGGTATGTTTTAAAGCGACGGCCTTGATAGATTTCGAATTCACCTGGAGACTCATCTGTTCCAGCCAGCATACTTCCCAGCATTACCGCATGCCCACCGGCAGCCAAAGCTTTCACGATATCTCCTGAATACTTTATTCCCCCGTCAGCAATAATCGCTTTTCCATATTCGCGAGCAATGGATGCCGCATCATAAATCGCCGTTAATTGTGGTACACCAACCCCAGCAACTACTCGAGTCGTACAGATAGATCCCGGTCCGATTCCTACTTTAACAACATCTACGCCAACATCATAAAGTGCTTTTGCCCCTTCAGCAGTGGCAATATTTCCAGCAATCAATGTCGCTTCTGGGAATGTCTCTCTAATTTCTTTTATTTTACGAATAACACCCGCACTATGTCCATGAGCTGTATCGATTACAATTGCATCTACACCAGCCTCAAGTAATGCTTCTGCACGCTCAAAAGTATCACTAGTAACCCCAACAGCTGCAGCTACAAGCAGACGACCATGTTCATCTTTCGCAGCATTTGGAAATTCAATTACTTTCTCAATGTCTTTAATTGTGATCAGACCGCTTAAGCGATTGTCTTCATCAACAATTGGTAATTTTTCAATTTTATGTTTTTGTAGAATTTTTTCTGCATCTTTCAGAGAGGTACCAATGGGAGCCGTAACTAAGTTATCTTTGGTCATAACTTCTTCAATCTTCATTTGATAGTCTGTCACAAAGCGCATATCACGGTTCGTAATGATTCCTACTAAAGTACGATTATCCATCGTTTCAACAATCGGTACACCACTAATACGGTATTTGCTCATTAAGTTTTCTGCATCTGCCACTAAATGCGTTGGCGTTAAGAAAAACGGATCAATGATAACACCACTTTCCGACCGCTTCACTTTGCGAACTTCATCTGCTTGTTGAGAAATGCTCATGTTTTTATGAACAACACCTAGACCACCTTGTCGTGCCATTGAGATGGCCATCTTACTATCGGTAACTGTATCCATACTTGCACTGATAAGAGGAATATTTAGCTTAATATTTTTTGCCAATTGCACACTCATATCTACCTCATTGGGCAATACGTGACTTTCTGCGGGAATTAATAAAACATCATCAAATGTAAGACCTTTTTTTACAAATTTCGTTTCCCAGTTAGACATTTCTCTGACCACTCCTCTATTTTAATTTTATATAAAAAAATAACAGATTCTAAAAAATAAGTCAACCCGATTTCGCCCATTACAGGAAAATCCGTGACAATTCCCAACACATGAGGATATTCTTATTATTCTGTTACTAAAATGAAAGAATAAGTTCTCTTCTCTAGCTATTTTAACGCTCTTCTTAATTATGATAACCATTGAGATATTTTCTTTCAAATGTTAGCCATCGAATAAAAAATGTGCTTTCCTTTTTTGTGGAAAACACATTTTATTTTTGTATCTATTAAGATTAACGTCCTGTAAAACTTCCGTGCATATTATACTTTTTCTTCAATAAATAGCGAGCACCAAAGGTTATTCCTCCAAGTATGATGGAAACAACTGGATCTAACACTGGATTAATTGCAGGAGGCAACGCCATAGTAGCAGTAAATGCCATCAATAGTAGCAACATAGAACCAATTAATATTGCCCCTGTTTTTAGCCAGCCTGGACGATTGGCTTTATTCACACCTGGACGGTCATATTGATAGATATATTTGTAAAGTAGATAGAAAGAATACCCTCCTACCATTGCACCAAAGACACACGTTAATAAGCCCATTGGTTGATTTTTCCCTTTAGAAAGCATCATCATTACCGCTGTCATAATAGTCAGAACACCAAACAACAATAATGTGTTATCTAACCACATCCAAAATGGTGTTGATTCTGGTTTTTCTTCTGGTTTTTCTAAAATCGCTTGCGTTCTTTCTGAAACTGTACCAAAAAGTTGGCGAGCGGTTCGACCACTCTTTTGTCCTGCCACTAGTTCAGGCAGAATTTCTTGTAATGCTAATGCTTGTGCTTCTTCTGATAGATTCGCTGCCCGCAATGATTTTTTTAAATCAAATATATATTGTTCATTTTTCTTTGTTAGCTTTTGCTCTAGTTCACGGTTATCCGCAACAATTTCTCGTAGTATTTCTGCTTCCATTTCTACGCTCTCCTTGAGGTTGGTTTTTCTCGCCGTTTATTCGGAATTAGAGACTGAAACAAAACTGATTTTTGTTTCACTTCTCAGTCTTCACCTAAAAGGTATTCTATCATATTTTTTAGGTTCAAAAATAGTTTTTAGCGATTTTTTAAACATTGAAACGGAAAAGCATCACATCTCCGTCTTGAACGATATACTCTTTTCCTTCTAAGCGAACTTTTCCAGCTTCTTTAGCCGCTTGCATATTACCATATGTGTTTAAATCATCAAAAGAGACTGTTTCTGCTCGAATAAAGCCACGTTCAAAATCTGTATGGATAATTCCAGCAGCTTGAGGAGCTTTGATGCCTTTACGGAAAGTCCATGCA
The DNA here is from genome assembly GCF_001742285.1 of Enterococcus rivorum. Taxonomy (GTDB): domain Bacteria; phylum Bacillota; class Bacilli; order Lactobacillales; family Enterococcaceae; genus Enterococcus_L; species Enterococcus_L rivorum. The sequence goes on along the minus strand of NZ_MIEK01000024.1, from coordinate 38,788 downwards.
CGAACTTCTTGCTCTCCAGCTGTAAAATAGGTCGCCAAGCCTAATAAATCGTAAGCTGCACGGATTAATTGATCTAATCCAGATTCTTCAATGCCAAGAGCTTCTAAAAAATCAGCCTTATCTTCTTCATCTAATTCAGCTATTTCTTCTTCTGCACGAGCACAGACAACAATCACCTCAGCATTTTCATTTGCAGCAAATGCCCGAACTTTTTGGACATACGGGTTGTTATCTGAGTCAGAAACTTCATCTTCTGAAACATTGGCTACATAAAGAATTGGTTTGGCAGTTAATAAAAACAAGCTACGAACAATTTTTTGTTCTTCTTCTGTAAATTCGATAGTTCGAGCAGATAACCCTTCTTCTAAAGCGGGTTTAATCTTATCTAAAACGGCTAATTCTGCAACCGCATCTTTATCTTTCGTTTTTGCTACTTTGGCTACACGTGTGTAACGTTTCGTTATAGAATCTAAGTCTGCTAAAACTAATTCTAAATTAATTGTGTCGATATCTGCTAATGGGTCAACACGTCCTTCAACGTGAGTGATATTATCATCATCAAAACATCTTACCACATGACAAATCGCATCTACTTGGCGAATGTGACTTAGGAATTGATTGCCTAGTCCTTCTCCTTTGCTTGCTCCTTTTACGATTCCAGCAATATCTGTAAATTCAAAAGTTGTTGGAACAGTCTTTTTAGGTTTTACTAATTCTGTCAAACGTTGTAAACGATCATCTGGTACTTCCACCATGCCAACGTTAGGATCAATTGTAGCAAACGGATAATTTGCTGCTTCCGCTCCTGCTTTAGTTATTGCGTTAAAAAGGGTCGATTTTCCTACGTTAGGTAACCCTACGATTCCAGCTGTTAATGCCATTTTCTTCATTCACTCTTTCTTTTTTCAAAGTCTGTATATCCATTTACCGATTAAACGCTTGATAAATGAGGGGTTTCATGAAAAAACAGATTAGTCTGCTTTTTTCTCTAGTATTTTCTTCATTTTTTTCTCAAAATCTCGACGTGTCATCATCACAATATGTCCACAATTCGTGCATTTTATTTTAATATCTGCACCCATCCGGATAATTTCCCAACGATTTACCTGGCAAGCGTGAGGTTTCTTCATTTCTACAATATCGCCTAAATCATACATAACCGATCCTCCTAAACTAGTCTTCATCAAAACGAATTTCTAAAATATCTAAGATTCGCGTTAAATCTGATTGTGAAAGGTATTCGATTTCAATTTTTCCTTTACCTTCTTTTTCTTGAATCAAAACAGTCGTTCCAAATTTGTCCATCAAACGATCTTCACTTTCGCGGATATAATAAGGTTTTTCAAGAGCTTTCTTTTCTTTCTTGGCTGCCTTTTTCCCTTGATTTTCGTTTAATTCGGTGACCATTTGTTCAAGCTGACGAACAGTCAAATTTTCTTTTACTGCTTGATTTGCCAATTTCAAAATCATCGCTTTATCTTTTAAGCCCAGTAAAGTTCTCGCTTGCCCCATAGAAAGTGTTTCTTTTTGAACCATTTCTTTTACTAAACTCGGTAAGGTTAACAGACGTAAATAGTTTGCGATGTAAGGACGGCTTTTGCCTAGTCTTTCCGCTACTTCTACTTGTGTCAATTTCAAATTTTTCATTAGCATATCGTAAGCTTCTGCTTCTTCAAGCGGGTTCAAATCTTCCCGTTGTAAATTTTCCAAAACGGCAATTTGCATCATTGATTCTTCGTCAAATTCTCTGACAATTGCAGGAATCGTTTCTTTATCTGCTAATTTAGAGGCTCTGAAACGACGTTCACCTGCAATAATTTCATACCCTTTGACTGCTGATTTCCGAACAATAATCGGTTGGAATACACCAGACTGTTGAATTGAGTTTGCCAATTCTTGTAACGAAGCTTCATCAAACGTTTTTCTTGGTTGATAGGGATTGGGACGGAGTTCATTTAAGGGAATCTCAAGGACTTCTTCTTTTTGAACATCCACGTCTTCTAAACTTGCAAAATCTTGAAACAATGCATCAATTCCTCGGCCTAAACCTTTTCCTTTACTCATTTTCCAACACTTCCTTTGCTAGTGCTTGATAAACTTCTGCGCCACGTGAACGAGGATCATAATCAATAATCGATAAACCATGGCTTGGTGCTTCTGACAAGCGAACATTTCTAGGAATAATAGTATCATAGACTTTTTCACGGAAATATTTACGAACCTCTTCCACTACTTCAGCTCCTAAGTTCGTCCGCGCATCATACATTGTTAGTAGAACTCCTTCAATCCGCAATTCAGGGTTGAAATGTTTTTGAACTAAACGAATCGTATTTAATAGTTGGCTTAATCCTTCTAGCGCATAATATTCACACTGAACAGGAATTAAGATAGAATCACTAGCCGTAAATGCATTGATTGTTAAATGCCCTAAAGACGGTGGGCAATCAATTAAAATGAAATCATAATCATCATTAATTTCTGCCAATGCTGATTTTAAACGCGATTCTCTTGCCATCATGGAGGTTAATTCAATTTCAGCACCAGCTAACTGAATCGTCGCTGGAACAATATCCAAATTTTCTCTAGTTGTTTGTTGAATCACGCCTTTAATAGGCTCTTCATTTACTAATACATCATAAACGTCATGTGCGACATCTGGCTTACGTACACCAATACCACTTGTCGCATTTCCTTGGGCATCAATGTCAACCAACAGTACTCTTTTGCCACAATAGGCAAGACAAGCACCTAAATTCACTGTGGTCGTTGTTTTTCCTACGCCACCTTTTTGATTTGCTACAGAAATTATTCGTGCCATGTGTGTCCCTCCACCTTATTTGATTGGTTGCTTATTGGGTAAACCGGGTTTTCTCGGATATTTTTTGGGTGTTTCTTTTTTCTTTTGAATGACTACGATATGACGTTCATCTAGTGTCACTGGTAGTTCAAATGAGAGCTCTTCTTGAAACTTTCCACCTAAAATGGCAATTGCAGGTTTTGCTTCAGTAATCTCTTCTTCACTTTTTGAAGCTTTTAACGCTAAGAAATAACCTTCTTTTTTCACTAGTGGCAGACATAATTCTGCTAACACGTTTAAACGAGCAACAGCACGAGCGGTGACATAATCAAACACACCTCTAAATTCTTTCCGTTGTCCGAAAGTTTCTGCCCGATCATGATATAAAGAGATATCTTCTAACCCTAGTTCATTTACCAAAGTTGTTAAAAATGTAATGCGTTTGTTTAAAGAGTCAACAATTGTTACCTGTAAAGATGGGAACACAATTTTTAAAGGAATACTTGGAAATCCCGCGCCTGCTCCCACATCACAAATAGTTTTATTAGTTGAAAAATCTTCAAAAAATGCCAATGAAATAGAATCGTAAAAGTGCTTTAAGTACACTTCTTTCTTTGCTGTAATTGCGGTTAAATTCATCTTCTCATTCCACTCTACTAGCAAGTGGTAATAACGGTCGAATTGTTCCATCTGGTGTTCAGATAATTGGATATTTTTTTCGCCTAGTAATTGTTTAAATTCTTCTGGTGTCATAAGATCCCTTTCTGTCGTGAAACAGAAAAATGTTTCACAATTGTCTTCCCCTACTTTAACGCAAATGTCCCTTTCTTGCAATGCTTTTAGTAAGATTTTTTCTTCAGTTTTAATAAAAAAGGCTACTATTCACAACACAATATAGTAATAAGGAAACCTTTATCTAACAAGGAAAAGCGTTGAACCCATCCAACACTTGCTCTAAAAAATTGGTAAAGGACGTATCTAGTAATTCTATAACGAACTTTTAGAGGAGACAATTCCCCGGTTGATTTTAAAGCTAGTTGTTCTTGAGTCTGAAACATCTCACATTTACAAAAGGTTTAATATAAATATGAACTACATCAAAAGCGATTTATAAGATTGTCAAAGCACTAGTATCCTGACAAAGTTATAATTCAGTAAAGGTTCAAAATCAAAGAGCAGGAAGCCAGCCCGCAAGCGACTACGCTGTAGGATACCTGGGTATCGCTCCGATCTCATTGTTGTAAATCACAAAGAACTCAGTGATTTGATGATGCACATTATAAAGTGGCTGAAAGACACTTTGCTTCTAATTTATCAAGCAGTTGGTGGCAGTAACCGTGTCTAGAAGTCAATGTGAATTACTTGGGCTTTCTACCAAATTAATTAGCCCAAGTTTGAAGCTTGGAAGCTCTGAGACCTGACCTTTGGGCTCAGAGCGGTTCCTCTGTTTTCCACTGGCACCAGCTGCTTGTAGTGGAGCAAGTCTCGCTTTTTTTAACTCACGCCTGAACCTATTTACTCATAAAGGACGTCCATTATTCATGTACGAAACTTGAGTTACTGATTTGATGGAATCAATTTTCTCTACCAACAAAAAAATAAAGCTTAGGAAATCAATTCGTTTACCGATTGTCCTAAGCTCTAGTTTTCAAATAAACAACAATAAATCAGAGGGCTAAGTATTGTTTCAACTATTTTTATTGGTTGCTTCTATTTTTACTCTCTATGTTTATGTAATCGAATCTCTAATACCTTTGCAGCAAAATTCGACCAATCTACTGGTCGAGGCGGTGACAACCAAATAATGCGTTCTACATCTTTGTCATCATACAATGACGTGGAATCTGTTAGCACTAAATCTGTAGCATCTGAAATTTCATCATTAATTGTAAATGCCAATTCTGAGAAAAACGGGATTTTTTTTAGTATAAATTCGTTGTATACTTTTCCAAATGAAAAATCCACACAAATATTAATCGGTTCTAAAATAAAATCTAACGGTACTGAATTTGCCAATAGAAAGAGATACTGATAGAAGGCATAAACATTATTTTCCCAAATAGCCAGTTTCCCAGTTTCTTTAGAAAAACGCACTAGGTCTCTACAAAATTCAAAATATTCCGGATAGCTTTCTTCAAAGTAAAGCATATCTCGTTTTCCAGAAAAATAGGCCTGTTTTTTTGGAAAAAAACTAAGTTCATAATGCAAAAGTGATAGTTCTGAAAGGATAGTTAAATGATTCGTATCTCTGACATCGACAGAAAATACTTGACCGAATTTCTCAACAAAAAAGTGGTTCAATTCCCTTACTTCATCAATTTTAGCTATTCTTTTAGCAACACCAGCTTTAAAAAAACCTTCCGTTAGTAATATAGAATACAACATAAGGATTTCTTGATTCATCGCTTCAGGTGACACTTTTATGTACTTCGAGAAAAAGTCACTACATAAATACCAAACTTCTGTTTCGTGGGAGAAAATGTCTAGTGTTTCGTATTTTGGCTCCTCTTTTAGCTCCCCATCTTGCCTACTTCTAACAAGAATAATATTCAAATAGTGGGTTAACCGCATTTTAGTAAACTCAGATAGTTTTTTGGCTGAATGTTTATTTAAACGATCAATAAAAACTTGAACTTTTTCAACATTATTATTTTTATATAAACTGTAATCCCCTTTATAAAGCATCACAAATAAAGATAAGTAAAAAAAGCGAATATCTTCTTCTTTACCATCTAAAACAAATTTCTTACTAACTTTTATATCGAATTCTCTAAAAAAATCTTTGATTAATTTTAAATGTCGGTAAACCCGTGTATAAGCAACATATCGATCAATAGCAAAGTCATTCACTGATCGGAATTGATTTAAAAAAATACTTTTTATAATGTCCAAGTCCAACGATTTTCTCAAATAAATTTCTAAAAGAATATCTGAACTCGCTTGTCCTGATTCAGCCAGACTTACCGTTATATTATCTTTATCCAGTTGAAAATATTCTTCCAAAGAATATTCTACTAAGTCCTCTTTAAGTAATTCATAGGTTTTTTCAAATAAAAAATCAGAGAGCTCTAAGGTATCCTGAATCACAGTTTGTCTCACTGCAAATTGAGGAGATTCTTCCAAAAGCTGGAAAAATAGAAGTTTTCTTCTGTCTTCTTTATCTAATAAGTTTTCTAACACTATTTTTACCTCACTTTACATTGCTTTTCTCCCTAACAGGATAATACCTGACAATAAATACGCTGTCTGTGCTGCTTGAGAACCCGCAAAAGAATCGTTACCTGATCCTGAGCCGTTTTGTGACGAGGTAGTTGTCGTAACAATCGGATTAGCAAAAAAATCAGATTTAATATATCGTTTTCTTGGCTTTTGAACAGGCGAAACGTCTACTTTTTTTTCGGTACTTTCTTGTACGGCTTTTTCTGAAGTACTTGTTTTGGTTTCTTGTGTAGAACTACTCTGCACTTCATCTGATGATTCACTGCTATCAGCCGTTGCAGGTTCTGGTTCTTTAGGGGTAATTGGTTCGGTCGGGTTTTCTGGATTATAAATAATCGGATCAGCGGAGACGTCTACTGGTCCACTTACGGCAACGGCAGCCGATAGTAGCACAGCCGAACCAAACAAAATTAGGTTATTATATTTCACGGTCTTCTCCTTACCCTATTTGGATGATCGAGTATAATAGAGATTTCTATAGCTATAGTAACTAACTTTAAAGAAATTAACACCTATTATACTTTTTATCAGCGAGTATTTGCTCCACTTTCCAATAGTTTTGTTTATTTTATTATGTCATCTTTCCTATCAAGATTCAATGAAATATTTATATTTTATACTTAACATATATGTTAATACTTTGAAAAAAAAGCACTCAATCTCTTCAATAAAAGAGAAAGTGCATTTTTTTTACGTTTTATTTGATGAAGACACTACATAGTAATTTTTTTCTTCATTTATAAAATAATCAGATGAATTTTCTAACCATATACGTACTTAAAAAGAGAACGAAGACAGTGATCAATATAATCAATTTAAACTCATTGAAAAAAACCAATGATTTCTTTTGATAACCGATGCGTTTTGTTTGAGCTGTCTCTATTTGTTTATGAATCTGCATGTCAGTTTTATTATCCATTAGATGTCCTTTGACAACCACGCGTCGGTCTGTGTAAGATGGTTTATCACAGGTAATCAAGGTAATTTCAGCCTTCCCTCGATTATCCATAACCTCTACAGCAGTATCTTTCACGTTTATTACCTCGTCAATTACGTAATAATAGTAATTATTCAAATACTCCAAATAAATAGGAGAGCCAATTTTTACAGTTGATAATGAACCGAAAAGTAAGCCTTTGTCTGACAGATGGTGACCAACCAAGACCATATTTTCTTTTTCTGGATCTCTATCAGGAAACATCACACCACTACCTACCAATAAATTTTCATTGGTCAGTTCATTGAAAACGGGCGTGTTAATCTCAACTTCAGGAACAACCACTCTACCAACACTTGAAAAATTAGAATCTACTGTAAAAGATTTTAAAACATCTCCAAGTGTTGGAGGTTGAATCCATTCTCTTTTCTCTTCTATATTATTAGGTATGCTATTTGTTTGATGGATAACTGTTGTTTCAATTTGATAGGAAATCAATGCTGTCTTTAAGAATGGTAAGAGCACTAGAAGAGTTCCTAGGAAAAATAGCAAAACAACGATGAACTGAAAAGCAATCTTTTTTTTCATCTCTAGTCTTCTTTTTTGTCAGCTAGTTTCTTTTTTTTGCGGCGTTTAGCTGCTTGCGCTTGTTTCCTACGCAATTCTTCCTCTTCCTCTTCTTCTTTCTTTTTCTTTCTACGAATAAAGAAGAATATTAACAATAACGCCAATAATAGTAGTAATACACCGATTAAGATATAGATCCACGTATTATCTTTTTTGATTGTCACATCTTGTTCGTTATATTTTTTTGCTTCAGCACCAGATATCGTAAAGTCTTTTCCAAGTTCCCATTTATATTTAAAAGCTACTTCTTTTCCTTCGGCATTTTTTACTTTGTAGGTTCCATCTTCGCTTTTACCACCATACGCAACAATTTTCAGATGATAGTCGCCAGCTTCTAATGGTTTTCCATTTAATGGCACTGGGTAATCAAAGTTAGAGTTGGGAGCCATTTGCATCCCTTCCCCTTCAGCAGTATATAATACTTTTGAATCACCTTTTTTTGTGATCTCAGCGTTTAATTTCAGTTGATTAATATAGGTTGCTTTAGGGTTTTGTAAGTTTGCATTGATGACATTTCGTGCATTCACTTGTGCTGCTGCCACATTATTTAAAAGTAATTCTGGCGTAACGTCATTTTCATTTTGTCTCGCCAGTAGAGCTACTACATACGAGTATTTATTGTTGATTGCCATACCAGACCCTGAAGAATCTTTTGCTGCTTTTTCATCATTTTGTTTTTCTGTAAAAGTAATTCCGCCAGCTAGAACACCGTCAAATTTTTCCTTAGGCATGGTTATATGTATTTTAACCGTTGCTTCTCCTTTAGCAGGTAATTTAGTTTCTGCTGGTGCTGCTACTAAATCTGCCATATTATATTTCAATGAAGAATCCGGTTTTTTCCCATTGGGGCTGTATTCAACCACTCCGTTTAGATTGGTTGTTGCGCTACTAATTCCAGTTTCTACAATGACTTCTTTTTCTGTGTCATTACGCAGTTGCACTTCTAAATCTTGCTCTGCTCCTGGATTCATTTTTAGGTCAAAATATGTTTTTGTTTCGTCGATTTGATTTTCTGGAATAACTGGTATTACAGCAAACTTAAATTCTGAAGCTGCAGCATTTATCGGAAGAAATCCAAGTAAACAGATCACAGCAGTTGTCCATACAAATAGTTTTTTTCTCATGTATTATCCCTTTCCTTGTAAACGCATCGGAGGAACACTGATAAAACAGCATTCCCCAAACACTTATTTTTAGTTACCTGGTACATCTGTTAATGACCAAGTTAAGGTCGTTTTGTAAACCTCTGCATATTTCGTCGTTGCTCCTGGCACTTCTAAGTCAACACTTGTTGCACCAGTTGCAGCATCCGTTCCCCAAGATAACAGATAAGTTCCCGCACCTTGTTTATCTGCTGCTGTCATCACTTTCGCTTCAGAACCATCTGCAGTTAATGCAATCGGTGTATAACCTGTTGGTTTCGCTGAGTCAGAAGCTGTAACTACGGTTCCGTTTTTCAATGTGATTTTAGCGCCGGTTAAGACTTTGCCTGAGGTTGATTTAAATTGTGCGTCTTGCTTAACTGTTAACGTCCAACCAGATTCAAGTCCACGGTTGTCTGTTACTTGAACAAAATTAGGACCCTCTTGTTCCTCACCATCTTTATTGGTATATTTTTGCGCCGCAGCTTGATATGTTTTGGTTACTGAAGTGATTTGTTGCTCACCAAAATCAAAACTTGAGGCATAATCGATACTTAAAGGACCATTTGTTCCCGGATTAGGACCAGAAGGATCGGTTGGATCAACTGGTGTAATTGGGTCTGTTGGATCTGTTGGATCTACCGGCTTCGTCGGATCTGTGTTAGGTGTAAATTTAATTTGACCATTTGAATCATAAACCCCACCATCGACTGCAAATGCAGTGGAAGTCCCTACGCCTAATGATAGCAGTGTTACTGCTGATAATGCAAAAATTTGAGTTGTTTTCATTTTGTATTCTCCTTTGATTTCCTATAGATTTCCTGGAACATCTGTTAATGTCCAGACTAATTTTGTTTGATATTTTACTGCATCTTTTGGTGTAGACCCTGGTACTTCAAGCGTAATGTCTTTCGTGACATTCACTTTCACATCTCCACCTGTTTCATTTTTCTCTGTTACTTCTTCAACGGTCCCCCAAGAATTACTCCATGTTCCGGCACCAGTTTTATCTGCTGCAGCCATCACAACTACTTCTGAGCCATCTGGATTCAATACTAGCGTACCATTTGAAACGGGTGCAGTTGCTGTAGAATTGCTTGTGATTGAAGGATTCTTTAATGTAACTTTCGCACCAGTCAAAATATTATTTAGTGTTGCTGTTGTTGCTGTAAACTGGCCATCTTGCTTTACTTTCAATGTCCAACCAGCATTTGTCCCGCGATTATCACTTACTTGAACATAATTGGGACGATCATCAAGATTCGTAAATTTTTGTGCACGAGCATAATATGTTTGATCTTTGTTTGAAATTTTATTCAGTCCAAAATCTAAACTTGAAGCATAGTCAATACTCAACGGGCCGTTGGTTCCTGGTTCAGGTCCATCTGGATCAGTTGGATCAATTGGATCAACTGGCTTTTCTGGGTCTGGATCAGTTGGATCAACTGGGTTTGTAGGGTCTGTATTGGGAACAAATTGAACCGCCCCATTTGATTTATACTCTGCGCCATCGACTGCAGAAGCTAATGATGTTCCTGTTGTTAGTGACAAAGCTACTAATGAAGACAATGTAATAATTTTTGTAAGTTTCATCTATTTTACTCTCTCTTTCTTCTTGTAATTTTTATGGATTACCTGGAATTGTTTGTAATACCCAAGTCATCGTAGTTGAATATTGTTCTGCACGTTTTACTGTTTTACCTGGTACTTCTAGTTCTACAGAGGTAGCTCCTTGTGTAGCATCATTACCAAAACGGTAAACCCAAGTCCCAACCCCTTGATTTTCAGCCGCTGTTACAACGGTCTGTTCAGAACCATCAGGATTTAACACTACTTCTGATTTTACTGTTGAAGGAACCAATGTTGTATCACTATCTAAATCTGAAGCAACACCAGCATTTTTCAATGTTATTTTTGCACCTGTTAATTCATTGGATGCCGCTGTCTTAAATTGACTATTTTGTTTGACGCTGAGTGACCAACCTTCTAATGTTCCTCTTTTATCTGTAATCTGAACATAGTTAGGACCCGTCGTATCATCTGCAAATTTTTGAATTGCTGCATAATAAACCTTGTCAACGGTTGAAATTGTTTGTTCGCCAAACTGGAAGCTAGAAGCATAGTCGATACTTAATGGTCCAGCAGTTCCCGGATTAGGTCCAGATGGATTTGTCGGATCAACTGGTGTAACAGGGTTTTCTGGATCTGGATTCGTTGGATCGACTGGTGGTGTCACACTTGTATCTGCTTTAAATTTAACGACACCATTTGTATCATACTCTGCTGCAGAGGCTATTGCTCCAAATGCTACTGTTGCTAAAGAAAGCAACGATACGTATAAAATTACTGTTTTTTTCATATTAATCCTTCTTTCATTGTATGTGTTTTTGTTTTTTGATCATAAGATACATTGCCAATCCTATAATAATCACACCTAGCATCATCTGTAGATGGTAGGTTGTATCTCCAGTTACTGGAAGTTTTTCTTGATACGCCGCACTAATCGTTTTAGTGCCTGGATATATTTTATTTTCTGGGAAAGATTCTTGCTTACTAGCACTAGTCTCTGATGTTTCAGAACTTGTTGATTCTTGTGATGAACTAGATGAGTCTGATGAATCTGAACTAGACGATTCATACGACCCATAAAAGCCTGTTACTGCATTGTCTTTGTATGCTTTTTCTTCTGTAGCGCTTGTTTGTGTTGATCCTCCTGCAATAAAGAAAATCAACAACAGAGGGATCAATAAAAATCTTTTCATCTTTTATTCTCCTATCTTGATTTTCTAGTCATTGCCTGGTGCATCTACAAGAGACCAGCTTAAAGTGCCTGAATAACTTCCGATACGTTGATTTTTAACAGGAACAACTAGTTTAATTCCTTTATTTTTTGTTTCTCCCCAACTATCAGTCAACACCCGGGTGCCATCGGCCGTTGGAGAATAGGTTTCAATCACAATATCAGAGCTACTTATCGTTTGCTCTACTCCACCGTCTAGATACTTCAAAGCACTTGCTAATGTATAAGTGCCATTTGTTAATGGCGTAAGTTCTTTCACTCTCATAGACCATGGCTGTCTCCCAGAACCTCTTGTATCAGAAACGGTTAAATTCCCATTAATTGTAGGCCAAACCGTTTGCTCTTTATTAGAAATCACTTGTTCACCAAACTCCATACTAGTTGGTACTTCTAAGATTTCTAAAATACCCACAACTTGGACAGTTATTTTTTTCGATGCAGTATCACCATTGCTACTGTACGAATAATCTATTCCGACTGACTTCGGTAATTGGTCAGAAGTTGTATTTTTAATTTCTGTAAATGTTGCTACATCAGAATCTGGTGATCTTTGGATTCCTTCTGCTAAAATAGCAACCGCCTTTGTATATTGTGACTCCAATGCTTGTTGATTCGTTAATCCATTTGCTTGCTCTAACTTTAATTCTGCATCCTCTGCATAGACAGCAACATAACGATTCGTTGAAACCGATGCAGTATCTTTTACAATGATTATGTTTGCAGTTTTGCTCAACTTGTTTGCAGCTGTTGTTCCAGCTGTATAATTAACTTGAACCATCCGGCTCACTTGACCAGCACTTATCGGTTTTTTAATATCTGTAATTTTATTCTCATCAATATCATCTGTTAAGAAAGGTCTTCCTTTTACTTCAGTGTAGTGGTTAACATCTGTCTTATTAGCTACTAAAGCTGCTTCAGATTCTTTCAAAATGACGTTTCTAACACTTAACTCCACTTGATTGCTATATCGAACTTTGACTGTATAGCTGTAGTCCCCACTTGGAGATTTCCAATTTACAGGATTTGAGTTGGTTTGCTGTGGAATAACATTGTCTGTAGTTCCAACTTTCGTCGTTGCTATCGTCGCATTATAGAGCCACGAACCAGTTGTTGCTGTTTCTGGTGTAAAAGTCAGCGTTGGTAAAACTCCTGAGCTTGTTGGAATAACTAAACGACCTTTCTGTACTGGTGTTCCTGCCACTTCACTTCCCCAAACTGCAAGAGTTAATGGCGTATTGTTCACTTTTACTTGCGAAACATTATGCTTAATATCTCCTGTTCCATCTTTTACAGGGTTGGTTACTTCGTAATCGATTGTAGAACCTGGAATCGCAATCCCATATCCATTTGCGCCTTTCGTTGTATCACTATCGCCAATAAAAGTTTTTCCTGTCGATTGCTCAATTCCTTTAAAAACGATTGGTGTAACCTTAGCAGCATTCGCTGCTGTAGGATTGATTGTTAACACTTGGTAAGCTGAGTTTGAACCAAACCATGTTCCCGTACTAGCAACCATTGCCGCACTATCATTTGAAGTTGTTTTAATCCAAGTTAGTCGATCTACTTCCTTGTCAGGGATAATAAAATCACTAATATTAATTTTCCCTGTTCCAGGAGCAGAAATAATCTTAGACTCTCCTTGAATGGTTAACGCACCACCTGAAATATAGTTTGTAGCAGTTGAAACGCCTATGCCACTACCTTCAGTTAGTAAGATATCTCCAAACCCACTGTAAGTTGCTCCGTGATTAGCAGCTGTCGCACTTCTGCCGTTTAAGATGTTTCCACCACTAGCCGTAACAACGGTCTGATTTTTAACTATCAAGTTTGTAAAGTTCACAACACCTGTTCCTGTCACATCAATCGGAGCTGTTTGGTTTTCATTGGATCTAACCGATGCACCAAACGTAAACTTGGCGTTATTCGTACTAGCGGTCGCAATCGCTGTCGTGAAGTTATCTCCTGAGCTACCACCACTAATCCCATTGATGGATGCCGCTCTTTGTACATTTGCGGATACATCTCTTAGCAACTTGCCACTACTTATATTAGAGTAGTTCGTTGCATACAGATTGCCAATACTAGATCCAGGAGCATCAATATTCATAATGATTTTTCCTGATTTAGTGTTCCCAGCAGTTGATCCACCATCACCATAGATATTGGCTCCATTTAGCGCATCAGTGCCTGGTTTAGTATAAATATTTAGAGTAATTGTATTATTCGTATCCGTTCCTAAGTTCGTTCCAACATTATAAGGAACACCACCTGATATAGAGGTTCCTGTCGGTAATTTAAATTCACCATTATAGTTTCTTAAATCGATTGTTAAATTGGCGTTCCCTTGTAGTGTTCCATTGTTAGTAATCCCACCTGAAAAAGCATTATTTCCAGCTCTTGGTGTTCCAGAGAAATTTCCACCATAAATTATATTATTTGAATTACCAGTGATCACATGACCTCCACTAGCGCCATATGAAGCACCCATAGAAGCATTAATGAATCCCTCATAAACTGATACACCGACATTTCCGACAATTTTATCGTCATCCCAACCACCACCAGATAAGAACCAGTCAACTTGACCGTTGTTTACTGTTGCTTGAGAATTTCCGAATACCCGTTGTCCATCGTATCCAGCACCTTCTAAAGTATCCAAAATACCGGCATTTAAAGTGTGGCTTGTGTTTCCTTCAGTAACTCCTGAGAAACTACCACCATAAGTCCATCTAGCTACCGCATTATTTACAACTGTTTTGGTATCACCTTTAATGTAGATCCGCCACAAGCCACCTGGAGTTCCTCCACCTCCAACAATATCCCAGCCAGTCACATATCCTCTACTTTTTGCTGTCGTTGAATAAGAGAAATCATTTGTAGGGCTAGTCGCTTGAGAGTAAGCTAGTCCAGCTCCACCTGTTGTTCCATCTGTGTTCAAGGTACCAACTGTTACAGTTGTATTCCCCGCAATATAACCACCAAAACCAGCCGCTCTTGTATACCCAAAATCGGTATCATCACTTACTACACCACTAATAATTTTGGTAGAAACATCTCCATAGACTCTGAAAGTTGCCGCATTCTCTGCGATATTTGCTCTTTGTTCTGGACTGTAAGCATCATACGTCGTTGTATTTCCAGCGCCTATAGATGCTTGGCTCAAAGTATCGATATTATACCCACCAGCACCACTTACACTTTGAACAGACCCTTTATTATACGCTCCCGCTTTCACTTGACTATCTATGCTTCCAGTAATAATTCCTCGGTATCTATTGCCACCTTCAAATAATGTTCTTCCTGAAGTGAAGTTACTTGTATCGAAATTTGTTGTGATTGCTGTTTTTGATTTATCAGAACCAATATCTCCATATTCAGAGCCACCAGTAAACTGGCCACTTAAACCTGTCCAGCGACCATATCCAGATAAGGTTGTTGTAATCGTCCCACTAATTTTTCCGTAGCGAACACCGCCACGTACTGTATCAAGTTGCAATCCTGTTCCACTAGGCGCATTTACAACAGTATTAACATTTCCAGTAACATTTGCTGTTGCACTTGTTCCTGTTCCTTGTCCTGCGGCATAGATGTTGGAAACTGTTCCAGAGGTATTATTAATAGTCAGAGATGCATTTCCATTAATTGTCCCTAAATATGCCCCACCACTGACTGTATTGATATTTCCAGAAGTGTTGTTCATGATAACACTAGCGTTACCTGTTAAAGTTCCGCCGTTAGAGCTCCCTCCATAAAATGTCCATGTCCCAGAACCTGTTGAATTAATGGTGATTGTTGGCGAACCTGTGACATCTGTTGTATCACTTCCACCGTAGACATTCCAACCATTTCCATATGATCCACCATTTAAATCTAAAGAATTCCCATTCATAAATAAATTTGACCCATTGTAATTTAAATTTCTAATTGCCAAATTTGTTCCTAAGTGGAAAGCTCCCTGTAGGGTTAATGTTTTTTGTCCAGAAACAGCTGTAGTATTATTATTGATTGGGTCTGTCGCATGCCCTGTTAATACTAATGAAGAAACTTTTCCTTGTAGTGCATAGAATGTCGCGTTGGCAGCCGTAACACTTGCAGGGATTACTTTTGCTGTTGTTGCTGTCGCTGCTGTAAAATTGGTTCCTATATACATGACAAATTCTCCGCCGTTACCATTTGCATAGAGATCTGCTAAAGCTGTTTTCATGCCTGCATCAGTTGACGCATACTCTTTGTAATTTGCCCCTCCACCAGAAGGATCAGGTATCACAATCAACTTTGATTGATCTGCCCCAGCAATAATGGGTTGGATAGAAGTGTTCAAGCTTTTAGCTGCTCTTCCAGAAACTTTTGTTTTAACTACTGCCGTCAGTAGTATTCCTTCTGATACATTCATTTTTAACAATTGTTCTTTTGTTAAAATTTCTCCATTTAGTGACCAGCCTTCAAAACGCTGTGTTTGTGCATCTATTTCAACAACAGGAAGCATTTCATCTGTAAGTTTCTGTCCACTTTCTACAGAAACCGTTGTTGAATTTGATCCGTCAGCAAATTGATACCCTTCCGGTAAAACAAAGGTAACGTCATTTTTTTCTTTCTCTTCTGACGTTATCTCATCATTGCTATTACTTATAGGTTCACTATTTAAAGGTAATTGTATATTTTGAACTTTTGATTCTTCCAAGTTTTCTTTATTCTGAATGTCTACAGAAGAAAAAGTGGATGTGTCTTGATCTTCTGATGCCTGTATAGGTTTATTAGAAAAAACAAAATAGCCAATCCCTACTAAGAATATAGGTAATAGTACCAGACTCAATTTTTTTGTTTTCAATTTTTCTCCACCTTTCTTTTTAAATAAAAAACATATAATATAAGGATATTCTTTCTATATATACCATTATACATTTTGCAATCTCTATTTTTTTCTAATTTTTTCTTTTTTATAATAAAAAAACGAAAAAATTAACATTCATCGTTAATAACGAGAGATATTATCATTAAAAAACCAGACAAAAAAGCAAAAAGGCTCTGTATAAAGCATTTAAATTATGATTTTCATTTTTCATATGTGGATTTTCTAATTAAAAAAAGAGAAAAGTTGTGGTTTTAAAACCAATTTCTAGTTAATAACCTACTATTTCAGACAATTAAAAAGAAATATACTAATTCAACACTCACTAATCCTGAAATTAAGGCTAGAATTTCTTAGTGGTTTATAATATTTTTCTTGATAACTAAAACATTTATTACTAGTAAGAATCTTGGAATCGAGTCTTTCCGCAATAAAAAAGAGCGATTGCTGATTATTACTCATCAGTCATCGCTCTCTAAAAAGATATTTTTCTATATTTATTTCATTTTTTTTACTTAGATACGCAATATCTAAGTAATTTCAATATCCTTCATTCGCTAAAAATAAATAACGCTTAATTACTGATTTGTGATCTTGATGAAAGAAAACTAACTGTTAGAAAAACTAGGAATTGAATCACTCGTATCTAAAGCATGGATACAATTATTTAAAAACATGAAAAAGTTAAATTAGTAATACTTTGATACAGACAGTACGGGACAACTCTCATTGAAGTTCATTCCATTATCAAAACTTCATTTTTATTAGTCCCCTGGTGTCGTTTCTACTAACTGATTATAAATAGGGACATGATTCATTAAATCCTCGACTGTGCCGACTTTGACTCCTTTAGAATAGTACCCATCTAGAATTCCTAGTTTTTGAAAAACCGTTTGTTTATAAGCAATGTCTGCGTTCCACTCCACAGTATCTAGAATAGCCAAGGCGCTATGAATTGCTTCAAGTCCAGTTGCCCCTCCAGTAGTGATTAGTACACCGTGACTGTCTAGTAAAAACTCATGAGGTAATTCTTTTCGTTCCATTGTTTTAATGTGGTTGCTAACAATTGCCGCTAATTCCTCTGAACAATTCGGTTCAAATTCTAGCACTTCAATATACTCTACTTTTTGGGTTGCTTCCGTCAAATTGGGCATATCCAATCCGCTGGTTGCCCAAAACATACTGTTGGGCGCGTGCGCATGAAGGACTGCTCTGATTTCTGGATTTGCATCATAAACAGCTTCATGCATATTAATTTCTCTAGTTAAGCCACCTTCTCCAGCAATCACCTTTCTGGTATGTGGTTCAACAACTAATACTTGGGAAGGCGAAATCTGTCCCAGATATGCTTGCGACATCATCGTCGGTGTCATGATAATATATTCTTTCCCATTTTCATCGATTGTTTTAAAAGAAAAATTTCCACCTGCTACGTTTGTGTTTTTGCGTTCAAAAATAAGTTGCACAATTTTTGCCATATCTTGACGTTCTCTTTCAAATAAAATTCTTCCATCAGCCATTCAAACTAGCTCCTTTTCTTTTTCAATTTTTCTTTCTATATAATATGAAGGAAAAAACTAAAAATCAGTTTTGTTTCATCCTCTAACTCCGAATAAACGGTGGTCAAAAGTCTGGTTCTTCGGAAATTTCACAAAAGTCACTCAATGCATAAAGCGTATTGTGTGCTTTTCGATCTAATTTCTCGTCCCAAAACGACTTTTGTCTCAACCTCGTTGTCTAACTACTAAATCTTTTTTATTTTGATTTTACAGTTGAACTCGCAGAATCCTTTATTTTCTGATATTCTACCAATTTCTGCTTTTTTCTTTCTTCATACTCTTTAAAAATAATCGGATTTCCCTCTTTGTATATCCAAAGAGATAACAGAATGACGATAAAATAGAGGAAATAATTATTTATGTTTAAAGCCAAAAGAAATAGTAACAAATCACAAAATAATAAAGCCGTCCATTTTGCTTTTTCAGTCATTCTAATCAACCTTTCTATGTCAAATCTTTGTACCGCTCACTTGGTATTGGCTCTTTCATCATATATTTATACAGCCATACAAACATTCCAATAAACAGAACACATCCAACAATGGCAAAAATATTTAGATTCGCCGCTTCTGCAAACAGAATTCGAAACTCTGGCCCTTCAATAGAAGCCCAAGTAATGCTACCACCCTTTAAATCTACTGCTCCTGTTTTTTTAGCTAGACCTGTCAATATGGGGGCAAGATACGTCGCACCATATAAATACAACGGAGTATAGATAACACCTAAAGTTATCATGCGATACAGGTTTCCTCCTGTTAGTAGAAGACCCCCAACTGCAATCGAATAGTTAATAATCCCAGCTAAAGGCAACACTTGGTTTCCAGGTAAAATCATTGCGTAGCCAATAAAAACAGGAACTAAAATAATCGCAGTGACCCATATTTCAGATCGTCCCGCTAAAACAGGCCAATCTAATCCAATAAATACTTCACGATCCTTGAATCGTTTTTTCATCATTTCAGACATCGCATCTGCCAACGGAGACAACGACTGCATAAACATCTTACTAATCATCGGAAATAAAGCCATCGCAGTTGCTACTTGAATCCCTAAATTAAGCGAACCTGAAAGACCATAAGCCGCTCCAAAACCAAGCAAGACACCGATAATGAAACCCATCACACTGTTCTCAGAAAAAATTCCGATTTTAGCTTTTAAAGCCGTTGTATCCGCTTTTTTATTAAAAAATGGAATCTTATCCATCACAATATTTACTGGTAACATCAACACGGCTGAAATATTCATGAGATGGGTCACGGTTACTAGAGGAATCCCCGTTAAATCTTGAATATGTCGCTGAAACATATCCCCCATTTTCAACTCCAAAATCACTTGAACAATCGCCGTAACAAATCCCGCCACTAAAGAGCCACTAATAAAATAAACAAGATACGCTGTTAAAGCTTTCCCCCAAACATTCCACATATCCACATTTAAGGTTTTCGTCCAGTTCAACAGCAGCATCACAAAGTTCACCCCTAATACAACCGCAAAGAAAACAAAAGCATAAGACCAAGACCACGTAATACTGGCTGCTCCCGTCCAGCCTAAATCCAATGCGGGTAAATGAATCCCGGTGTTTTTTGCCATTGCCTCAGAAGCTGGGCTAACTGCATTTGACATAAAACCAATGACCATGCTCATTCCCGTAAAGGCTACCCCTAGCGTAATTGCTGATAAAAAGGCTTTTTTCAAAGGCATTCGCGCAACTAATCCAATGATTAAAATAATAAGAGGAACAAAAATTGCTGAACCTAAATTTAATATATAGTCAATCATTGACTGAAAAATTTCCATCTCTTTTACCTACCTATCTTTTATAGAATTTGGTATGATTAAGTTGTTACACTTTTATATTGAGATTCAGATACACCACTATCTGGGTCTCTTTTTTATTTTTTCGTCTCATTTATAATATTTTCATAAATCTCATCTACGCCCATGCCTGTTAAAAAAGGAACCCCAGCATACACAGAAACACCCAATCGGTCAGCTTCTTCCAATACTTCTGCATCTGGTTTCGCAATGTAAACATAAATAGCCGCACTTGGTAATTCTTGCATAATCGACTTATAATCCACCGCTTCTACTGGATAATCAATGTTGTCTGCTTCAAACTTACTTTTTATTTTTTCCGCTACTGTTGTGCTTGTTGCAACCCCACTACCACACGCGACGATTAATTTTCTAGCCATATTCTTTTCCTCCCTTAAGTTAACTGCTCCATAAATAAATCAAACATTTCTTGATTCTGCTTTGCTTGCTTTAACCGCGCTACAAATTCATCCTTTTGGAACATCGTCATTAATTCTTGTAATAACCCAACTTGTTTCGCTGGCTCCTTAATCCCTAAAAAGAAAAAGTCTTTCACAGCCATTTCTTGATTATCACCCATTTGTCTAACCATTACTGGTTTTTCAATCCTAGCAACATAGATGAACGGTTTCTCAATATATTCCGTATCAGAATGTGGCAAAGCAATATTCAAGTACTCTGTCATCAATCCTGTTGGAAATCGCTTT
Source organism: Enterococcus rivorum (assembly GCF_001742285.1). Classification (GTDB taxonomy): domain Bacteria; phylum Bacillota; class Bacilli; order Lactobacillales; family Enterococcaceae; genus Enterococcus_L; species Enterococcus_L rivorum. Next base: position 18,336 of record NZ_MIEK01000024.1, on the reverse strand, counting down.
TCTCGATTTTTAATCCCCTCGAGATATCCTTCGTTTACGTAACCTTGTCGTTTCAATCGATCGGCAATTTGTTCAAATAATTCTTCCTCTGTTTCAACACTCATCTGCAAATCTACTAAATGCGGTTGAAACATTTCTTTTGTGCCCATTTATCCACCTCCTTCATCTTTTTTAACACATTTTCACTTTCTTTATGTTCAACTTTGTAAAAATATGTTAAACTTTGTTTACAAATGAAGGATACAACGAATCTTTTCTTTTGTCAACGCTTTCTTTTTATTGTTTTTTGTTCGATTCATGTATAATATAGACAATGTAAACAAAATCGAACAAAAATAAGGAGTATTCTATGTTAAAAAGAGAGCGACATACACACATTTTAGAATTATTAGAGAAAAAGACGTTTATGACCGTTTCTGATATTGCAACAGAACTCAACGTATCAGAAATGACGATTCGTAGAGACATTAATGAATTAAGTGATTCAAATAAACTTGTTCGTCTATATGGTGGTGCCCAAAAGCTTGGTCGAAAAGACAAAGAATTAGCAACCCATGAAAAAATCAATTTACATATTGAACAAAAAGAGTATATTGGAAAAATCATGAATTCTCTAATTCAAGAAAACCAAGTGGTATTTGTCGGAGCCGGGACAACAATCTTATACGCCTTACCCTTCATTCAGAAAAAAGGCTTAATGATTGTCACCAATAGTCTAATTGCCTTTAACTACATCATTAAACACACAGACTACCGTGTGTTGCTAACGGGTGGAGACTTCACCCCAATTACTGAAGAATTTATTGGCGAACATGCTGAACAAACCTTTGAATCTATTAATATCGATATTGCTTTTGCCGCAACCAACGGGATTTACAATAATAATGTCACTACCTCTAATTATTTGGAAGGAGGCGTTCAAAGAGCCGCATTTAAAAGCGCCAAGAAGAAAGTCGTGGTTGCTGACAGTACGAAATTTAACGTGAGTGATGTTTACACCTTTTATAAACTCTCAGATTTAGATTGCATTATTACAGACAACAAAATAGACGAACAAACATTCAAATTCTACCAGTCTTTTGGTCCATTGCTGAATAAGATCAATTAGATCAAGTAACTAATTACATTTTCCTGCCTGAACGTTCCTTAGATGAGATACGTGTTTGAGGTTGTGAAAGAAGGGCTTTACCTTGAGAATTAAGAAGGAATAGACGAAAATAGCTTCTGATAGCTTTAGTCTAGTTTGGCTTAATTCTGAGAGGCTACTTCTGGAATACTGTTTATTCGGATCTTTAATAGAGGACTAGACAAAATGTTGACTTTTGTCATCGCCCGGAAACGCCTGTCTCAATTGGTTAATTATTTGATCTTCCTTGCTTATTGAATAGCTGTACCATTATCGGTAGATTCGAATCATCAAGGAGGCTTTTTAACCAATGATTTTAACTGTTACTTTAAATCCATCGATGGACTCAATTTATTTTACTGACACGTTTTCAATCGGAGCGATGAACCGATGCAACAATCCCGTGAAAGCAGTTGGAGGAAAGGGCATTAATGCCAGTCGGACTGCGGCAATTTTAGGAAGTCGAGTACAAGCCATTGGTGTCTTAGCTGGAGAGAATGGCAAGCTCATTCAAACACATCTTGAAACAGAGCATTTCGATTCGTTTTTCCTTACGATCCCAGGAGAATCAAGAAATGCGGTCACTATTATGGATCAAGCTAAAAATCAGACTGAAATTGTTGAACTTGGTCCTGAGATAACAGACACTACAGCAAAAGAAATACTTCAAAAAATCATCACATTGACAACTTCTGAAAAAGAAGTAACAACGATTGCAGTCTGTGGTTCTGCAAACACAAAAAATGAACAGCTTTACAAAAACTATTTAGAAGAAATACAGGCGTCTTTAGGAAACTCTATCAAAGTATTGACAGATCTATCTGGCATTCAGCTAAAAAATGTTTTGACAGGACCAGTTAAACCATATTTTATCAAACCAAATATCCAAGAGTTCTCAGAGTTAATTGGTCAACCCCTTAAACAAAAAAAAGACGTCATTCCTTACTTATCTCATGAACTATTGGATAATGTTCCTTTTGTACTAATTTCTTGCGGAAGCCTTGGAGCCCTCGCTAGAGTAAATAACCAACTATTCGATATCACCATCCCACAAATAGAGGTAGTGAACCCCACTGGCTCTGGTGATGCGACGGTTGGTGGTATTGCTTATGGTTTAGATCAACATTTTTCGATTGAAGAAACCTTACGTTATGCCATGGCTTGTGGTATGAGCAATGCCTTAGAAAAAAAAGTGGGTTTTGTAACAATGACCAATGTGCTAGCTTTAAAAAATCAAATAAATATAGTGAAAATAAAAAATATCTAACTAGTTACAGTGAGCACGCCAAAAAAAATTTTTTGACGTGCTTCATTTTTTTATTTTTAGTGAGTAAAAATAACCTACCTTCTATCTTTCCTACAGTCTCTTTATTATCCTCTTGGAAGCAACCTACGTTACTGCTCGCTCTTCTTCCTTATCAAAACATAAGAAAACACCCCGTACTAATATACAAAACAAAAACAATTACTATTCAATAAAATAAATTAAATAAATATCCATTATATGTTATTCATTAAAAATTACTTCTTTTTAATATTTCAATAATAAAATATAGAAACTTTTATTCTTTTCGACAATTTTAGTATTCTCATTTTTTTTATAAAATAAGGAAAAAGTTGATAAAAAGCCACCAATCACAACATTCGCACGCCAACACTCTAATTCAAACAGATATATACGTAGTAAAGGAAACAAGCACATAAATAATTTAAAAAAAGGGTTGCAATTATAAGATAAAAATTTTATGATAGTTAGTATAACCGAGATGATTTAAGGCGAATCAGCGCGTCTATTTACTTGCTTGGTTCATTTTTTGAGAACATATCACTTAAAGATCAGATATGAAACAATTTTAATTGGAGGATGAAAAAGATGGCACAAATTAAATTATCACCAGAAGAATTAGAAACATCAGCAACAAAATACACACAAGGTTCAGAAGAAATCTTAACGGTATTATCTAACCTAGAAAGAGAACAAGAGGCAATTCGTTCAAACTGGGAAGGTAGTGGTTTTGAAAGTTTTGATAACCAATTTGTTGAGCTACAACCAAAAATTCGTGAATTTGGTGAATTACTAGAGCAAATTAACCAACAATTACGTTCAGTTGCTCAAATTATGAGAGATACAGATAACGATATTTCTCAAGCAATCAATAATCGTTAATCGATTACATTAAGATTTATCAAGGGGTAAGGAAGGAATAATGGTTCCTTTCTTGCCCCTATTTCTATTAGGAGAATGAAGAATGAATAGCAAAAAACTATACTATATACTTAAATCCGTTTGGATGGTCATTATATTACTCATTGCACTTATCTTCATGAATCGTGATTTTACAGATATTTCTGCAAAAAAAGAACAGGAAGAAAAAGATGTTCGTTTAAATATCGCGTTAGTCAACGAAGATATTGGCATACATAAAGAAGGTGCAGATTATAATCTAGGAGCTGACTATGTCAAAAAAATCGAAAAAGATACTACCTACAATTGGTTTACCGTTAGCCGAGGTATCGGAGAAAACGGTTTAAAAAACGGCACTTATAATTTATTAGTTACGATTCCTAGTAATTTCTCCAGCAAGCTATTAGATGTAGACAGTGTTGCTCCAGAAAAAATACAGGTTAATTACAAAATCAATGCTAATGGCAATGCTACCCTAGAGAACGAATCTAAAAGCGCAGGAAACAAAATTGTTAACGGACTCAATCAGCAATTAGTAGATATGTATGTTGTCAGTATTTTAAGTAACTTGTTTACTGCCCAAAAAAATATTGAAAAAGTATACAACAATCAAACAAATTCTGTGAACAATTTCCAAAGTGTTCTGTATCAGCCAACCATCAACTTTAAAGAATACTTACCAAGCATTACCTCTCAATCTCACAGCGCGTTACAAGCGAATGATTTATTAACGACCACGTTGACAGAGTTTTTGAAAAACCCAGATGCGTTAATTAGTAGTCAGCAAGATTTCTCCGGCTTATTAGATGGCTTAATCAAACAACGTGCAGAAGGTAAAGTAAGCTATGAAGAATTCGCTGCGATTTTAATGTCGATGGACCAAAGTGTCTTAAGTTCTGAAACAAACAAGTTGTACTCAAACTTGGACAGTTTAAACCAAGGATTACAACAGGATTTCATCGCCTCTCAAGATGGCAGTGGCCAATATATTAAACAAATGGATACATTAAATGAACAATTGGTAGAATCGCAAAAGAAAGTTGAAGAACAAACAACCGCTTTAACAAACATCGAAGACAAATATTTTGATACGTACAAAGAACAATTTTTTAAGTCTTTAAGAGTCTCTACATCGGTGGAGCAACCAAAAGCAACCTTTGCAGATGTTCTGAAAAAAATGGGCTACAAGACCCCTGACTTAAATGCAATATCGAAATTCAATCAACACTATTTAGAAAAAATGCAAGAACGTTTAAATAGCCTGCCCTACAAAGCTGATGGTGATGGAAACCCATTATTTGATTATGCCCACCCTCCTTATGGAGATGGTCAGCCTCTAACTGATATTAAAAAGCTAACGGATAAAGCCCTTGAAAGAATTAGCACAATCAATGAAACCATTAATCTAGTAAACGAAAAAAATCAAGAAGATCCAGATATCCCTCAGCTAAACCCTTTAATTTGGGAAACAGACCCAGCTGTAGTCGCTGAAAGTTATTATTATCGAGATTTGGAACGGGCGTATACAAGACTAACGGATCAGCGAAATAATATTTTTAAGCAAAGAAAATACTTTACGATTGAAACAACCGATTTAAGTGGTGGAACGATTACATTTGGCGAAATCCCTGAAGGAATTAAGCTGTTTTATGGCAATGATGAAGAAATTTATCCAGGCGTTTCTTTTACTATCAGTGGGAACTACACAAATAGAAAGTATATTTATTATCAATTTTCTGATACCTATAACGAGCAATCTTCAGATGTGCCGATTGTTCCTATCACTATTTCCTTGTCTGCACGAAGTGTTAAAACATTAGGCAGAGCTGCAACACCGAATGTAAAAGTTATTGCACCTGCAGAGAGTAGCAACACCACTGGAGAAGAAAACGCCACTCCAACAGAACCAGCTGGAGAGGGAGAAGCAACTGCTGAACCAACACAAGGGGAAGCTACACAGGAAGCAGCTCCTACTCAAGAAACGATTATTCCTGTAACACAAACGATTACTCCTACTCCGAGGGGCCAGGACCCAGCGGAACCAACAGATCCAGTAGATCCAGCAGAGATTGTAGAGAAAAATTACACAATTGCGTGGCAACAAACAATCGATACCTCTGCCTTCTTATCAGAAAGATATCAGACAGCGAAAAAGGATTACGCTGAAGAAGTGGGTAAAATCAGAGAACTATACAAAACAGTCAACGACGAGCTAAAGGATTATGAAAAGTACCCATTCGAGATTTTTAATAACTTACTGGGAATGGACTTGACGACAATGTTTAAAGCCGTCTTAAATGAAACCTTTAACAGCGGCGACTATTTGAAGCAAAAACAACAATTAACAGACTTACAAAAATCAGCAACGGATATCCAAAGACAATCCGATACGATTAAAGAAAAACTTAGCGACATCCAGGCCAACACCGCTAGTTTAAATGAAACCGTTCAAGAACAATTAGTCAAACTAGACGAGTGGCAGAAAACATCGAAAGAGATGACGACTGCTGAAACAAAAATTGCTGCTGACAATACCAGTACCGATACTGAAATTTCAGCGATTGATACGATGTTGGATGCCTTGAAAAAACAAACCGAGCTACTGAAAGATACTTCTGATATGAACGTTAAAGAAGCCGAAAGCGTAAAATCCGTCTTCACTTCCTTTGACCAAGAAGTGGCTCGCGCACAAAAAAATGGGGAAGATCTTTCCTCCAATGCAGACGTGATTATGGAACAACTAAACAAAGAATTAGCCAACAACAATGACTTTGTTTCGTCCTTTATTAAAGTTTTGGATAATGCCCACAAAGATGGTGTCCCAAACAATACCTTGCTGCAGTTTATTGCCAATCCGGTCAACGGAAAATCAGAAGCAACTATTAAAACAACTGAAATCAATGAACCGTTCACTTGGATTTTAATTATGTATACGATGAGCTTATTTACAGCGTATCTTTTTGCCACACAGCCGATTGTTCGAAAAGTCAAAGACCGTTTCAAACGAGAAGAGCTATGGTTTAAAGATAATATTATGGAGACCATCTTCTTAACCGTTGTAGGTTTCGTTTTAGGCTTGATTCTAGGCTTGTTAAGTATTGGAGAGCTAGGGATTATCAAAGAGGCACAAATTGTTTGGCTCATGATGATCGTCCTGTTCATGCTCATCTTTACCTTACTAAATCATTATCTATTAAAACAATTCAAAGTTTCCGGTTTTGCCATTAGCTTATTCCTATTTATTAGTTATATCTTCGTAACGAACGCCATCGGAGTAACCAAAGGAAACAATCCAATGGTTCAGCTAATCAGTTTCATCAACCCGCTATCGGTTGGAGAAAACAACCTTTCTGACATCTTAGCCAGCCAAGCACTGAATGTTACTAATATTATTCTTTACTTGCTCCTGTTAGTTGGACTATTTTTATTCAACCTATTTATTTGGAACCCTCGAAAAAGAAAAGGGAAAGGCGTGACAGCAAAATGAAAAAAGGACTCATTACTTTTTTAGTTGCGATCGCTTTAACAGGTTTTTCTTCACTCGCCTATGGGAACGAGACATTGTTGGATAACAATTTAGAATTAAAAACAGAACGACTAAATAAAACCCAGTCCGATGACGGAAAATCTAAAAATTTCACTGTCGATGATCGATTGTTTAACACAGAGCAACAGGAAAAATTAGCAAAAGCAGAAGAAATAAAAGCCCAGCAACAAGAACAGCAGCAACAAGAATTGTTTACCAAGAAGGTGCCTTTATTAAAAAATGAGTTAGAGACGAAACAATTATTTACAGCTCAAGGAAATAATAACGAGTTAGCGACACAGCGAGAAGAAACTGCCGAAGCGGTCTCTTCTCCTCCGTCGTTTCTCCCTCTGATACTAGGTGCACTTTTTGTGACAGGTGTCACGCTGGTTCTCTATACGTATAACAGCAGAAAACGAGGTCAACAACATGGCGGAAAATAAAGAACATATCAACATTACCTTGCTTTACCAAGGGAACAAAGACAAGTCAGCAGATTTAAGAATTCCTAGAAACATTAGTGTCTATCGCTTTGTCCGAGAAATCAATCAGATTTTTGGGCGGCCTAAAGACCTGAAAAAATATCAACTGAAAATTATTAACAAAGGGATTTTGTTAGACGAAGAAAAAAAATTAAAACAGTACCCGATTACAGACGGTGACATAATAGAGGTTTTGGAGGCGCAAATTTAATGGAGACAGTAAATGAAAAAGTGATGGAAACAGCAATTGTTTTAGAAAAGCAAACATACAATTATAAAAAAACACCGCAAGAATGGGTCTTAGCTCTTAGAAAATCAGAAGTACAAGTCCCTGAAGAAAAAGATTTAGCACTACTAAAAATTTCAAACCCACTGCTTTTGGCAATGACCATTCATTGGGAGGAAGATGCCGTCACTTTTGCTTACGACATTCCGGCAGAAACGATTTCTTTTAGCACGTTAAAAGAACAATCTAAAGCGGATAAACTACGAGCGATGGCAAATATGGGCCAGATTGCGGACTTATTAGAGCTGCCTTTTACCTTCTTTATTCACCCAGAAAATATTCTGTTTGACTACAACTTATTACCAAAGATTGCCTACCGTGGCTTAGAAGGAAAAATGCCGCCAAAAGAAACCAATGCAGCGGTTTTATTACGTCAATATAAATGTTTGATTATTAGCTTGTTTGAAGAAAAAGCAGATTTCACGACCTTGTACGAAGGACAATTAGAAATCAAAAAAGGCTCTACGTTTATTCAAACTATTTTAAAAGCCGAAAGCTTTACGGAAATCCAAGCTTACTTGTTAGAAAACTATAATCAAACCGTCGAAACAACAAAAGAAACCACACGCCAAGTAGCAAAATCAAAATTTCTTTTAATGAAACAACTGTCTATTTGGATGCCGATTGTCGTAGCGATTCTTATTGTGCCTTTGGTTTACTTGCTCTTCTTCCAAATGCCATTTAAAGATCGGATGCAAGAAGCGGATACAGCCTTTTTGAAAAATGACTATGAAGCGGTAATTACTAAGTTAGAACCTGTGAAAACAGGCAGTCTTCCTTTCACGCAAAAATATTCTTTAGCTTATAGTTTTGTTCAAGGGAAACAATTAAACGACCAGCAGAAAAAAGTCATTTTAAACAATATTACCTTACGTTCTAACGAAGCTTACTTAGATTATTGGATTGAAAATGGTCGTGGAAATCTAGACGAAGCGTTAGATATTGCCAAAAAACTAGAAGAATCTGATTTAATCATTTACGGGATTACAGAAAAAATCGAACAAGTTCGTAATGATACTAAATTAAGCGGAACAAAACGAGAAGAACAAATCGATGCCTTAGAAAAAGACTATCAAAAATATGACGAGAAACGAAAAGAAAGTTTAGGTACTGCGGATAGTGCCGAGGCTAACAAAAAGGAAACAGTGAAAGAGAACGGAACAGCTGATACCACACCTGCTTCTCAAGAGGAGGCAAAATAAATGACCAAAATGAATGCAATCCTGTATTTCCAAGGCTTTCGCTACCAATTAACATTAGAAGAAGGCAAAGAACAACGGATTTCTCAAGAAGCCCATGCCGCTTTACACATTGCAACGATTGAAAAAGCGCATGAAATCCTGATTGAAAAGAAAGAAAGCTGGGTCGCTACCTTAGCTGGAACGGAAGTCCCACTAAGTGAAACCACAGGCACTTCCCTTTCTTTGCCTGATAGTAGAGAAGTCACTATTTTTCTAAGCCCTGCTTCAAAACCGATCATCTTAGATACGCTAGATAAGAAAGAAATGATTATCAGCTCTGTCAAAGGGGCCACAGTCGAACTAGCCAACGATTTCTTTTCAGGCATTTTAACCAAAGAAGACTCTCACTGGCACTTTGCCCTGCTTTCAGGAGACGTCTATGTGAATAACCAACAAGCAACGGAAGGAAGCTATCTTCTAGAAAAAGGCGATGAACTTTCCTTTGCCCAACATACAATCACAGTCTTCCCCCACGAGCTGTATTTAACCCAAGGCTGCGGGGTCAAAAGTGACCTGTGTGAAATCTTCACTTCTCGCTATAGTGTCTATGAGGATTACCCAGATTTCCACCGCTCACCACGGATTATTTACCGTGAACCAGAAGAAAAAGTAACCTTAAACGCACCTAGTGAAAAAAGTAAACCGTCGACCGAAGGCTTAGTCAAAATCATTTTACCGCCATTGATGATGTTAGCGGTGACCATTGGGATGGCTTTCCTACGCTCCAACTTAATGTTTGTCTTAGCCAGTGGTGCGACAACTTTAGTAACGCTAGGCTTCTCGATTCAAAATTATTTTAAAACGAAAAAAGAACATGCCCAAAGCTTAGTAGATCGGGAAGTCAACTACCGAGACTATTTAAATACCAAAGCAGTCGAACTGCACCAATTAATCCAAGAACAAAAACAAGGACAACACTACCATTACCCTAATGTCATGGAATTATTAACCATGACTAAAAGCTATAGCCCACGGATTTACGAGAAAACAGCGCTACATTTTGATTTCTTGTATTACCGTTTAGGCTTAGGACAACATCCGGCTTCCTTTGACATTAACTATGCCAACAAAGAACGAGGCAAACAAACGGACGAGCTAGAAGAAGCTGGCTATGAGCTGTATGAACAAAGCTTAAACTTACAAAACATGCCCATCCAAGCCAACTTAATGCATGGTCCAGTTGGGTATATCGGTCCGAGAAACTTGGTTTTGGAACAATTACATTTATTAGTCAACCAACTGGCTGTTTTTCATAGCTACCATGATGTCCAATTCATCTCCATTTTCCCTGAAACAGAAAAGGAACAATGGAACTGGATGCGCTGGTTGCCTCATGCTACCTTACAAGATGTCAACGTTCGATGCTTTGTCTACAACCAACGGAGCCGTGACCAAGTCTTAAATAGTTTGAATCAGATTTTGAAGAATCGGAAAAATGCCTTAGAAGAAAATCGCAACAGTCGGGAAAGTACCCTCTTCTCTCCCCATTATGTGGTGATGATTACCGATGAGAAATTAATTTTAGACCATGTGGTGATGGAGTTCTTCAATGAAGACCCGAGCCATTTAGGCTGTAGTGTGATTTTTGTGGAAGATGTCATGAGTAGCTTATCCGATAATATCAAAACCGTTATCGATATTCGCGACCGCAACACAGGTGTACTTTTACTGGAAGAAGGCAATTTAAAAAATACTACCTTCCAACTGGATCACTTCCCAGAAGGCTTCGACAAAGAGGAATTGCCTCGTCTGTTAGCGCCTTTGAATCACTTACAAAACTTAAAATCCAGTATTCCAGAAGCAGTCACGTTCTTAGAAATGTACGGCTTGGAAACCTTTGATGAATTCAATGTGACCCAACGTTGGGCCGAACATTCGCCCCACAAGACGTTAGCGGTGCCTTTAGGCTTACGTGGCAAAGACGATATTGTCTATTTGAATCTTCATGAAAAAGCCCATGGCCCTCACGGCTTAGTGGCTGGAACAACAGGTTCAGGGAAATCAGAAATCATTCAAAGTTATATTTTAAGCTTAGCCGTGAACTTCCACCCGTACGATGTCGCGTTCTTACTGATTGACTACAAAGGCGGAGGAATGGCCAACCTGTTCCGTAATCTCCCTCACCTATTAGGGACGATTACCAACTTAGACGGTGCCCAAAGTATGCGTGCACTGATTTCCATCAATGCCGAGTTGAAACGCCGTCAGCGCCTCTTCTCGGAGAATAACGTCAACCACATTAATCAATACCAGAAATTATACAAAAGCGGCGATGTCAAAGAACCAATGCCTCACCTCTTCTTAATCAGTGATGAGTTTGCGGAATTGAAAGCTGAACAACCAGAATTCATGAAAGAGCTGGTTTCAACGGCTCGTATCGGACGTTCTCTAGGGATTCATTTAATCTTGGCTACCCAAAAACCATCTGGCGTGGTCAATGACCAAATCTGGAGTAACTCCAAGTTTAAACTGGCACTAAAAGTAGCGGATAAAGCCGACTCCATGGAAATGTTAAAAACACCTGACGCGGCTGAAATTACTCAAGCTGGACGTGCGTATCTCCAAGTCGGAAACAATGAAATCTACGAACTCTTCCAAAGTGCCTGGAGTGGTGCCGATTACGCCCCTGACAAGGAAGACCAACAAATTGAAGACCATACGATTTACCTCGTAAATGAATTAGGACAATATGAACTCTTAACCGAAGATTTAAGTGGCTTGGAAAATGCGGAGGAAGTCAAACAGATTCCGACTGAATTAGATGCCATTATTGATGGCATTCATGACGTAGCGGAACAAGAAAATATCGAACCACTACCAAGACCGTGGTTACCACCACTCGCAGAACGAATCGCCTTAAGTGAGCTTCATGATGTGGACTTCAAAGAAGCTTGGGCAACGGAAAAACAAGCCTTGAAACCTGTGATTGGTTTAGTGGATATCCCAAGTATGCAGGCCCAAGAAACCCTTGAATTGAACTTAACCCAAGAAGGACACGTGGCAGTCTTCTCTAGTCCAGGGTATGGAAAAAGTATGTTTATGCAGACGGTGGCAATGGACTTAGCCAGAGTGCATAATCCAGAACGCTTGAACCTGTATCTACTAGACTTCGGAACCAATGGACTTTTACCGCTGAAACGTTTGCCTCATGTGGCAGACACCATGAGTATTGACGAAGAAGAGAAGATTGTGAAATTTACCAGAAGAATTACCGATGAACTAAAACGTCGTAAAAAGCTACTTAGTGAATATGCCGTAGCTAGTTTAGATATGTATGAACGTGCCAGTGGCAATGAAGAACCAATTATCATGATTTTAGTCGATGGCTACGAAGGCTTCAAAGGCTCAAAATTTGAAGAACCGTTAGAAAAAGTCATCATGCAAGTGGCTCGTGAAGGGGCAGGAATCGGGGTTCATCTACTGATCTCGGCTGGACGTCAAAACTCATTACGTATGAACCTTTACAGCAACATCAAAACCCAAATCGCCTTGAAGCTGATTGACGATTCGGAACCACGCGCGATTGTCGGACGTACCAACTTAACCATTGAAGACTTACCAGGACGTGGCTTAATCAAGCTAGACGAACCGGAAAGCTTCCAAACTGCCCTACCGGCTGAAGGGGAAGACACACTCCAAATCATTGAAGCCATCCAAGCCGAAGTCAAAGAAATGGACGAATACTGGACAGGCGGACGACCAGAAGAAATTCCGATGGTACCGGAAGATTTAAATATTATTCAATTTAACGAAATCTCTAAGAAAAAATATGAAAAAACAAATGGTTTTGTACCAATAGGTTTAGACTTAGAAACTGTCTCTGTGATTCCTTGGGATAGTAATTTTGAAAAACATCTATCTGTTATCGGTGCTTCTCAAAACGAAGTTGAAAACACATTAAAACTATTTATTCAAAAAATTGCAGAAACTGATAATGAAAATATTCGTCACTTCGTGCATATTGTCGATACCAATAAAAATAACTATGACTACCTAGGAAATGAAGACGTAGTTGTTAGCTACCTTTCAGATGAAGAATCAATGAAAAATGTTTTAGAAGGTGTGCTAAACGAACAAAGAGCTATTCAGGAACAAAACATTGATGTCTCCATGAATCATTACTTTATGATTGTGAATATCGCAGACTTTGGCGAAAAAATTGCAAAAGATCTGATTCCTGTCTGTAAAGAACTCTATGAAGATTTCCCAATGATTAAATTCATTACATTCGGTTCCCCTACAGAGTATGGCTCAAAATATGATGAATTCTCTAAATTAGTAAAACAAAATAAACACGGCTTGTTGTTCATGAAGTATTCTGACCAAAGTATCTTGACTGCTTCAAACTTAAACTTCAAATCACCTAAATTAATGAACCAAGAAGCCTACTACGTAATCAATGACTTAGCTTATCAAGTGAAAATACCACTGGTTTAGAAAGGAGAACAAATGGCAAAAAAAGATAAAGCACTTGAAAAACAAAAAATCAGAAACCGTTATAACCCAAGCATCACTAGTTTAAGAAGTAAAAGAGATCGTTTGGTTGAAGAAATTGAGCGCTTGAAATTGAAACAAATATCTGTCGAACACAATATTGTATCGTTTAACAGCCAATATGAAGAATACGGCACAATGATGGACACAGCAGATAAAAATTTAAAAGACCCTAAATCTTTAAAAGGAAACTTTATGTTAAATGTAAATGAAAATATGCATCTACACATCCTGGATAAAGGTTTTAGAGTAAAAAAAATAATGGAAGACTGTCAAGGGAGAATGAAGGATGGACAAAAAAAATTAGAAGAAAAAATAGAAGAACTCCAATCTGAATTAAATTCTACTATGATTAGAATAGAAGATGAAATAAATCTAATGAACTTTGAACTAAATTTGGTTGACTGGGGATAAGGAGATGAAAAGTAATGGGGTATGAATTAAAAGTAAAAACAGAAGCATTGATGGAGCAAAAAGATGGACTTAAAAACGGATTTTTAAGTATCCATAATGGTCTAGTCAATATTGAAAAAGCACTAACAGATATAGAAAGTAAAGGGTACCAAGGGATGGCTGCTGATAGTTTAACGGAACTAATGGAAGTAATTAAATCCGATGTCATTGCTCCAACGGATCGATATAATGACTTAGTGCTCAGTAGCCTAAATGCAACTTTTGAAACATTTAATCAATTGTAAGAATGGAGGAGAACTATGTCAGCAAAAAAAGGAGACGTTATTAGTAAAGCCTATACTCCAACTTATTCAATCACTCAACCAACCCCTTCCTATGCAGGTGGGTATAGTCCTAAAGTAACTGAAACCAGGGAATCCTATGCTACTGGTGCTAGAATACTTGTAGATAAAAATAAAATTGAAAGTGAAATCTGTGTTAATATTATGTTAGGATTAACACAGGTAAGAGAAGGAATAAAAGCAATTGAACAACAAAAAAGCTCTTTAAGCAAGGATGACTGGAAATCCGATTCAGATGAGAGTTACAGAGAGTATGTCAATAGTTTTCTATCTTACATGAATGAAGTACAAAGCTTCTTTGAAACCTTATCTAAAAAAATAATGAATGATGCAGACACTTTTTCACAATTAGATAAATATATTAGTAACATTGTTAACTCTGGGTCTGATATATCAAGTTGGAGGTAAAAAATGGCTGAAAAAAAATTATCTAGTGCAGTAATTGATAAATACAATAAAGACACTACTGATGCTGTAACTGAAATAACCACTGGTTATTCTTCTGCTAAAAAAATTGCGAAGAAAGTAGAATCACTATTTGCCGATTGTTCCTTATCATTGAGAAATCAGATAACTGAAGGATTCACTTTAAATACAATAGAATCAGATCTAGAAAGTCGCGCTACAACTATTAAAACAAAACTTGAAAAAGCTAAAACTACGGCAAAAAATAATGACACAACTATAAAACAAAAAATGGAAGCTCGTTCTAATGAAGTCAAACAACTTAAATCCATTATCAGTCAATATAAAGGAAATATTGCAGGGGCAACCTCTCTAAACGCCCCTGGCCTTGCTTCTGGTTTAAAAGCGATTGGCACTAGAAATAATATTGATAAAATCCCTGGCGTTTTCGAAGGTAGAGGAAAACGATTAGAACAAAAACTCAAAAAATTTAAGAACGAGACTAGAGTAATGACTAAAGAACAAATGTTAAAAGAAATCAATAGTCACTATCGCAACTTAAGTGAAAAAGAGATTGCTGTCCTTCTAGAATACTATCTATTTAAAGCAAAAGAAATTTCCGGAAAAAATTCAGACAAAAAACAAGCTCTACTAGTTATCAAAAATGGACAATATGAAATAAGGTATGTCGATTTAGAAAATAATGTTACCTTCTTCAATTTAGAGACTTCTGCTAATGCCGATCTACTTAACCCATCTGGCTCAATAGATACTGATATTTTAGGTAAAACAGAAGGTTCTCTTGGATCCGGCTTTGGTGCAACAACTTCTGTTGATTTAAATACTATGAAAGGTAAGTATGGTGATGCTGAGTGGTCTGTAGGAAATGTTTCAGCATCTGCTTCATTAAATGCTGATGGCGTTGGAGCAAGTTTAGGTGCTAATTTAATAGAATTCAATTTCGAACATGTTTTTGCAGAAAATGATCTATATCAATATAAATCAGAAATTGATATCTCTCTTTTATCAGCAGAAATAAAAGCTAAATTAGCCGCCGATGGAATTGAGATGGGAACTCCTGGCTTGGTTGGTATTAGTGTGTCTGGTGGTAGAGTGGAATTGATAGATATCAATTTAGACTTTTAAAAATTGTAGTTTATTAAGAGTTATGAAATTTATTTTTGGAGGGGTATATGATTTTAAAAAAAATTAAAACTGTCATAATAAGTCTTTCACTTTTATTCATGGTAAGTGGATGTACTCTAAAGAGTTCAAATGATACACAAAACACGTCAGATTCTGTTATTCAAAAATCTACAAAAAATTACACTAAGACTATTAATAAATATGACGGCTACGACTTAAATGGTTATAAATTCTATATAATGGATGGACAAAAAGAACATGATGAATTCCTAGAGACATTATCAACAGATTTTGATGAAACAATAAAACAAAACTTTGAAACTTATAGATATAAGATAGATGAAAATAAAAAAATTAATCTTATCCCTTTTCGTTTCAGAATAAACGTTAATCAAGAAACTGTCACTACTAATTACTTTATCGTTAATAATAGTAATCGTGTAGTAAACGATATTTCTTTTAAAGGTTTTCCTCGTTTTAAGAACACCGAGGTTGAAGAAAAAACAGATGCTAAGTTAACAAAAAAAGAACTTGGATATTTACCTGAAAAAAGTTTTGTTGCTTTTTCAATAACAATGTCTGCTCCAAAATCATATCAAGCAAAACTAAAAGAAAATAAAGTTGCTGATCTCAGTTTTGACATCACCGATTTAGAAATCAATGGAGAAAAGGTGGATAATAATAATGAACATTGAGTGGGCAAAATATTTACAAGAAATACCTGAATACAAAACTATGATTAATAATCAAGAATATATAGACGCTTGGGAATCTTTTTTAGACCAACAGGAAACAAACCTACCCTCAAATGAATTAATAGTTGTTGCTGGAAACATGACTGTCAAAAAAAGAAATATGGTCTTAGAATATTTATTAGTGAATAAAACGCGTAATCCTGTCAAAGAAGTAGAAATAGGCGTTACCTTATCTATTCTAGGAAAACCTTATTTCAGAGGGGTGCTTAGAACCTCTCAAAATTGTTATCAAGAATTGGCACCTGAGAATGCTAGACTTGATTTAATTGATTTTGGCAATGATCGTTATGAAGATCAAGAACTGGCCCCTAAAGACTACGAATTGATTATTCACTTCTGTAGAGAAATTGAATACAATCACAAAGAAAAAATGGAGACAACAAAATGAGGCTGGGTATCGCAATAGAAAAACTTGATAACATGTTGAATGTTTTATTTATAGTACAAATAGTAACTATGTTAAAAAACACGGGTTGGTCAATTTTTATTGCTACTACTTCAGGTTCTAGTGGAACCTATTTTGGGGGAATTATCTTTCGATCTCTACTTCAAGGATTCTTAACAATCTATTTCATTAATAAAATGAAAGTTAGCTTTTCGACTGCTAAAGCTTGGGCAATTTTTATAAGTTGTTTACTCGTTGGCTTTGCTAGTCTTGGTTCTGTTGTCAGTCCAAGTATACTATATTTTAACTTTGGGATTTTTGAAATAGCGCTAGTACTTTCTAGCATGCTGTTTATGGTTCGATACTATAACTACAAAAGTGCTGTTTCTAGAGAAACAACATAGGTAGGTTAAAAAAACAGTTTAACTATTTTGCTCAAAAGCGCTATAGTTAAACTGTTTTTACTTTTTATCTATTTCAAACGAATAATTTTAGATATGTCATCAATATCCAATGCTTCCGCAATTCTTTCAATGTGAGGCAAATAAATCTTTTCTCGCTTGTTATTAGCTAATTTATTAATAATTGACGGTTCAATATCTGACAATCTCGCCAATTCTCTTAGAGAAATCCCTCTTTCCTTCACAAGTTCTTTCAAACAAACCTCTACTTTTCTTTCCTTCATCCGCGCTTCATCTCCATCCTTTATGTTGCTCTTATAAACATCATATAGTATAATCAATCCAAAAGAGGTGTTCTTAAGAGCACCACTAACAAAAAAGGAGAATTATTTATGAACAAAATTCAACCCACGAAAAAGATTACCTACCAAGATATCTACACTTTACATGACCTTTTAGAACAACTAAATTCTTGGAACGAGCCTTTACACTTACTCACTCAATTTTTTAGCGACAACCATCGCCCCGTCAATAAGAAAAAAATTATTAAAGACTATCATTCTTGTTCTAAAATTTTTTCAGCATTCCAAAAAGATTTCACCCTGACACTAGAAAAAATGAATAGTCAAATTGAGGTACTTCGGAAGAGAGAGAAGATATAATTTTCAATAAACTAGCAGAATCTACTTAAAAAAGTAGTAGATTCTGCTAGTTTTTTTACTACTGAAATAAAAAAATATCGTACGTTATGTTAAAATTAAATAATACAATTTTGATGGAACTATAACTATTCAATTTATTTTTCATCCAATTAATACATAGTTTTGCCTGTTATCCTCACCTATTTAGGGACGATTACCAACTTAGACGGTGCCCAAAGTATGCGTGCACTGATTTCCATCAATGCCGAGTTAAAACGCCGTCAGCGCCTCTTCTCGGAGAATAACGTGAACCACATTAATCAATACCAGAAATTATACAAAAGCGGCGATGTCAAAGAACCGATGCCTCACCTCTTCTTAATCAGTGATGAGTTTGCGGAATTGAAAGCCGAACAACCGGAATTCATGAAAGAGTTGGTTTCAACGGCTCGTATCGGACGTTCCCTAGGGATTCATTTAATCTTGGCTACCCAAAAACCATCTGGCG
>NZ_MIEK01000023.1 GCF_001742285.1 Enterococcus rivorum | reverse complement strand
TTGCAGTCCTGTTCAATATCGTGAACGGACAACGACATAAAACTACCGACCAGATTTTTCCAGTCGGTATTTGGTCTAACTTTTGGGTCTCACTACAAAGAACACTACAGGCTCTTCTCTTCAAAATAGCTTCTATTTATTTTTCTAAATACAAGTGCTGCAGTAACTGAACATCTTGGCTGTTCACTTTCAACACTTCTTTAGTATAGTTTTGCACACCACCAAAATGTTGATTGATTAAATCATAGGAATAATCTAAATACTCTTTTTTTACTTCTAATGCTACTTTAGCGCCTGCTAATTGTACATCACTGAACCCACGAGAAGCTGCCTCTGCTAAAAACAGCTCATTTGGTTTTTTCCTTTGCCTATTGGTCGCTAAATAATCTTCATAAATTGTCATTTTTGGAACATCTAGCAGCTCTAGTGTCAACACTGCAGCAATTCCTGTACGGTCTTTCCCTGCAAAACAGTGGAATAACACCCCACCAGTTTCTGTAGAAAGTAATTCTTTAAAATATTTTTGATAGCCCTCTTGAGCACCTTCATTTAAAATGAGATTTTCATAAATCCCCATCATATGTCTATCAACTGCTTTAATGTCCGCCATATCCATCAAGTCTTCCATGCTGCCATTATCATGAACTTCCTTCATAATATCAATCCAATGGTAACTAACATCATTTATTTTATCATCAGGACGGCTAGAAATTTCTTTTTCACCACGCAAATCAATAATTTTCGTCAACTCATGATCATTCAAAGCTTCCACACTAGCTTCATTTAATTGATAAACTTCACCTGAACGCAGCAGACGCTTATTTTTTACTTTTTTTCCATTACTTGACTGATATCCACCAAGTTCTCTAAAATTTGCTAAATTCATAGTTCCTCCTTAAAATCCAAAATATTTTTTTGCTACTACTAAAAAATACTCTTTTTTTCCATTATATCATTAAAAAGAACTAGTCAACATTTTACTTTAAAATCCTTACTAAAAAAGCCAGTAGTAAAGTAATTGACTTACTCTACCACTGACTTCTATTTTATATTCTATAACTTACTAGCTGCCGCCTCATCAATAATCACTACAACATCATTATGATTTTGAAGTGCACTTGCAGGCAAGTCAATTGATACTGGTCCGTCAATCATCCCTTTAACAGCATCTGCTTTTGCTTCACCATACGCCATTAAAATCATTTTCTTCCCTTTCATAATAGAACCAATTCCCATTGAAACAGCCTCTGTTGGTACATCTTCAACTTTGTCAAAATTGCGCTTATTCGCATTAATTGTTGATTCAGTTAATTCCACAACATGGGTTAAACTATCTAAAGGTGTACCTGGCTCGTTAAATCCAATATGACCATTTTGGCCAATTCCTAAAACTTGAATATCAATTGGATGCCCATCAATAATTTCTTCATAGTGTTTACATTCTGCAGCTAAATCTTCTGCTTTCCCATTTGGAACAAAAGTTTCTTTAAATGGCTTTTGATTAAATAATTGGTCGTTCATAAAGTAACGATAACTTTGTTCATCTGTTCCACCTAAACCTACATATTCATCTAAGTTAACAGAAGTCATTTCAGTAAAATCTACTTCACTAGTAACCATTTCTTTATAAAGAGTTTCCGGTGTACTTCCTGTCGCAAGACCTAATACTTTTGCACCATTTTTCATACCTTCTTTAATCAATTCAAAAGCTTTTTTGCCGCCTTCTTCTGCATTTGCTACTTTAATAATTTCCAATTCAATCACTCCCGTTTTTTGGTATAGTCCAATTGTAACATCTATTATTCATTTTTTCTACAAAAAAAATGGCTGAAACAAAACTTTTTTGTTTTGCTCCAGTCTATTCAGTAAAGAAACTCTTAAGTAAATAACTAATAACCATTTGTCGTACTTGGATCAGAGTAACCGTTACTCGCATTCGGATCGACATAATACCCATTTTGATCGTAGTAACCCGATCCTGTTCCAGTATTATTGTTAGCTGTCCCATACCCGTTATTATTGTTTCCATAATTACTATAGTTACTGATATCTTGTGCTTGCATTTGCTCATTAGGCTCTAATCCTAATTGTCCACGTAACTTGGTTTGAACTTCATATAAGTTGGTTGGGTCTAGAATTTGATAATAAATACCATTGATTTCTTGCCCTTCTCCTTCTAATTGTAAAGAATCAACTTTCTTCAAAGAATTCATGTATTTCGACTGAATATCAATCATGTCATCCCAGCTTAAATCAGTTTTCACATTGTCCTTTACAGCATTTAAAATCTTTTGGTATTGACTAATACCACTAAAACTCATTACTTTTTGAAGAATTTTTTCAACAACTTCTCTCTGACGGCGTTGGCGGCCAATATCCCCTTCAGGATCTTCATGACGCATTCTCGCATAAGCTAGACCAACTTCACCATCTAGATGAATTTTTCCAGGAGGCACAATTGTTCCATCTAATTCAAACTCACCTATTGTGTTATTAACTTCAATCCCACCAACCGCATCTATCAAATCTTTAAGACCTTTCATATTAATAGAGACATAACTATCAATTGGAATATCTAATAGATTCTCAACAGTGTCTATAGCCATTGTAGCTCCACCATATGCATAGGCATGATTTAATTTATCTTCGCTGTCATTTCCCACAAGTTTGGTTAAAATATCTCTATCTAAACTAATCATAGTAGATTTTTTTTCTTTAGGATTGATTGTTACAACCATTGTTGTATCGGAACGTCCCTGCTCTGTTCTCCCTAAATCTCCTGTATCAATTCCCATTAACAGTACTGAAAAAGGCTCCTGGGCATCAATATTCACCGCGGTTTCTCTTTTCGAAGACTTACGATCAAGTCCAGCATACACGTCATTTAATGTTGTATTGGCATCAGAATAAATTTTAATTCCATAAGCACAGACACCTGCAACCATTATTAATATCAAACTTAGAACAGTAAGAACTAATTTTTTCCATAAATTCATAAGACACTTCCTCATTATGCAAGAATAAGATTCATTTTCTCCCATTCTCTCATAAAATTCGGCACGTATCAATAATTTCGAGAAAATGGCACGATATCTTAATGTAAATGTAAAATAATGAATACTTGTATTTTACGTAAAATCTAGTCTCTCCCAAACAAATCTCTCGTATAAACTTTTTCTTCTATGTCCTGCAATTCATTTTCAAATCGATTCGAAATAATGACATCGGAAATTTTTTTAAAGGTTTCCATGTCTTTTAATACTTTAGAATGATAAAACTCTTCTGCATCTAGAGTAGGTTCATATACAACTACTTCAATACCTTTCGCTTTCAATCGCTTCATTACACCTTGAATAGAAGAATACCTGAAATTATCGGAGTTCGATTTCATTGTTAACCGATACACTCCAACTACTTTTGGCTTTTTAGCTAAAATTTGCTCAGCAATAAAATCTTTTCTTGTGGTATTAGCATCAACAATTGCACTAATAATATTATTAGGCACTTGATCGAAGTTAGCTCTCAATTGCTTAGTATCTTTTGGCAAACAATATCCTCCATAACCAAAAGATGGATTATTATAGTGTGTTCCAATTCTTGGGTCTAGTCCCACACCCTCAATAATCTGCTTCGAATTTAAGCCACGTGATTCCGCATATGTATCCAATTCGTTAAAATAAGCTACTCGCAAAGCTAAATAAGTATTAGAAAAAAGTTTGATGGCTTCCGCCTCAGTAGAATATGCTAACAATGTAGCCGCATCTTTTTTCACAGTGCTTTCTAAAAACATATCAGCTAACTCTTGTCCCCTATCAGAACACTCTCCAACAATAATTCTTGAAGGATATAAGTTATCATGTAATGCACGCCCTTCACGTAAAAACTCTGGAGAAAAAATAATATTTTCAGTTTTATATTTTTCCTTCAATGATTCTGTATAACCTACTGGGACAGTTGACTTAATAACAAAGGTCGCATCTTTACGGATTTCCAATGCACGTTCAATAACATTTTCAACCGTTGATGTATTGAAATAATTCTTTTTTTCATCATAATCTGTTGGTGTTGCAATAATTAAGTAATCTCCAAATAGAACTGAGTCTTCAAAATCTTTCGTAAAAGTCACATTCAAATCAGTTCTTGACAGAAATTTATGAACTTCTTCGTCTTCTAAAGGAGAAAAACCTTTGTTTAGCATATCGATTTTTTTCTCTATTATATCATATGCTTTCACTTGTTCTTTTTGCGATAATAATAACGCATTAGCTAAGCCTACATAACCGAGGCCGAAGATTGAAATTTTCATATTTCCTCATCTTTCTTCAAGTTCTTATTACTAAAAAACTGATAGAAACTATTTTCATTAATTTTATTTTCTGAGAACTCATACAGAGAATCTAAATTTTCTAGAACATCCTTTTCATTGATAGTACTCCAGTCTATACATTCCAACTTCTTACACACATCATCACTAAACCTTTTTTTTATGACCTTATTTCCTACAAATATAGAATAAGGTGGAACGGATTCTCTTACAACACTTCCAGCTCCTATAATAGCTCCTTGCCTGACAGTAACGCCAGATAAAATTAAAACGTCCCTGCCAATCCAAACATCATCTTCTATTACTATAGGCCCCCTTGAAAAAGACTCAATCCCAACAAATTCCTCAGATAAAAAGCGTTTAAATGGATATGTTGATATCTTCTTGTAATCATGTTCACCGCCCATCAAAAATTTTACTCCTTTAGCAATTGAACAAAAATTTCCAATCTCCACTTTAGCATTCATTTCCTTAAAGTCAATAATTTCTAATGCACCATAGGTAAAATTACCCACTGAAACTAAACTGACATCAAAGACATTACTGGCAGTTGTATAATTATGTTCATTCATCTTTCGCCATATTCTTTTAAAAAAAAATAATTTTAATTTAACTATAAAATATTTTACAAGCATGGTGCCCCTCCAAACATATCTTATTTCCTCTTTATAGAAGGTAACAAAGAAAGGAAATATTTATTTTTACTTACTAATAATATTCCAGAGTAACCAATTAATGACAATATAACAGAAAATACTAGTTGAACTAGTACACTATCAAATTTTCTAGCAATGCCTACACAAATAATTCCAATTAAGATCGACCCGAAAAAGGAAATAATCATACTGGACTTAATATCAATTTTTGAAATATATTTTTTTGAGTAGGCATACGTAAGAACGAGAACGAGAAATTCTGCAATAAGAGTTGATAGTGCTGCTCCAACCTCCTCAATATAGGGAATTGTAATGAAATTCAAGATTATATTAACGATAGCACTTACTATTGTTGCAACAAGTACTTTTTTCTCTTGCTTATACGGTAATAAGACACCATATACAAAAAAAGCAGATAATAAACTAAATATACTTGTTATACTGAGTACAGCTAATGAATGCACACTCTGCTCATAACCAACTCCAGCAACTAAATTAACAATCTCTACACGTAAAAAAATAATCCCCAAAGACATAGGCAGAATAGCTAGTATAATCATATTTAATATTTTATTCAGTAAGATAGAATATTTTTTTATTTCTTTATGCATTACATAAAAAGATAATCTTGGAACTGCAACTAATAAAACTGAATTGGCCAGTTGTTTGAAAATAGTATAAATTTTTGTAGCTGTACTATATATTCCTACAAAATAATTCCCTTTAAGAATGCCTAAAATTGTAATATCCGAATTTAAATAAATCATACTTGCTAAAGAATTAAAGAAAAAAATAGTAAGCCTAGGTAAATGTTTTTTCCAATTTATTCTAAATGTAAACTTCAAATTCACATATTTTTTTGCATGATAATAATTAAATACACTTGAACCGCTGAACGAAAAAACGGTTATAAGAGCATATTTTAAGTAATCACTTGTTTCCTTTACAAATAAAAACATACAAAACAATGAAATAATTTGCACAGCTAAGCTTCGCAACGTAATGTATTGAAAATCTTCTTCTAATGTATATAACCATTCAACTGACAAAGTAGTCCCTAAAATATTAAGACTAAAAATCATTATTAGCAACTGATAATCTTCAAACAAGTTACCCACAAATATTAAAAAAAATATAAAGACATATGCTACAATGGTTGTCACAATATTTAGACTGAAAATTTCAGAACAAAAATGATCAAGTTCCTTTTTATTATCTCGTATACCACTACCTTCTCTTACTCCATATTGAGCAATGCCAAATCCAGCGATAAGAATAAAATAAGAGACGATTGACTTACTAAAATCATATTTCCCTATATTCTCTACATGTAGAACCCTAGCAATATAGGGATATGTTATTAAAGGAAATATTACATTTAGTAATGTTCTCAGTGTATTTAAAACAGCATTTTTTTTTATAGATATAGTTTTCATATTTTAGAGACGCCTCTTCTAAACAATTTTATCCGATAAATAATATATTTTTCAATCATTCCTAAAAAAGAGCAAAAATGATACACTATCCGTTGAATTAAACTTATTTCTAGATACTTATTTAAATAAACTTGTTCAGAATCTCTAACTATCTTTTGCTTTAGAAAAAAATTTTTTATCGTTTTATTTGTAGAACTACCTTGAAAATGAGTAATATAATGCTCACAAAGCACAATTTGTTTATAACCTAGATGTTTCAACTTGTAAAACAATATATTTTCTTCATTGTAAAGAAATGTATCCTCCTCAAAATAACCTGCTTGTTTAAAAGCATTTGCTTTTATAATAAAAAAACATCCCGATAAAACATCTACTACCTGTTTTTTTTTCAGATTATCTGTACTATAAAAACGTGATTTACCCATCTTTTTTAGTACTTTGGTTGTTATTATGGAAGTATTCTGTAGCATCATCACATAGTCTGGTAATCTCCAAGCAAAGTTAAATGCTATATTTCCATTTGTATCACAGATTACTCCTGTTGCTGCTGAAACTTTCTTATCCGCATCTAATTCCTCTAGAATACTTTTAATTGTGTTTTCCTTTACTTCTATATCAGGATTACTAATAATAATGTTTTTTACAGAAAAGTTATTTACTGCATATTTTATTCCAATATTATTTCCATGAGCATATCCCCTATTAACTTTAGCTTCTAAAAAAATTACTTTATCTGTATTTGGTAATTCCAAAAATTTCTGATATGAATTATCCGTTGAATGATTATCAACAACAATATATTTATCCACAGAAGAGAATGTTTCAATTTTACTAAGATAACTGATAGTATTGAAAGCATCGTTATAATTCAGAATTATCATGATATTCATTCCTAAACACCCCTTCAATAATCAAAATAGTTACCATCGTCCAAATTATAGATGGTGTTGTATAAAAAAAGATTTCAATCAACCCATGAGTAACCAATCCAAAATAAGATAAAAGTAATGCTAACTTTACCGGATTATATTCACTACGAAAAAGATTAAAAAAATGTCTTAAAGGATATAAAAAGATGAGAGTGGAAATCATTCCAAATAAGATCCCATAACTACGTAACCCTTCAACAATAAAATTATGTGGATTATCAATATTAGTATATCCAATTCCAAAAACATTGTTTTCAATAGTATTGAGAGCGCTCGAATATAGTATATCTCGTCCTGCTGAAAACCCACTATTTAAAGAATAATTTATCATTTGAATAGTTTGCTTCCCTAGTGAAGATGAAGTGAAAGCAATTATAAAAAGTAACCCTAATATAGTTATTGAAAAAAAATTCTTATATTTATTTTTATTTTTCTTACTTATCAACTCTACAAATATATATATAGCAATTACTGATACCAAAGCTAAGATAGCACCTTTAGACATTGTCAAAATAATTGATAATCCTGAAATAATCGTGAACGGGAACCAATACTTTACTTTAGCAATAATTTCAAATGTAAATATAAATGTCAAAAACATTGAAACATAGTTAGAGTCTCCTAATAAAGTTGAAGAGAATATTTTTATATTATAGTATGAGCCTATTGTGTTTGAAAATTGACCACTATTATAAAAATTAATTGTCAGCTGAATAGTTAAGCTCATTAAAAGAATACGATTAGCAATAATGTATTCTCTTAATTTAAAGTCATAAAAAAAGCTAAGTAACACAACAATAAATCCATAAATAAAAAATGTAACTCCGACTAGTGAAGTAATCCCAGATATCGACCAAAAATAACTAATCAAAGAATAAATTATCATTAAAAACAACAGAAAAAGGTAAATAGAATCATTTTTCTTCACTTTCGCTTGCCGATTTCTAATTAAAAATACTCTGAAAAATTGTATTACAAATATCAACAGCAAACCTATCTCTATGTAACTTAGCTGATAAGCACTATTACCCAACGGTACTAATACCATTACCCCAAAACTCATTAACAAAAAAAGAAGTTGTAACACGCCTGTCCACCTACTTCAACTTATAATTATTTAAACAATTAATAGCTCAAACTTTTTTTCCAAAAATCATACAAGAAAGAGCCTTAAACGCAGACATGTCCTCTTCATAAAGATTTCTATACTTAAATGTAAAACGTAAAATCGGAAAAAAATATAACTTAGGAAATAAAGCTTTAAAAAGAGTTCCTTTATCTTCAAAATATTTCTCATTATAACCATTAAACCAAGTAGAGCCATCATTATAAACATCGGCAATTACGTCTTGTACACTATAAACTTTCAGTCCACTTCTTAATACATCCGTAATAAACAATGTATCCTCTCCAGATCCATTTCCAGTTCCACCACCAAATAATAAAGAAAATGAAACTCTTTGCTCCAAAACGTTTTTTCTTCTGAATGAGAAGCACACTGTTCCGTACTTTAATGCATTCCATAAATGAACTCGGCCATTTTTTTTAACTTTCTCAATCGTTTTTCCATTTTGATGAATTCTGACATTAAAGACAATCATATCTGCATCAGGATAATTACTATATGCTCTTTTCACAATTGACTCATAGGAATCCACATAAACCATATCATCGTCTGCCATTAGACAGATATCACCATTAGCTCTCATTAAAGCCATATTTCTACTTAAACCTACACCTTTTTCACAAAAGGTCATTCCTTTTAAAACAGACTCTTTAATTTTCTCTTTTATTGTACCTAAATCATTATCCGACTGGTTTACAATAAATGCGTCAGTAGTTAAATTCATTTTTTTATAAAGTTCCTTATAAGAAGTGCATTTCATAGTTGACACTAATACTTCTAAAATCACTTACACCACAACTTTCATTACAAATTATTCATCCATTTAAAAGCTTTCCTTTTATTGTTTTAAATATCCAAAATCCCGTTAAATATAAAGAATACCAAAAACCTAGTTTTTCTAATCTATAATATATATACCAATGATACTTGACTAATTTTGATTTTTCAGTAGACAACGAATCTTGTCGCAAGCGATGACTAGATAAATTACTATCTAATCCATATAATACTTTTGATTTTTTAATAATCCCTAACCACATAAAGTAGTCATTTCTCTTTTTCAAGTTTATAATATAAAATTTTCCTAACTGATCAGCATTATAAATAATTGTTGAATTTCCTGGACAATATTTCAATAAACTTTTATAGTCTTGAATGGTTTTTGCTTTAATAATTTTATTTAAAGAATTACCATATTCATCAATTTTTGAATAACTAGTCGCAGTAAAATGATAGTTATTTTCTTTCATGAAACAAATTTGGGTTTGCAATTTTTCTT
The DNA here is from genome assembly GCF_001742285.1 of Enterococcus rivorum. Classification (GTDB taxonomy): domain Bacteria; phylum Bacillota; class Bacilli; order Lactobacillales; family Enterococcaceae; genus Enterococcus_L; species Enterococcus_L rivorum. The sequence continues at coordinate 165,840 of NZ_MIEK01000023.1, read as the reverse complement.
TTCCCCAAACATCATCACTATCTAAGAAAGCAATATACTTTCCTTGCGCCTTCTTAATCCCTTTATTTCTAGCAAGGGCCCCCCCTTGATTATTAGACAATTCAATAATACTAATTCTAGGTTCATTATCTGCAATACTCCTTGCTATTGCTAAAGTTTGGTCAGTTGAGTGATCATCTACAACAATCAATTCCCAAACAAGATATGTTTGATTAATAACACTTTGAATAGCTGTTTGAATATATTTTTCACAATTATAGGCCGGCATAATAATTGATACCAGCTCTTTTTTCTGATTAAGCATGATTCTTAGTTACCTCTTCTCATTGATTAAAAACAGCATTTATTCCTCATATCTATTTTAAATTTTTTTTCTCATACACCAAATTCCCAAAAGCCTTATTTGTCAACTTCCCAATCTTACCAGGAAGATACCCTAACAGTTTCACAGCCCAGTTCATCCAAGAAAATAGATATATCTTTTTTCCATGAGCCTCAGCTATCTCTCTAACCATATGGCTTGTTCTAACATACTCATCATTTTGCGGAAAAAACATTCCACCCTTCTCTGAATCTATCAACATATGCAAGAATTCTGTCAAATTATCAATAAACAACATCGATCGTTCATTTTTTATATTCGGAAAAATCGGAAGTTTAAGTGCCAGTTTTGTTAATTGTTGATAATTCCCTTTACTCCCCGGTCCGTAAATCATCGGCGGACGAATAATAGCTACTTTGAATACCTCATCTTCAAGTGGTTGAATACCTAACTCAGCCTTCAATTTACTATCACCATAAAAATTAGACGGGTTTGGGACAGTTTTTTTTGTGATCACTCTTTTCTTGTTTACACTTGTTTCTTCACCATAAACAATAATAGAGCTCATGAAAATAAACTGTTTTGCAGTTCCACTTGGACTTCTTTGGCTATCCAATTTAAACTTTTTAGCTGCTTCAATAGTCAAGTCCGTATTAACTTTATAGTAAAGTTTCTTTCCTTCTTCTGTTACTTTCCCAACATCTGCATGAGCTATTCCTGCAACATGAAAGACAACATCATAAACAGAGAAGTCTTGATTTCTCCAAGTCGGATTTTTCAAATCAAGTGTATCAATTTCATAACTCTCTCCATATTGTTCCATCGACTTCTCAAATGAAGTACCTATGTAACTATTCTTCCCTGTAATCAAAATTTTCTTCATTGCTATCCCTCAAACTCACTCTTCCTTTTTTTTAGAAATAACACCTGTTCCACCTTCAACAACACCTTCTGTTTTAAAAACAGAGACAATAGTTCCGACAAAGCATTCCAAATCCATTAAAAAGGATATATTTGCAATGTATTCACCATCAAGCTTCGCTTTAACTAAGATTTCTAGCTCATCTCGACCATTAATTTGGGCCCAACCAGTTAGTCCCGGTCGAACATCATTCACACCAAGTTTATCCCTTGCCTCTATCAAGTCATATTGATTCCACAAAGAAGGTCTGGGTCCTATAACCGCCATATCCCCTTTTAATATATTTATCAACTGAGGTAACTCATCTAAACTAGTTTTCCTTAAAAATTTTCCTATTTTCGTAATATATTGTTCTGGATTATCCAATAAATGCGTTGGCATCTCTTTTGGTGTGTCAATCCTCATCGTACGAAATTTATAGATAGTGAAATTTTTTTTGTTAATGCCAACACGTTTTTGCTTAAATAATATAGGACCTTTTGAATCTAATTTTATCGCAATAATAATCAGTAGAAAAAAGGGAGATAAAACAACTAACCCAATGAAAGATAAGAAAAAGTCAATCATTCTCTTCAAATAATTCTTATACATCGTATTTCTCCCTTGCATCATTTACTCGACTCATTCGCAAATCGAATCAATTCTCTACTCATTTTTTCTTGTTCTACGGGCAATGACGAAACAAATTCTGTCACTTCCTCTAAACAAAACCCTTTTATATTACCAATAAATATCTTTTCGAAAACTTGTCTGGAATTTTTCTCTTTACTTACTAGTAGCTCTTCATATAGTTTTTCGCCTGGCCGGATACCTGTTTCAACAATTTCAATTTGCTTTTCTTGGTAACCACTTAGTTTTATCATGTTTTTTGCCAAGTCAACAATTCTTACAGGTTCGCCCATATCTAGAATAAATATTTCTCCACCCGCTGCTAAAGAACCGGCTTGAATGACTAATCGACTCGCTTCTGGAATCGTCATAAAATAACGTGTCATTCTAAAATCTGTTATGGTAATCGGTCCACCTTTGCTAATCTGTTCTTTAAAAACAGGAATAACGCTCCCACGACTCCCTAAAACATTGCCAAAACGAACCGCACAAAACTTAGTTTTTCCTTTTTCATTCAAGCCAGTAACTATCATCTCTGCAATCCGTTTGGTGGCTCCCATTACATTAGGAGGATTAACTGCTTTATCTGTCGAAACCATTACAAAACTTTCAACTTTAAATGCTTTCGAAGCTTCAGCAACATTCTTAGTGCCAAACACATTATTTTTTAATGCCTCGCTAGGATTTAATTCCATCAAGGGCACATGCTTATGAGCTGCCGCATGATAAACAATATTAGGAGTGTGTTCTTCCATCACTTCAAAAATTCTTTTTCTATCTTGAATATCTGCAATCACAGGAATAATTTCAATTTTCTGACCATTTTGCTTCAATTCTTTCTCAATCAAATAGATCGAATTTTCTCCATGGCCAAGTAACACAATTTTCTTAGGACCGAAGTTCATTATCTGGCGACAAACTTCCGAACCTATCGATCCTCCTGCACCTGTTACTAAAACTGTTTTGTTCGCTAACTGTCCTCTAATTTGCAGCATATCTAGCTTTACTTCATCTCTTCCAAGAAGGTCAACCACATCAATCTCTCTAAGTCTAGAAATAGTGATATTCCCAGAAGCAACCTCTTCTAAAGCAGGCATTGAATTTATTGGTAAGCCTAAGGGGGTTATAATCGTAAGTATTTGCTGTAAATCTTCTGGGGATAACGAAGGAATTGCAATTGTAAGCATCTCAACATCAAACTCTTTAACTAATTGTGGAATTTTATTAGTCGAACCTAAAATTTTTACTCCAGCTAAGTATGTATGGAGCTTATCAGGTGAATCATCGATAAAACCAACCACTTGAATATCCCCATTTGTGGTTGAGCTACTCAAACTGTTCAATAAGATCCGACCAGCTTCACCGGCTCCAATAATCAACGTTTTCTTGGCATTAGGATTTACTATCTTGGTCTTGTTTAAAGATTCAATAATCAAGCGCCAAACTACTCGACTTAAAATAATGAAAAATGTTGAAAGTAAATAGGTTAAAATAACATAACGTCGACTATAAGATTCACCTGTAAGAAATAAAATCAGAAACTCTATTCCAGAACTGAGACTGGTTGCAGCAAAAACTGCTCCCATCTCTTTTATGTTTGTAAAACGATTAATTCTAGTAAAAACTTTTAATACAAATCCCCACACTATGTAAAGCCCCAATTGAATTAAAAAAACAGCTACAAAAAAAGTAGTCGTCACTTCTACATAGGGAAACATATATACATATGAAAAAAGATTTGCAATCAGAATGATTAGTGAATCTACTAGTAGTAGCACTAATATTTTTGCTCTTCTTGTCATACCAACAACCTGCACTTTCTAAAACAACTTAAATTTCATCCTTTTTATTTCGGTGTACTCTGGGACGACTACCTCATCGCCATTCAGTATATCCTTAACTGTTTGTTGCATAGCTATAACCTTCTCTGAACCTAAATCTTTTGCTATCTGTTCATAGGCCTCCTTCATAAAGAAACCACGTTTACCAGTATTATGAGCATCCGATGCTATGATATGGGCCATATTATTTTCAACCATTTGCTTAGCTATTTTTCCAATTTTCTTTCCAAATCCTCCCAAATAACTGGCAGCTGTTACTTGTGTCAAAACACCCATTTCTAGAAACGGAATCAAATCATTGGGCGTTTCCATTAGCTGGTAGTTTCTTTCTGGATGAACAATAATTGGTGTGTGTCCTTTTGTCAACAATTCAAAAAGCAGTTTATCTGCATACGACGGAATCTCTCTCGTCGGCAATTCAATCAAAATATATTTATTAGACAAATCAGCAAATAATATTTCTTTTTTTATAATTTCATCTACTAAAGAACCGCCAATCCGAACTTCCTGTCCTTCAAATAAAGTCAAAGGAATATCTCTCAAGTCCAACTCTTGCTGTAATTCCGAAACTTTAGAAATGACTTTCTTTGCTGGATTGCTATACCTTCCATTATTATGATGCGGTGTACATAAAATATGAGATATCCCTTGCTGTACAGCGCTCTCTGCCATCAAAATAGAATCTGCTAATGATTGTGCCCCATCATCTATTTTAGGTAAAATATGACAATGTAAATCAATCATCTTTAATCTCCTTTAACTATAACTACTTTCTAATTTCCATAATAATATCCTTGGTCTGAAGCATTTTTTGCCCCATTATAAATGACGCCTATAACATTCGCGTTAACCATTTGTAATAAAGTTTTGGCTTTTAACATAGAGTCTTTTTTTGACACATTTTCGCGAACAACTAGCATCGTTCCGTCTGCCTTTGATGCCACAATTTGTGCATCCGTTACAGTAACAACTGGTGGCATATCAAAAATCACTAAATCATACTCTCTTTTTAAGTCCTTAATTAATTGATTCATCTTGACTGATCCAAGTAACTCTGAAGGATTTGGTGGTTTCGGTCCACTCGTAATCACAGAGAGGTTATCAATTCCAACTGGCTGAACAACTTGTTCTAAACTTGTATTCCTATTACTTAGTAAGGAACTTAATCCTCTAGTATTGGATACTGCGAACGTTTTAGCAATGGTAGGTTTTCTCATATCAGCATCTACCAACAATACTTTTTGCCCGGCATTGGCAAAAACAATTGCTATATTTGCTGAAGAAGTGGATTTCCCTTCACCTGGTCCTGATGATGTCACCACCAACGTTTTCAACTCTCTATCAACCATAGCATATTGAATATTGGTACGAATTGTTCGATATTGTTCTGATACAGGAGAAGATTTATCGGCCATTGTAATTAAACTTACTGCTTTTGTTTCTTGTCTTTTAGGTTGTCTCAATTTTGACATCATTTATTCTCCTTTTTACAATCTTGAACGACTTCTGCGTGAAAATGTTTGATCGTCTTCATTCGTATCTGATTCTCTATCTTCTTTAAAGTCTTTTTTATCTAGGGGAATTTGCATTCCACTTTCATCAGAATTAGAACGAATGATTTTTGTGTTTAGTTCTTTGACAGTCATGTTAGGTACGACTCCTAGTATGGTTAAACCAAGCTCCTCTTCAACAAAACGAGCATCTTTAATTGTTTTATCAAACAACTCTAAAACAAACGAGATACCAATACCAATCATCGCTCCAAGTAACACACCAATCATTAAATTTAATTTATTATTTGGAGAAACTGGCGTTCCACTGGCAACTGCATCAGAAATAATCGTAATTTTGTCTACATTTAACATATCTTTAGCTTTTTCTTGGAAAACTAAAGCCGTTTGATTCGCGATATTCTGTGACACAATTCCATTCGTTCCTGTCGAAACAATCGAAAACATTTGTGAATTTTGAGATTGCTCTACCTCTATGCTTTCTCTTAAAGATGAAACTGTCATTTCCGTTTGAAATTCATTTTTCATTTTTTGTTGTACTTCACCCATTACAGAGTCACTTTTAATCAGATCCTTATATGTGGTAATCATTTGTAAATTCGCATTAATATCATTGACATTGGCTGTTTCTGTTTGAGGCAAACGAACGATCAGCTGCGCTTGTGAACTATATTTGGGCGTAATAACAAAAAAGGTAATTAAACCAGTCAAACCCAATCCTAAAAACATACTGATTAAAATTAGTCCTATACGTTTTTTTAATATTCCGAATATTTCTTGTAAACTAATCGTCTCTTCCATCTTTTCCTCCAATTATTTACTACTGAATGTTTCCTTTTAATCTTTCCAGATAAATTACCACTTAAAGGTGAACTCAAGTCTGGAAATACTTCATTCTATTTTTTGTTCAGTTGGATTTTCAACTCTGAACGAACTCTTGCTAATTCTGCATCACTTATTCCTTGATAAGAAATTCCATCCTGCATAAATCCTTCTCCTTGTAACTGATCCGATTGAATATTTCCAAAAGCAGAACTGTAATCTAGTGCAAGAGTTTTCATATCAGTCCAAGTTAAATCTGTTTTGATATTCGATTGAATAGCTTGTAAAATCGATTGATATTTTGTGACATTAGAAAAAGAGAGCGATTTATTAGCAATTGCCATCACTACTTTTCTTTGTCGTTCTTGTCTACCATAGTCCCCGTTAGGATCTTCATATCTCATTCTAGAATACGCTAATGCTTGCTCCCCGTTCAAATGAATGTTCCCTACAGAAAAATGCTGATTGTTCTGTGAAAAATCAAGAGTATTGTTTACCTCAATTCCATCTACTGCATCCACCAATTCCTTCAATCCCATCATATTAATTGAAACATAATAATCAATTGGAATATCCATTAATTGTTCGATTGAAGCTAATGTCATAGACGTTCCACCGAATGCGTAGGCGTGGTTAATTTTATCTTGCGTTCCTCGACCAACAATTTCAGTGTATGTATCCCTCGCAACACTCACGAGAGTTGTTTTGTTTTCATCAGGATTAATTGTCGCTACCATAATAGTATCTGATCGTCCTTGTTCTGTTCGGCCTAAATCACCACTATCTATTCCTAGTAAAAGAATTGAAAAAGGCTCTTTTTTAGACAAATTTACTTTCTCTTGTCTCTTTTGTCCAATATTTTTTGGCCTTTCTACTGATTCAAATGTACCTTCAGCCGTTTTGGAAATATCGTAATATAATTTTGCTCCTACTCCTAAAACAATTAAAACCAATGATAAAACAATTCCTAAAACAGCTAGAAAAATCTTTTTCTTTGTAGACATTTTTTCCCCATCCTAATTCTAAAATGTATTCTTCTCTTCTCTTTTCTCTCAAGTTGTAGTTACGTAAAACAAATCACTATTGCACAATAGGATTTCCAAACTCGTCTACAAAGTTTTGCTCTAGCCCCTGTTGCTGAACTGGAATGACAGGGTTTTCTTCAAGTTGCGGCTTCTGAGCAGACACTCCTAGTAATAGGGCAATTTTACTTAATTTCTCAGACAACTCTTGTCTCATTTTTTCATTTTTCAATAAAGTCAATTTGTTCGACTCTACTAAATACGTATCATAATTTGCTTTTTCAGTCAGAGTTTCCCCATCAAGCATTTCATTAATCGCTTTTTTCATTTGCTCATACTGTTCAATTTGTTCTTGTGCACTATTCAGATAGAGCATCATCGTTTTACGCCACTCATCATTATAAAGCCCTACTTCTTCTCTAACTTTATTGATTTCTCCGATAGTGGTTGTCTCTTCAATTGAGTGAGTCAAATTTTCTGAATTCCAACTATTGATTGATTCAGTAAATAAGCCATTAATTCGTACTTGTAGTCGATACTTACGCTGAGCATCAGTGACTTTTTGCGTTAATTCTTCTTTTTTCTTGATTAATGTCTCATCTACATCTATATCGGCTTCTTCTAACCCAAAATCTTCTGCAGTAGTTTTTAACGTTAAAAGAGTACTAGCAACTTGCGACACGGTCTCTTCTTTCAAGTCGTCTGCTAAAAATACTTGTTGCTTATCTTTAAATAGTCCATCAACAGCTGTAGTTAATTTATCTTTTTTTTGCTTTTCGCTTTTTAATGTTATTTCTGCATACTCTATTTTTTGTCTTTTTTGCTTATCCGCGCTTACTTTATATCCCAAAATACAAATCCCAATTGAAATTACTATTATCATGCTTGCAATTCCAATTTTAAAAAAATTCCTATTAAGCACGCTCCCACTCCTTAAAAACAGCCAATTGCACTTCATTTTTCATTTTATAAAGTAGAGATTCATATTCTTATATAAATCCTCTACTTTATAAAGGCTATCAGAACTAGCATCACTTTTCAATCGTTTTTTAATCATTTTGAAAATTATTTTTCTAAATTTAAAACAAAAAATAAAAGAAAATACTAGTTTTATTTCACTTTGATCCTATAAAGTCATTTTAAAAGCTTCAAGAATGCAGTGTAAGCTTCTTGTTCTCTCGTTTGAATTATATCGATTTTATCATAATTTTTATTTAAAAATTCTGAAAAAGTTCCTTCTATTTTATGAGTAACTGTTGCATTGCCTATTAATTCCATCCAATAACCACCATCATCATCTTCATGAACAACCGTTTTAACTATCCCTCCCATGTTTTTTACCGTTATCATTTCATAGAAGTGACCGTCTTTCAGTAATGTATACATTAAGCTACTAGCACACATCGCCGTTCCACAGGCACTAGTAAAACCAACTCCACGTTCATACGTTCGAACAAATAGTTCATTCTTTCCAAGCACTTCTACAAAACTAACATTAATACCATCAGGAAAAATAGGATTTTCTCTATTAACATAAGATGCAATCCGCTCAAATTCATCACTCACTAAAGTTTCATGATCCACAAAAGTTATTAGGTGGGGATTGGGAACAGCTACTACAGAAAATCTTAAGGTTTGTGACAACTCAGGTATGATTTTATTAATGAGGGTATTGTCGTTTATATTCATATGAATGGTTTCCGCTTCAAAGCTAACCGGAGAAATTTCAACCTGATAAGTTTCTACATTTTCTCCTAAAGGTTGAGCTTTCCGCACTTTCAAATCTGCAAACATAGTTTCAACAGTAAAATGTGGCATATTATATTTCTCGGCTAAATACCGCGCAACAGTCCTCAAACCATTTCCGCACATGCTTGCTTCGCTACCGTCACTATTGATAACTCGCATCTTCGCAACGGCTGTTCCATGTTCTGCTTTCTCTACCAATAAGATACCATCAGCACCGCCTAGTAGTCCGTTACTTCGATCGCATAAACTCACCCGTAATTCATCAATTTCAGTTTCTGTAAACATTCGTGGCAAAGTAGTCTCATCAATTAGGAAAAAATCATTCTCAGAGCCGTGGACCTTTTGAACTATCATCTTCATTGTACTAATTCCTCTTTTCTTATCTTTTTTATATCAAGTATGGCATAAATAGCGAGTTAAAACAATCAATCTTAGCCAACAAATATCGTCTCGTTAAGTAACACATTACACTTTGCTATGTTATTCCTTAATTGCTTTCCGCTGCTTTTTAAAAGCTAAAAATATTTAAATCTAAAACAGCAACAACACTAGAAGAATAAAAAACAGCAAATAAGAAATGTTCGTATAAAAATCACCAAAATTATTATTATTTTCATTCCAAAACATAATTTTTTTTATTTTCCCTTTAAATCATTTCAATTTGCTTCTTAAAATGAAGTAACGTACTTGATAAATGGATACTTTTCGCTTTCCATCTTTTATTTATAAGCAAAAAAAAGATGGAAAGCGATATTCTCTCCATCTTTTGTATTTCTATTTAGCTGCTGCAAAATGCTCGTTTACTTTATTCCAGTTAACAACATTCCAAAATGCTTCAATATAATCTGGACGAACATTTTTGTATTTCAAGTAATACGCATGTTCCCATACATCTAGTCCTAAAACAGGTGTTTTCCCTTCCATTAAAGGAGAATCTTGGTTGGCAGTTGATACTACTTCTAATTTGCCATCATTTACTACTAACCAAGCCCAGCCTGAACCAAAACGACCAGTAGCTGCGACTTTAAAAGCCTCTTTTAATTGTTCAAAACTTCCAAATGTAGCATCAATTGCTGCTTTGATATCGCCAGTAGGCGCACCACCAGCATTGGGTGCCATAATATTCCAGAAAAATGTATGGTTTGCATGTCCACCACCATTATTACGTACCGCTGTACGAATATCTTCTGGAATAGCATCCATATCAGAAATCAACTCTTCGACAGTTTTTGTTCCTAGTTCAGGGTGTTTCTCAATTGCCCCATTTAAATTTGTCACATACGTGTTATGATGCTTATCATGGTGTAAATGCATTGTTTCAACATCAATGTAAGGTTCTAACGCGTCATAAGCATAAGGTAAATCCGGTAAAATGTAAGTCATTTTAAAATCCTCCCAAAAATTAGTTAAAAGCTTTCATACAACTATAAGGATACCAGACTTGTCAAAAATCTCCAAAAAAACTGCTTACATTAATAGCTAGCAACTTGTTTTTCTCTCTTAACTCCTATAAAATGACCAGTGTATTCAATTTCAAGTTAGGAGACTATACAATGAATAATTTCACTCTATTTAAATCTTCAATCATTAATATCCCAGAGCTTAATCAGGGGAAAAAAATGTCTTTTTGGAAAGTCATTATATATATCTTTTTTTTAAGTGCCATTCTTGCAGTTCCAGTAACAAAGCAGGTGTTCACCATTGCTGAAGATATAAAACAAGATGGGCAAGAAATCGCAAAAAAATTACCTGAATTTGAAATCAAAGATGGAAAGTTAGTCACTTCAAAAAATGCAGAAGGGTTCATCTATCAAACCAATTCAATAATCTTCACATTTGATCCTCAAGGAAAACGTTCTGTTAACGATGTCCGCGGTGATTTAATCGGAAATGCTTTTGGCGTTGCTTTTTTGAAAGATGAATTCTTAATCGTCCTTAACAGTTCTAGTGCTGCTGATGCTGTTTTAGGCTCTGATCAATTTGAAATTCCATACTCAAATGAGATTTTAGATGGAATCAATCAACAATCCTTGAAAGATTTTCTAGATGAAACAGGGATCCCTTGGTGGAGTAAGCTGATTGTCTTTGCCATTTCTCTATATCCAGTTTTCTTAAGCTTAATTATAAACTTGCTTCTAATTGCTATAGGAGCTAGTTTTTACAGTAAAATGAAGTTTTATTCGCTACGTTTTCTAGATTGTCTCAAAATTGTCACGTATTGCACAACTTTACCTATCATCCTAAGTAGTACGATCCGTTGGTTTACCCCTTCTTTTGATGACAGTTTTTTAATTATTATGGTCAGCCTATTATTCTTTTTCTTAGCTACTCGAAATGAAGTACGACATCTACCAACTTTACCAAAGTAAATCTTAAGGTTTTTTTACTGATTTAAATCTGATTTATGTGCTAATATATAGGGAGTAACAGCGAATAAATAGAGTATCCTTTTACTTACACATCCTGTTGCGATTAGTAACTAACTATTTATTACTGTTGGCGAGAGCGGAATAAAATTTTAGTTTTTTTCCACTCCCAATGATAAATTAAAGGAGAGATCTAAATGGGAGAAATAACTCATCGTAAAAATACACAGCCTGTAAAAGTAGGTAACTTAGTTATCGGCGGCAAAAATGAGCTCTTTATCCAAAGTATGTGTACAACCAAAACCCATGATGTCGAAAGCACTGTTGCACAAATTAAACGCTTAGAAGATGCTGGTTGTCAAATTGTGCGTGTTGCGGTTCCAGATGAAGCTGCTGCTAATGCTCTTGGTGATATTAAACGCCAGATTTCTATTCCCTTAGTTGCTGATATTCATTTTGATTATCGTCTAGCTCTTAAAGCGATTGAACAAGGTGTTGACAAAATACGAATCAACCCAGGAAACATTGGTAGAAAAGACCGGGTTGAAAAAGTGGTTACAGCTTGTAAAGAGAAAAATATTCCTATTCGTATCGGTGTTAATGCTGGTTCTTTGGAAAAAAAACATTTACAAAAATACGGTTATCCAACTGCAGAAGCAATGGTTGCGAGTGCCGTCGATCATATTAAAATTTTAGAAGATTTAGATTTCCGCGATATTATTGTTTCTCTAAAAGCAAGTGATGTTTCATTAGCGATTGAGGCTTACACATTGGCAGCCCAAACATTCGATTATCCTTTACACTTAGGTATTACCGAAGCAGGAACTAAATTCTCTGGTGGGATTAAATCAGCAGCCGGGTTGGGAGCCTTGCTTTCAAGAGGTATTGGAAATACTTGCCGAGTTTCTTTATCAGCCGATCCTGTTGAGGAAATTAAAGTCGCAAAAGAAGTCTTAAAATCTTTCGGATTAGCTAGTAATGCAGCAACTCTTATTTCATGCCCAACATGTGGCAGAATTGAAATCGATCTAATTCCTATTGCAAACGAAATTGAAGAATATATAGACAAAATTAAAGCACCTATCAAAGTTGCGGTTCTCGGTTGTGCCGTAAATGGTCCCGGTGAAGCTCGCGAAGCAGATATTGGTATTGCAGGCGGAAACGGAAAAGGGATGCTCTTTAAAAAAGGTAAAATCATCCGGACTGTTCCTGAGGAAATAATGGTTGCAGAATTAAAAAAAGAAGTTGATTTATTAGCAGCAGCTTATGCTCGCGGTGAAGAAATCTAATTCACGAAGATTGAATCCTCAAGCAGTGATTCAATCTTTTTTTGTTAGCGTTCGTTTCTTTGCTACAATAATTATTAAGGAGGAATCATCATGACTAAACCAATCATTTATCTTCAAGAGCATCTAAATGCAGATCACATGAAAGAAATCCAGCGACTCGCCCCTGATTATCAAATTATCGATGGCAGAAACAATGAAACAACATTTGATGCAAACGCTATTCATATTATATTAGGATATGACAAATCCTTGATAGATGATTTACTTGCATCTTCAGCCAGTCAGTTACAATGGATTCAAGCCACTTCAGCTGGAATCGATTATTTTGACCTTAAGAAAATAAATAAAAAGCAGATTCTGCTTTCAAATGCTAGCGGCATTCATAGCACCTCCATAACCGAACACATATTAGGTGTCCTCTTAGCTGAATTTCGTGGTATCCGTTCCAGTATTCTTAATCAGGAGAAAAAAGAATGGCATCAAGTTGATACACCTTATTCCCAATTATCTGGCAAAAAAATGCTAATTGTCGGAACCGGAAAAATTGGACAACATCTAGGAAAAGCTTCCTCTGGGCTTGGTATTAAAGCATACGGCATCAATACCTCTGGACATGCTACCGAAGGATTTATAGAGTGTTACTCACAAAAAAATATGGTTAAAATCATTCCAGACATGGATATTATTGTCAATATTTTACCTTTAACAGATCAAACGTATCATTTGTTTAACCAGCAAATATTTTTAGCGTTTAAGCCACAATCTGTATTTATTAATGTTGGAAGAGGAGCTACTGTAAAGACTAATGATTTAATAGTCGCTCTAAAAAATGGTCATATTTCTTTCGCTGCTTTAGACGTATTTGAAGAAGAGCCTCTAGCAAAGAAGAGTCCTTTGTGGGAAATGCCTAATGTTTTAGTTACACCTCACCTTTCAGGATTAACGCCTCAATTCCGATCAAAATTAGCAACTATTTTTCTACCAAATTTAAAAAATTTTATTAGCGAGGGTACTTTAATAAAAAATCAAGTGTCATTAACTAAAGGATATTAATAATAAAGAGCACCTGAAAAAACTATTTTCAGGTACTCTTTATTTCTTATTTTTGATCGGCGTCTGTTTCTTTCACGATGTAGATTGGGCGTCTCTTGGTTTCCATAAATATTTTACCAATATATTTACCGATGATTCCTAAACATAATAACTGTAGCCCGCCTACAAAAAGAAAAATACAAACTAAAGAGGGCCAACCACTTGTTGGATCTCCTTTAACTAACGTTCTAAAAATGATCACTAGCATCGCAATAACTGAGCCTATACAAGAAAAAGCCCCTACGTAAGACGCAAAATTTAAAGGTGTTTCCGAAAAATTAACAATTCCATCTATTGAGTAGCTCAGCAAGCTCCAAAAGGACCATGACGTTTCTCCAGCAATTCGTTCCCTGTTCTCATAAGGTAAATACTCCGTTTTAAACCCTACCCAACTAAATATCCCTTTAGAGAAACGATTGTATTCTGACAATTCTAAGATAGCATCCACCATTTGTCGAGTCATCAGCCGAAAATCTCTTGCTCCATCAACCATTTCAGTTTCACCTATCCGGTTCACTAATTTGTAAAAGAGTCTTGCGAAGAAGCTTCGAATTGCTGGTTCTCCTTCTCGATCAACTCGCCTAGTTCCAACACAATCTAGATCACTCGTTTCTACCATTTCAATCATCTCAGGTAAAAGCTCTGGTGGGTCTTGCAAATCAACGTCCATAACCGTGATAAAATCGCCTTTGGCTTCTTTTAAACCTGCATATAGTCCCGCTTCTTTCCCAAAGTTTCGAGAAAAAGAAATATAGCGAACCTTTTCAGGATTTTCTTTATGTAACGCTCTTAATACATCTAACGTCTGATCTTTTGATCCATCATTAATAAATATGTACTCTACTCGTTGCTTTATTTGACCACTAATTTTTTCGACTTCCTTGAAAAATAACGGAATCGATTCCTCTTCATTATAACAAGGGACGACAATTGACAACATATATATATTCCTCCAAATTATTTCTTCTTTTAAGATTATATCATATTCTGATACTAGAGTATCAATATAAGATAAAAATCCCCTATTTCAATCTTCAAAAAAATAGACTAAGTCTATCAAACACTACCTGACAGGCCCAGTCTATCTTTATACAGTATTACTATTCTACCAAATCTTCTTGATTTCTTTCAAAAATATATTTAGGTTCCGAAGTTTTTTCATCATAATCTACAGTCAAATCATATCCTTTAAAAAACCAATCATCGGTCTCTTCAATAAAATAAGGAATCCCGTCTAGGACTTCTTTGATTAACGGATTGCTTGGCGACTCCACAGACATTCCGATTGAGAATCCATCGTGTACATCTGTTTTCCCATAGATTTTCCCATAAAAACGAATCCCATTCTCAGGTAATACGCCTACTTCTTCTTTAAACCATTGTTGTGCTTTAGATGTAATAATTAATTTCATTTGTATTCCTCCTACTCCATTTTTATTGTAGCATAGAGTAGAAATTTTATTGCATCTGGTGCTTACTCATTCATTTTCTCATCTAGTAAATCAACATCATCTGTTTCGCCAATTACTAACAGATTATCATTTTCTCTCACAATTTCTTCTGCTGCTGGAGAAGCAATAACTTCTGTTTTTGAACGTCGAATAGCAACGACTGTCAAACCATATTTTTGTCTGAAATTTAATTCTCCTAACGTTTTCCCATAAAACTTTGGATTTGACACGTGAACTTCAGCTAAAGAGAACTTATTGGATAATTCAATGTAATCTAAAATATTTCGTGAAACTAATTTATGGGCAATTCTAACGCCCATATCTCGTTCAGGATGAACGACTAAATCCGCACCAATTTTTTCTAACACTCTTGCATGGTATTCATTAACTGCTTTAGCTACAACATTTGGCACACCCATTTCTTTAACCATGAGAGTCACTAAAATACTCGCTTGGATATCCTCTCCAATTGCAATGACAACATGATCAAAATTTCGAATACCTAACGAACGTAGTGTCATTTCATCTTGAGCATTTGCTACAACCGCATGTGTTGCAATATTCATGTATTCATTTACTCGGTCTTCGCTGCTGTCAATTGCTAAAACCTCTTGTCCTGATTCCATTAATGTTTGACAAATACTTCCACCAAATCGTCCCAAACCAATAATTACAAAATTTTGCTTCATTTTCTTTTATAGTCTCCTGTCTTCATTTAGTAAAAGTATACCAAATATAGTTATGTATGCCTAGAAGCAGCTGATTTTCTTCAAGCTTTCTAAGGACTTCGTTTCCTATAAAAAAAGCAATCTCTGTTAAGTGATTGCTAAATAGCTTATTTGGCTAGTCCATGTTGAAAGGCGTAGATGGTTGCTTGTGTTCGATCTTCTACATCTAGCTTAGCAAGAATGTTAGAAACATGTGTTTTTACAGTTTTCAATGTGATAAATAATTCATCCGCAATTTCTTGATTACTTCTTCCTTGAGCAATCAGCATTAAAATTTCATGTTCACGATTTGTTAAGTCCTCATGTAATACAGGTTCTTGTTTCTTAGTTAAGCGCTCCATCATTTTAGTCGTTACTTCTGGTTCTAGCACTCGTTCGCCTTTATAAGTAGCTCGGATTGCATTAGCGATTTCATGAGCAGTAGATGTCTTTAATAAATACCCCGCTGCGCCAGCTTCAATTGCTGGATAAACTTTCTCATCATCGATAAAGCTTGTTACGATAATAATCCTTGCTTCTGGCCATTCTTTTAGAATTAATTTAGTTGATTCAATCCCATCCATCTCGTCCATGACTAAATCCATCAAAATAACATCTGGTCTTATTTCCAATGCTTTTTCGTACCCAATCCGACCATTTTCAGCTTCCCCTACTACCTCAATGTCATCTTGAATAGATAAATAAGATGAAACCCCTAACCGAACCATTTCATGATCATCCACTAAGATTACTTTGATCATCCACTAACTCCTCCTTTATCACAGGCACTTTAATTTCTACGCTCGTTCCTTGACCTTTAAAACTAATAATTTTGATCGTTCCACCCATTCCAGCAACACGTTCACGAATATTATTCAAGCCATAACTTCCAGCTTTATTTTCACTTTCCTTCATATCAAAACCAACACCATCATCGACTAAACGCATTAAAACGTTGTTATCTACCTGATGTAAATAGACCTCTAACTCCTTTGCTTTCGCATGTCTTAATGTGTTTGAAAGGAGCTCTTGAACAATTCTGAACAAATGATCTTCAATACTACTATTCAAATGAACATCTTCAACATCCCAAGTCAGCTCTATTTTGATTTTTGTTTGTAATTCTTTTAATAATTGTTCAATCCCCTTACGCAAGCTTTTTCCTTCCAGGCTTACAGGTCTTAAGTGTAACAATAATGCCCGCATTTCAGATTGTGATGCATTGATTATATCTGCAACCATTGCAAGCTGCTTCCGAAAAATTTCTGGTGTTTCCCCTTTTTGCGCTTGTTCATTCAAAGCAGAGAGCATCATCATTGCTGCAAAGAGCTGCTGACTAACGGAATCATGTAATTCTCTAGCCAAACGATGTCTTTCGCCCTCTAAAATCTCTTCTTTTGTTTCACCGTCCATTATTTGTGGGCGACTATTCAATAATTGAAGTTCTTTAGACATTTCTAATAATTTACGACTAATTGATACGATATCTTGGTCTACTTCACCGATGTATTGATCACTATTATTATAAAAAACAGCTTTTCTGATCGCTTGACTTTCATAATTCCCGGTAGCAAGTAAACGAAGTTTTTCTTCAATTTTACCATATTGTGATTTTTGTACAATAGAAAGCAAGATAAAGGTAAATATCCCAACAAAAAAAGAAATCACTAAAATATGGAAGATCAAAGGAATGTAAAATACTTTCCTTTGAATCAATTCCATAAGCCAGTTTTTTTGTTTAATTGAATAAAAGTAAGAAAATAAAGTAACAACCATTACAATAAAAGTAATTAATGATGCGTAAAGGGCAAGCATTTGACGAGATATTTTTCCAATCATACGCGAATCACCTCTACATCTCCAAGTAAAGAATTCGTGATAATTTTCAAACGACGATTGTTTGTATCAAAATCATTACTATAAAGTTTTAAAGATTCATTTTTCAAGTGATATTTTTCATCTTCAAAACGAACATTTCCATAAAAAGTGGAATGCTCTAAGACAACTGCAACGCCCATAGGAACTAAAACTCTCGTGCGACCGAAGCCTTTGCGAATGATAATGATACTATCATTTTTAGGAAGCAGGGTGTTTCCAAGGTCAATGATCGTATCCCCTGAAAGGATATCAATATTTATATCATCCCATTCATAAATATTACTTCCTATTCTTTCATTTGCAAACCAAGGACGTTTAAATCGACGGCCATTTTTTGGTTCTTTGTTACATGTTTCTACCATAATCATTTGCTTTTTACGCCACGGTGCTCGCTGTGTAATATCTACGCCAGATATCTCTACACCTTTGATACCAATAAACAATACCGCAAAAATCAACATAATCCATATAGCTGAGCTATTTATCACACTTACAACAATAAATATAACACCTAAAACCAATTGAAAATTGTTAAAGTTACTACGATGTACTTTTTTGCTTACGTATAGAGTACTAAGAATACCCACTACCAATAAAACTGCCAGGCCTGGGTTATGTAAAATCTGCCATAGTGCAAAAATAAATAGAATGGCTTCTACTACAATGAAAAACCTCCATGGATTATTCATCTCCATCCCCCTCTCTCTATCAACAAGTATACCTATGTTATATTCTTAATGTTAGTCTCTAAAGGCTCATTTTTCCATAGGACTTTAGCCCTAACTTTGAGTTTTACTAGCAAAACGAGGACGGGACAATCGTCCTATCCTCGCAAACACTCACAACAGTTTCAATATCATTCTAGATAATTTCTTAGCTAACTTTTGTAATCTTAACTTTCATATCTCCACCAGGAGTATTAATTGTTACTTCTTCTCCTAATTGTTTCCCAATAATCGCTTGGGCAATTGGTGAGTCATTAGATATTTTCCCTGAAAAGGGATCAGCTTCTGCACTCCCGACAATTGTGTACTCTTCTTCTTCACCATCTGGTAATTCTATAAAAGTTACTGTTTTACCAATTGAAACCTCATCTTTATCAACACCATCATTATCAATAATTTGGGCAAAACGAATCATATTTTCTAATGTTGTAATTCTACCTTCAACAAAAGCTTGTTCGTCCTTCGCAGATTCGTACTCTGAGTTTTCTGATAAATCGCCAAAACTCCTCGCAATTTTTATGCGTTCAACGATTTCTTTACGTTTCACTGTTTTTAATTCTTCTAGTTCTTGTTCTAATTTGTCTTTACCTTCGAGGGTCATCGGAAATACTTTTTCTACCATGTTAATTTCTCCTTTTAAATACTACAATTAATTTTTTTTATTTTCAAAATACGCTTTCAATCCAGAAAAGAGTACCACTCTTTAAGTGAATTGTAAATAAATTTCCCTTATTTTTTTTCTTTTTATAAAAATATGTAATACTTATCAGTTGGGGCAAAGCGTTTAACTCTGAAAAGTATGAAAAGCGAAACGAGCCTTGCCTAATTTAAGTAGGTTGGCTCGTGAACATATCGCTTAAAAAACTATTCAGATTTTTCTTTATTTACATATTTCTCTACCAATTCGTTATGCTCTTCATACGTTTCAGCAAAATAAACTTTTCCTGTTGAGATATCTGCAACAAAGTATTTGTAATTATTTGGCTCTGGATTTAAAACAGCATTGATAGATTGCTCACTCGGACTACAGAACGGTCCTGGACCATAGCCAGTATTTTTGTATAAATTATAAGGTGAATCTACTTCTAAATCTTTATACGTTACTAATTCTTTGTGCTCGCCTATTGCATATAAGATAGAAATATCTGATTGAAGAGGCATATTTTCTGCTATCCGATTAAAGAATACTTGAGCAATTTTTTTACGATCTTCTTCTTTAACTCCTTCTTTTTCAACTAAAGAAGCTAATGATAAAACTTGTTGATTCGTCATTCCTTTCGCGTGAATGATTGGAATGTATTGCTGCATCACATTATTCGTCTTTGCAATCATTTGTTCCACAAAATCTTCCAGTTTAATGCCTTTATAATAGTCATAAGTAGCTGGGAATAAGTAGCCTTCTAAACGGTAGCGGACTCCTTCAGCACTTGCTGCACTTCCTAATAAATCAGGGTATTTCTGGTTCATTGTATTAAAGAAAGCTTCATTTTTCATTAACTCTATAAACTGTTCTTTTTTTAACTCGGTATTTTTTTGGATAGCATCCCCGATTTTTTCAATATCAAAGCCTTCTGGGATTGTCAATTTAGCATCTGCCATTTGAGTTGGTTCAGCCGTTCCGCCTTCTCTCAATGTTGCGCCAATTTCATCTAGCGTCATACTTGGGGAGATTTGATAATAGCCAGCTTGAAAATCTGTCAGATTATTAAACTTTGCATAGTAATTGAAAACCATCCCACTCTTGATGACCTTACTTTCTTCTAAAATATTCGCAATTTTTTTGTTAGAAGAGCCTTCTGGAATGTGAACTTGAATATAGCCTTTCTCTTTTACATCCAAAGGTTTTAAACCTGCATTCACGTATCTGTAAAAAGTAAAACCAAAGATAAGCATAACTAAAACTAACACTGAAATAACTAAGATAACAATTCTGCTAACCATTCGATCTTCACGTTTTCTTTTTTGCTTTCGTTTACTTGCATCATCTTTAGCCGGTTCCTCAGTTACAGAAGGAACAGTCTGTTTCTTTGCAGTAGAACTATCAGTTACTCTACGTGAACCTACACTTTCTGATTCGGCATAGGAATTGGGCGTTACTGTTTTTTTCGTATATAATTGCTCATTATCAGGAGTGTCTGATAACCCACTCTGTTCTTTAGTATTCTCTGCCTCTAAATCATGGGATAAATTCTGATTTCTATTTTCTGAGGAAGCTGAATGACCCTCACCTATATCTTCTCCACGTAAAGAACGCAATACTTGTTCTTTAAAAGAAGATGAAGAGTGATCTTGATTATTTTGGTTTTCGTCTGCCAAAACAAATCCTCCTTACTTTCTTCAAGTATCATATATATAACTTTAACCATTATACATGAAAGCTTTTCAAATTTAAACTTTTTTAGAAAAAAGAAGATAACTTAAAGGATTCTTTTACATTTCATGCTCTATTTTGGCCTGAATCAGCTCTTTTAGTGTCATTCGAAACAACATCCTGTTTATAATTATTTTACAGAGCAAAAATAAGAAAGAGAGATTTCTCCTAATAAGTATAGAAGAAACCTCTAAATTATATTAAAATTTATTCTGCACTTAAAGCAGCCATTGTAATATAGTTATATGGTTGGTTAAAGTGTGGCAAGAAGAAAATATCCAATAATTTTAGTTTATCAATCGTTACTTTTTCTCCAATCGCTAATGAAAACATGTGAATCCCCATCGAAATGTCTTCATAGGATGCCATTTGCGCACCCACTACCCGACGAGAACCTTCTTCATAAACGATTCTGATTTTAACATTGTTATTTTCTTTCATAAAGCCAGGTCTTTGTAAATCTTCAAATTCTGTATGTTTTACTTTTAAACCAGCTTTCGTAGCTTCTTTAACTGTTAGTCCAGTTGAAACCATATGATAACCAAAAATAGAAATACCATTAGAGCCTTGAACACCAATTGATTCTAGTGGCGTTCCCCCTACGTTATGTGCTGCGACAATTCCTGAACGAACAGCATTCGTTGCTAAAGCAATATAGGTTGTTGCTTGTAATGCATTTGAATAAATCGTTGCACAATCACCAATCGCATAAACGTCAGGATCACTTGTTTGTTGATGACTATCAACTAGATACGCACCATTTCCAAACAATTTTAGATGGTCTTTCCCTAACTCATTATTAGGTCTGAAGCCAATTGCGTTTAAGACTAAATCAACTGGATACTCGCCTTTATTTGTTACTAAGGCTTCAACTTTGTCTGTTCCTTTATAGGCGGTAGCAGTTTCACCATAATGTAATTCCACCCCATTATCAGAAAGAACTCTGTCCATATCATCTGTGAACCATTTATCATAGTAATTTGGCAATGAATTTTCTGCCGCATCAAACAATAGGACATTTTTACCACGACGTTTAGCTGCTTCTGCAATTTCTACACCAATGTAACCCGCACCAATAACGGCAACATTTTGAACATCCTCTTGTGCCATTGAAGCATCAACAGATTGTCCATCTTGGAAAAGTTTCAAGAATTCAACATTTTTCAAATCTTTTCCAGGAATATTTGGAGCAATTGGCGCTGAACCTGTCGCCAAAATTAATTTATCATAGTTTTCAGTAAATTCTTCTCCGTTATTTTTCTTACAATAAATAACTTTTGCATTAAAGTCTATACGAACAACACTTGTTTCCATATAAATTTTTGCCCCTTTTGCTTCAAAGGCTTCCTTATTCGTATAGAAGAGATTCTCGTATGAATCAATTTGGCGCCCAATCCATAACGCTGTTCCACAACCTAAATAACTTAAATTTGTATTCCGATCAATCATTACCACTTCTTGGTTTGGATAAGTATCCAATAACGTATTTGCTGCTGCAATTCCCGCATGATTAGTTCCTACAATAACTGTTTTACTCATGTTAACGCTCCTTTGTGATTTATTTAACTATCATTATAACCTAAAGTAAGGGGTTTCTTTTCTCAATTTATCAATATAAACGGGAAAAAATTGAGAATTTATGATTATTCTTCTTTGGAATATTAAAATCATCAAAATTTTACTATTTTTTTCTAAAAATTGATTGCATTTCATTTTAAATAACGGGTAAAATAGATTAGTAACATTTAGGAGGAGAGAAGAAAATGAAATTTAAGAAGTTAGTTTTAGGAATCACTTTAAGTTTATTGGTATTTTCACTAGTAGCTTGTGGCTCTGACCCACGTAAAGAATTTGTTGAAGCGATGTATTCAACAGATATGTCAGATTATAATGCTGCTAAATTTGATATGAAAATTAAAGATTTAACTTATAATGGTGATCAAGGAAACGCTACAGTAAGAATGGTTGCGAATCAACTAAAAGATATGAAGATTAACGGAACCTATGCTTTTGATGAGAAGGCTGAAGCAGCAGAAATGGAAGTAAATCTTAATTTATTAGGTGAAAAAATTCCTTTACAGCTAGTTGGTAAAAAAGATACGTTTTATATGTCAACTAGCTTTGTATCAGGCCTGGCAGACCTGGCAACAGCCTTTGGCACACCGATTGAGCTTAATAAAAATGATTTAGCAAAGCTTAAGGATAAATACATTGATATTGCTGAAACGGGAAGCACTCTTTCATCTGAAAAATCTGATGCAGAAAAAAATTCTTTTAAAGAGGCTTTCTCAGTTGATACTATAAAGAACAAAAAATACAATGATGACCTGAAAAAGCTAGTTGAAAGTTTTGATAAAAATTCTTTCAAAAAGGATAAAGACACGTTAAGTCACACATTTACTAAAGAGGAATTTATTAAAATCATAGATTTCATGAACAAAAATCTAAAAGAGGATAAAAAAGCTAAAAAAGCGGGCTTGGATAAACAATTGACTGAAACTACCCAAGCACTCAAAAAAGATATTGATAAATTGGAAATGAACGTAAGCATTAACGAAAAAACGAAAAAAACAGACTTGGAAGTTACTTTCGGCATGAAAAACCCTGAGAACAAAAACAATAATATGTCGATCGTTTTGGCGCTATCAATGACCCCTCAAAAGAACAAGAATCAAATCAAATTACCTGATAAAAAAGATATTATTACCCAAAACGAATTAACAAAGATTATGAATGAAATTTCTGGTGCAACTACTTCTGACGTAAATGATACTAAGGAAACCAGTGAACTAGATTACAGTAATGATGAGGAAGTTCAAGCACTTATAGAGGAGCAACTAGATACAATCATCGAAGAGATTAATAACAATGCTGGAAACTTAGATGCAGCTAAAGCAGAACAAATTCGCAAAAACTTTGAACCAGTTTTAAACGCTGAACAAATGAAAAAAATAAATGAAGCTCTAGATAAAGCGTTAGTGAAATAGTGATAAAAAATGGAAGAGGATGGGACAAAACTAAAAATCAGTTTTGTTCCATCCTCTTCCATTTTATTATCGTTGTCCCTTTGCTACCTATATATTTCTTAATCATTATAGCTTTTGATATCTAGACAACCGTGGCACAGAGTTCTAATTGATCTGCAGCAATATTTTCTAGTCAGTATCCTCAGTCATTTTTTTATTGTCTCATCCGTCTTAGGTAAGACAAATCGGTAATAATTATCTATTTTTTGATTAATAACTTCTAAATTTTTTTCTAAGGCTGACAAGGTCATTTGAATGGTATCTCTTTCTTCTGTTAACAATTCTTTTCTTGTCTCAACGGTATTTTCACCTAATAGAGATAACTAAACGTACCAAGAACGTTAATATCAAAGCATTCTCTAGACTCTTGATCCGTTACTTCTTCAAGTGCCCCTGCCCTCATATACCCTGCATTGTTAACCAAAACGTCTATTTTCTGGAATTTATCAATCCCCATTGAAATCACTTTTTGAATTTCTTGTTCGATTGTTAATGATAAATGAACTGGCAAAAATTGATTACTTTCATTTCAAAACTGTTTGATTATTCTTTATTTATTTCTACTTGTCATAATCACATAATGTCCGTTCTCAAGTAAAGACTTGACCAGATTTGCGCCAATTCCTTTTGAGCTACCTATCACTAACCATACTGTTTTATTCATCCTTCTTTCCCTCTTCCTCTTTTTTAGGTACGAATTCAGTATAGACTATGAAGTTAGATATAATGCAACCCCTGTAGACCACATTTAAATTGTTCGGTTTTCAAAAAGACACTTTTAAAAAAAACTTCATCAAAAATGATTCTTTTCAGCCCTGCAATAATTCTGTTTTTCCCTTTTCTTTCAAGTAAAGATAAGGTACTTCACTGTAATCATGATAGGAGTAGTTCAATTTATTTCCAAGTTCAGGAACTACTTTTTCTACTAGTTGATTCATCTGTTTTAAGCTTGATATCATTTCGGTGACAGACAAGCCACTGTACGTGCTCATTAAAAGCTGTTTTTCTTCTTGATTTAATAAGGCAATTATCTGGTGGTGTTGCTTCCCATAACTGCGATTAAAACCATAGAATAAGGCCGTTTTCCAAGTAAGTAATCGAATTAACTCTTCTCGGCAACTCGTTAGATACGAAAATGCCAACGTTAATTCTTCTCGAGCCAAAGCCTTTAGTACGTTTAAATTTTGCCACCAAAATTCAGCTATGCTTGCTTGAAAAATGGTTTGTGTCGGTTTCTTTATCCAATGCGTTGAATCATCTAGCACGGGTTGCTTTTTCACTCGTTGGTCCTTATCAAGAATAATCTTTGTCAACGAGTCTTCCTTGATATAAGTTTCCAATTGATCTAAACATCTAAATTGAAAATCAATCCGATTACCATCCATGTATTGAACCAAGTAGATATACCCTTCCTCTGGTAAAAAAGAAGCAGGAAATAATCCATTTTCCGGTTCTGTTAAAAGTATAATCTCTCCAAATTCTCTTAAAAAACTAGTATTTTTTTGATATTTTTGTATATCATCGGTAAAGAAAACAACATCATAATCTTTAAAAGAGTCATTTGGTATTTTTGTGTTTACTCTGGAGCCATTCATCGAAAACAGACGAATATCTTGATTTTTATTTACAAATTCAATAAATAAATCCATCATTCGATTTTCATTTTTCATAAATAAACCACCTCTCTAAAAAAATATGCTTTATTGCAGCATTTTTTGTTCTATTTAAATTTTCATAGCAAAAAAACATTTGATCCCTTTCCGAATTTAAATGGATAATTATCAAATGTTCTAGCTTTTTTATGAAGTTGGATGAATCGTTCTTGAAGCTTTGTCATTTTTAGGAAGAGGCACCCGAGCTTGCGGCTGCTACTTCTTCTTGTTTTACAAAATCAATTGCTATTACCAAAGCAATAATTATATGTTCTAATTCCGCTTCATGAATATCGACTTCAAAAGTATCTCCCCAAGTAAACCACTTTTCATTTACTGCGGCAACGACTTTACCTTTCCTTGTGACTTCAAATTTTTTATCCCACCAGTCTCCACGAACCTCTAGCCCTGCCATATCAATCTGGTAGCGAGCTTTGAAAAAAGTAAAACTTTTACTAATGGTTAGAACTTCTTTTCCATCTACTTCTACAAAGAACTTCGGTAAAAAACTAAATATCTTTTTAGTGATTTTTCCAATGGCTTTCCCTTCAACATCCTTGATAGTAAATACTTTTGGGATTGCCATGAAACTACCCTCTATAAAATATTTATCTTTCTGTAACTCATCCTTGACTGTAAATTTTCCGCCTAGACTGAAGACCTTTTGTTTAATATAAAGCTTACTCATAGTTGCTCCCCCTTTATTATTTTCATTTTTGTACTACTTAACAATTTGTTGCACTTTATCCATTGAATAAATACTCTTATATTCATTCATGGAAACAATAAATCCTTAAAATCAACCCCCACTCTGACTTCTTCCCTTGGCATCTCTATAAACTTATTTTACCATAATTGTCCCGCTACCTTACAAGTTATTATTGACAACCCTCTTACTGTGTATTACACTATAGTCAAATCTCACTACTGTGTTGTACACAATAAAGGAGGAGAAAAATGGATATTGAAGACTGGAAATCACAGCTGAAACGAGGTTCTTTAGAATTATGTATTTTAACATTATTAAAAAATAGGCCTTACTATGGCTATGAATTAATTACTGTTCTTAGTAACTGGGAAATAGTCGCTGCGAAAGAAAACACCATCTACCCTTTATTGAGGAGATTAACTAAAGAAAACTTTTTAGAAAGCTATTGGGAAGATGCAGAGAATGGACCCCGCAGAAAATATTATTGCATCACTCCATTAGGAATAAAATACTTAGTTGAAATGACCACACAATGGACTTATTTGAAATTAGCGATTACAGATATTCAAAAATACGAGGAGGAATAAAAGATGGAATTAGAAGTAAAACAATATCTTTCAACGGTCTCAACAAATTTAAATTATCTTTCTGCTACTGAAAGACGTGAAATCTTGGAAGAAATTAATAGCCATATTGAGGAAAGTCTGGCCAATCATCAATCAGTTACCGAAATTCTTAAAAATTTAGGAGATCCGGTGGCATTAGCACAAGCTTTCGCCGGAAATAATCTTTCTACAAATCAATCCTTTAACATGAAACACTTACTAAAATTATTTTCTTTCTATACAAAGACTGGATTGTCAGGAATGATTGTTCTACCTTTTCTTTCAATCCTTTCAATCACTTTATACGCTTGCGCCTATTTTGTAGTTCTGATGGGATTGATTGTGACTATTGGAACAATCCTAGGATTTTCTTTCCCACCTGTCGTATTCAATTTAGGGTTTTGGGCAGCTCCAAATATCTTAGCTTTTCCAATCACAGCTATTTTTGGTTTTTTATTTTATAAACTTAGTAAGTACTTATGGCATCTCATGAAACAGTACATTTCTAAAGTTTCTTCTAGTCATCAACTATTACAAAAAAAATAATCTTATCCTAGAATAAAATGAATTTGAGACAGAAGTCTTTTTTGGGCGAGAAATTGGATTGAAAAGCGCACCATACACTTTATGTATTGAGTAATTTTCGGGAAATTTCCGAAACCCCAGACTTTTGACCCCCGTTTATTCGGATTTAGAGGATGAAACAAAACTGATTTTTAGTTTTGTCTCATCCTCATATTCTTATATATATATTTTTTTATTAGGCTGCTAACGAATCTATTACAAAACTTCACCATTTGTTTCAATGACTTTTTTGTACCAGTAAAATGAATCTTTCGGTTTTCTTTCGAGACTGCCAACACCTGCGTCATCTTGATCAACATAGATAAAACCGTAGCGTTTACTCATTTGTGAAGTGCCACAACTAATCAAATCTATACAACCCCAAGTCGTATACCCCATTAGTTCAACCCCATCTTTCACAGCTTCCTTCATTTCTAAAATGTGTTTTCTAATGTAATCAATACGGTAATCGTCATGAATTTCTCCTGTTTCTGAGACAATATCTTTTGCTCCTAATCCGTTTTCAGCAACAAACAGTGGCAGTTCATAACGGTCATACAGCTTCAATAACGAGATACGTAACCCAATTGGATCAATCGGCCAGTCCCATTGCGATAATTCTAAATATTCATTTTTCATTGGACTATCAAAGGTTCCAGCCAATCTTGAAGCATCTTTACGGGCTTCGGTAACATGAGACATATAGTAGCTAATAGAAACAAAGTCTACCGTACCTTCTTTAAGAATTTTTTCATCCCCATCGTGAATCTCAATGTGAATTCCTTCATCTTCAAAATAACGACTCATATAAGTCGGGTAGGTTCCTCTTACTTGTACATCAGGATAAAACATATTCAATTGATTAGATTTCAACGCTTGTAATTGATCTTCTGGCTTTGTGGTTTTAGCATAAGATTCAATTTGGTTAATCATACAACCTATTTTAGCATCCGGCATTATTTCCTTCGCTGCTTTCACTACCAGTGCACTTGCTAAAAATTGATGGTGTGACGCTTGATACGCTGCTTGTAATTTGTCTCCTACTAAATCTTCCAGTATTCCGGCTCCTGTATATAAACTATTTAAATTCATATTCATTTCATTAAAAGTAATCCAATATTTCACTTTGTTTTTGTACCGATTAAATAGTACTCGAGAGTACTTTTCAAACAAAGGGATTATCTCTCTGCTAATCCAGCCATTGTATTTTTCAGTTAAGGTGATTGGCATTTCATAATGAGAAATTGTTACTAAAGGTTCTATACCATATTTTGCGCATTCCTCAAAAACAGCATCATAAAATGCTAGACCAGCTTCATTGGGTTCATCTTCTAACCCTGTTGGAAAAATTCGTACCCAAGAGATTGAGAGTCTAAAAACTTTAAATCCCATTTCAGCAAACAAAGCAATATCTTCTTTATAACGATGATAAAAATCAATGCCCCAACGCTTTGGAAAAAGATATTTTTCTGGATTATTTAAATAGTCCTTTAATTCAGTAGAATTTACATTAAAGGTAAAATTGTTTACTACTCCTTCTGCATAGGGATCTTTATAAGCTGCCATGTCAGAGGTTGATAACCCTTTGCCGTCGACATCGAATGCTCCTTCTATTTGATTTGCAGCCGTTGCTCCTCCCCATAAAAATCCTTCTTGGAATCCTGTGTTTAGTTTATTCATCTTCTTCTTCCTTTCGTTCATATCTATTCTAATTTTCAGTGATAGAAAATAAGAGACTTAATTAATGACCATTAGTAAATTATCTTCGACAGCTGTCACTCCTTGTTCTGACGTGTGAATAACGTCTAAATATTCCGAAGAATTTGTAATAACAACTGGAGATAAGAGAGCGTAACCATTCTCTTTAATCAGATTTAAATCAACTGTCAGCAAAATATCGCCAGTTCTTATAGAATCACCCGTTTGTACATATAAGTTAAACCCCACGCCATTCAACTGAACTGTATCAATTCCAATATGAATTAACATTTCTACACCTGATTCAGAGGTTAATCCCAATGCGTGTTTCGTTGGGGCTATCATCGTAACGGTTCCTTCAAAAGGAGCTCTCACGAATCCATTCGTTAGTTCTATAGTTACTCCTCTTCCCATTAATCCCTCTGCGAAGGTTTTATCTGGCGTACGTTCTAGAGGTAGCACTTCTCCAGTTAACGGAGATAAAATATTGATGGGGCGATCTCTCTTCTCAAGCCCAACATTTCCTTTCTTAGCGATAGATGGTTCCTCAGTTAGTACCATTTCATCTTTTGTTAAAAGTATGCTTAATACTAAAGCAATTATGAAGCTCAATCCTATTCCTAACAAAGCAGACATAAAATTATTTGAACCTTTTTCGATATAAGAAGGCAACGCAGTAATTCCAGGTTGTGAAAAAGCAAATGTTTTTACGGAAAAAATCCCATAAATGGCTCCCCCGACAGCTCCGCCAATTAAACTTGCATAAAATGGTTTCTTTAACTTCATGGTCACACCATAAATAGCAGGCTCCGTAATCCCAAAAATAGCTGGTAATAACGTAGAAAAAGCTAGCTGCTTCATTTTTTCATCTTTCGTTTTGAATAGTACTCCTAAAACCGCACCAGACTGAGCAAAGTTAGCCACTAAATTCATAGGCAACAGAACTAGGTCATACCCAAACTTGTCGAAACTAGCAAATGTACTTGGGAAAAATGCATAGTGCATTCCTGTGATGACAATTAATGGCATTAATCCACCTAATAGTAGACCAGCAATTGGACCTGCTATTTCGAAGAGTGTGGTAAAAAATTGCTGCAAATAGACCCCAATATAATTCCCTAGAGGAGCAATAAACATCAGCATGATAGGTGCCGTAATTAATAAACTTAAAAGAGGAACAAAAATAATTTGTAAAGATTTTGGAATGATTTTCTTTACGCCTCTATAGATATAACTCAACAACCAAACCCCTAATATAATTGGTAAGACTGATGAGGCGTAATTATTCATTGGTACATTTAAACCAATAAATTTCAGATTAGTGATCTCACCCCCCGCGGCGTATTCGATAATTTTTGGATACATCAAGACACCCGCTAATGCTACCGACAATGAAGTATCTGTCCGAAACTTTTTAGCTGCTGAAAAAGCGATTAGAAATGGTAAAAAGTGAAACGGCGCATCTGATACGAAACTTAACAGTTCATAACTCGATCCTGTATCTGAGATTAGCTTTAAACTCACTAGTAATGCCAGCATACCTTTTAGTAGACCACCACCAACGATTGCTGGTAGGATAGGGGTAAAAATACCAGATACTGTATCAAAAATATGATCTAGGATATTGCCTTTTTCTCCTTTGTTCAGTGTCTCTGTTCCATCCGCTTCCTCTCCTAGCAATAAAGCTATTTCTGCAAATACATCCGCTACCTCACTACCAATAATCACTTGATATTGCCCACTTTGAAATTGCGCGCCCATTATGCCTTCTAATTTATTTAACATTCCCAACTGAACCTTGTCTTTATTTTTAACATTGAAACGCAAACGAGTAATGCAGTGCCAGCTTAGAACAATGTTCTCTTCGCCACCTAAACCTGTAACAATCTGTTTCGCCAATTCTTTCTTATTCATTTTTATGCTCCCTTCTTTCATTTTCAACAAATAGTTTATTCTGCCAAAATAATAGAAAAAACCTAAACAAAAATCTACTTCGCCAGACTAATTCTAGTAAGCTACTGTAAATCTTTGCTTAGGTTAATGCCTTTTCTAACAGTGACACGCCTATACAACTGATTATTTATTTTCTTTTATTAAACGTTCAATATGAACCACCAAATAAACTAGCTCATCCTCTGTGATGATCCAGTGAAACTCTCTTTTCAACATTTCTTTAATTAATAAACCACAAGCATAACTTTTCATATAACGTTCTTGAATTACTTCTTTCAAAGAAGTGTCCATCGCTACCTCGAGTTGGTCTGCGGATTCTTGTCGAGCAATAAAATAACGCAAATGAGTAGTAAATCGAGAATAATTTAGTGTTGTTTTGTCTAGTGTAATGCCAAATAGCGATTGAATAATTTTTACAATATTTTTCGTTAATTGAGTGATTTGGATTGTTTCTCCCATAGTCTGCCCGTCTACTTGTGCATTCACAAAATGCAAAGCAATAAATGAGGCTTCCATCATTGGCAATTGAATTTGTAGCTCATTTGTAATAATAGTAAGAGCTTCTTTTCCAACCTCATATTCACTAAAGTAGAGATGGGGAATTTCCCATTGTAAAGGATTATCATTTTCCAAGTTAGATTCACTTCTCTCAATGGCAAAACGAATATGGTCAGCTAAAGAAAAAAGAATACTTGGGCTTAACTTCTTTTTTAAACGATTTTCTCCTAATTGAATAATCTTTTCCGTAGTTACCAACAAATCAGAAGAAATATTCTCCAACAATACCTCTGCTGGACTATTTGGTTCTGATTTAAAAACCTTTGTCACTTGTTTCATATCAACAAGTTCACCTTTTTTTCGATTAAAACCAATCCCCGTGCCAAACACAACAATTTCTTCATTTTTTTCATTTTTTGCCAAGACAATATTATTGTTTAATGTTTTTATAAGCTGTAACATCGGGACCCACTCCTATAAAAAATGCATAAAAAAACACCAACATCAAAGATAACCTACAAAGTAAAAAAACAAAGCATACTTATTTTGGTATTCTTGAGTCTGGTGATGCCTGATCGTATCAGTAACACTCCATGTATCTGCTTACAATATAGCATAGAACCTTTATGCTGTCTATCTATTTTTTGTTTTTATTCCACACCTCTTCCTAAAAGAATGCTAGAATAAATGAATAGGGTTTATTTAGTAGGATGTTAGTTTTGCTCTGTTTGTATGGAGCGTTGCTGAAAAGGAGTTTTAAAATGGAAGGTATAATTAAACGTAAAGGTGTATTATTAGCAGGTTCTGCTGCGATGATGTGGGCGTTATCAGGGATTGTTGGTCAACTATTATTTCAATCTTTTGGGGTTTCCCCTGAATGGTTAGTGACTACTCGAATGTTGTTTTCTGGTGTTTTACTCTTACTATTTGCCTCTCAATATAAAAAAATAAATATTTTTAGTCTTTTTACGTCTAAAAAAAATCGAATAGATATTTTCTTATTTGCTACTGTAGGAATGTTTGGTGTTCAATATACTTTTTTTAAAACGATCGCTGCCAGTAGTGCTGCAATTGCTACGATTTTACAATTTACTGGCCCGATTTTCATTGCTCTTTATGTGGCTCTATTGACAGGGAAAATGCCTAGTTTAAAGGTCTTAGGATTATTATTGCTAACCTTTTTAGGTGTTTTCTTGATTGTGACTCACGGTCAGTTAAATAGTTTAGCTATTTCTCCAGAAGCTTTTTTTTGGGGTATTGCTTCTGCACTTACCTTAGCTTTTTATACGATCCAACCTAGAAGTTTGTTAAACAACTATGGAACTTTATTAACCGTAGGTTGGGGGATGACTATTGGAGGGATCCTAGCCAATTTTATTCATCCTATTTGGCGAATTGATTTTATTTTAGATACTCAAAGTCTTCTATTAATCACAACAGTGATTGTTGTCGGGACGATCTTTGCTTATCTATTTTATCTTTCAAGCCTTACTTATATTACTGTAACGCTCGCAAGTATTTTAACGGCTCTTGAACCTATTTTAGCGACTATTTTTTCTATCTTAATTTTTGGGCTTCAATTATCGTTGATTGATCTAATCGGAACATTTTTAGTCCTTGGTTCGATTTTGTTTTTACAAAAATTGCTGTCCTAGTATTCCAAACAAATTTTTTTAGCGGATAAAGCCTGTGATTTCAAGGATTTATTTACAAGAGGATTTTTCTCTTATTGCACTTACACATTATTATCTATACAATTAAGGAAACGCTTCAAAAGGAGTCGATAATGATATGATAGATGCAGCTTATAAAAAATTAACAGTACTAATTGATGAGATGGAAAAAGTTATTTTAGGAAAACGGGACGTTCTTCAGATGACCATAGCTGCTTTACTAGCAGGTGGTCATGTACTTTTTGAAGATATTCCTGGTGTGGGAAAAACGTTGATGGTGAAAACCTTGGCAAAAGCGACTCACGGAAAATATAATCGGATTCAATTTACACCAGACTTGTTGCCTAATGATGTTATGGGTATTTCTGTCTACAACATGGCAACTAAAGATTTTGAATTTCGACCTGGCCCACTTTTTACCACTGTTTTGTTAGCAGATGAAATCAATCGAACCACCCCTAGAACACAATCTGCTTTATTGGAAGCTTTGTCCGAAAAGCAAATCACTGTAGATAATCATACCTATCCCTTAAATGAACATTTCTTTGTATTAGCCACGCAAAATCCTATTGATTACGAAGGAACCTACCCTTTACCAGAAGCCCAATTAGATCGGTTTCTATTTTGTCTCCAAATTGGCTACCCTGAGTTTTCTGACGAATTAAAACTCATACTGGACCAAAATGAAGCTAGATTAGATACTGTTCCACAAGTTCTAAATGCTGAGGATATTAGTCATTTGAAAGAGTTAGTAAACAATGTTCACGTAAATCCACAAGTCGCTCGCTATGCCCTTCAACTGGTTCATGCGACTAGAACACATAAAGGGATTGCACTAGGAATCAGTCCACGTGGTTCGGTAGCTTTTGTCAAAGCAGCTAAAGCTTTTGCCTTAACAGAAGGAAGAAATTTTGTTACTCCCAGCGATTTGCAAAGAATCTTACCTGCAACTTTCGGTCATCGAATTATCTTAGAAAGTGGAGCAACAACCTCTAAAGAACAAATGAATAAAATTCTTGGACAAATTCTAAAACATGTGCCGGTTCCAGTGAGGAAATGAGATGAATAACTGGAATTTTATCAAATACATTTTGATCATTATGGGCGTTTCCTCTTTCTATTTAGCAACTTTTTTTTACGCTATTATATTCGATAACACCACAGGTTGGAGCTTTTTCTTCTTTCTATCATTTTTGCTTATTCTAGATTTGATTAGTTTCATGCCTTCTTTAAAAAAAATCGACTGCGAACTGATGGAATCAAAAAGCTATGAAATTGGAATGACTAGCGATTTACCAATAGAAATTTTTTGTTATCGTCCAACTTGGTTACCCATTCCACAGTTAACAGTATACTTAGCTGAAAAAAAAGAATTGGCTCAAGAGACTATTTTACTTTATTCTGGCGACAAAAAAGAGATCACTTTTCAATGGACACCCACAAAAAGAGGCGTTTCCCAACAATTATCTGTTTCTTTCTTAGCACAAGATTTGTTTGGCTTCCTTCAAAAAAAAGGAGCTTTGCCATTAAAAGGACCGTTTGTCATTCTACCTAAAAATCAGCTGTCACTAGCTGAAAACCTCTATCATCAGCTATCAAAAATACAACCTACATTTTCTAATACTTTTGGTCAACGAGGTTTTTCAATACGAAATTTTCGGAATTATCAATCTGGAGATGCTCTAGGATTAATTGATTGGAAGCAATCCGGGAAAAGAAATGAACTAATTGTAAAAGAATACGAAACGGAAGTAGAGACATTCACTCACTTAATTTTTTGTGGCTTTGATCATGAAAAATTTGAAGAAATACTTTCTACTTACTATTCATTTATTCAATTTATTGAGAAAAAAATTGACTTTAAACAAACAATTTTAGCGGACTCCATGGCCAATGTAGCTGGTGAAAAAATATTTGCAGCGCTGACACCTACAAAAGAAGAAATCATTCTACCTAATTTTTCTAGGAAGAAGCTTGTTATTTTCGCTCCCATTCAAACAAAAAGTTTGAACAAACAATTGACAGAGTTAAAACGAACAAATGAAGTGTTCTTTGTTAGCTTTAACAAGAAACATCTTTGCCTATACTGGAATGACCAAACCATCCCAATTTCTAGCGGAGGTGGCTCTCATGAAACATAGAGTACAACAAAAAGGAATATATGCCTTTCTTACTTTTTTGATCATAGCGGTTGCCAGTCAACCTTTTCTAATTGTCTATAAACTGCAGCCCTTTTATTTTTTTGCAGCAATGATTGCAGTCTTATGTCTGATTACTGTTTTAGTGAAAAACCAGCTACTTCGTGTACCACTGTATATTTTTGCCTATTTATTTACATTGCATTACTATTTTCCATTCAAAAAATCTTTTAGTTGGTCTTGGTTTATGCTTTTTCTGGAAAATTTATTGCGTTCTTATCAACAATTACGAAACGGCGAGTTAGGCTACTTTTCTGATATCTTGGCTTTATCGCTTATCTTACTCCTACTAATATTTATGATTGTTTTATTGATTGAGTATGAACGTTGGCTTTTCAATTCTCTTTTAATTGTAAGTTACCTCTTGTTACTAGTTATCGTTAACCATATTCACTTAGGTGGGCACATTATGATTATTACAGGTGCTTTTCTCCTTTATTATCAGGCAAAAAAAGCACCACAAACCGTTCCCTTACAGAAAAAGAGAAAAGTAATGCTTCTAACTATTGCTACTATCGTTTTTGCCAGCGTTACAGCGTATTATTTTCCTCAAGTGTTTCCTAAACCAAAAAACTTTTTATTAGCTCAAACAAGTAGTATTCGAGAGTCTCTGAATAAACAAGGATTCTACCAAAAAGTGAATGGCTACGGATTGCTTAATAAGTCTAAAACTGGCTTTAGCGAAAAAGATGAACAATTAGGTGGTCCTTTAATGGACGATCCAACAGTTCTTTTCACAGCTTTACAGACCAATAGACATTATTGGCATGTCGAAACGAAAGATCGTTACACTGGGAAGGGGTGGCGAAGTCTTTCTGACAAAGAGACCATTTTTGATCCACAAGAATCTGCGATACTAATAGACCCAAACTATCAAGGAACTTTTTTGGAAGAATCGATTATTGACTTGTCATTTAAAGACCAAAGCAATTATTTACCGCAACCTTATGGAAAATTAGTGGTTCCACTTGACAATAATAAGAAAACCAGTCTGATTCCACAAAAAAATCGAGTTAATTTTGAACAACGGCCAATAAACCTCTCTTTGATTTATCAAGCGCCTGTTTATACAGAAACAGAACTGAAACAAACACAAACGAACCATTTAGAAGAACAAGAAAATAAGCAAAATACTCAAATACCGATGACTATGCCTACCCGAATTAATGAGTTAGCTACAAAACTGACCAAGCAAGAAAAAAATCAATACGATAAAGTCAAAGCTATTGAAACCTACTTACGAACAACTGGTGGATACCGCTATTCAAAAATCGATACCCCTTACACGCCTGAAGATAAGGATTATGTTGATTATTTTCTATTTGAATCGAAAATTGGCTATTGTGATAACTATTCTAGTGCTATGGTGATCTTATTGCGAACACTTGATATTCCTAGCCGTTGGGTAAAAGGTTTTGCTCCTGGAGAACGCTCCTACGATAGTGCTGCCGCAACCAACAAGTATACGATACGCAACAGCGATGCTCACTCATGGCCAGAAGTTTATTTTGAAGGATATGGTTGGATTCCTTTTGAACCGACGCCGTCCTTTACTAATCCAATTCCTTCTGGAAAAGAAACTAACAAAGAAATAGATAGTACTAGTAAAGATTCTAGCGACACGAGCGACACTTCTACCCAGTCATCGTTGAAACAAAGCACGACCCCAAGCTCTAGTAACAAGGAAATAAAATCTAAAAATGAGCCTTTAACGAAATTACTACCGATATTTAAAACTATCGGCATTTCCTTACTCGTTCTTTTATTGACAACACTCGCCTTTTATCTAAAAAGGTACTTTTTCTTACTTTATTTCAAATTGTACCGACTTGTTTTTCCTAAAAAATTTACCGAATCTTATATCATTCTGCTGAATAAAGCAGAAAAATTATTTTATCGTTGGGAAAATGAACCGCTAAACCAATATGCTATTCGTTTTGAGAAAGAATACTAAGATTTTCATGGAGCGTTTATTCAATTGACTAGCTGTTATGAGAGCATCTTGTATAGCAATAATCAACAAAATAAATCAAACTATGTAGGTTTACTGGCCCATAATGCAACATTATTAGTAAAAATTAAAAAAACTTCACAGAAAATTTGACGTAGCAAAAAAAACGAGAGACTGTTAGACTCACTTTAGTATAAAAAGATAGTAATAACCTCTCACCAAAATTCATTTTGACATTTGGTGAGAGGTTCTATTCTTATAAAATAAATTCTATTTTTTCAATAAGAAACAGATTGTTTAGTATCTCATTTACTTTAGCTAACAGTTGTTCCATATCAGTAATTTTATTGATTGTCTCAATTGTTTGCTTTGGTGTGGAATAAGTTAATTGATTTACGCCTTCTTCTAAAGTAATCACTTGATTTTCTTTTTTATAAAGGATGGACTCCTCACCTAAGCCCATTACTAGCTCTTGTTTATAGCCTTTTCTTAGGGCAATGGCCATAACCATAGAGCTAACCGTTAAATCATCTATTGGCACCGCAACATCATTCATCGTTAAAGTGTAGATGGTGTCCTCTACCAAACCACATGCATTGCAACCACTGTCTGATAAATCAACAGTACTGGTAATTGTCACTTTTTCCATACTTATCTGCTCCCATATTCTCTATTTCTGTTGCAAATTTTGGTTCTCTTCATTTGATTGTAGCACTACCCTCTACCAGAGTAAAATGTTCTTTTCATTTATATAAAAAACCAGCAAAGAGGGAACCTCTTCACTGGTTATATTCGTTTATTTAGAAGCACGTTTCAAATAAGTGCCTTCTTGTGTATTGATTTCAAGTAATTCATCAATTTCGATGAAATCAGGTACGTTTACGACTAAACCAGTTTCCATTGTTGCCGGTTTGCCTGATCCAGAAACTGTTGCCCCTTTAATTGAAGGTGGTGTTTCAGCTACACGTAAAACAACGGTTGTTGGTAAAGTAATCCCAATGACTTCTGTTCCGTAAAATTGGATTTTTACTTCCATGTTTTCTAGCAAATATTTCAATTCATCTTCAATAACAGAAGTTGGAATTTCATATTGTTCATAGGTCTCTAAGTCCATAAAAATGGCCATGTCATCTTGGCTGTATAAATACTGAACAGGTTTGCTTTCGATGTAAGCTTTTTTGACTTTATCATCTGGACGCATTGTTGTATCTGTTGTCGCACCCGAACGAACATCTTTCAGCTTCATACGCATAACCGTATTTCCCTTACCTGGTTTATGGTGACTTGCTTCCATTACTTTAATTAGCTTACCATCTTGTTCAAAAGTCATTCCTGCTTTTAAATCGCTTATTGCTATCATTTGATAACTCTCCTTTTCTTCTTAATCCAGCTATTCTTCAACTTTTAAAGAGTAATACTACTTATTTTTAGAACATCGTCTATTTTGAATAAAATTCACCATAAATGATTGCCACTAAAACAGCAACTCTTTCTTTTTCAAAAAACAATTCTCAATTATTATAGCAAATTACGCGTCGTTAAGCTAGACAATATGCGTTTCTATGAGAATCAGTTAAAGGAGAGAACTTAGATTCAACATTTTTTACAGTTATTGTACTTCATAACCATTAATTACTCTTCTAAGTACATGTATTTATATTCAAAACGAGGACCAACACTATGAAAAATAACTTCTTTCAATTTTGGATTTCTCAAATAAGTAGGTGCACTAAAATAAATAGGGGTAATCCCTTGATCGTCCATTATCGTTTTTTCTGCTTGCAGCAAATCTTCCCAACGTTTTTCAGTGTTCAATACATCGGTTGTGTCCGCTTGTTTCAAAATATTATCATACGTTTCACTTTGGTATTTACCCCAGTTATAGGCTACATCTGATCGAAATAATTGTAACAAACTGCTAGGATCAGGATAATCAGCTCCCCAACTCACAAGATATAAATCAAATTCTTGATTAGAAGCATTTTTCATAAAAACAGAAACTGGATAGACTGAAGGCGTCAACTTAGCTCCTTTTAAATTGTCCGCTAACAGCCCCTGTAAATATTCTGATACTTTTCTCATATCTTCATTCTCAAAAGTAATCAATTGAATAGGCACTTCTGCTTCTTCTGCCAATCCCACTTCTTTTTTACCTTCAAGCCAAAGCTTCTTGGCTTTATCTACATCTGTCTTCAAATGATTACCGCTAGCTTTAGTAAAGTCTTCATTTGTTTCAGGGTTGGTATATAATCCATTAAAAATCAGTCCTGTTGCTGGCTTGATACCATTTCCTAAAACTTGTTCCGCAATTATTTCTCGATCAACTAATAAAGAGATTGCTTGTCTAATCTTTTTATTTTGGTAGAGTTTTTTTGTTTGGTTATAACCTAAAAAGATGGTTTGGGCAGGTTTTTCAGCAACAAAAGCTGGATCAGCTAGTTTATTTTTAGCATATTCTCCTGTAATACTGATTTCATCTGTTTCACCATTTTCAAATAAATTGACATTCGTCGCTGTTTCTTTAACAACTTCAACATTTAACGTTTCTATCTTTACTGCTTTTTGATCCCAGTATTCCCTATTTTTCTTGTACGTCCAATTACTGCCAATTCCAGGGCCTTTGAAGCCTGTCATAACAAACGGGCCATTGTAAATCGCTTGCTCACTATCCGAAGCAAATGAATCGCCAGCCTTCATAACAAAACTTTCTTTTAAAGGGAAAAATGCTGGGATTGCTAACATAGAAGTAAAGTAAGGGGTCGGTTTATTCAATTGAATCACTAATGTCTCATCATCTAATGCAGATACCCCTAACTCATTTGCTGATATTTTTCCTGATAAAATTTCATCTGCATTAAGAATGCTCGTATATAAATAACTATTTTCAGCAGCATTTTTGGCACCAATCGCTCGCTTCCACGCATAGACATAATCGGTAGCAATCACTGGTTCTCCATTTGACCATTTCGCTTCTTTTCTTAATTTGATCGTATAGCTCAAACCGTCTGAACTGATTTCAGGTAAGGCATCGGCGCCTGCTGGTATTGGCTGATTATACTTATCTAGCCGATATAACCCTTCATAAATATTATTTAACGCAATATTACTATTAGCATCCACTGTGTTGGCTGGATCAATCGAATTTAATTCTTGTGTGACATTGATTGTTGCTTCTTGTTTTGAGGCTAATTTCCCAATGTTTTTTGATTTATTTGAATTTGATTCTTTTTCACCAACAGAATTGCAAGCGCTTAAAAAACTTAGCGCAACAACAGTACATCCCATCAATACAATAAACTTCTTCATACAATATCCTCCTAAAAAATCTTGTTATTTTGCAACCTTACCTATTATTTTAACTACTCAAACCAATGATACTTACCAGTTAATGTTAGAAAAAATTGTGATGAAAATCACATATCCAGAAACAGCATTCCTTAAATTCTACTCACTGTTACTTCTTTATTTTATCATTCCTTGTGAGAAATAAGTGCAAAAAGTGAAGATTCCAGACTAATTATTTTTAAAATAGCCACATTTTAGGGAATGATTGTAAACTGATTTGCATAGGCTACACTTTTTCTTTTTTAGATAAGCAATTACCAGCTATTTTGTTTCCTTTTTTTACTTTACCCATATATTATAAACTTAATTAGATAATTTTCTGAGTACAAAAATATTCTTTTATTCCACCTAAAAAGTATTTTCCAAATTTATTCTACTAATTAGCTATCAATCTGAAAAAGTATTATATAATAGAAGCTAAGCACACTAGATAGAAAACGGAAAGTATAATTTCTTGCCTATACTCTTGTATTAATTCTTTAGAGTTCTTAACTATTACAGTAAACATCATCCCATTGTCATAGGAGGCAAAAAATGATAGAAATATTTTTAAAAAAACAAGAGTTTTCCAAACTTGAGATATTTAAGTATATTACATTTGAGAATGCTATTACTACGCAAGACTTAATGACTGAATTTAATTTACCTCGTTCAACAACTAAAAGATATATTGCAGATATCAATTCGTTACTTTCACAACACAAAAATACTGAGAGCTATCAGGTTTTACAAAATGAAGAGCATAAATACTATGTGACCAATATTGATAAAGCAGATAAAATTTATTTTTTTCATAAATTCCAAGAACTATTTTTACAAGAAAGCTTAACTTTCCGAGTCTTTTCAACGGTATTCATAGCAGATAACATAAACTTTTTTGATTTGGCGACAGAGCTGAATATAAGCTCAGGCTATTTGTATAAAATCCTAGCATTGCTCAATAAACAGTTAAAGCCTTATTCCATTCACTTTGAAAAAAATGAACAGACTATTTCAATAGACGGTAGTGAAAAAAATATCAGAGTATTTTATACCTACATTCTTTATTCCGTTCATCAAAATTTGTCATGGCCGTTTACAAAAAATCAAGAAACTGAGGTGAAACTAGATATTCTTTCGTGGAAGGACTCTAAAATAAAGAAAAAATCACTTTCTAAAAGAACAAGATTAAATTTCTTTCTAGCCATCATGGGGAAACGAATCAAAGATGATTGTATCGTCCATTCCTTGCCTCGTTATGTTGGTGAAACGATTGATGTTTTTATGAAGTTTAATGATGCAAAAGCACTAGTAAACACCCGTTCACAAATTTTAACACAAAATAAAATGACTACTGCAGAATACCAATTAATGAATTTGATATTACGAATGTACGATGGTGAGTTTGACACGAAAGTGGAAATGAAGCGTATCGGAGAAGCATTGAATCAGATTGATTCTCCCATTGTGAAGTTTTCTAAAGATTTGAGAAAAGCTTTTTTTAGTGAACTACCCGTTGAGAAAAATAAGAAAAATGAAGATTATTTCTTATATTACGCAGTTCTTCATAACACTTACTTGTTCTGTTTCGCTGACAGTTTAGACGCCGTTTATGAAACACAGTATTCTTATAATATGGAAAAAACCTATGCTAATTCTAACTTTAGGAACCCGATTAGAACCCTTTACAAAAAAACGTTGGAAAATAATTCTGTGAAAACACCTGAAAATCTTGTTGAAGTGGGCACTCGTTTTTTATTCACCTTATTCAATCTATATAAAATAACTACGTTAAAAATCTTCGTTCAACATGCTAGTAATTCTCTAGGAGAACCTTTAATTAAAAGTGAACTTCTGAAATTATTCAGCAGTGATTCCATTGAATTTGTTACCAATACTCAACTAGCAGATGTGATTATTTCCGATTGTGTGGAAGAAATTAATGACACCAGTACTTACTTTCTTTTAATTGACCTTTTCAATTTGAAAGCGTGGCGTGACTTAGCTGATTTTATCAAGGACAGACTATTTGAACTCTCTTTTTCTTAACTAAATAAATCCCTACTGAGAAGATAGCTTCTCGATAGGGATTTATTTTCTCATATTGATTTTTTTGGTTAGACATATTTGAGAAATTTAGAAAGAAAATATCGCTTATAGTTTACATAAGTACATATCATGCCATGATAAGCTAAATACTACTTTTAAAACTTGCCATCTCTAGCGATTTTCAGCTTGGCTTAAACGAAATTGTGAATCTATCGATAACCTCTTATCTATGAACGCCTGAATCTACTCAGGCTTTGATTCCTCAAATTCCCTGCCTTTTTCCTTAACATGTAATGTAAAGGAGGTTTTTGAACCAGATAAACGAGAATGCTCTTTATCTTGGGTGTATCCTAACATCTCTAAATTTATTTTATGCTCGCCGACAGCTAAATCCTTTGGCAATGACACTTCTGTGATTGCTTTCCCTGGTTGTACTAACCCAGACTCTAACAATGGCTTTTCTCTACCTTCAAGAGTCATAATAAATTGAATATCTGCTTTGTTAAATGAAGGGTTTAGTAGGGCAATATAGAGTTTATCCCCCCCTTCTTCGATGGTAATCGATTTAAATCCTGGAAAACTAATACTACCATCAGCAATACTCTCTGGCTTTTTCACCCGCGTTTCATAGCTTGTTGCCTGCTCATCATAGTCAATTGCACTTGTTTTCATGCCCTTGAGAAAGAAAGCTCCTCCAACAATAGCAATAACGAGAGTCATTACTATTGCGATTAATAGAACCGAACGCTGATTTTTTTTTATTTTCTTCATAACGATCCCTTCCTATTTTAGCGTTTTTACAGAACAAAGACTGCACTTCTGCTTCAAATCATCCAAATTGGTTTCTTATCAGACGACTATTACTAACTATTAGTCTGATAAAATTTCCTGCTTAACTATATGTATTTTACAAAGTAATGTCTTCCCCAAAAGGGCTCTAGTCCCATCGATAAGAGTAATGATACCGACAGGACTAGTAATAATACTTTATATAAGGGAAGAATAGTGGCTACTATTTTCACTAGGGAATCTCAAAGATTACTTTCATTTTCCCTTTGTATGCTGAGACTTTTTTGAATTTACTTTTATGAGTAATTAAATCAAAACTAAAACTTTTATTGGATTGATTTAACGTTGTTAAAAGCTCTCCGTCCTTTAAGGGTTTGTTAGATTTGTAAACATTCAAATCGACAATGTCATCCCCAAGATCATTGGTTAACTTGATAGTAGGGGCTGTCTTGACTGAAATGTTAACATCGCTAAAACCTCCGTACGTAACTTCTCCAGACCCTTTAACAACTTCTTTCTCTGGCTCAACCTCATTCAATTTAATCGTATCAGTAACAGAAACATAGGCTAAGGGAGCTTCCACGACTGTGACAGGCACTACAACCATGCCTTCCTTCCCTGTTTCTTGACTCTTGATGACTACAATAACGTATTGTGGACCACCCAATTTTGTAAACTCCGTCTTGGTACTAAATCGCTCTGCTGTAACGTTATCAAAAGGTAGGATACTCTCTAACTCTTTAACAAACGTACTGGCATCATAATCATCCGTACTCCGACCTCGTTCAACCTTCAAGTCAGAGACACCCAGACCTTTTGGCGCCAACATATGGACAGTAGCAACATCCTCATCTTTTTCTTGTTTTTGATTTTCGACTGCTATCGGAATCTTAAATTCCTGAGTAGTAGCGTTGTAGACATCCATTAATTTCTTATCCGAGGTCAACTGAGCATCTACCGCAATATCTAACACGGTATTCCCACTACCTTTTGCAATTTCTTGAAGAGTTTCTTTCGTCAATTTGACTTTAATACGTCCAGGACTTCCCGGTGATTCAACAAAGCTGGTACTAACTTTACTAGTATAATCTTTATTATCTGTAGTAGAAGTAACCTTCACGACTGTATTTCCTGCTGTTAAGGTATTAGCAAAATAATCACTAGTAATCGTATACTCAAGATCCGAATAATGCTCTGGGAGTGGTTGAATGGGTAGAAACTGCATAACTGACCCTTTGATTTTCCCTGTTGTTTTATCTTCATGCCCTTCAATCGCAGGGGGGTCATAAGGGATTGGTATATAAATCTGACTTTTATTGTAAAGCATTCGGAACTCTCTTTGCTGTAAAAGCATTTCAGCCACTCCCATACTGAGCGTTTGCGTCTTGCTGTATAGGAGATTAAAAGCCAAATCCTCTAGAGTATCATAGTATTTCAGATTGTAAGTCTTATCTGTTCTGGTTCTCAAACTTGTATTTGTATAAAGAGGATTGCCGGCAGGCACAAGAACATTTTGAAGATTTTCAAGTTGGTGCGTAATTTCATTATAATCTCGTGGACCATTAAGACCCGAAGCGAGCAAGACATTTGTTGCCGGGAAAGGCTGTCTATC
The DNA here is from genome assembly GCF_001742285.1 of Enterococcus rivorum. Lineage (GTDB taxonomy): Bacteria > Bacillota > Bacilli > Lactobacillales > Enterococcaceae > Enterococcus_L > Enterococcus_L rivorum. The sequence goes on along the minus strand of NZ_MIEK01000023.1, from coordinate 120,862 downwards.
TTTGTCCAAAATCTCTATTTCTAGTTTAAAGGGATAATGATAAGAAGTTCCTGTTCCTGTCCTAAATATTAGCGAAGATTTTTGTTCTGATGCCAGGATAACGGAACCTTTACCTCTATCAGTAAGAACTACTTGTATTTTAGCTTTCAGATACTGACCATTCTTATACGCTACTTTATCTACAATCAAATAGTCATTCTCGTATAATTTTTTCATAGTCCCATTCCATTTTTTTTCTTGCCCGCCATTTTCTGCAGCTATTGAAAGAATCACATCTTTTTTCCAATCAGAACCAAGATAGGCTAAAACTACGATATTTTTCAATAAATTCTCATCTACTTCTTTCCCCTCCACCTTTTTCCCAAATTTATCCACAAAAGTGGTCAAAGGATCTTTGAGAAAAGGTCGGTCAACTACCGCTTTTGGGTTAGGTTTAAAGGGAACTGGTGCATTTTGACGAACTGTTATGGGCACTTCAATTTTGTTGGTTAGATTTGTTTCCCGACTTTTGATTGTCACCGGTACAGTTGCTTCACCAGCCTTATCAAAGCTCTGCTGTTCTTCAATTCCAACAACTTCCACTTGGTCAAAATCAAAGGCTGGTTTTAACTCTTTAACTAAGTCTGCTGCCACTAAGCTATCACTAGAGCTACCTTCCATCACCGTTTGAGGTATCGCTTTTCCCGTTGGAAGTGCAATCGCTAAATCACAGGTTTTTTCAACATTTTCCTCATCAAGATTACTACTAGCTAGAAAGTTGAAGGTAATTTTGTCCCCATTAAGACTCTCCAATAAGGCTTTATCGTCCTTATTTAAAGTGAATTGGGTCTTAAACGTCAGTGAAGTAGTACCTTCCTTGATTAATTTTGTTACGACTTCTTTTGAAAGCTGAATCAACAGTTGCTGGGGATTCTCTTCATTGAATTTTTTCGAGATTCCCTTCTTTTTAAAGGAAAGTTCTTCGTTCCCTTTCATGATTTTTAGATTCTCCAAAAATTCAGCTTGATTGTATGCTTCAAGCCCTTTGATTTCAAGTGCTATTTCTAACTGGTTGGGCAACTCTTTGGGAACTAACCCTTCCAGTGAGTCAGTAACAACAACATTAAATTTTTCATTTTTATTTTCTACTTTTAAAGCCAACGTTGGACTGTCAGCGCTCGCCTGCACCACTGCCATACTCAATGATAATAAACTAAACATCAGAGTTCCTAAAAGAAAAACAAAAAGAAGGAGACTCTTTGGATTAAGTACGCTCATAATTTTTTTTGTATTCATTTCATGTATCTCCTTTTTTAGACCTAGATAGAGTGAGCAAAGAAATTTACTCGAAACCAGAACCAAACTCTATATAATTCTTGCACAACAAACAACATTTCTTTTATTTATCAGTAAAGGTGTAGGTTAATGTATCCTCAAATTCAACAATCTTATCTTTAGCAACCGCCGTCTGCCATAACGTAGCATCAACTCTCACCCTAGTCTTAGCTTTATTGAATACGCCAATCTCATTCCCAATACCTGATGAAATAGTCGTTCCGACACCAGCATCATTAAATTTTACCATGCTATATTTAATGTCCATAAAATCGTCGGTACTTCTTAAATTGTAATTATTTTTTGACTCAACGCTAACCTTAACTGATTTATCCCCCGTATAAAAATCACCATTGACATCATACATCGTTACTGAAGCATCCAACCGTTTATTTTTCTGCGTAAATGCCAATTTAGAAGGAATCGTCAGAATGTAATCTGCATTTGTAACTTCCTTAGCGTTATAATAGATGATACTAGCTTCTTTCTCCTTCTGCTCAGCTGAAGCTGTTACCCCCAGGGAAGATAAGGAAAGAACCACCAAAAACACAATAGGTAAACAGACTCTTTTTTTCATATCAGTTCTCCTTTTTTGTATATGTACTGCACTTTTTCTTGGTAAAACTAAGTAAACTTATTACTCTGAACTATATATAGTCTTGCTTATCTGCTTAACTCTACGTCAGAAGCCCATACTTTAAAAAGTACAGGCATATTATCAAACTTCTTTCTTCTTGTGAACAACTTACAACAATAACTCTCCCACACTTGATATCTATCCATTTTTAATAAGTACTAATTTTATTTCTTTAAGTATTGTTGATTAAGGAGTATCGTTCAATGACCAAATAACTTGGCCAGCAAATTCATGACCTGCAGCACCTGCATCATTTGCATTAGCAACAACTAATTTAACATCTTTAATTTTAGTGGCAAATCCACCTTTTGTCTGATTTTTGTCTCTTCCTAAGATATTAACAGCACTACCACCAGCTTCTAATTCAACTGGTTGATCAGTACCTGCAGCACCATCACCTAATTTAAAGTCAGCTAAATCTCCAGTAGGAGCAAAATCAGTAATATTTTTTTTCGTGCCATCAGGCTTATCAACTTCTGTAGGGTATGGAGCAATATAGTCTTGATCAGGTCCAAGAAGGTTACCAATAGCGTATGACTGCAAACCACCTAACGTCATAGTTAGCTTAGAAGGAAGTGTAACAGATGATCCTTCTTTTGTAGTTTTCATGTTAGTTAAACTAGCTTTCAAATCCCATTTACCTGTTCGTTTAGCATCTGGTCTGTCGTCATTTACAATGACAAATTGAGGATTATTTGCTGAATCACCAACTGTATTACTAAACACTTGAGAATAAGCTGCTGCTTTTTGTTGACCAAATTCAAAAGATGTTGGTTTCCAAACAACCGCTAAGTTATCTTTAAAGGGTTTGTTGTCACCAATTTCATTTACATCATTTGATTTGAAGCTTACGCCTACATCTGTTTTGTCAATTTTTTCAACTGCATCTGCTGATGTCGCAAATAGTGTAAGGGCTGTTGCTGATAATAGAGTTATCATAAGTGTTTTTTTCATTTTTATACCATCCTTTTTTTGTACCGGATAGACATCAAGGAGGACAGTTATTGTTATAAGTTGTTCACAGCGAAGTTTATTGTAGTAGTTCGATTTGGGTTTTCAAAAGACTAAATAGATAGACAATTGTGCCTAAACAGCCTAATGAGATAAACAGTAAGCTAAAATTCAAAGCTACTACTTGTTTCTTTTTTCTTAACTTTTTTATGAGGAAGGTATCTCTTGATAGTGTTACAAGAAAAAAGAATAACGCCAAAATAGAAATTCCTCCCAGGATAAACATCCATAAGTAATCAATCAATTATTTCACTCCCAAGCTAAATTTTGCATAATGTTTCTTAAACTAAAGACACCAACAACTACAATTAACATCGACAAGCCTAAAATAATCCAAATTAGTGAGGTAATTAATTCTCCTGTAGAAGGTAAGCGTCTTCCTGGTTTGGCTATTTCAGCAGTCGTTCCTAACAACGGTACATCGTCTTTAACAGGAGGCTTGGGTGCTGGTGGTGTCACAGTGTCATCTTTAACTAGCGTAATACCGACAGAGGTGGGATCATTAAGTGTTGTTAACGATTCTGTTGCTTCGACACTTACTGAACCGCCCACTGCAAAAATAATTACCAGAAAAAATAGTAGGGTAATGTATTTTTTCATTTTAATTCCCTTCTTTCTTTTTCTTCCTTTTCTTCCTTTTCTTTCTTCTTTTTTTCCACTCGGCTTCCATTTTTTTTCTTCTTGAGAAAATCAACACCACGATAATTCCTGTTAGAATTAGAGCAACAATGGCGCCAACTTTAATCCAAGTAGGAGTGATAATTTTAAAAGCTGACTCTTCATTCATTTTTCTGGCTTGAGTGCCACTGATAGTGAAATCCTTCTCAAATTTCCAGTCATTATATTCATTGGCAGCAGTTAAAGTTAAAGTATAAGCACCTGGATTGACTGCGGCTGTTCCCCAGTCAATTTCAAAATTAAAAGAACTATTAGGAGCCATAGAATAATTTTGTACAGCTTTTTTCTTCAGAACGGTTTGGCTGCCTTTGCTTTTCACCTCAGCTACCATCTCCATGTTAGCGAGAACTTTTGGCTCTGGATTTTGTAAATTGGCTAAAATCATTTTTTTCCCACGGACAATGGTTGATTTTGCTTCTAGTAAGTGTAATGTCTTAGAATCTAAATAATCATCCCCAGTTTCTGAAATCATTAGACCAACTCTATAAGCAAATTTGCTAGAAACCATCTCCTTACTATCACCATCATCTAGTTCAAAAACTAAAACACCCATCTTTACACCTGAATAGTTTTCAATTGGCGGTGTCAGCTTGATGATGGCTTCTTTTTCTTCAAAGTTTTCTACTGTAATACTTGGTGTTTCTATTTTCACCAGAGACGTAATAGGTTTTTCTAATGTAGCATCCAACAATTTTTTATCCTCAGTATATTCAATGGTTCCTCCAACTCCAGTGTAAGCATCCTCTGAGTATACCTTAATTTTAATCGGTTCTTTTTGTGTACTTTTCACTTTGACCTTTAATTCTTGTTCTTCTCCTGGAACAGTTTTTAGATAAAAATACGTTTTTTCTGGGTCGATTTGTTTGCCACTTCGAACGGTAGAAACCACATACCCTAAGCTTTCTGCACCTTCATCATCCTTCGCTAATGCAGTGCTAGGAAAAACCCCCAGAACCAGGAGAGCGCAAAGCATTATATGTATACAATATGTTTTTTTCATCTACGTTTTTGATGCTCCTTACTATAATAATGATGGTAGAACGATCTTGTGAAACTATTCCTTGTTGATTGCTTCAATGAAAATTTCAGTATAGTACTTGTCGTCTTTCTCGTCGATGTAGATCTCTGTCTTTAAAATGATACTTTCTTTCTCTGACCAATGAGCTAAAAATGACTCTGCTTCTTTTTGGGCAGTTGCTTCTGTTTCGAAAGGTCCTTTGACTTCAATGATATCTCCCTCTTCATAATCCAACTCTTCTTTTTGAGAGCCGGATAATGAGAGAATAAAAATGATGTAGACTAAGCTTGCTGCTAGAATGAATAGAATCAAAAAAATCAGTCCACAAACATTCAATAATAAGGGTAGGAAACATAGAAGATTTACTCCTATAATTAAAAGTATAGGTTTCATTGATTGCTGCTTCTTTTTGGTCATTAGGTAAACCAGTCCACTAGTAAATAGGGTAGCTGTCATTAAAAAAAAGCTAGTGATAAAGTAAAAGAAGATAGTTTTCCAATTATCATTTAGAAATGACAGCATTTGTACCAATAGTGATAAACGTTTGTCTACATAGAAATAGGTTTCTTTGTAAAAAGAATAGAAGTTCATTAAGTAAACAATCCAACCAATTGTTAGAATCCCTTCAATAATATAGAAATAACCGCGCTTGATTGGTTTTGCTTTTTTTATCGTAACTTCTTTATTCATTCGTTATACCAGTCCTTCTTGATTTATTCGTTTAACATGTACCCTCTCAATCTAATAGTTCTAATAATATTAGGGTTTACGTTAGATTTTTTTAATTTCTCTCGTACATGGAAAACAAGATTTGCTAGTCGATAAAAAGGATCAATTTTATCTGAATCTATCCAAAGTGATTCAATTAATTCATCATATAAAACGACTTGATTAGGATTTTTTGCTAGCTTGGCAAATAATTGATATTCCAATTTTGTTAAATGAACAATTTGGCCTTCTTTAAAATGAATGCTAAAATCTTGTTCATTGATTTTTACATTTTGAGTTCTATAGGTAAATTGCGAAGAATACACTTCATTTCTAGGTTCACTCTTAGAGTGAATCAATTTTAAAGTATTGCTTAAACTCAAGCTAAGGATTTCATTAAACTCGCCTTCCTTCTTAATCGCAAAAGCACCTAGTTTCAGAAAAATAAGTCGCTCTATACTAGATATTTCTTCTGAAATGACCCAAATAGGAATCGTAGAAATATTTTTTACGGTTACAAGATGTTCGTATATTTCAGTTTTTTCTGTCTCATCGCTATAATACATCACTAATCCATCAAGATTAGGCAGCTGTTCCTTTACATTGGCACTATTTAAGGGATGCACCTCACATTGCTGATAAAAAGATTGTTTCGTATCTGGGTTAAATTTGTTATAATTATCTAGTATTCCTACTTTAAACACATTGTTCACTCCTATATTTTGAGAAAGTTATAAGTTTGTATATTTCTTCACTTATACTAATTAATTAGCATATTTTTTCTCGGTTTTCGTAGAACCGAGAAATCGATGGATTTTAGTTGTCAAATCAAGGTATAGAAATATCTCTTGACGGATATCAGACGGCTAAAAAAGTGATATAAAAAAAAGAAACTCACCATAAGTAAGTTTCATTTTGAAGCAATCATTAAGTTGTCTATTGTTTCCATTGCGGATACTCTGTTTTCATAAAGAGAGTATGTATATGTATCAAGAGTCATCTTAATTGAACTATGTCCTAAAATTTTGCTTAGGCTTGCGACATCTACACCTTCTTCAATCGCTCTTGTCGCAAAAGTATGTCTAAGCATATGGAAATGAATATCTTTTAACCCAGCTTCATTTTGAATCGCTTTAAAGCGGTAGTTTATCAATCGTGGCTCCATTAAGTGACCTTTTCTAGAAAAAATGAACGTTGTGTCGGTTCTTTTGTCTTTAAGATAGGCTTTCAAATTACTTGCTAACGGAATTTTCCGATAGGAGGTACTAGTTTTTGGTTCATGAATAATCAGTTTTGTTTTCTTTTGCTCTCCATCAATACTGATTCTAGCAACTGTTTGCCGAACATAGATGATATCTTCCTGAAAGTCAACATCTTCCCAACGTAAGCCGCTGAGTTCGCCGATTCTCATCCCAGTATATAAAGCAACAATAATAGGTGAACATTCTTTTTCCTTTAAAGCAATGGCTTCTAATTGCTTCTGCTCGCCACAAGTTAAGGAACGGACATCTTTTTTTAATAATCGTGGTAAAAGGATTTCTTTGCAAGGATTTTTTTCAATCAAAGACTCCCTGACAGCAGTGTCTAATGCTTTCCTTAAAAGATTAAAAATATTACGAATACTCCCGGCACTTAAGCCTTTCGTAACCAGACTATTTAGAAAATGAATACATTGTGTTTCAGAAAGCTGATGTAAATAATTGTGATAAAAAAATGGTTCAATATGATTAGTAATAATCCGAGAGTACTTAGAGTATGTCGTTTCTTTTAAGTTTAATTTTCCAGAGGTAGTTAACCACAAGCGGATGAAATTAGGAACCGTGTCATAGTATTCTATTTTGGTAACTTGTCTCCCTTGATACTGCGCTTTTAGGATAATCAGCTTTTCTTTTGTATCTTTATATGTCTTGGCATAAACATACCCATATTTTATGGTACCATCCTGTTGTCTACTTTTTATATAACGGCCTTCCCAACGACCATCTTTTCGTTTATAAATATTTTCTCCTCGTTTTGCCATAAAAAATGAGCTCCCTTCTTGGTGAATGAAAATGATTTTTGACGGAATTTTTGACGGCTAAAAAGAAAAAGGCGTCTATTCAGCACTTTTAAAAATATTTTCCATGTTATACAACGATTTTTCTCTTTTTTTTATCGTTTTTCTTATAAAAAAGAGAAAAAAATGTATTGACAGAGTATAATAGACTAGATTATGCTTGTAATATAGGAAAAAAAGAAGATTTCTGGGTTCTACGAAAACCGAGAAATCTTTTTTCTGTTAATTTATTTCTTTTTCATTTCCGGCCTTTTTAAATTATAAAGGAAAAATACATTTATATTTTCATCAATTTCAGGAACCTCCTTACCACAATTGGATAATCCATTGCAGTAGCAGTGTTTTCAATATAAAAGAAAGAGACATTTATTAGATAATATCCTAATAAATATCTCTTTCTTTATTTTTCTTCATTTATATAATCGATTTTCATCCACTTTATAATAACTAAAAACGGTTCTTTCAATTTTAATGGCTCTTTCAGCATCTGCCAAAAGTTCTGTCACCAACTCGACATTTCCATAAATACTGTTCACTTGTTGACTTGTATTAATCCCCAGTTGACTTAAAGAATTATAATAACGATTCAGCCTCCCTTGCCCTTCACTGGAATTTAGTAAACTAGCTTTTACTGTCCCAAAGCTGGCAAGTTTGGTTGCTAAATGACGGATATTTTCTTCCGTTTTTATTTGTTCTTCACTTTGGTTGCCAGAAATCTCTATCTGTTGTTCAAACTCTCTTAGCAAGGAATACCCTTTAAGAATCGACTGCTTATCCCGAGAAGACAAATTGATTAAAGTCTGATAGTATAGATAACCCGTTCCCAGAGAAGCAATGGTACTAATAGAAAATAGAAAAACAAACCATTTCAAGGCTGTTTTTTTCGTAGCCAGTAATTTTTTCTTTCTTATAAAAAGTTTCTTTCTTTTTTTCTTGTTAGTGGTTCTTTTCATTTCCAGAAGCTTCACTTTTCTACCGATTTTAAATTGAAATGTTTTTAGTAGCAAAAAATTTGCTACTTCTAGACCTATTTACTCGTTCCCCCTCAAAGCTTTTTGCTATTTTACGACTGGTCTTCCTACCTGCAAAACGTTCATTTTCCCTAAAAATACTGTTTAGGGTAAAAAATATTCTTGACTATTTACAAGTATCTCGCTGTTTTTTATGTTGTAATGTATACTGTTTTGGCGTTTGTCCATAGCGTTGTTTAAAATTACGAGAAAAAGCAGCTGCATCACTAAAGCCAACTTGCTGACTTACCTCTTTGACGGTTTGATCTAATGTAATCAGTAAATTTTTCGCTAAAAGTAAACGAGCATCCAACAATATTTCTTTAAATCCTTGATTAAAAGCTTCTTCTAACAAGTCGTTGATTCTTTTTTCTGAGATATTCAATTCTTTCGAGGCCGTCTTCAACTGCAATTCTCTTTTATAATTTCTTTGAATATAGATGTAAATCTCCCATGCATCCATCCTTGTCTGAACAAAAGATTGTTGAATGCCATTCTTTCGATAAGCTAAGGGTGTAACACCTAAAAAACGTTTAAAAACTTTATAAAAATTAGCTTCTGTCGAATAGCCACAGATTTTACTAATTTGATTAATCGACAGTTCTTCAAATTGCATTAAAGCTACCGCGTTTCTCATTCTCACTCGATTCAAATTTTCAGTAAAACCAACGCCTGTTAATTGTCGTAATTCTTGTTGCACCTTTTTGGTAGAAAGATTCAGTTGTTCAGCTATTTGTTGAAGCGTTAACTGATTTTGATGCTGAAGTTGTAGTAATTCAAGAATCTCCCAACGAATATTTTTAGCATCCTCTTTTTCTATAATCTGATTTTTTTGTACAGTGTAAACTAATAATGAAATAAGCATCAAGTTTAATGCATCTGTATTTTCGCTTGAATGTTGCTTTTCCCAGTACACTTCTTCGCAACTAAAAGAGACTTGCTTTTTTTGACGCTCATTCAACATCATAATAGGAAGCTTTTGATATGTATGTTTCATTTCTTGCAAATACACTTTCCGATTAGTACTTGTTAATAACAATAATCCAATTGAAAAAGTAATGCGATAAATAGCCAAAACTTCTCCTTCACGTAAACGAAAGCCGTGAATATGATACGGCATTAACAGCAGTAAAGCTCCTTCTGAAAAAGAAAATACAGCCCCATTAATTAATAACTCTCCTTGCCCACCGTACACATAAATACACTCAATTTCATCTCTATGGATTAGTTTTTCTGATTTCCGGATCGTTTCTTTGACAATTTTTAGTTCATTTGGATGAAAATGTTCTGAATAATAATCGGTACTGACATAGGGAGGATTCGGTTCATAATTAGAAGGCACTCGTATCAATCCTTTCTTCGGCTATTTCAATATTTTTTAGTCCTTACTATATTTTTCTTGCTCTTATTTATAATCATACGCTAAAAAGTTAGTATTTGGGCAGTTTTAGTTGTTTTTTTATCATTTTTTTCAGTTTATACTTAATGTGAGTTGAATCACAAAGGAGAGATTTCTATGGCTAAAATTTTTGTATTAGGTGGTACTGGATTTTTAGGTTATTACACAACAAAAGAATTATTGTCTAGAGGGTACGAAGTTAAAACAATGGCTCTTCCTCCTCTTCCCACAAAGGATTTATTACCAGAAGAGGTAGAATGTACTTTAGGAAATATCAACGAATTAACAGATGATGAAATCAAGTATCTACTAAGTGACTGTGATGGTTTTATTTACGCTGCTGGTGCAGATGAACGTGTGGTTCCTAAAAAGCCAGCACTTAAATTTTTCTACGAAGCAAATGTATTACCAACACAACGGTTGGCTCATTTAGCGAACGAAGTTGGTGTAAAAAAATTTGTTATTTTCGGTTCATATTTTTCTGAATTTGCTGAAAGATGGCCTCAATATGAATTAAAAAATCAAGGGTATCCAAATACACGTCTTTTACAAGAGCAAGTTGCTTTCGCTGAAGGAGAAGGCAGTATGGATGTCATGTCTTTACGCTTACCTTATATTTTTGGCACCATGCCTGGCAGAGAACCTTTATGGAAAATGTTTACAGATCAGATAAAAGGACAACCTGTTTTTCCAGCACCTGAAGGGGGAACTGCCATGGTAACAGTGGAACAAGTAGCCGAAGCGGCAGTCGGGGCATTAGAGCATGGCAATCATCGTCACACTTATGCTATTTCAGCTTTGAACATGAAATTCCAAGTATTTTATGAAATGATGGCCGATGCATTAGGGCAAGCCGACACCACACAAATTCCTACTCTTCCTTATACACAAATGGAAGAAAACTTTAAAGGAATCGATCAACATGCTGAAGAGAATGGCTTAGAACATGGAATTCATATGACTATTAGCGGAAAATTACAAGGAGAAAACTTGTACATCGATCCTAAAGATACTGCTGTTTTAGGAATCAAAGAGCATGATGTCATTGCATCAATTAAAGAAACATTAGCTAAATGCGTAACTGAATAAGAATGTAAGATTTAGAATTTATTTTTCCTAGAGGATTCTTCCCCAGATATTTAATCGTTAGAGAAGAGGTTGTGACAGAAGTCGTTTTGGGGCGAGAGTTTGGACCGAGAAGTGCACAATACGCTTTATGTTGTATTAAGGCATTTTCGGGAAATTTACAAAGCCCAGACTTTTGACCACCGTTCATTCGAATTTAGAGGATGAAACAAAACTGATTTTTAGTTTGTCCCATCCTCTTCCGCTGATATTTTTAACGGGTCAAAGCAAAAAAGAAAAATAATTAGATAATGAAAATTTTTCCATAAATTTATCGCTATTCTTCTTTTTTGATACTATTATCGTTTGCTATTCACAAAAAATGGTAACGCTAACAATCAATAAATAATCTATACAAATTGAAAGGTGAGATAAGTATGAAGAAAAAACGCATTTTTGTCACAGGAACAACTGGAACGATGGGCGGCGAAACAATGAAACAATTGTTAGAACGTCCCGATACATTTACCGTAATTACATTAGCAAGAGATTCTGAAAAAAATCGGGTATTTATGGAACCATATCTCAGCAATCCGAATATAGAAATCTTTTGGGGAGATTTAACAAATTACGAGGACGTCCTTCGTTGTGTAACCAATGTAGATTACGTGGTTCATTGTGCAGCCTTCATTTCACCAGCCGCTGATCGCTACCCAAAAGAAGCCATGCAGATTAACTATGGCGGGACTTTAAATATTATCAAAGCGATTAAAGCACAGCCTAATCAAGATGAGATCAAGTTAATTAACATCGGAACTGTCGCTGAAACAGGAGACCGAATGGCACCCATTCATTGGGGGCGTGTAGGCGATCCTCTAAAACCTAGTATTCACGATTACTACGCTGTCTCAAAAATAGCAGCTGAGCGTGCTGTCATTGAATCTGGCCTTAAATATTGGGTATCTTTACGACAAACGGGTATTATGTCGATTAAAGAATTTAGCTTGAATGAAGGAATTGCATTTCATCAACCACTAAACAATGTTTTAGAATGGGTCACAGCAACTGACTCTGGTGTTTTATGCGCAAACGCTTGTGAAGAGTGGGTCGACGAAGGTTTTTGGGGTCACGTTTATAATATCGGTGGTGGCGAAAGTTGCCGGGTAACGAACTACGAACTAATGAGTAAAATGATGGCAAAAATTGGCATCTCTGATTTTAGAAAAGTTGCAGAGCCTAACTGGTATGCAACACACAATTTCCACGGACAGTGGTATCTTGATTCAGATAAATTAGACGATTTTTTACATTACAGAAGCCAATCTGTCGATGATTTTGTTGAATTTTATGGACAAGTAATGCAACAAGCAGCCAGTGAACAAGCAGATTCCATGCCTACTATAACTCCAGAACAAATTGTTCAAGGAATTCGTGAGAATAATGAAAGAACCGCTTTAACGGATACTGGAACTCTCCACTGGGTGATTAATAATGAAGACGAACAATTAGATGCCTTCTTTATTTCACGAAAAAAATGGGCAGAGATTCCTGGCTGGGATAAGTTTGTCCTTCATAGACCAGTAGGAACACCGGTTGTATTAGATCACGGATACGATGAAACAAAACCTGAATCCGAATTAACGATTGAGGATGTAAAAAAAGCTGCCCTTTTCCGTGGTGGCAAATGCTTATCTGATTCCATGACCGTTGGTAATTGGTCAGACAAATTAAATTTCCAATGTCATTGTGGCCATCACTTCTCCGCTAGCCCTCGACTTATTTTAGAAGCTGGACATTGGTGCGATGAATGCGAAAGAGAGAGTTGGAATTTTAACGAACAAGCAAAACACAGCCCCTTCTTCGCACAAGTATGGAATCCATTACATGATGAAGATGAATTAGCTAGATGTTATGTAAAAGAAGTGAAAGATACTGACATCATTTAATTACTAAAAACTTTCTACGAACAAACAGGATAAAATCAAACATACTAATGATATTTTTTTAATCTAAAATCCCCTAAACTAAGCCTTTTATAAGTACTTTAGTCTAGGGGATTTTTTCTGGTTTAGCTTGTTTTTTTAATTTCTCTTCCTACTCAAATAATATAAATAGAAAACAAAGCTTAGCAAGCTAATAACCATCATAACAAGTGCTAATTTTAGCCCCTCCGGAAAGAAGGTGAACACTATGTTATTTTCTCCTTTATTCAATTGAAGGGATAAAAAAGCATTCTCAAATGGTAAGATTTCGACTTTTTTTCCATTAACGTAAGCTTGCCAGCCTTTATCGTAGGGAATTGTTGTAAACAGGACTTGTTTTTCTCTAAGTAAAACTTCTGCCGTTGCTTTTCTACCCTCGGTTTTAAAATTGACCCCTTTTGATTTTATTTTTTCCACGGCAGTTGTAAATTGTCCTACGTCTAGTAAAGCAATATCAGGTTCAACCAATCGAACTAATCGTTTGCCACTTTTTTGAGTAAATGAAGCTTTGATAGTGACTACCGTGTCTTTAGGATAGTAGCCTACTGTATAATATTGTCCTGTTTCTACCACTGAATGTTTATACGTGTTACCATCGACTGTTATTTCAACATTGGAATACCTTAAGTCTTTATAATCTACAGGGTACAAGCTAAGATATGCTTGCTTATTTGCGGGAATCTTGACTTGCCAAGTAATTTCCATTGGCTTCTTTTTTTCATACGGTTTATAGGAAACAATCGTTGTATGATTGATTACTTCAGTTGTCTCTTGGAGATTTTCCTTCTGGATACTCTTCAAAGGGATAACCGTGAAAAAATCGTCATTCATTTCGGCTAGATGATTAAATAATGTCACTTGTGTTCCCGATGTTTTCTTAGAATAAACCTCTTTATCTGTCAAATATCCTAAAGGAAGAGCATAGTCATTTTTGTATAAAGTAAAATCCCCACTTTTTTCTATTGGTTCATAACCGTATTTCATAATTGGTTGGCGAGATAGATTATATTTTATTCCTAGTAGGCTATCCATTAATAACGTATTGTTAGCGTAACGTATATTTAGGTTCGTCCCTGCAGATCGAAACCCTAATTGATTTAGATAAGCAGCCGAACGACGATTACGGATTGAAGAAAACTGACTCACCCCACTATATCCATAGTTAAACGCATCATTAGCAGAAACGGGGGTCAAATTCTCCAATCTATAAAAGTTTTTGTTGCTTTGTTTAGTTTGATCCACTAGTTTTCTAATCGCTGGGTAATCTTTAGCATAATAACTTCTTGCTGGATAATTCCACTCAAGCAAGATTCCTCGAACCAACCCATACCCATTCAGACCCATTTCAATACCTATTAAACACACAAACAGACAAATTAACCAACTAAAATTCCATTTTTTCTTGAATAATAAAAAAGCGAATAAGAGATATATCAAAAGAAAAAGAACACTCCACACAAAACTCATTGTATAGAGATAATCATACTTCCCTTGATCCGTTATAAACTTCGTCCAGACGAAAATTCCTAAAAGAAAAAAAACAATTGAAACTATTTTACTATAATCTGTGGACTCTAGCTTTACCCACCCATAGCCTGCTAAGAGAATAAGCACGAAAGAGAATAGAAAACTAAACCGAAAAAGAAACATCGCTGGCGAATGCATCCCATGCCAAAATAGATTGAGGGGTTCTACATAAAAACTAACAATCAACAGAAAGAGTAGACTGCCATAGCCTATTTTTTCCTTAAGAGCTACTTTTTTTGTCATAAAGAAAAATAGGCAAAGGATTAGTGTCCAGAGTCCTACAAATATATAGGGAGTAGAGCCGAATTTGGTTGTATCATAAACGCCAATCATATTTTTAATCGCCAAATCCCAAGGTCCCGTGTCCGCTGTCTTGAACGTTGAAATAGCTGACCAAGCTTCCCCATTATTTTTAATATCTAAAAATGTCGGAAGTAACACCACCGATGAAACACCTAATGAACAAATCAGTGTTATTAGGTACTGAGCACTTTTCTTTAAGTAGTTTTCGGGTTTTAAAATCAGCTGAAGCAACAGATAAAAAACCGAAAATAAACCAATCATAAAAGCAATATAGAAATTAGATACAAACAATAGTGAGTAGCTAACAAATAAAAGTAATGGCTTTTTTCGATCAAAAATGCGATGAATTCCTAAGATGACCAATGGCAAGTAAATTAATGCATCTAGCCACATAATAATTTCAGAATAGGCTAGTACAAATGACATCAAACTATAGGATAGACTTAATACCAGATACTTCCAACGCGCTAACTTAAACATCTGACTTGAAAAAAAATAGAAGGAGCAGCCTAACAAGCCAATTTTTAATAAGGTCAGACCATAAATGAAATCAGTAATTTGAATTCCTTCAAAAAAGACTACTAAAGGAGTAAAAATCCCCCCTAAGTAGTAAGCCATAAAGGACCAGTAATTTAACCCTAATGAGCTATTCCATGTATAAAAAATAGATTGCTCTCCTGACAATACATGCTTAAACCCGGAAAAAAAGTTAGAAAACTGAGAAAATGAATCACTTGCCAAAATCGTTCTCTCTTGGCTACCTGGATAGATTCCAATCGAAAAATAAATTATTGACAAAATACCTAAAGGAATTAGAAAGCTTAGAATTAAGTATTTCCAATTTATTTTTAAATACTGTTTTACCATTTATTTATTGCTCCTTTATTCGTCTCAAACTACTTGGCCCCATCATTTTACTAACTTTTCTAAATCCTTTTGACTGACTCTAAAATGATCCAAGACTTTTTTTTGGTTTGTT
Organism: Enterococcus rivorum; assembly: GCF_001742285.1. Classification (GTDB taxonomy): domain Bacteria; phylum Bacillota; class Bacilli; order Lactobacillales; family Enterococcaceae; genus Enterococcus_L; species Enterococcus_L rivorum. The sequence continues at coordinate 105,175 of NZ_MIEK01000023.1, read as the reverse complement.
TTCGTTTTTTGAATATCTTTTTGGTAATCTTCATAAATTTCTGGGTCTTTTAAATGATCGATTGATTGCGCTCCAATGTTCAACCCTAGCTCCTTCATATTACTATAGAGACGATTTAATAACTGTTGCTCTTCTGAACCTAACCTTCCATCGGCTCTTCGCGCTCCGTAACTCGCTAAGCGAGCCGCCAAATCATATATTACAGTCTGGACTTTCTCAGGTTTTTCTGTCTCTGGAACTTTAGCTACTTCCTTGCTTAATTCACTCAAAAGAACATACCCTTGAATAACTGCTTCTGAATCTTTCTCTTTAAGGTGGGTAGATTGGTAATACAATCCGTAGGTAGAACCTGCTCCACAAGCTAAACTAATTAGAAAACAACTAATAACTGTTACTCCTATCCTATTTTGTTTTTGGCTTAGTTTTTTCTTCTTTCGATTCCAACGTTGCCTCGCTTTTTTCTTCTTTTTAGGTGGTCTTTTCCCCTCCAAAAGACGAATTTTTTTTCTATTTGATAGGAAGTAACACAAAAAAATGAAGAAAAAGATAAAACCTAAAAAAGTGAGAGATAGGAGCGCTAATAAAATACCATCTAAAATCTCCATTCTCTATTTCCTTTCGTTTTTGTTCTTCCTTTTTTTATTTTGTTGTTTTTGACTCGTTCTTTTTTTCTTGTTCTTCATCCGAATCAGTAAAAATATCAATAAAGCGAGTAACAGAACAGTAGCAATAATCAAGCCCACTAACAACCAATTTACACCAGAATCTTGAGTCAAAGTTAAATCTTGTTCATTAAATTTTTCTGCTTCATCATTCGAAATGGTGAAGGTCTTTTCCCATTCCCACCGTCCACCAGAGAGTGTTGTGACTAGAATTTTTGCTTTATAATCCCCTGACATCATCTTTTCACCGTTCATAGGTACTGGAAAATTGATGGTTGTGTTAGGAGCCATCCGCATCTTTGTTTTTTTCGTTTCATAGATAACTGACTCTGAATTTTTCTTCATGATTGTTACTTCAGTTGTCATATCGTTAACATAAATTGGGGTGACATTAGAAAAATTTACAAATATCGCATTTCTGTAATTGCTTAATTCCGGATAGATTTTATTAAATTCCAGCTTAGGTTCAATATTTTTGGAGTCAGAATTACTCAACAACATACCTGTCAGATAGGCAAACTTATTTATAATCATCCCTTTATTCTCTTTTTTAATATCTTGGTCTTTCTCTTGTAATTGAATCCCACCTGAAATATAGCCTTCAAAAGCTTCCTCCGGCATTTTTATATTCAAATCTAGCATCGTTTCACTTTTAGGAGCCAATGTAACTTCTTTGGGTGCTTCTACAATAGTTGAAAAATCATACTTTAAAGAACTATCATTAGGAATATTATTGGGGCCATATTCAATCACTCCATTACTATTTGTTTTCGCACTATTCAATGCCACACCTAAAACAATTTGTTCTTCAGAAGTATTTTTTAATTTCATTTGTACCATTTGCTTTTGTCCAGGATTCAAATGTAAATCAAAATATCCTACTTCTTTGTTCTGTTGGTTTTCTGGTTGAATGACTTCAAAGGCAAATCCCTCCACTCCCAGTTTTTTTTCTGATTCAGCTTTTGCCTTAACAGAAAAAAATAGGCAAAACCCAACTATGTATACGATCATCATAAAATAAGCTATTCTTTTTTTATTCACTAGAATCCTTCTTTCTTTTTAAAGAATAAGGTCGAGATAAAAGCATTTAGCCTTGAAAGCTAAGTCCTTAAGTTCTTACTATTTTAGCATTTAGAGCTTGATAGGATTTGGAACAAAGTATAGGGGATGCTTTCTTCTCGCCGATTATTCAGATTTAAAGAGCGAAACAAAACTGATTTTTAGTTTTGTTCCACTCTCTGATACAACGAATCCTGAGAGAACTATTTTGCGTCAGCAATTGACCATGTAATCTCAGCCTGATATTCACCTGTTCTTAAAATCGTGCTTCCAGGAACTTCTAAAGAGACTCCTTTATACTTGCCTGCCGCTGCACTTGCATTTTCATTGGTATCAAACATTAATTCGAAAACACCAAAACCTTTTCCTACTTCTTTGTTCTCTACAAATGTTTGTTCCACATCAAACACTAACGGAGTTACAGCTTTTACTGTAGCTGCAGATGGTAAAGTTGACTTGTTTGTTCCTGTTACTAAAGAAATATTTTTGTAATCCAATGTAGCACCACTTAAAGTTGTGCCTTTTGTTGCATTTGAAAATTGTTTTGTCATTTTTGCAGAAATAGTAAAATAGTTGTTTGTCGTATCGGCGCGAACGTCTTGGAAACGAACAAAATGGGCAGTTTTCACGGGTTCTTTTTTATCGTCTTTGCCGGTAGTAGTTGCAAATGGTAAAGCTTCATATGATTTATTAGAATCATTTGAAATAATATTATGAGAATCAAAATCCATATCTGTGACAGATACAATTTTCAATGCTAAGGGATCTGTATTTTGTGATGGCTCATTTAATTCTGGCCCCGTTGATTCTCCTGGTTTGTTATTCGACGGATTTGTTGTTAAGTCTTGAGTAAATGTCACTTTTCCTTTTCCTGTTACGCTTGGTGCTGCTTTTGAAATACTCGGTAAGGCTAGACCTACTGCTGCTGTAGCTAATAAGGCAACTCCTACTAATTTTTGTGAATTTTTCATGTTTAATTCCTCCAATTTTTTTCATTCATTTATTTATGGTAGCTCGGATAATATCCAAGTTATCACCGTTTGATAGGTTACTAAATCTTTTTTTGTTGCTCCTGGAATCGATAAACTCAATGCTGTATTTTCATAGATTGGTTTATTTTCAAAATTACTATCGACGACGGGATTGCCTTTGCTATCCAATTTAGGGACTAGAGTATTTTTCATTTTTTGAGAGTTATCATTTGTAGCACCGAAAATAATTGCCCAAGTCCCCTCGCCTGTTCCTTTTTTAGCTTCAGCCAAATTATAAGTTTCTCCGATTCGGTTCATTTGAATCACTTCTTTTGAAACTAAAGGTGCTGTTGAAGAACTCGTAGAATTAGCCCACGACTTGTCTAACGATATAACCGCTCCTTTTAGTTCTTTGTTTATTGTGCCTTCATTTCTAAATTGTGTTTCTTGACGAACCTGTAAGGTCCAACCGCCTCCAGTCGCACGATAATCCGATAATTGAATATAATTCCCTCGCACTCCAGTATTTCCATGAAACAATTGAGCATTACCATAGTAAACTTGATCTGTTTTCACTCTCTTCACTTTCCAAAATTCGAATTTAGGAACATAATCTATTCTTAAATCGCCTGTCGTATAAGGACTTCCTCCTGGATCTGCACTTTCTCCTGGGTGTTCTGGATCGATTACCTGCCTAGGATAAGTACCTTGAAATTCAATTAATCCTTCCCCCGGTACTGAGGATGTCGCCTGTACAGAATCAGAAAATAGTATAGAAAATAATATGCAAACTCCAAAACTAACAGAAAGCAGTTGGACTTTTTTACTCATTTTTTTGATTCCTCCGTTTTCTATAAAAGAGGAATAACAACAGTAAAAGAATTAACACTCCAATTCCACCTAAACTGTTTCGAACAACTTCACCTGTTGCCGGTAATTTTCCTTTTGGCTTTTGGATAGTTGGTTCATTAGAAGTCTGTGTGGTTTTTTCCTCAAAAAAAGCAATCTCGCCATTTGTTTGAACCGCTCCACCATTTTCTTCCGCAAATGCGTAACATGATAAGGAGAAGGCACTATAAAGAAAACATAAAATAAGAACAATCCGTCTTTTTCTGTTTATTCCTTTCATAATCAACGCTCCTTTCATTAGGGGGTGAATCCTAGTTTCCATAAAATAGTCGCTTGATATTCACCAAGTTTTCGAATACTTCCCGCTGGAATATTTAATTGCAATCCCGATTTCCCGTTGTCCCAACTATCGCTTATGTTGTATGAGCCTGGGCTTTGATGCTGATGAACAACAATCGGCACTGCTTTCCCTTCCTCTAAAAGGAGCGTCTCCCCTCCATCTACTTTATACTGAAGCGCTTTTGGTAAAATTTTACTTGGATCTACTTGATTTTTAAAAGGATCTTCAACCGTTGCCGTCATCGTCCATTGACTAAGAGTTCCTCGGTTATCCCAAACTTTTAAAGGATTGTCATAGGTTGGCTTCTCTATTTTTTGGTCAAACAAACCAATTTTTTTAATTCCAAAATCGATTGAAGTTGGCGCTGACTCTAAAAACAGTGTCCCTTCAAATTTATATTGAACTGTCGTCCCTGCCGCTTCAACTAGAACAGCCTCTTCATCTGTTGGACGATGGTTAACCAGATACTTCTTATTAATTATTTCTGTGATAACATCCGTAATCGTTTTTTCTTTTGTTAAATCAACAGTTTTACCAATCATTCCTTCAATTAGAACGGGTTCATGTAAAGCTGTTCCTTTTTCATTTATGAATTGTACAGTTATATTAGCAAAACGGTTAATCACAGTGACTGAGATAGTTTTCACTAGGTCGTCTGCTAAACTAGAATCAGCTTTTTTCACTGTAAAAGTTACTTGATAGACACCTGCTGCAGAATTGATAGTCAATCCACCCAAATCTGTCAGCTGAATTTTATTAGTCAGTTCTGTGTAAACTCCATCAACAATTTTTTGAGCAGTTGGACTGCTTTGTTCAAAAATATACTCTTTTAATTTTTTTTCTGTCATGTTAGAAAGCACATCTGTTCCAATTTCAATATCTTTTCCGTCAATGCTATTCGTTGTTTCATGAACAATCAATTTCGATGTTATGGTTGTCTTATTTTTGGCATTATCAAATAAATCTACTTTTACTTCATGCTCACCAACTATATCCAACATTTTTTTTATGTCTTCTTGTGAATTCGCTGCTGCATAGGCATAAGTAAAATTTTGAGGAACTGGATTGGTATCTGTCGGGTTTTTTATGAATCCTTTGGGATCAGGAACAGCTGCTCCTTTCCCAGAGTGATAGTCCCTAGGTTCTCCTTTGGGTGGTGTAACATCTAATACGACTTGAGCTGCTAAGCCTGTTTTGCCATTTAAAAATGAGTAGGCTCGAATTTTTGTCCCAGCAGATAGTCGCCTTCCTGCTAGAAGTGTATAAGAATAGTTTCCAGATGAATCTGCTTTAATAGTAAAATTATCAGTGAATGCTGTCGAACTAGAAGAAGTTACTGGACTCTTCACTTTATTTTCACTTTGGGGAAGAACACTCTCTACAGAACTGTTGATTGGAACATCTGTTAGACGAACATATGCACCTGGATTCGTTGTTCCATAAATAGTCATTGAATTCGCTAATGTTACATCATCGGTTGCCGTACTTAAAATACTGATATTCACATCTGGTATATATTCAAAAAGGACTCGCTGAACATTTTTAGTAGTAAAGCTATTTCTAAAACTATCTACGTTGTCTTGGGTCAGCGATGAGGCTGATTCAATGGTTGGGGTTAGCCCAGCATATCTCAGTAAAATCCCATACATTGGTGTCCAGCTATAAAGAGGAGTCTTACCAAAATTATCTTTATTCCAAAGACTAACTTTTTGAATACTAATGTCTAGCTTTCCACCTGAACCAGCAATACTTACCAGTCCATTATTGATTGAAGAGCCACTAATAGCAGCAGTGCGCTGAAGATCCACTTGTTTTGCATCAGCAAATTGAAATACTGAACCTGAATTGTTAAAATCTAGTAGCGTTTGATTTATTGAACTACTATCACTTTTTATGTTCAGCGTGCCTTTTTTCCCAACAATAAAACTTGCAGTTCCAGCAACATAAACAATATCAGTGCTCGATGCACCCATGTTTGTTGCCGTTACATCTAAAACGCCTTCTTCATCTACAAAAAGTGACGAGTTCGCGTTCATATAGATAATATTTCTGTTATTCGCTGACCAACTACTTGTATGTCCATCAGAATGTACAAATAGCTTTGATCCTTTACCAATCACTAAATTACTATTATTCGCTGCTAAAGAAATCGCTGCATATTGAGGCTTGGGTGTTAAATTAACTTCAGCTCCATCTTCCAAAGTAATATTGCCACCAGCAATATAGAGGTTTGTTTGATTTGCATCAAACTCACCAGTTAAGTCATTTTGAGACGCATTAACTGTCATTTTTGAATTTTTTTTCATTACGAAGTTACCACCTGAAACAAGATGGATGTTTCCCCCCCTTAATGAACTCATACTAAAGGTTGCATCCTCAGCAACTGTTACATTGGACACATACAGATTAATTTGAGTGTCACCATCTGTATTCCATTGTCTAAAAGGCGAGGTATAAGTCGACACTTGTAATGTTGATGTTTTTCCTTCAATAAAAACATCTGTATAAGGCGAGTGAATCAATTGACTACCAGAATTAATTACGTTTTTATAAGTCATTTTTGATAATTGTTGATTTTTTTGGGACAAATCATTTAAAGTAGTAAAACCATAAATATTCCCATGAAAAATGGTTAAATTCTCCCAAGTAAGATCCCACCCCTCACTTGCTATATTTCTATCGTAATAGGTTATGCAGACTGCACCAAAATCCACTGTATTGCCGTTACCATTGATTACTACTTTTCGAGCAATTCCAGAAGGTTTCAGTCCAACATATCGGCTTGATCCAGAAACGTTAGTGGTGTCGCGATCCAGTTCATCAGTCAAATTAGCCCTAGGATTACTAGGCACTGCAAAGGATTGCGTAATATTGATTGTAGAAACAGTCGGATCTGCAAGTGCTTTAATAAATGTTTCCCAACTAAAAACATCTAGACTCCCACTTTTCGAAACAAACTGCCTTTTTTCCAGCTTAAAAGCTGGGATTTCTTTGTTTTCAACTTCAGAATCTATTGTAGAATCAATCGGTTGATCAGAAGCTCCTGTTATTTCTTCTGCATAACCAAATGAATTTATAGAAAATAGCACAGCTCCTATAAAGATGATTAAAAATAAACCTAGCAATAATTTACTTTTTTTCATTATTTTTCCCCCTTTCATTTATAAAGCATCACTATTCATATAGCATATAACCTCTAGAGCGGATCGTTTTGATGATCTCTGGATTTATTTGCTCTTTTCTCAATTTTTGCCTAACATGAAAAACTAAATTTGCTAGCCGATAAATCGTATCTTTTTGAACCGTTTCTGACCAAATCCGTTCTATTAAGTCAGCATATAAAACAGTCTGATTAGGCTCTTTTGCCAACTCTACAAACAAACGATATTCTAACCTCGTTAAATAGATTGTTCGTCCATCATCAAGACAAAAACTAAAATTCTGTTCATCTATTGTCATATTCTTAGTAATCTTTTTGGTTTTTTCAGCTTTCAATCTCTTGTTTGCTGCTTTTTGATTGGACAATAAATTCAGTGCATTACTCAAACTTAAACTCAGCTCTTCATCAAAAGCAAATTCCTTTACAATTACAAGGACTCCTAATTTCAAAAAGATCAGTCTCTCTGACGAAGACATCTCCTCTGCCATAACCCAAATCGGAATCTGAGAAATATTTCTAATGGTAACAATCTGTTCATATATTTTTGTTTTCTCTACATCATTTTTGTAGAACATAATCACTCCATCGGAAATAGAAAGTTGCTCTAATATACTTCTTTTATCAAAAAAAGAAAATTCAATTTGACGATCACAAAGCTGTTTAATGTCTGCTTTTTTTTTGGTATAATTATCAAGTACGGCTATTTTAAACACTATTTCCACTCCTGTAATTTAGTTTTAGTGACAAGACCTAATATTATCTAAAAAATGCGATCCTCTTTCTTGGTTTTAAGTAAAACAAGAAAGAACAAACGAAACGCTGATTCAACCTACTTGAAATAAAGCATTGACGGCGCCTATGACGGCGAACTAGTAATACTTTCCACCTTTATATTGGCCATTTAAATAACGTTTGTTATTTTTCGAAAAAAAAAAGGATGGAACAAAATTAAAATTCAGTTTTTTTCATCCTCCAAATCTGAAAAAACGGTGGTCAAAAGTCTGGGTCTTCAGAAATTTCCCGAAAATTACACAATCCATAAATCGTACTGTGCACTTTTCGTTCCAATTTCTCGCCCCAAAAAGACTTCTGTCTCAACCTCTTTAAAAATTTATAATAATTCTAGTTTTTGAATTGTCCTTTGCTGCTCTTCCAAAAAAGCATAAGTATAAGTATCTAAGGTCAATTTAATAGATGAATGTCCTAAAATAGCACTGATTGAAGCAATATTCCCACCTAATTCAACACAGCGAGTTGCAAAAGTATGGCGTAATGAATGAAAGGTCACGTTACTCAAACCTATAATTTGTTTAATTCTTCTAAAACGATAATTTATGGTTCTAGGCTCAACAGACCTTACACCAATAGAGATAACATAGTCACTTTTTGTTTTATTCTTCTCATTTTCAAGAAGTATTTTTATTTTTTTAGTAAGAGGAATCAACCGCACAGATGCCATTGTTTTAGGCGATGTCTCTACTAAAATGGTTCGTGAAGAAACATGCGGGTTACTAATACGTTGTTTTGTTCGACGAACATTAATCGTATTCAAAGTAAAATCAATATCTTCCCATTTTAATGCACAAATTTCGCCAATTCTCATACCCGTTTCCAAAGCTAAAAGAATCGGCAAATTTTTATCCGATTTGAGACAAACTTGCTCCACTGCTTTTTGTTCTTGCCGACTTAATGCACGTACTTTCGTCTTCTTCAAAACTGGAAGAATTGTTTGATCACATGGATTTGAATGGATGTAACCACGTTCTTTAGCAGTTTGAAAACAACTCTTGACTAAACGAAAGATAATATGAAGTGAACTTGTACTTATTTTTTCACCTAGCTCTTTTACAAAACAGTCAACATCTGAAGCTTCTATTTTCTCTAGTGGAGTATCACCTAGAACAGGAAGAATATGTTTGTGCAATTTGTTGCTATAGCTAGCATATGTACTAAGCTTTAGTTGTTCTTTTTTTATATGATTTAACCATAAGTCTGCCCAGTTCCCAAAAGTTCCAACAAAAAAGTGATTGTTTTTCTTATCAGAAAACAACCACTGCGCTTTCTGAATAATCAATTTTTCTTTTACTTCTCGATAGGTACGCGCATAGATATACCCATAGCAAAGGGCTCCATTTGTCTTTCTACCTTTTGGGTAACGTCCTTCCCAACGCCCATCCTTTCGTTTATAAATATTTTCTCCTTTAGCCAAATTAAATCAAATCCTTTCAATCATTTTGACGGCGAAATTGACGGCGAAAAAAAATGTAATAAAAAAGCTATTTAGTGTCAAATTAGAAATAAAAGTCTAAGAAATGTCTTTATTATCAAAATTTTACTATAAACCAAAAAAATCAGATAAAAAAAACAGATTTTATAGATAAAATACAGTTGTTTTTTAAAAAAAAATGGATTAAGATGGACTATATAGAATAAAAATAGAAAATATATCTTGTTTTACTTAAAAACAGGAAAGATAGATTATGCTTAATATGATGATTATCCCCCCCCTCTATCAACCTCACTGTCTTTTAAACCCCTGAACAACTCATTATTTTGACTTATACATTTAACTTTCAAAAATCATTCCTTTCCTTAATAAATAATTCCCAATGTAAAAAAAATTTTAATCAACAATATTATTATTTCTTTTTAGTTATTATATCATTTGACAAAATAAATATATGACTTAGTATATGTATATCGATAGACATATACTGAAAGGGAGATAATCATGAATAAAAATATTCTTTCAAGTTCTAAGCAAAAAGAACTACTAGTGCTCTATTCTATTATTCAAAAAAAACAAACCCTTTATTCCTTGTCAAGTGCACTAAAAACTCCTGAGCGTACGATAAAAAATTACATCCATAAGTTAAATATTGAACTTAACGAACTATTTCCAGCACATGTTTTTATTCAATCAAATACAATAGGGGAATATTCTGTAGATCCCCACTTTTCCAAAGAGAAGCTTTTAATCTTTCATCAATTGAAGTTAAAATACTTAAAGATGTCTTCTTACTTTCAATTGCTGATACTTTTAACTACAAATGTTCGATTTCCATATATAGAAGTCCTCGAAAAGTTATTTATTACTCCTTCCTATCTCAATCAAATGATACGAAGAATAAATAAATTTCTTCTTCCCTTTGAATTTCAAGTTACTAACTCAGAAGCTTGCTTAGCATTAAATGGAAAAGAACTATCAATCCGCCTGTTTAGTTTTGTCTTTTTAAACAACAATTTTAATTCTTTAGAATGGCCTTTTGAGCACCTCCCAAAAGAAGACCTATATGATTCTATTTCTCCAGAAACGCTGGATGTCATTTATGAAAAATCAAAAAGTAATATCACCTCGTTTTATTATTGGTTATCCATAACAATCATCCGTACGCAAAGTCAAAAATATTTATCTAAACCAAATGAAGAAATAGTGTCAATTATGAATCTTTTTGAAAAAAATTATGATTTCCCGAATATTACGAATTATCAATATATCTATCCTATTTCTGAAGCTGATGTTCAAAATGAGAATCTATACTTCAGTTTTTGCTTCGGTTTCTTTGTCTCCAATAGTGTCTCAGATGAAAAAAAACTAAAAATAGGGAAAATTTTACTTAAAAAACATTATTCAGCATCATACTTTTCCACCCAACTTCTCTCATCTTTAAGTAGCACTCTAGGAATTACACCTCCAGTAAATCTAAAATATCTATTTATTTATTATTTCACTGTGATTTATGTGCATTTCCAATTGTTAGGAGAAATAGTTCCCCATATTGTAAATTTGTACTTCCCAGAACCAAACTATTCAATACCAGAAAATAGACTAATCAAGTTAAAAATCATACATTTTTTTGATGATTTTTTAGCTAAATTTCTTCAAAAAAATCCTAAAATAGAAAAACAATTTTTATTTATAAAGAATTTGTACTTCAGTGAAATCTACTATAGTTTAATCTACAGATTATTATCCATGAGCAAAAAAATCCAAATTTCTATATATTTAGAAATAACAAGAGATGTCACTGGAAATTTTTATGTTGAACACCAACTAACAGACATTTTCAATACTGAGACGGTTATCATTACAAAAAACTTTCTAACTGCTGATCTAATTATTTCAGATACACTTGAACTTCCTCAAAAACATAAACAAATATTTATTTTGAGTTCTTTAAAAGATTATTATCAATGGGCAGAACTCACTCATATTATTCAAAAAATGGTGGTTAAAAAACTATTTTCTGAAGAAACTGCTTAACAATTAGTATTACAGTCCTTCATATATCTATTGACCTGTTTGCAATTACTTTTTTATATTTCTTAATAAAACTATAAACGTTAGTATTTATCTAGCAGTTTATGGTTTTTTTAGGTTCTAGAATAGAATTAACTTCCCTCAAAAAAACAAAAAGAAAGCGTTGTATTTTTCTTTTTCTTGATTTATAATGTAATTGTCAGATTGTTATAACAATAAATCATTTAAACGGAGAGTGAGAACAATGGCAATATCTTTTATCAGAATTGACGACAGAATTATTCATGGACAAGTAGTAACAAGATGGATGAGTGAACGGCCTTGCGATGGGGTTGTGGCAGTAGATGACCCTTCCGCAAATAACCCGATTTTATCCAAAGTATTAAAATCAGCAGTCCCGCAACCCTTGAAGGGTTTTGTCATGACAGTCGATAGAACGGCGTTAAAATGGAATGACATTGTTTCTAGCAAAAAAAATTATTTTCTAATTGTCAAATCACCAGAAACACTCGTTTCGCTTTACAAAGAAGGTGCTAATTTTATTTCTGAATATCCAAAATTGAACGTAGGTCCCATGAGCGCCCGAGACAATGCAAAAAAAGTTGGCCCAAATGTTGCTATCACAGAAAATGAAGCGGCTGCTTTTGATACCCTGTCACAACTTGGTATGACCATTGAATTCCAACTCGTTCCAGATTCAAAAAGCTATTCTTGGGAAAATGCAAAAATGAATTTTATTTCCTAATCCTTTTTTACTATTAGGAAGTATCAAAATAAATTTTAAGGAGAGAGTCGTATGAATGGAACGTTATTTTTACAAGCATCAGCCATCTCGCTATTGTGTTACCTTGGCGCACTCAGCACACCGTGGTTAATGGGCTTAACTGGAGGTTGGTACACACTAAGTAGACCCCTTGTCTCTGGATTCTTAATTGGAATCATTCTTGGCGATGTAACACAGGGAATCATTGTTGGAGTAGCTGTTCAAGCAGTTTATATTGCGATGGTTACACCAGGAGGACAGATGCCTGCCGATTTAAACTTCGTTGCGTATCCAGCAATTGCCTTAGCTTTATTATCAGATTCCTCAACTGAGGTAGCAGTCACCCTAGCTACAACAATCGGCGTTATTGGAACCATTGTTTTTAACTTTTATCAAGTGTCCAATTCTTTTTGGAATCACCGTGCAGTAAAAGCGATTAACGAAAACAACGACAAAGGGTTCTTTTTTAACACCGTTGTCGGGCCTCAATTAGTCAATTTTGCATTGCGCTTTATCCCTTCATTTTTAGTGATCTATTTTGGTTCTTCTTTTGCCAAACAACTACTGGATAGTATGCCTCAATATATTATGGATGTTATGGGTTACTTAGGGGGTGCGCTCCCTGCAATTGGAATTGTGATGTTGTTAACTGCAGTTGTCAAACAAAATATCATGATTTTATTTTTCCTATTCGGCTTTATATGTATCGTTTTCCTTAATTTGAATATGATTGCTTTAGCGATTGTTGCTGCTGTAGTGGCATTTATCTATTATAGTGCCGTTTCAAATGATGGTGGATCGAGTCACGGAACGCCTGCAACAATTGAGGGAGCTGTGGAAGAAGAGGAGGAGGAATTCTAATGGAAGAAAAAAAGACGTATCAATTATTAGATAAACCAACGTTAAAAAAAGCTTACAATCGCTGGATGATGCATAATTTAACGGCTATGAGTTTTGAATTTTTAGAAGCACTAGGTTTTGCCTACTCTATGCAGCCGATTGCGGATAAGTTATATAAAGAACAGCCAGATGAAAGAAAAGCTCTTTTGCAGCGTCATGCGATTTTCTATAATACAGAACCTCAGCTAGGAGCTTTAATCAATGGGATTGTTTGTGGCTTGGAAGAACAACGAGCATTAGGTCAACAAGAATTAGATGATGAATTTATCAACAGCTTGAAAGTCGGATTGATGGGCCCTGTTGCTGGAATTGGTGATTCTATGATTCCTGGAATGCTTATCCCAATTTTACTTTCTATCGGGATGGGACTTTCCGCAAATGGTAGTGTCCTAGGGCCTATTTTTTACATTCTCACTTACAATTTGATTATTTTAGCTGGTTCAAAATTTCTTTTCTTCAAGGGCTATGAATTAGGCGCTGAATCTGTTGATCTTTTTGTAGGAAAAAAAGCCCAAAAGATCACACAGGCTTTTGCTGTTTTAGGCGTAATCGTAATTGGTGGTGTCGCAGCTTCTTATGTCAATCTGTCCTTACCTGTCGTCTTAGACTTCGGTGAAGCAGTGATTGATGTACAAAAAATATTAGATGGAATTTTCCCGAAACTTTTACCATTAATGTTAGTGATTGTGTCATGGATCTTTATGTCTAAAAAAGGTGTTTCGCCACTAAAAATGATTGCTAGTTATTTTGTTTTAGCTTTTGGTGGGGTTGGAATCTCTTATCTTATTCAACTATTTTTTTAAAGGACGTGAATTATGAAAACAGGAATTTTATTAGTTAGCCATTCTAATTTAGCAAATGGAATGAAAACTGCCACAGAATTTGTCGCTGGAGAACAGAAACATTTTTATGCCATCGGGCTCGATAGCTCTGGAATTGAAACTTTTAAAAAAAACCTTCTATTAACTCTAAAACAATTAGAAAACGAGGTAACAAACTTAATTATTATTTGTGATATCCCTTCTGGTTCTCCTGGCGCAAATGCTCTTGTTCTTGCTAATGAAACCTCACTACCTACCAAAGTGATTTCTGGAATGAATTTAGCTTTGATTTTGGAACTTGTTTTAATGAGAGAACTTAAAGAACTCGACACACTCGTTGCTGATGCGATAAATAGCGCTATTGCCAGTATCTCTATTTTAAATCTGGAAGATGAACGAGAGAACGAAGACGACTGTTTCTAATTGTCATATCATTATACTTTCAAGGAGAGAATAACATGCCCACTTATGATTTAAAACCTGAAATTTCTATAAAAGACTATCAAGATGCTTGGAACGGTTATGAAAAAATCAAATCGATACTTCCCTTCACCGGAGAAAAAAAAGTGATTGCTATTGAGTGTTATCCTGGTGTTGATTTAGAAGAATTAGAAAACCAGCTTTTGGAAGCTCTTCCTCATGCATCGCTTGTTTGTTCTGATGATTACGCTTATGATGCAGAAACTGTAACCAAAAAAATTCAACGAACTTTAACAGATGATCGTGTATTCGGTGTAATGTCCCATTATACGTTAGACGAATTTTTCCCTAAAGCTGAATTGAAAAAAATTCAACAAAAAATTGCCCGGTTTGATGGAATGACAGTTATCTATGGTACTGGTGCTACAATTATTGCTTCAACGCCAGATGTCCTTATTTATGCTGACTTAACACGTTGGGAGATTCAGTGCCGTTTTAGAAGTGGACGTTCCAACTGGAAAGCGGACAACGCTTCTGAAGACGCGCTTCGAAAATTTAAACGGGGATATTTCTTTGAATGGCGGATGGCTGATCGCCTGAAACAAAACCTTTTCCCAAAAATCGATTATTTATTAGACACTAATATCCCAAATGAACCTACAATGATCAGTGGAGCAGACTATCGGAAAGCGTTAAAACATGTAACCGAGCAACCGTTCCGTTTGGTTCCTTATTTCGATGCTAGTGTTTGGGGCGGACAATGGATGAAAGAAAAATTCAATCTTGATCCTGAAAAAGAAAATTATGGCTGGGCTTTTGATGGTGTACCTGAAGAAAATAGCGTTCGACTGCGCTTTGGGGAAGTGGTTGTTGAAGTACCTTCCATTAACGTTGTGCACCAATTTCCAGTAGAATTATTAGGGGAAAAAGTCCACGCTCGCTTTGGCAAAGAGTTTCCGATTCGCTTCGATTATCTCGACACTGTTGGTGGCGGAAATCTAAGTATGCAAGTTCATCCCTATGTAGAATATATCCAAGATAAGTTTGGAATGACTTTTACTCAGAATGAAAGCTACTATATTTTAGAAGCAAATGAAAACTCCACAATTTACTTAGGCGTTAAAGATGGTGTAGATAAGGATGAAATGGTTGCTGATCTAAAAAAAGCTGAACAAGGTGATTATCGTTTCCCTGATGAAAAATACATCAATTGTTTTCCGGTAAAAAAACACGATCATTATTCCATTCCATCTGGAACTATTCATTGCGGCGGGCCTGATACTGTCGTACTAGAAATTAGTCAAACACCCTATATTTTCACCTTTAAATTATGGGATTGGGGTCGGGTTGGTTTAGATGGCGTGCCACGTCCAGTGCATATCGATCACGGTGCAGAAAATATCAACGTCGATTACAATACTACTTGGGTGAAAGAGCAACTCATCAATCCATTTAGGACCATTCAAGAAACAACGAATTACAAAGAGGAACATACTGGGCTCCATGAACTAGAGTTCATTGAAACTAGACGGCACTGGTTCGAAACAGAAGCCCTCGTTCAAAGTCATGATAGTGTCAATATGCTCAACCTTGTTGAAGGGGAAGAAATTACTGTTGAAAGTCTCGATAATCGATTTAAACCTTTTACTGTCCATTATGGCGAAACCTTTATTGTTCCTGAACAAATCAAAGAATACCGCTTAGTAAATCAAGGAAATTCAAAAGAAGTTGCTGTTATTCAAGCTTTTGTCAAAGTTTTATAGGAGGAAACAGAGTGGACTTTTATCCAGGATTTTTAATTGAGCCAGATCACGAAAACATGTTGTTTCATTACGGTAAAGATGTATTTGGCCCTAAAATAGCAGAGTGTAGAAGGTTGGAAGATATTCGAAAAAGTTTAAAAAATCCTAAAGCCTGTGGACCAGATATTCTTTATTCTATCGCGATGGATGTTGGACAGTTAAAGGATCGGGAAGACTTGGTACGTAGAAATTTACTTTACGGCGTTGTTCAATATGCAGCTGGGACCATTGGCGAAGAAACAATTAGAAGTCAGGGACATATCCATGCCATCTCCCCCTCTTGTAACTCATCAACGCCAGAAGTCTATGAAATCTGGGAAGGAACAGCGATTATTTATATGCAAGAATTTGCTGAAGATATTCCTGGGCGTTGTTTTGCGGTTACTGCCAAGGTTGGAGACGTTGTGATTGTTCCCCCTAATTGGGCACATTGTACTATTAATGGAGATTCTAAAAAATACATGTCGTTCGGTGCTTGGTGTATTAGAGATTATGGCTTTGATTATGCTGGCATACGTGCCCATAATGGCATTGCTCATTTCCCAATGATTAAACAACGAAATCAAGTGACGTGGCAATCAAATCCTGCGTATAAACAGTCAGAATTAATCTGCACATCTGCTCGGAGTTATCCTGAACTTGGGATTCGTAAAAATGTCCCTATCTATACTCAATATCAACAAAATCCTGAATTATTTGCATTTGTTACACACCCACAAATTGCAAAATCAATTTGGATAGATTTTGAACCTTAAAGGAGTGAAAACATGATTCTACCAGCGACTCTCTTTTTGAAGCAGCAGACTGCTTCTTTAGAAGGCACAAACGTGATTAGAAAGCAGACAACCTTACGTACGTTAAAGGGAATTTTTTCAGACTCTAAGGCATTTGAACAAGCAGATCCCAATACGGTTATTTATGAAGTTGAAATCCATGATAACAACCTTAAAGAGGGGCATTTAGGCGGTTTATTTTTCGGAATTTCTCATATTTATCCAGGGAAAATCGGCCAAGAATATTACATGACACGAGGGCATGTTCATCAAAAAATCGATACTGGTGAATACTATTGGGGAATTGACGGAACTGGCTTGCTGTTACTAACGACCCCTACAGGTGAAACCATTATCAAAGAAATGATCCCGGAGTCTGTTCATTATATTCCAGGAAAATATGCCCATCGACTGATTAATACTGGCAAAACAACGTTGTCTGTTGGCGCATGTTGGCTAACGGAATCTGGACATGATTATCGAAATAATGACTCGCTGTTTCATAAAAAAGTATTGGAAATTGACGGACAGCAAACAATAATAAATCAATAAAAAAGAATGAATTTTGAAAACATTGAAAATGTTCTACATCGTAACTCTAAGAAGAACGACTACATGGTCCATTCAAACTAATCAGTACTTCTCAACCTGTTATTCACTTTTCTTTTTATTTTTAAACGAAGCTGGTATGAACTCATTATTGAAATGAGCTCATGCCAGCTAATTTCATTTTTATCTGATGATGCTTATAGTAATTAATATAAACAGTAATCATTTATTCCAGTTTCTACAAGCTTATAAAAGAGTAATCGCTATATGTCTCTTATTTCGTCACACCAATTTTTTATTTGTGAATTGTCCAAGCAATTTCCTTACAGATTTACTTGTTTTTTACCTATACTAATTATTTTCCAACTATTTAATATAAGTTAGATGCAGGCAAAATATTTTATTGCATTGCTGTTTAGCCAAAAAAACTCTCGGTAAACTCTAATTCTTCCTCTAAATATCTCCACCTCAATTTGATTACTAAAATGAAAGAACCCTTATTTCAAAAGCATTTATCTTGTTATTTTTTTTGATTGTACTATTATATAATCAGCTACAATTAATTAGATTTCAAGGGGCTGATACTTATGAGAAAACTAATGACTAAACACATTCAACGACAATTATCGTTGCTTGAATTTATTCTTTCTACACCTGATTCTACAGCGACTAGCATTTGCAGAAATCTTGATTGTACACCAAGAACATTTGCAGGAGATGTAGTTGCAGTCAATAATCTAATTTCACCTGTTTCTATCATTCGAAATAATCGAGGGCATTATTCACTTGATTTTCCCGATAATTGCAATCTTGAATACGTTTACTCGTGTTTTTTAAAAAGTAGCTTAGAGTTTCAAATTCTAACAAGAATCATTTTACAAGAAAATTATAACTACAGCTCTTTAGCAGAAGATTTTTTTATTAGCGAATCAACAATAAGAAGAACTATTAAACGGATGAACAAGATTTTAGAAAAAAATGGCTTCAGCATTTCACCCCCACCGTTTTCATTAATTGGAGATGAAAAAAAGATACTTAATTTTTCGATTCACTTGCTTCAAGAAACTTTTCTGGATTCAAAACAGATACTTAACACAGAAGAATACACGTTTTTGAATGATTTATATGAGTGGTTGAAACCACTCATATCTGAAAAAATTAACTATCCTATTAACGAACGCTTTAATTTTTATATATATGCCAATATTCTTAGAATTAAACAAAATTTCTTTATTAAAGATTTAGATGAGATTTCGGAGAGTAATTTGATTTTTTCTGAGAAACAATACCAAAAACTCTATCAATTATTTAAATTGGATAGTTTTACAAAAATCTATTCCCAAGCCACCTTTATTTTTCTAAATCCATTTTATGCTAAAGATTTTCAAACACTTACGATTAAACAAAAAGAATCAAAAAAAATTGATGAATCTGTAAATATGATTAATAATATCATTTCTTCACTGTGTTCTTTTTTTGATATTCCTTCTGAGATAGATCAATCAGATCTTATTTTAAGACTTTATAACTTTACAACGCTAACTTACGGGAACAATTATATTATCTTTGATAAATACCATTTTTTTGTCGAAGCAGCCTATAAAAGACATCCCTTTATAAAAAAAATACTGCATGAAGTCCTCCAGCCATATGTTTCGTACACTACTTATGACAAAATGGCTGAATCCATCTATATTATACTGACTAATATGAAAGGATTAACCGAAGCACTTTATCGTTTCCAGCCAAAATTAAAAGTTCTATTGCTTTTCGATACAGAGATATCTCATCTAAAATTGATGAAACAAGAACTAGAATTCCTTCTACCTAGTATGCTAGATGTTCAATTACCTATTTTTATGGATTTAAAGACACTAAGCTCAAAAAAAGTTGATTGCGACGTAATCCTTACTAATAATCCTTTTCTTAAATTAAAGGAAATTCCATCTTACTGTTTTTCTATTTATCCAACAGCAGCAGATATAAAGAAATTAACTGAGTTTTACTCTGACTGGCTAAATGAAAAATTTTACTCGAACTCTGACTTCATTTAAGTGATTCCTGAATAGAATTAAGTGATTAATAATTCCGAAATTTCTAGCGTAGGCAAGACTCTTTGTCAACTGATGTAGGCAACATTTTTAAACATACTATAAAGTTAAATGAGGAGCCAGCAGAGCTAGAGACACACTGCAGGCTCCTCATTCTTGATTCAATCAAAAGAGTTACTCGTTTAGTATAATTCTTAATTTAAAATCAAGTTCGGAGGATAGTCTTTAGCTCTTAATAAAACAGCTACTATTGTCACACATTATACCACTATGCTTTTTCGTACCGCACAGTAAAATTAGAAGAGTGCGGGATCTTTATTTTTTTATCTTGCAACACAACTTGGCTACTAACGCTATTGTTTCCTAAATTGACAAAATATTTTATCTATTCATTTGGTGTCATTTCTAATACCCAAGTTAAACTACCAGTATAACTCCCGGTATGCATCCCATTATTTGGTGTTATATAAAAACCTGTTTCTCCAGTTTCATTAACTGATACTATTTCCTCTTTTTGAGACAAGTAATTCTTAATTAAGTATGTGAAAGAATCTTTCCCAATCAATAGATGCTCCTCATTATCTATATAACTAAAAAAATCTTCAGGTGCATACTTGTTAGATTCTTCATTATAAAAACCAGTAGTTGATATAACTGATAATGACCAAGGTGCAGGTTTGATTCGAGTATCGACTACTGCTATTTTTATAGGCATCGTTTTTTTTCTAGAACCACTTAGTTTCAAATCTACCTCATTAAAATTTCTAGGCGATTCTTGAAAAGAGAGCGTTCCTTCAATTGTTATTTTTTTAGAATAAGTAATGATGGGTGATTGATTGTCATTTTCATCGACTAAAAACCACTTAAACGTATAAATGCCAGAAGAAAAATCATCGGTCTTCAATTCATACATTTGGCTCACAGTAGTTGAAAAATCATTCCTATAATCTGCTACTTTTACAGCTTCTTTCTCATCAACTTGCATATATAAGCTGAGTTTTTCACTGTCTTTATCAGTAATATTGAAATTAAAGGGAATCTTATCGCCAACAAAGTAGCTATTTTCTTCGTTCTCAAGTACTTCTAGCTTTGGTTTACTTTGTTTCGAAAAGTTGAACGAGCGTGATACTACTTTTCCACTAATATTTTTCAATCGGTATTCTAACATATGTTTACCATATGAAAGCTTATTAAAGGAATCGAGGAAGTTAATTGAGTATACTTGCTCAACCAAATCTGAGGAGATTGTACTGTTTTGTAATACGTCTCCTTCATCAGTCAAAATAGATTGCTCAATATCCGTTTTAGAATTGTCGATAAATGTAATATCTATAGGAAACGCAGTGATATCATCAAAAAACACGCGGTTATCTTCTGGACTGACGATTTTGAAAGCCAAATCAGAAGGCGATGTCCTAAATGTAAACGCATCTGCGTCAACGATTGCATTTCTCCCTTCAAGCGTACCAGAAATACTACTTTCTCCAGTCATATCGTCTTTTACAATCGCTTCAAAAGTAATCGTTTGTTCATTATTCTCTATGGTGAAATCATTTAAACTCGCACGTGATAATACATTGCCTTCCCAATGAGAATCATCAATTTGGCTATCGTTTACTTTAGTCGTATTAGGAACGACAGATAAACTGTTTGGAACAGTCACTTTTCCATTGACAGCCTGCCAATTTTGACGGCCTGAAAGATACTGACCACCTAAAGTTACTTGAACTTTAGAGTTTGCTTTTAAGGTTGTTCCAGGTGCTACTTGATTCCCATTTTGATTCATCTTAATGTACGACTTTGCGGTAACTAACCCTGGGATTCTCGTAAAGATAACCTCTTGTTCTACACGATTGTATTGACCAGTCGATCCAGTAAATCCCCAGTATACTTTTGTATTTCCCTGTTTAATGGCCAACTCTGTGCGTATGGTATCTGGATTCATGTGCCTCCAACCGCTGTCGTAGTTTCTAGCCTCACTGCTTGTTCGATAAGATAACTGTGATGTTGCGGCAGTCCACCTGACTTCCAACTTCGTCCAATTGCCATCAGTCAACTTCAAATTGTCTTGCAGATTCCAATGTAATTGTTTTCTATATCGATTAGAACCAGAAGTAATAGTCTCGTAGTTAGCTAACATTCCTGGATATACATTAGCGATATGTTGCCCATTAATTCCTACATCAAAGCCATGTCCATTATTTACCGTACTATTATTACTGTACAAATCAAATTCAATCGCAAAGCTATAAGGAATTCCATCAATGGCATTCGCATAGCTTGTTGAAGCATACGCACCCAACGATGATAAGGGGTGCGTATACCATTTTTGACCAGTAGGTCTTTTGGCTTGCATAACGAACGCCAATCCATCTGAAGCATTGTCACTAGCTGCTTGACGTACATGCGTTTCTAATTGAAAATCCTTTGTTAAATCCATTACATTATTATCCGTGCTCCAAACTGCACTTGTTTGACCAAAATTATCTGTTAAAATCACTAATCCATCGTCTTCAACACTTAATTTCGCACTATTATTTAGTATCGCAGACCCTTGTGGAAAATCAAATATTTGATCGATTGACAAATGATTAGGTACAGAAGCTTCTGCTTCCATAGTTGTCAGTCCCATTCCTAAAATAGAAAAGACAATAAGGAATCCACTTTTCTTTCTATTTTTATAAAAAAGAAAAACTAAACTAAGAAAAAGAAAGATTCCGCCTAATAATTGAAACAGAAGATTTTCAGCTTCACCTGTCTTCGGAAGGTTATTACCATCCGATGTCACTTGCGTATCCAGATTTAAGCTGGAGTGCTCATTTTTGTCTGCCCCTACTATTTCAACTGTAGCTTTCGACTCTCCATTAGCAGCCTCAACACTTGTTGCACAAACAAGAAAAGACAATACAAGTGTGCTTATTAATAATAATATATATCTCATCCTTGTCTCCTTTCTTAATCAACAGGTGTTGCTAGCAATTGCCACAGAAACGTGCTTGTATACCGATCTGTCTTATTTCCTTCAAGAGGAACTTCCATGGTCACTAAACCTTTTTTTTCCTTCTCAAATTTTAAGGCCCAATTAAAAAGACCTTCTCCTTTATTCGCGATAATCAATGGCTGGCTCTGACTTTTTTCACCAATACTATAGATAATTTTTTTTTCAAAAACAGGTGATTTAGAAACGTTTGTTGCTTTTTTATCAAGAACTATTTGATGAAAGATAAGGGTTCCACTTGTTAACCTACTACCTTTTTCTCCTATAAATGGTTTAACCGTCAAATCAAGAGTCCAACCTCCACCTGTTCCTGAACGGTCACTTACTTGTAGAAAAGAAGCAGCTTTATCTTTCAATTGCATTTCGTAATAACCAATTCCATTTTCTATCCTGTTTAAAATAAAATTAAAATTTGGCACATAATCAATTGTTACATCACCTGTTTGCGAGGTAATCTCATCTTTTTCATGTTCAGTAATAATAATCCCTGGTGCAGCTTCATTTTTTCCTTTTTGCAAAGAAAGAGCAGCCTTGGATTGACCACTCATGCTTTGGTACGTTTCAGCAGAAACTTCAAGAGTAGAAAAGAGGGAGAATACCGTTAACAAATACAAAACTATAATCGATTTATCTCTACTCATTCTACAAAAACTCCTTTCACTCTATCGGTGTTGAAGAAAGTGTCCATGTAAATGTACTTGAATAATTTCCTAATACATTTCCTTCAGGTATATCCATTGAAGCATTTTGAAACTTCACTAACCAAGTACCCATCCCTTCATTTTTTCCTGCCATTGCAATATTTATTGGAGTAGAAACGTCAGAATTAACCATAATATTGCTATTTTCTTGCGTCGTGATTGCTTCAGAAGTATTTACTTGATTTCCTTTTTCCGCTGTACCAGGTAAAGTGATAGTTGCTCCTTTTATCACTTTGTCGCTATCTTTAAACGGCGTAATAGAAACATCTAAATTCCAACCAGAACCTGTTCCACGTTTATCTGTTACCTGTACGTTTTTAGTTTTAGTGTCAGAAAAGGTTCCTGATAATCCACCTTGCGCTTGAACAAAATTAAAATTAGGTACATAGTCAATTGTCAAAGATCCTGTCATTCCAGTAGTCGTACCATCATCTGGCTCTTCACCTGGCTCTACTGGTGGTGTTGCAGTCTCATCTGTAGTTAACAATATGTTTCCTTTTGACGTACTTTCTACTGCAAAGACACTTTGACTTCCAGATACTAACAGTGCACTGAGTAATGTGAATCCGATAATTGTTTTTTTCATAATAATTGATTCTCCTTGTGTGTGTTTTTTATATAAAAATCACATGCTGTGATCTCTATCTCTTTTTATGCTTTTTTCTTGTATAAATAATGATTGTCAAAAGGATGAACAGACCTAGAGTTAAAATAGTAATAATTAAAATATACAAACGGTTATATTCTTGTTTGTCAGAATTTAAAACATTGTCACTTGCGGCTAAAGACTCCGGCGTAGATACCTTAAAATTCTTTTGCAATGCATATGTTTTATCCTCTTTTTTAATCACAATCTTCAATTTATAGGTACCTTTAGGTAATTCAGATGGAGCAATTACTTCATGTAAATGAAAAATTGAATTGGGTGCCATCGAAAAATTTCGCTTTTCGAACAGCTTAATTTGCTTATCTTCTTGATATATCATCGTTTCCAATGTCATATTACTCATTATTTTCGGTGCATCATTAATCAGCTTAATTCCCAACGTGTGACGCTCATTCCATTTTTCAACTTTGATGGTACTTAATTTAAATTGTGGTTCAATCACCTCTTTTTTTTGAGCTAATTTTGCCCCCACAACAAAGGCATACTCATTATTTATGTTTACACCTTCTTGCGCTTTTTTAGAATCAGAAATATTGGTTTGCTTTACATAAAACCCACCTAAAATTGCTCCGTCAAAACTTTCTTTAGGCATCATCACTTTAAATAAAACTTCTTTCTTACCATTTGCAGGAACATTAACTTTCTGCTTCCCTGTAACTATTTTCTCAAAACTAATAGGTAATGTCGTCGATAGCTCTGCTTCTATTCCCGAATAATCAATTGTTCCTGAATCGGAAGTACGGGCTGTGTTTGGCGTAATATCTACAGTAATTTCTTTATCGCTATTATTTTTTACAAGTAATTTCAATTCCTCTTCTTGCCCGGGTTCTAGTATCATGTCAAAATATGAAGCAGCAGTATTTTCTTGAGTGCCAGATAGTATTGGAGTGATAGAATAAGGTATTGCCTGTTCCTCTCCGAACACTACAGTAGGTATAAAGAAAATCACAAGAAGTGTCATGCTCATTATTAATTTTAGTTTGCTTTTCATTGTATTCCTTCTTTCTAAAATTCAGAATCTTTTCCAGTGGTTCAACAGTCTAGTTCTTCTATTCTCAGACATAAAAAATATAACTTTTCAATTAATAACCATTCATAAAAAAATGACAAACTACTCGCCCTTCATTTTTTCATAAATTTTTGTAACTCTATTGCTTTTTTAACGAACAGTTTACTTCCACACACTATTCCATCCCCTTAGATACTTTTTTATTTATTTTATATTTAATTAATATGTATATTTTATTTATATATATCTCATTGTATATCATTTTAAAACAAAAAAAGTTTCAAAATGGACTAGCCTAATAGCAAAATTTGAAAATATTTTCTATTTTCAAATAGTTATGCAAGTAATAAATACTGCTAAATCAAGCTTCAGTGTCCAATTTATGGAAATTGAAAAGTAAGTGTTATATTAATTGAGAACACCGCATTTATAAATAAATTCATAAAAAAATGTTATATTCGCTTATAAAAAAAGCTTTAAGAACGGCTCACGTAGAGACATTCTAAAGCTTTTATAATGGAATAATTAAAAATCAGTTTTGTTCCATTCTATTCTATAATTACCAATAAAAGAGAGTAAAATAGTGGAAATGCTTGGAAATTGAAGAAGTGATCATAAAATATATACATGTTGCAACATCAAATAAAAGATGGATAGTATAGAAGTAGCTACCAAAAGCCTAGCTTCTAAAACGAGACGTCTCCAAATCATTGATTTTAACACTCTAAATAAAGCGTTATTTACTTTAGGAATATTCCCATCCGGCTAAATTAGAATTCAACGATTAAACGATTGTATTATCAGAGTGAACAAGGCGAAAACAAGCTAGTCATTCTGTCGATTATCGTACATTACTCTATACTTATCTAGTTAAGAGTATAGACAATTAACCTAATTAAACTAAAGAAAATCAGTTGTTGTCTTACTTACTTTTATTTTGTCCATACATTTTTTTACCCATTCATCTCGACATAGTAACGGTACTGATTACCAATGTAATAACATTCACTAAATTCATGAAAATTGCGTTCACTTTGAAATGTCATTCTAACTCGTTTTAAAATGGGGGTATATTCAGGGACCTTTAATATCTTTTGTAGTTCTTCGGTTGCAATTGTAGCCTCCACATATTCTTTAGATTCAGAAACTACAATGCCGAAGCTACGTAAATAATCATAAAACGACCCATAATAGTCTTCATTATCTAGTGAAAACTTTTCAATATATGGTATATGAGTAATGAAATAAGCGAATGGATGCCCCACTGTGCCACGAATTCTTCTTAGTTGCAAAACTTCAGAACCTTCTGGAATGTTTAGTTGCTTGGATACTCGCTTAGAAGCCTCAATTAACTTTACCGTGGCACTTAATGTCTCTGCTTTTTTTCCCAACTCCTCCATTTCTTTTGTAAAACTTCTAACCATTGTATAATGTTGCTTTTCATGTGAAAGAAACAAGTAATTTTAATCTTGATTCCTCTCCTAAAGCTAGTAACTCCTCAGTTACGTTCAAGTTATTCTTTTTATAATTAAAATTATCATTCATATAAAAATTTAAAAAACAACCGTTTTTAAAATATACTTCTAATTTGATCACAATCTTGAATTAGGTACTAGAGGAAGTCTATACAAGTCATAAATAATATAGTCTTGAACACTGATTTATCTTAGAATCAATCTTACAAAATAAATATCGAATCCTCTAAGATATAGATTCACGAAGTAGCCAGATCCATACTAAATTAGTATAAACATTCACATATTAATAAATAACCAATTGATACAATAAGATGTCCACTTTCAAAAACATATATTTTAAAATTACTATTATTTCATATAGAACTATTATATAATATAATTACAAAGGAATTTAAAGGGGTTGTTGAATATTGACTATCAGTAAAAGTTTACAATTTCATAGAAATTTGGTTGGTTTAACTCAACAGCAAGTTGCTCAGAAGCTAGGAATTACAAGACAGTCTATTTCAAAGTGGGAAAATAATAGAGGCTATCCAGACATTGAGAATCTAATTAGATTGAGTGAAGTATATCAAGTTTCTGTAGATAAATTATTGAAAGAAAAAGAATGGTAATGAAAACACCAAAAAATTAGTGGAAAAGTTACCTTATTTCTAAAACTCGTTTTAAGTTTTAGAAATAGGGTAATTTTATGTTCTATTTTTCTATAAACAAGCATAATCTTTTCTCTTATTTCATATTCTCATCTAACCATTTCTGTACAACAGGAATAGAAAGCCCTTTTTCCGGTGTCCATTCGGTTTTCGATAGCAGTTTTCCGTTAGAAAACTTTACTAATGTAGGTGTGTACTCTATACTATATTCTTTTTTCATATTTGCCCAAGCTTTTTCATTCTCTCGTATTCTCGCAACATTTAAATATTTAATTTTTTTATTTAGTTTGTTGGAATTGATTAGCTTAATGAGTTTTGGCTCAAATAAGTTACAATCTTCGCAGGTAGGTCTCCCCACATAAAAAATTAGTTCCTCCTGTCCTTGATGCACAAGATTGGTAAAACTTTCATATGTTACACTATCCAAAGAATCATATATTTTAGGATAACTACTCTCTAATTCGGCTTCTAGCCTAGTCAATTCTTGTTCATGATTTTCTTGCTTCTCTATAAAATAGATACATTGAAAAATAACAACTGTACTTAGAACTACTATAGTGCTTATACTAAAAGTTTTAGAAAGTTTCATCTTATTTCTCCTTTAAATTTGATAACCAACACATTAAATTAAATTCAAATTTCTAAATTGCTTTTTTATAAGTTTCTTATCTTTATTTTCACCAGCACTTCCTTCCATACGATGTACTACTTTTCCATTTTGAATAAATAATAACGTGGGGGTGGCAATAACTCCATAATCTGTTTTGATTGAATCATTATTAGAGCTTTGAATATTCATATAGTAGATGTTCTGCCTAACTTTATCTTGACTAGATATTTCGAGAAGTGTAGGCATTAAATCTTCACAAGCACCACATCCATCTTGACCCACAAACAACACAAAAGTATCTTTTTCTTCTTTTTTCACTTCAAATTCTTCAAACGTACTATAGTTCAATCGTTCGACAAGCTTATCATAATCAGCATCTTCTCGATGAGCGTGACTAGAAGAATTCATTATGAACAGAGCTGTCACTACTGCTACCAGCATAGAAGCATAAGCAATAAGCAATTTACTTTTCTTCATTTTCAATAACTCCTCCATCCATTATCAGTATTTCATCAGCATATTCATGAAAAAGACTGTCATGAGAAATAATTAAAATAATTTTCCCTTGTTTTTTTAGTTTTCTTAAATGATTATTAAGTTCTTTTCTAGCTTGTTCATCTAAATTGCTTGAAGGTTCATCTAATAAGAAAATAGAGCTTTCATTTTTATAAAAACATCTGTCTAGAAGCACCTTTTGTATCTGACCACTAGAGATGTTATCTCCCTTATCAAAAATGATCTTAGATGCGCTTAAATGATCTGAAAAAATCGAACGATATTCACATGAATCTACAGAATCATGGAAGACATCCATAGAAATATTTTTTTGCACAGTTCCATAAAATATGAACTCTTCAGAAGAATAATGAGAGATGACATCAAGAACTTGGGTATTTTTCATTCCATAATATTCTTGATTGTTTAGAAAAATAGAGCCCTTATTGGGTGCTATTTCACCTAGAAGCAGCTTGAAAAATGTTGTTTTTCCTACACCATTTTTCCCTTCTATCACATAAACTCTCCCTCCACAAAATGTATAATTCAAGTCTTTTAAAACGTCAATTCCCTCATTATAAAAAAAATTAATTCCTCGAATTTCCATACCACTCACTACCGATGGAACAGACAGCTTCTCTGTTTCTTCTAGAAGAGTGTCGAATGAAAAATTTTTAATTCCCTGAACATAATCTAATGATGTTAGGCTTAAGCGATAAGTTAAATAATCTCCTGCCATACTTTCCATTGAGTTTATTATAATAAAAAATACATACATTCCTGATGCCAAAGGATACAATACGTTGCCATAAAATTTATACGATACAAAAGTAATCGCTAAAACAGAAATAATTATTAAAAATGTTGACAAATTAGACAATAACGCCAACTTGTTCTGCAAAAGTTCTTCTAAATATTTTGCTTCAAAAAATTTTTTTGTTTGTTTTTCTAGATTATTTCGTGCTTGCATCTGCTTCTGGAATATTCTAATATCAAAAGCACCTGAAATAATTTTTTCAAAGCTACTTAAAATTTTATTGGATTGCAACGTTAGATTTTTTTGGAAGTTTGTTATATCATTAAGTGAATGAGAAACATAAGCAATATAAATTATCGTGACTGCCAAATAGATGATAGGGAATGAGTAATGCATACTGAATAGGAATAAAACTAAGCCAATAGTTATTAATGCATCAATTTTAAGAAAGAATTTACTACTTATGCCTGTCGAACTACCAATAAGTGTTGATAAGTACCCAATCATGTTATCTATATTTTCTGAATCAGCAGCTTCTGCCATACTAGATTCGTAAAAATCAAATATTACTTTCTCCTGAAGTTTGTTCTCAATTCTTAATTTAAGTTGCGCAAAACGAATTCCTACAAGGTACATTCCTATGAAAAAAGACAGATAGAATAGCCCGTAAACAATCATATTAGTTTTCGTGATATTGGCAAAATTTTCTTGCATTAGGCTTTGAAGCAATTCAAAAAAGAGTAGTGGCATAACAAATTTAGCACAAACTAACACACTTAGTTCAAGCTTCATTTTAACAGGGAGTTTAGCCATAACACTATCATAAATTTTTTTTGTTAAAGATTTGGTTTTATTTGCATCAATCTTTTTTTTCTCTACAGAGTTTGTAATTATCGCAACACCTGCAAAAGAGTCTGTAAACTCCTTTTTAGATAACTTGCTAATTATTGGTTTCGCAGGATCTGATACAAGCAATTCATTGTTCTTTTTGTCATGTTTGTGTATCACTATATAATGAAGTAAACCGTTCGCGTTTACTACAGTAATAAATGGATATTTTTGATCAAACAATTCTTCTACATCGTTTATTTCATAAACGGATGCCTCTGCACCATGCTGTATCAATATTTTTGAAACTTCAAATGTAGATAGCCCATGATAAGTTAGTTCAATATTATCAAAATATTTTTCTTTTCTTATAAGTTTGAACTGCTCTAACACTGTTTTTGCAACCGCAAGTCCACAATCACTTTGGAGACTCTGCATATTATGTGCATATTTCATTTGTTTTCCTCCCTTTTAACTTACTACCCAAAATTGAAAAAAAGATAAGAACACCTCCACCAATAAAGAAATACCTAAATAGATCATGAGATTCGAATGCTTTCTTTGTCGCCTCGCTAACCCGATTAAAATAGAATGGATTAATGTAAGAGTACGGAGCTGGTAAAAAAAACTCGTTTGTCAGTATGCTTGGGACACAGGTAACAACCAAAATAGAAAAAAATGACGTGCTCATCCCTTTAACAACTGTCGACACACGCCTTATTAAGTTTAACTCAAATAAGGTATACAGAGAAAACAGAACTAGATTCATTAAAAAATAAGAGCTGAAAGTCAAACTCGAAATTTTTTTTCCAGTAGTCAATACAATTGGATACTTAATTGAACCAAAGTTTTTCCAGTATATCGTTCCCACAAGTAAAGCTAAACTAATCAGTATAAAAACACTAGCTAGATAAACGAGAAATGATAGTGCCATTTTTGCCCTGAAAATTTTATTCCGTTCAATAGGAAGCGTATAAATCAACCGAATCGTATTGCTTTCATATTCTTGCCTATATAAATCAAAAAACAGTAAACAAAGGAAAATGAGTCCAAAAACAGAAAAAATATACTCTGAAACATAATTCAGATAACCAATACCAGAGTATCCGTAAATAGCAGAATTTGGTTTAATATTTTTGTCCAAAAAATATCTATCTTTTTCTATTTCAGTTGCTATATTTATATCGGAATATTTCACTGGAATAACTATCTCTAATAAAGTTAATTCTTGAAGTATCTTCAAATATTCTAAATGTGCTGTAACGATTTCTCGCCAATTATCACTAGATAAGCTAGCTAAGTAGCTATCAATTTTCTCCATCCCTGTATTACATAATTGCAATATTTCCTGAACTTCTATGGAACTAATTTTACTTCCCGAATAGATTTCTTCAAGAGCACGATATCCTTGTCCAACTTGAAAAAAGTCCAACTGAACAGTATATAACTGCATATACTCAGAAGTAAGCTCTTTTTTTAATTCATCTGTTTCTTTAGTTTGGATACTCCCAAGATAAAAAACACCTAAAATAGTTATAAAAAAAGCCAGTATTAAAATGACAATATTCTTTAAATTTTTACAAAATTTTGTTGCTTCAAAAGTAAAATAGTAACTCATAAAGTTTTTCCTCCAAATAATTCGTGATATACATCACTTAAGGAGTATCTAAGTAATTCAAAATCAAAAAAGCGAATCTCTTTTTCTGCACATTGCTTAAAAAACAACTTTTTGATTGATAATTTCATAGATAGTAAAAATTTGTACTTAGTCTTCCTCGTATAGTTAATATTATTGTACTCCAGAACAGTGATTAAATTTTCCGGACTATCAGTAATGCAGGAATACATCTCTGGTCTTTGACTCACCACTTCTTCTTCAGATAATAAACTCCCGTCTTTTAAGAAGATAATATCTGTTGTTAACTGCTCAATTTGATCTAGATTATGAGAAGATAACAAAATGGTTACTCCCTCTTTTTCAAACAAATCAAGTAATAACTGTCTTACTCTTTCAACACTTATAGGATCTAATCCATTGATAGGTTCATCAAGAATAAGAAGCCTTGGTTTTGGTAAAACTGCCATAGCAAAAAGTAAATGCTGCTTCATACCTAAAGAATAATCTCTCACTCTTTTATTCATGTAACTAGTCATCTTTAAATATTCCAATGTTTCAACTACCTGTTTCTGAGTTAGTTTATGAGCTCCTTTGATCAAATTTATATGATCCCAACCAGTTAAATTATTATATAAAACGGAGTTATCCTGCATATATGATAAACTCTTAAAGATTTCTGATTCCTTTGATTGATATCCAAAAACGGTAATCTCTCCTTCATCTATTGTTTCAAGATTACAAATGAGATTCATTAATGTCGATTTACCAGAACCATTTGGGGCCACAAGAGCAATCAATCTAGGGGTATCTATTCGAAAATTAATGTTTTTAAGTACCTTTACTTTACCAAAGCTTTTTGACAATCCACATATGTCTAATACCATTTGCCAGACTCCTTTAAAATTTTGTTCGTTTGATTAAAAAATTGTTGATAATAAATAGCCCTGAAAATGTCATAAATAAGGAGATACCTCCTTTAAAGACATCAATATTCTTATTTAACGCAACCAGTGTTAATCCACTGTAATAGTCTACATTGTTATAGGTCAACGAACTCGCATTAGCTTGAACTGTATCTATTACTTCATTACTTATTCCTACAAAAAGATCAAAAGGTGAAGTATAAGTAAACGGATTGTAGGAAGAAAACACTTCTCCTATAATTGTTGTTCTTTGGAAAAATATAGATATTAAAAGTACGCATAAACTGCTAACAAAAATAGCAAGAAAAGTCTTTTTAACCAAAAACATAGCCGTCACAGATAATTGAAACATTGCATTCAATACTAAAAGAAACAGAAAGCAAAGATACAGAACAACTTTGTATACAGGAATAAGAACAATTTTATCAGCATTTCTAACAATAATTGGATAATCAAAAGGAACTACTTCCCCGAAAATATAACCAAATAGATAACAAAAAATCAACATAAAACTGAGCATAAGCATAGAATGAAAAAAGAATAGAATAGTATCCCCTAGTAATATACTCGTTTTATTTATCGGCAAAGTCATAAGCATCTTTGATTGCTGCTCTTCGTACTTACCAAAATGAATAAACCCACAAACTATTAAAAAAAAGAATCCCCCAATTATAGAAGTTATGTATTTTAAAGAAGACAGAGTAAACAGCCAATTAGAAATCCCATATCTAGGTGTTTCTAACTTCAACCTCCTCTTTAGTAATTGATTATAAAGCTTATTTTGACCGTCAGCATATTGCATAAAAACAAAGGGTGAGTCATAAAATATTTCGGTTCCCTGATTAACATTGAGTAACTCATCTATGGCAAAAGTTTCGAGATTCTCCAATTGATATCTATAATAGGCTTGATAATCTTTATTAACAATTGAAGAAAATATCTTTAATCTGGTATCTGAAAATTGATAAGCCATTTTTTTATCTCTGTTATATTCTTCTTCAGTTAATTCTTGTTTCAAATATGATTCAAGCGATCCAATATCCATATTTCTATCAAAATCTTCTTGCGTAAAATGATACAACTTTTCAAAGTTTTGAACTTCCTCTGTCGCTTTTTGTCTATTGATTAAAAATAGAGTACCGATTATCGCTAAAATCGCCAGAAGAGTCAACTTTTGGAATGATTTTCTAATTACTTCTCTTTCGAATTTCAAATATGTAAACAATTATATAACTCCTAAAATATAAAATTATTTTTAATACATGTCATTCTAAGCTATAAATAAGGACCGAAACATCGTTGCTTCAGTCCCCTCAAACAAACATTAACACTTAAGGAGCACTTGTACATAGGTGCGTAATATACCAAGTTCCTCCACTCTTGTATACATTGTGTTGACGTCTTCCTTTCGAGCAATAATGGGCACAACTCTGACGTGTTCCATTTACGTAAAAAATATTTCCATCATAAACCAACCCAGCAACAACCGATGAACTTTGTTCTTCTGATAATTTTTTCATTACATTTCACCTCCTTCTTGACTTATGATTAATTATCCCATAACATTTCAAATATAAAAAGAACGTATCCGTTTACAATATTATTTTAAAAAACATTTTAATGTTTTTTCAACTCATGAACACTCTGAAGAAAGCTTGTTTTATAATTTTTACGAAATATAAAAAAATGATTAGAGTTTTTTCTCTAACCAATTTTTATTTTCTAAGGACTACCCATTCATCTCGACATAGTAACGGTACTGATTACCAATGTAATAACATTCACTAAATTCATGAAAATTGCGTTCACTTTGAAATGTCATTCTAACTCGTTTTAAAATGGGGGTATATTCAGGGACCTTTAATATCTTTTGTAGTTCTTCGGTTGCAATTGTAGCCTCCACATATTCTTTAGATTCAGAAACTACAATGCCGAAGCTACGTAAATAATCATAAAACGACCCATAATAGTCTTCATTATCTAGTGAAAACTTTTCAATATATGGTATATGAGTAATGAAATAAGCGAATGGATGCCCCACTGTGCCACGAATTCTTCTTAGTTGCAAAACTTCAGAACCTTCTGGAATGTTTAGTTGCTTGGATACTCGCTTAGAAGCCTCAATTAACTTTACCGTGGCGCTTAATGTCTCTGCTTTTTTTCCCAACTCCTCCATTTCTTTTGTAAAACTTCTAACCATTGTATAATGTTGCTTTTCATTCGTATCATCTAAAGAAAGGACAAATGTTCCTTTCGCTCTTTGTCTATAAAGATAGCCTTCTCTAACTAGCTCATCGATTGCTTTTCGTACAGTGATACGACTGACATTGTACAGCATACAAAGTTCAAGTTCAGGAGGAATTTTCTCACCTGTTGACCATTCATTAGCAACAATCTTGAATCTTAAATCATCGGCTATTTGATTATACAAAGGGGTCGCCCCAGGACTTTTTATTAACCTATTTTTCACTCTATAATCCTCTTTCCTACTTTTTAATTGTTATAACAATAGTATATCATAGGATTTTAGGAATGACTATTCTCAACTAAATTAACGTTTCCCTCATAAAAAACTAAAACTAATATCCTGAACACTTTGAAATTGAGTGATTCTTCAAGCCAAAAGGATAGGTAAGCAACAACGGAGCTACTAGCAGTTGGTTGCAGTAACCATAACTAGAGTCCAACGTGAATTACTCGGGCTTAATTTATTTAGCCTAAGTTTGAAGCTTGGAAGTTCTGAGACCTGACCTTTGGGCTCAAAGTGGTTCCACGGTTTTCCACTGGCAGTAATTGCTGATAGTGGAGCCTACTCTCCTTTTTTAATTGAAAGCTCAAAACAGTCTTCTCTACCTTATCCAACCCTAATAGTATTTGTTTTTATATGTGGTTTAGTATAGTGCTTCTTCTTTTCAAGAAAAAACGACTGATTAAACTTCTTTTCATCAGTTCAATCAATCGTCTGATATTTAGTTTTTCTCTACAACAAAAGCTACCTCATTTATCCAATGATCTGGGTTTGGGTCTTCCGCTGGAGAAACGTGAGAGATGTTCATCATTGGACCAGAAATTTTGTAGCCATTCGCATCAATCCATGTGGCTAACGCTTGGCTGACTAAAGACATCTGGTCAAAGCTGCCATGAAAGGTTACTGATGCAATTTCAACTGCTGGTGCTTCAAAGAATGTCGCTTCCTCGGTGTCTTTATATTTGCCTATCACTTCACTTTGCACTTCAACGTCAACGTTAGCCTCTTGGTATTCTTTGTCATGATAAATGCTAATGCCTGATGGTTGGTTTGAAAATTTTACTTGTTGCTTTTGTGCTTCTAGATATAATTTATTCCATAATTGTCCTTCATCGCTAAAGGATGGAATTACTTTTCGAATGCTCATCACATTTCTGACTGCTAATTGTTTTTTTACGACATTATATTTTTCCATGCTGACTCCTTCTTTCAATTGTTTTTTTAGTTCTTCCACTAACTGCTTTTTGGCATTTAATGTCTCAAGTTCTAAGTGGATTTCTTGTTCTCTTAATTCATAATAATAATTTAAAACGCTTAAATCCTGACTTCGTAAAATTTCTTTGATTGATTCTAGTGACAAGCCTACTTGTTGTAATAATTTAATTTGGTTTAGCACGCCTAGTTGCTCGGCTTTGTAATAACGATAACCCGATTGTTGATCTACTTTAGATGGTAGCAGCAGTCCTACTTTTTCATAGTGTCTTAACGTTCGGACGGTAATGTTGGAAACTTTTGAAAATTCTCCTATTTTGAACATGTTCAAGCTCCTTTTCTATTTTCTTCTAGCTAGCTATAATCATAGTTTAAACCCCGACCTAGGGAACGAGTCAAGAGAAAAACAATCCCTTTTATGTAAATTTTTCGGTAAAAAAAGAACAGTCAGCTATAATTCTTTTAGCCCACTATTCCTTCGCATTGTTTCATTTCTTTAACCAGATTGGATATAAATGAGATAACCATTCTGACTTGCCTCTTCTGTTTTCAAAACTTAGGTAGCCTTTGTACTTGTAAATGTACTCAATTTTCCATTGATTCTCAGCAATTTGCTTCTTATTGATTAACGTCATTAATTTTTCAACTTGATTATTTGTCGTCTTTTTCCCTTTTCCTACTATATAAACTAAATCTGTTGCAGTTAAAGCATAGCTTTGAGGAAAGGCGTTATCTGTGATGTATTTCGAAATTGGCGTTTCTTCAGACAGTCTAAGAAACATTTGGTGTTCCAACATATAGCCTAGCCCTTTTTCAATAAAGTTTTCTACTTCTGGATCACTATGATTGGTGTACTCCCCATACGTAATCAACGCTCGTACTGTTTTGCCAATGCCAATGTAGCAAGGAGTCTTATTTAAGCAACCACCATGTTTACAAATTCCTTTTTCTGTCCAGCTAGTCTTCAGATTTCTAGCAAAAAGTTGATAGTTCTTAATCCAATTCAAAGCTGCTTGAGCTTCCTTTGTTTCAGCCATACCTAATCTTACGTAGGCTTCTAACAACATGGCGTTATAACAAGGAACAATATCAGCAATCTTTCCAGTATAAGAAAATCCTGCTTCTGTTGCACAATTTTTGTTAATAAACTGAATCACTTTTTGCGTGTAAGGTAATCTTTCAATAAAAGGTATTTCTGATAAAGCCACTAACTTAAAAATATTGAATAGATATTTCGGTTCATACTCTTGGGTCAATTTCGACACTAACAAAGAATCAGCCAACATACGATCAATTTCAGCTTCGCTTATCCTTTCTTCCTTCTCAACTAGTAAACGCAACTGCAACGCTGCCTCCATTTGTATTCCCTCCGAATTATTCTCTATCTCCTTGCCTCTATTTTAATACTTTCAATACTTTGTATTCTTTAGCATCTGTTTCATGCTTTTTCTCATGGGGAACACTATCATCTGTATAAAAGATCGCAATTTCTTCTCCATTCGTATCTTTCGCTATAATCAAATCGCCACGTTTTTTCCTTTTAGCTTTCTCAATCTCAGCTTTTCTAGATAATTCATCGTAATCAAAACCAGAACTTACAGAATTCCCTCGATTAAACAGTATCGTTTCTTCCATGATAGTCACTCCTCCAATTTTTTGATTTCATGCTTTTATTTCTACAAAATGAAAGCCTAACCTATCTTAATTATAGCAAGGTAGAAACAAAAATACTAACGCTTTCAAAAAAATGAATCCTTAATACAAATCAAAGCTACCTTTACGTCGTAACTGTTTTTCACCATAATGCAAGGAAATGATAGTCAAAGCAATCAAAATCAGATTCAATAAAATGAATAGACCTCCATAAAAAACAATCTCTCCCTTCATTAACAGCAAACTTCTCAGTAAGAGGATAGTATAGGTTAAGGGAAAACAACTAGAGATTAATTGAATTGCAAAAGGGGTTACTTGGACTGGTACTTTGGCTCCTGAAAAAGCTTCTTGAGGACCTTCCAAAAGAATAAATAAAATGGTGCCGTCTCGTAACAAGATGAAAAAAGTCATAAGAAAGCTTCCCCAAATAGTGGCTCCTATAAACAATAAAAAACTAGCAAAAATAGTGATGGATAATGTGTAAAGAGAAAAAGAATGATACCAACTATTTACACCAATAAAGGCACATAAATAGAACCAACCATTCGTTAAAACAATCGCAATTGAGCGGCTATAAAGCCACAGCACTTTTGAAATTGGTGCCATAAAAATAGTACTTAAAGTTCCTTGAAATCGTTCAAATCCTATTCTCCAAGCACTTTGAACAACTGTTTGAAAAATAATAAAAGCAACATAACCAATAAACATGTAATAGAACAGGTCTTTTGGGTTATGGATTCCTAAAAAGCTTAATTTTTCTAATGGAAAAATTTGAAAATTGAATAGCAACTGAATAAAAGATATAATAGGCCAAATGATTATTGACATGAAATAAAAATAATTGATGCCTTCACTAAAAAAATGCCTTCGAGATTCTACCTGAATAAAATCAATCGCTTCTTTCATTATTTACAGACCTCCTTTAATTCGTTAGAAATATCTAAGAAACTCTAATCTCTTGTCATCACGATCTTTCCAAAATTCTCCGAGGATAGTTCTCTCCATTATTTAATCGCTCATTTTCCATTTAACCAAGTGGATTATGAGGCAAAAAATTAACTGGGTGTAAAAACACAGAAGAACTCCTAGTATCATGACAATGTTATACAGCAAAGGTTCAAAATCAAAGAGCAGACTGCTAGCACAAAAGCGAGTGCGTTCTTCGTGATTCACAGCACGGTCTACCTGTGACGAGTTGTCCTTTACGAGGAAACAATTTTTCTCTGCGACGAGCGCTTTTTGGGAGAAAGCAAATCCCCAGTTGTTTTAATAGCTATTTGTACTTGGTAGCGAAACTTCTCTGTTTGTTAGACGAAATTTTTCAAAAATAATGAACTTTCTCAAAAGTGACTTTAAATATTTGTAAATATACTAGTAGTGGAACGGATATAGCTTCCTAATTCTCTCTAGTTATTGTTTTCACCTTGATTAATGCATCCTCTAGCGTTGGACTAACTTGACTTACATGGACTATTTGGACATTGCTATCATTAAAATAGTTAATTCCTTGTTGTAAAGTTAATACGTTACTAAAAATAGTTACCATCACTTTTTCATCGTCACTTTCTACCGTATACAATTCTGTTATC
Source organism: Enterococcus rivorum (assembly GCF_001742285.1). Lineage (GTDB taxonomy): Bacteria > Bacillota > Bacilli > Lactobacillales > Enterococcaceae > Enterococcus_L > Enterococcus_L rivorum. The sequence continues at coordinate 66,355 of NZ_MIEK01000023.1, read as the reverse complement.
CCTTCAAGTATCTCTTTTAAAAAGGGTTCACTTTCTGAATGAACATGTAGAACCAATTGCTTAGTCAAAGATAATTTTTCGAAGATGACTTCTTTAGTTCCTTCTAAAACAATTTTTCCTTCCTCAATAATATAAATATAATCACATAATTCTTCCGCTTCAGCCATATAGTGAGTGGTTAATAGAATCCCTTTATTTTCTTTTTCTGCCAACTCTTTAATACAAACCCGCAAATCCTTTGCAATTTGAACATCTAAACCTAATGTTGGTTCATCAAGAAATATGTATTCTGGATCATTGATTAAGCCTTTCGCAATTTGTAGTCTTTGTTTCATTCCCTTTGAAAATTGTTCCACAGGGATCGTTCTTTTTTCCCATAACCCAAATTGTTTTAATAGAATTTCAGACCGATTTTTAATTTCTTGCTTCGGTAACTTGTATAAGGAGCCAAAGTAGTGTAAATTCTCCAACGCATTTAAGCGCCAATAAATATTTCGTTCACCACCAGCAATCATGTTTAATTTTTTTCTTGTTTCACGAACATTTTGGTTAATATCTACTCCATCAATTACAATCTGTCCCTTATCTGGTAGTAAAAGAGTCGTTAACATTTTAATTAAGGTAGTCTTTCCAGCCCCATTTTCACCTAGTACACCAATGATTTTCCCTTTTGGCATCTTTAGTGAAATATTTTTGGCCGCATGTTTTTCTTGTTTTTCTATTTTGAACAGATTCTTTCTAATCCGGCTAAGGTAATATTTATGCAATCCTTTTGCTTCTAACATATTTTTTTGACCTCCTTATTCAAAAATGTAACTAATAATTTTTCGTTCTGTTTTTTTGTACCAAACTATTCCTAATAAAAAATAGAGACTTGCGCTTACCATTCCTGTTGCAATTAATTTAGGTAAGACTGAATGATTTCCTGGCATGAAGCACAATATGCGAAATACTTCTAGAGATTGGGTAACTGGAACAAATGCTCCTATAACTCTTAATCCAGAGGGTAAAATTTCTCTTGGAAAAGTAATTCCACATAAAAAACTGATAAAAATGAATAACGTATTCTGACTTATATACGTATCACGCATTTGAAGCATAATGTTCGCTAAAAAAATACTCATACAAAAACAAACGAATAAAGTAAAGCTAATCCCCAACAACCAATTTCCTACTGAAATATGCCAAAGTTCTGCGCCTAAAAACAAACTAACTATCAAGAGAATCAGAAATTCTAATAATGTCCGCCACACTTGTTCTACAAATACGCCAAAAAAGTAACTTAAAACATTATACGGTGTTAATAATAATGAGATGAGTGTTCCTTCTCGCACTTCTGTAATCAGTGCTCGTCCTACATTCATTAATGTCGCTACTGCTAAACTATAAAAAAGAATTCCTACAACAGCATAAGTAAAATACGTTGTATCACCGATAAAAGATGATTTAGAATATAAAATTTCTTCTTCAAATAGAAAAACTGCAATCAACCAAACACCAATTATTGTGTAGGTAGTACCTAAAATCCGGTTAAAAAATAAGCCAATTGGAAAATAACGTCGATACATACGCCAATTTCTTTGAATAATTGCTACCACTTTATTCCCTCCTTATATTAATATGAGATATTTAAGAAATTCTAATCTCTTGTCAGTACGATCTTTCCAAGGTTTTCCGAGGACAGCTCCTTCCATTATTTAATCGCTCATTTTCCATTTAACTAAGTGGATCATGAGGTAAAAAATTAACTGGGTGTAAAAACACAATGGAACTACTAGTAGTGGGTGCCAGTAACCGTGTTAAGAATCCAATGTGAATTACTTGGGCTTGCCATCTATTTTTAGCCCAAGTTTGAAGCTTGGAAGCTCTGAGACCTGATTTTCGGGCTCAGATCGGTTCCGCGGTTTTTCACTGGTACCAACTGCTAGTAGGGGAGCGGATATAATTTCCTAATTCTCTCTAATATATGCAAAATAATCCCTATTCTTAACGCTAAATGTCATTTTCATCCTTACAACAAGTAACACCAATAATTTCACCTGAAATAAATTAGCCATCCATCTAATTAGATGGTTGGCTAATTATATAATATATAAATAAAGCTTGTCAAGATGCTATAGTTTAGGCATTTTCATATTTTCCAAATAATCTTGTACTTGTCGTAATACTCGTTTATTAATACCGAACAATTTAATATTTCCTTCCCTGTATTCAAACAAAAGCCCTGCTTCTCTGACTTGCTGAATATGATGTGAAACTGTAGCGGGACGAATTTTTAATAAATCAGCTAGTTCTTTTCCGGTGTGAAGACGCGTTAATAGCAATTCAATCATTTCTAATCTAGTTTCATCAGCTAGTACTTTCAGCGTTTGAACGGCACGCTGCCTTGATATCGCTACTTCTTCTGCTTTAGCAAAAGTTACTGGAAAGAAAGTCAACTGCTTAGATAAATCTTCTGAAAAAACAATTACTGGAATATGATATAAAAATGAAGGAATAAAATAAGCATGCTGCGCCTCTTTAAATTTAGGCAGTGGCTTTCCTGTGATCACGCGCAATGTTTCAATATATTTTTTATTTTCTAGCAAATAGGAGATCCATTGTTTCGTTTCAGCCAAATCTGCCTCGTTGATTTTCACTTTCTTTTTCATTTTCGGTGTATCCAACGCTGTTAACAATTTTTTTGAGTCCTTAATCACAGATTGGGTATTTTCCAAAAAATAAACCAATGATTTCTCATTTTTAAACCCTACTGAATAATTCTTGATTATTTCACTAGCATTTTTTTCAACTAGTATGTCAGTCGAAATAGTAGGAAAAATTTTTGCTTGAATTTCTAAATCTGTAAGCTCCTCAAAAGAATCAAAGAAATCCGCAACACTAATTGTAGGCTCAATTTCTATAAAAAACTCAAGGAAAAATAGCATCGGATGGTAGGTTTGTTTCATCCAATCTAAAAAGGATTGCTGCTGTTTTTTTATCGCATTTAATTCTTTTTCCGAATAGATTTCATTGAGAGCCTCCGTTTTCCCCCGCACTAAACAAGATGCTGCAATCACTAATTCGTAAACATACGATTGTTCAATTTTAATTGGTTTCATCGCTTTTCTCCTTAAAATGTTCCTGTCGGTTTCATTATAACATGAAGGCTCATTTGGAGAGGTTTACAACCTTAGATTCTTTTTTTTCTAAAATAAGGAAAAATAATATGTAAAAAAAATTGAGCTTCAGATGGATAAGGAGTACAATTGAGCTATTATATAGGAGTAAAAACAAATAAATGTAAGGTAAGTGATAGAATGATTTTAAATAAGGAGTTTAACTTCTCTAGCTTTAGTAAAGCTTTTGGTTTTGGTTGTTTAAGTTTCTTTCTTAGTCAGATTGTTTTACGTCTTCCTTTGTTGTCAATGCTCTCAGAAAATAATGACTTTTTACTTTTCTCAGCTATTAATCCGATTGGCTATGGTCTCCTTTTAGCTTTTAGTGCCGGACTTTTTGAAGAAACAACCCGCTGGTTTCTTATAAAAAATGCATTAAAAAATGAAATGACTTGGATAAACGGCGTTTGGTTTGGATTAGGACACGGTCTATTGGAAGCGGTTTTATTTTTTTGTTTTGCCATTGCTTTTTCAAAGCGCAAACGTATCAAATGAGATGGTTTTTATTGGTGGTATTGAACGAATTTTTGCTATATTGCTCCATGTGGGGTTGTCGATTATTGTGATGTATGGTGTATTTTCTAGTAAAAGAGGTTATTATCTTTTAGCGTTAACGCTTCATTTTCTAGTGAATGCTTCTGCTGTGCTGGTTCCTGTCTGGTTTTCGGCCAATCACCTACTACTGATCGAATTATTTCTTATCGTTATTAGTTTGGGCTTATTTTTTTACTGTTTAAAATTAAAGAAAGTGTGGGGAATGTCATGAGAAAGAAGTGGAGGATTGTTGCTTTATTCATGGGATTATTTTTACTTGTAGCTTGTAGTGGTGGAGAGAAAGTAGATGAAAAAACTAGTCAGAAATACCAACAAAAAGCCGAAGAAGTAGTTGCTTACTTAAATGAGAAAAACTACGATCAACTGATTAGCCGTTTTAATAAAGAAATGACTAGCTCTTTATCAAAAGAACAATTAAAAGAAGTGGAACCGATTATCGTTGATTCAGGAGAGTTCAAAAAATTTGAAAAATCAACAGTCAAAAAAGTAGATAGCAATTATACAGTTGTTTTAGTGACTAAATACGAAAAAGAAAAGCGGGTTTATACGATTTCTTTTGATAAGAATGATGAAATATCTGGTCTATATGTAAAATAGAACTCCTGTTTTATTTGCGCTTGCTTGAATAAAGAGACACGATTTTGAATTCCCCTTCAAAATCGTGTCTCTTTATTCATAAAAATTTATTCGCTATTTTGTAAACGCCAATACTAGAAACGGTAAAAAATTATTTAAAAAATGGACTGCAATGGAGCATTCTAAGCTCTTGGTTAGCAAATAAACGGTACCCATAGTAGCTCCTAAAGTCACATACAAAAGGAAGCTAATAATGTCACTTGATAGATGGATTGAACCAAAAGCAATTGAGCTTACTACTAAACCAATTATTTCCATTTTTAAGGAAATCGGTTGATTGTCTTTTCTTCTAAACAACTCATTGATAATCACCCCACGAAAAATGATTTCCTCCATAACAGGTGCACCCACGCATAGTAATAGAAACAAATTAATTGTAGATATATTGGCAGTAAACTCTTGAATCACTTGATCATTTTTAGTTGTTTCTTGCATGATTAAAGTGAACACTACCGCTAAAATTCGCATTAAAATAAAACCAGCGAAAACAATGCCTATATTTCTCCCAGAAAATCTCTCTTCATTCTTAGAAAAATAACCTCTTTTCTTTGCTATAAAAATGAATAACCCTGTTACAACTATAAAAATCAATGCCGTCACTATATCACTAACTAGTGATTTTTTCATCATCAGCAAAAAAATTTGTGGTACTTGCGCAAGAACAAATAATCCTATAGCCATCAAGGTTCCCTTCGCCGCTCTCTTCACTTGTTCCATAAATACCTCCGTCATTTTTTATTCGTCTATTATTTCTTCTACTTCCTGTATCTTTTGTCGAACAGGTATAGAGTAATTTACTAGCAAAGCAATGCCCATTCCGATAAAGCTGTCTACCACTCTAGCAAAAGCATACCCGTAAGATTGATCAGATGGAATCATAAAAACAATCGTTAGTAATGTGGCACAAGCCCCAACTGTTCCTTCATAGTAGCCTAAATGAGCTAGAATTGCGATCATGAGAATAATGATGATAGGAATAAAAAATAGTTGGACAAGATCGGTTCTTCCTAATAAACTAAAGACTAAAATAACAACGATTGACGTTAACGCCCCCATTACGTTTCCAATCAACCGATGCTTACCATATCGAATCGTATTTTCCATGTCTTCTCTTAATGTAAATACCGCAGTAATAGTTGCTACTACATACGTATCTCGCTTCAATATCATGCTAATTAAAATACATAGAAAGACACATAATCCTGTTTTTAATGTTCGCATACCAATTTTAAACTTCACTCTTATTTTTTCCCCTTTTTTCACTTACTAAAAAATAAATCTTTTTGCCTGTTAGCTAACAAGCAATGCCAAACTTATTTTCTTTTCTCCTATTAGTTTATACTATTCAAACTGTTTTTTGTAGGATTTATGAAAAAACTCTTTTTGTTTTATTATTTTTTATTTGAAGTATACTTTTGTTAAATATTCTCTCCATCTAGAATAGGTTTTCCACCTGTAAGCGGGGACTTGCTAGTCATTTGTTTCACGGAAGAATCTGACTCACTATCCTCAATAAGTATATAGTTTCCTACTATTTCTAAGTCCTGGAATAGTTTCAATTCTTTCTTCGTTAATTCTACATCGTCTAAAATATCTTTTTTTTCTTTAAAATTCGTAGCTATTTGAAGTATTTGATCTGTTGACAGCATGCGAAACGCTGGCCAAAATGTTGTTTGCAACCATTCCTCAAAATGGATTTCTTGCCCTAGAACAGATTCTTTTCCTAAGCGAAAATGATAGGGATTACGTATAAACATTTCTTTTCCTATCAGTGAGAGTTCCCTTATAACTTTATTTGACATTAACTCTTGGGATTTTTCTGAAAGTTCCTGATCGAGCACACCATTATAGTAAATTTTGAAATGGGTATTTTTTCCATTTTCTCCCTCTTTATAGTCAATTAATTCGTAAACTGGTTGTTTTTCGTTGAATGTTTCAATTTTTTTTAGCCACGGAACTTCTTTATATCTTCTTGGAGCATATCCAAACTTTGGATTGCCTACTCCCTTTTGGAGAGCCATTTCTGTCAATCCTTCATTTAAAATGGCCAATAATCTTTTCACTTCTTCAAAATCATTGGCATGGGCTAATTCAAACTCTCGGTACTTTGTTAAAATTTCAACGCTCTTATGTAAACTATTCATTTGAAGGGTATTGATTTGCTGCAGAACTGGATTATCTAGAAGTTGAACGAAGGGAAATCCATTGAACTGTTGAAGCATCTCTTGCTTGCGTCTATTTAAGAGATTTAATCGGTCCTGTAACTCTTGAAGTTCCTCACTGTCTAAACGTTTGTCTACCGCCCCTACTTCTATTTCGAAGGAAGTGACATACTCGTTAAGTACTTTAATTAACGTTCCTAAACAATTCCAAACTCCTTGTATAACAGATGGATAGGCAGAGAAATATTGTTTCGTATTTTGCCAAGCTTGACCATCTAGTTCTTGAGCCTCTAATAATTCATCAACAACTTTTCCTGTGGTCATCAATAACGGTGCTAGTTCTGCTCTTAATTTTTTTAAAGAATTAAGCATTATCGATAGCTCGCTTGCATCAATTCTGGTCATTTTTCGACACCTCCCTTTTCCGGTTAGATATTTGTTCTTCAATCTCTTGTTTTTGAGATGTAATTTTTTTCTGATATTCAGCTAATTCTTCATAAAAGGACTCAAAGAGGTTGCTGGTACGATTATTTTCCGCTTCTTGGTTTACTAAAGCTAACGTTGCTTTCTGTTTTGAGGGAGTCCCTTCGCTAATATGGGCTATTTCCCCTAAAACATCCTGCTCTTCTCTGCAATAGTAGTGCCATTCTTCTATAAATTCCTCCATTTGTTTTTTAGCTTTTTCCACAAAATTTTGTTCCTCTTCAACTATTTCATATTGCCTTCTCAGCTCTTCAAGATTCTTTTGATTTTCTTTTTCCATCACAGATCACCTTTTTTTATTCTTTGATCTGCCTCTTCTAAAGCTGAGCCTATTTTTAATACATTTATACTATCAATCTTCATGTTCGAAGCCATTAAATCTATGACTTTTTGCATTTCATTAAGACACTCTTTTAATCCTAAAACAGCATTACTTGATGAATAATCTATCGTTGTATTTACATTGGGATTCATGGAACAGTTACTTAATAACTTTGAAGAAATGCGTTCTGCTTTATCTAAGTCATTTTTTATCATTCGTATTACCTCCCTTATATCTACTAGTTTAAAAAAGATTTCCATTGATTGCAAGGAACTACTAACATTCAATGGTAGAAAGTAGGTAGCGTTCTTTAGGAATTCACGTTTTAGTACTTTTATAAATAAAGACTATTTCTAGATGTATCACAATGAACTAGCTGAATCCATGACCAAAAAATAACTGAATTCTCTTCATATTTTCTGTTACCGATAAAAAATCAATATTCTTTACTGATGGGTTAACTTTGAATCAATTACTCTAAAAAAATAGCCCCTTATTGTTTTAGTCACAATAAGGAACTATTTCACTCCAAATTCAATTGAAAAGAAAACTTTTTGAATTGATCATTCTCTTGCTTTCTTCTTACACTCTTCCAAATTGTTATTCTGGGGCTGAAATGAGGCTCCAATTAACAGTTGCTTGATAGTTCCCTTTTGCCATTGCGTTATTTGGTCTAAAATAGAAGCCATTTTCCCCATCTTGGTTTAAAACCTGTTCCTCTAATGACCCTCCACCTGAACTCTTAAAAATGCTGATTGGTCCCTCTGCAATAGGTAGCTCTTTGGAGCCATTTTTATAGAAAAAGAAGGTCTTATTCGCTTTAAACTTCTTCTGACTTTTAGTTTCTGTCGCTGTAAAACGGCCTTCGACTAAACTAGCTGACAAAGACCACCCTCGTGTAATCAAGCGCTGATCTGTAACAGCAACTTTTCCAAAATCAGTTATTTTTACTGTTGGCCCTCCAATTTTCAACGCTTTTTGTTCAAAATTTGTAGGAACTGATGACAGCTTTAAGGAACCTTCAATTGCAATATTTTTCAGACTAGCTATCAATGACTGGTTGCCTTCGCTGTCAATCATATACGATTTAATCTCATGATAACCAGTCGTGAGATTTTCTGTTGGAAGATCATAATTTATTTGTGTAATCGTATCTGTTTTATTTTCAAACTTCCCAATCGGCTGAACGTCATTATTATCCACTTGAACAAACAAGGTCGCTTCTGTACTGTCTTTATCCTCCAAGTCAATTTCAAGCGGGATTTTTTCCCCTAGATTATAAGAAGGCTGCTTATTTTTTTCTTTCAAGGAAACTTTCGGTCTGTATTGTTTATAAAACACACGTTCTATATTTTCTTGCTCTTTGCTTGTTTGAACATTATAACTTACAATAAATTTTCCATATTTGAAGGAATTAAATACAGATGTAAAATCATAACTAAATATTCCCTTACCCGCAGACCCATCTTCAACTATCGGTTCATACAACATTCTAAAATCATCGTCTTGCAAAGCTACTAGCGTGTGCCCAATTTGTGTTTTAGATGGGTTTGACCACGTGAAATCAAAAATTAATGAGTCAACCTCGCCATCAATAAATACCGTCTTATCTTGATGAGAGATAAGTTCTAATTCAACAAATTGTTTTTCAACAGAAAATCCTAGATAATCAGTTTCATAAATCGCATTTCTGCCTGAGAAATTATTCTGAATAGTTTGATTGCTCTTTGTTTCATTCTCTACTTTTACATCAACGGAAATCGTTGCTTCCGTGCGAGTATTCCCTAGATGGGTGCCTATATCGGGAATATCTCCTAGTTTAGTTGACAACGTATGCCCACTCCAAACACTATCTGCAATGGGGATACCATCTATTTTTGTGGTATTCGGTAATACTTCTAAACTTTCTGGTAAGGTTGTTTTAGCTATGATACTTTGCCAACTCTGTTTTCCATATAACCATTTGGCTTTCATATCTACTCTTAACACAGAATAACCTTTCAGTTCGGCACCATTTGCAATGAGATTTCCTTCCAAATCCTTCATGGAAAGACTCGTCTCAGCTTCCACTAATCCTGGAACTTTTTCAAAGACGACTTGTTGTTTCGCTTTATATGTAGGACCTGTTGATCCTGTAAATCCCCAGTATGCACTAGAAACTGTCCCATTTTGAAAAACTTGAGATTTCAAATATTGGGGACTGATTTGTACAGGTACAGTATTATTTATCTGCATGGTTAAAATACCTTGTGTATAATCTGCTAAATTTGTTTCCCAATTCAACTCTAAGCGAGTCCAGTTCCCATTAGATAAGTTGACATCTTTTATTGTATTATTATGGTTCACATACCTTGATGAGCCTATCAAAGCCCAATTATCAGTATATCCTTCCTGTGTCCCGGGGTAAACAATCGCAATATGATTATTATTGTGCGGACTTGTGATGCCATAATCAAAGTAGCCATCTCCTGCTGAAGTATTTCCATACAAATCAAATTCTATCCCGATTGAGTTAGGAATTCCTAATGCCCCATTGTATTTATTTTCACCTAAAGTACCCAATGATGCACCATTATAGGTAAACCATTTCATCTGTTTACTGACTCCTTGAATAACAAAAACCATACCATCACCTGAAGCACTACCAGCATCTCCTTGATTCACATAAGCAATAGTATTAAAATCTTTAGTGAAGTCAAGTAGATTATTTGCAGTACTCCAAACCGCGCCAACTTGTTTAGCACTCCCATTGGTGACAATTGCAACACCATCTTGAGAACTTGCTGAGTTACCTACAACACCCAAATCTGTCGTAAAGACACCATCTAGAGAAATATGCTTCGGTGTTGGCTGAACTACTGCATTAGCTACTTCAGAAAACGCAAAAACACAGAAGAAGAGTAGAGCACTAACTATTGTCTTTTTAATGATGTACTCTCCTCCTTTGATACGTTCTAAATGCGACTATTGTTAAGAAAACAATGCTAATTCCTAGTATACTATTAATTATTTGTTCTCCTGTTTTCGGTAAACGAGTTAACTTTTTGACTGTTTTTTCTTTAACAGGTTGTTTCGTGCTGGGTTCTTTTATTTCCCTTTGAGTATCATTTGTTTCTTGGGTACTTGTTTCCGTTCCCGAAATTGTTACAGTGGCCGTTGATTTTGTTACTTGAGCATTTACTGAAGTCGGTTGACTTAATCCAAAAAGAAATAACACTAAGAGAATCGCTATACTTTTTCTCATTTTTGTTCCTTCTTTCTTTTCAATTACTCTGCAAAACTTATTTGCAATCTATCACTACCAAATGTTCTCGCATAGCAATAAATTTGCAAATAAGCATCCTGTTTGCCCCTTTAAACTACTCGCCTTCGCCAACTGGTGCTGAACCTAATGACCAAGTAAATGTGCTGAAATATTCACCTTTAGCATTTCCATCTGCAACATCCAATTTGGCATTTTCAAACTTAGCTATCCAAGTACCATAACCTTCATCTTTCATTGCTGCAACCATTTTACTAGCATCCAATCCTGCAACTGGATCAATCAAACCATTAACTTGGTTTACTTGAGAAGGTGCAATAGATTCGTTTTCTTTTCCTGCACTAATTGAAACTGGAATAGTAATTTTAGCTCCTTTAAGCGCAACCCCTTCTGTTGTCTTAAATGCAGAAATTTTTAGTCCTAATTCCCAACCAGCACCTGTTCCTCTTCGGTCAGTAACTTGTGCATTTCGTGTATGATTTTCTGGAGCAACATCGGTAAATGTTCCTTTTAATCCTGTTCCTTGGAAATCAAATTTAGGCACTGCATCAATTGTTAATAGTCCTGTTTGTCCAGTACCATTTGGATTCGTTGGGTCTGGATTTTCCGGAGTAATTGCTGGAGCATCTGGTGCTAAAGTTTCTAGTGTCGCCTTTCCTTCTGATGTTGGGTCCACTGCTGATACCTCTAAGCCCCCTAAGACTAATGAACCTAATAACGCTGAACATAATAACATTTTTTTCATTTGTAATTCCTCCAATATTTTTTTATGTTAAACTCTATCATTTTTTATGATAGAGTCTATCATCCATTTTTCTTTTTGATTAAAATAATAATAATTAGTAGCAATAACAACACGATTACACCAAGTCCAATGTACAGTGGCATATTTGGCTGCTGTTCTGTGATACTTTCTTTCATTACAGCATCTCGTTCTTTAGAAGTGACTGTAAATGACTTTGAAACGTCCCATGTTTTCTTCCCATTTTGAGAAGTGATAGTTAGCTTCATTTTATAATTCCCCGGCTTAAGAACATCTTTTTCTACTCGTTCTGGAAGTGAAAATAGGCTATTCGGTGCCATAGAAAATGTTTCTTTTGTAAACGTGTAAACACGTTTTCCTTTTTCATCACTAATCTCGCCGTCCATTGAGAAGGAAGAAACTAGCGCTGGAGCTTCATTGGTAATATCCGACACGACTGAAAAATAACCACCGTATGTATCTAGGTGAACATCACCTAATGTAAATTCTTTTTCTACTGGCTCATCTGTCATTTTTAACTGACAACCAATAATAAAAGAAAACTCATTTTTGATTGCCACATTGGCTTCTTCGTCACTCTGTTGTTCTTTTTCATCTTTTTCTTCTTGAATATAAAATCCTCCAAGTAAAATCCCTTTAAATTTTTGTTTTGGGATATCGATTGAAAAAGAAACCTTCTGGGAGCTTTTAGCTGGTATTTTAACTACCTGCTCTGGAGAAGTTATTTCTTCAAATGAAGCGACCAAATTTTTCGTATTTTTTAAATCCATACCTGAGTAATCAACAGTTCCATTAGAAGACGTTTTTGCTGTATTCGGTGTAATGCGAACGCTTATTTCCTTATCTGAATGGTTTGATACCTCAATCGCAACAGTTTCTTTTTCGCCTGGCTTAACTAATAAATCAAAGTAACCTACCGTCTTATTCATTTGATGATCGTTAAATATAGGGACAACACTGTATGGAATCTCTGAGTTCTCTTTGTTTCCAGTTGCTTCTGCTGGAATAAAACTACAACCTACATAAACCAGCAGAGAGCAAATAACTATTTTAAATAAATATTTCATAAAATCATCCTTATTTCTTACCTTTGTTTTCTAATGAAAACTGCAACAGACATTTGCCATAAACTAAACATCTAACAAATTAACTATTTGCTAACAGATATCCTTTACTTCTAATTGTTTTTATAATATTAGGGTTTGCGCCTCTTTTTTTAAGTTTTCTTCTTATATGAAAAACATGATTTGCTAATCGATATCTTCGTTCTTCACTATATTTTTCTTTCCAAATATGGAATACCATTTCCTCATAGCTCAACATCATTCCTTGATTTTTTGTTAATTCCGAAATGATCATGTACTCGATTCTTGTAAACTCTACTTCTTCCAAACCATTAACCTTCATGCTTAAATTGTGGGCATTTAATTGAATGTCAGAATTTTCAGCAACAATAAATTGCTTTTCATTGTTATGAGTAGGTTGTGGGACTTTTTCTATATGTTTCAGCATGTTCTCTAGCATTAGAAGTGATTCTTTAATTGGATACTTTTCATCAATAATTCCCACTACACCAAATTTCAACAATAGTAAGCGCTGAAAATATTCCTCTTCTAACGAGGTAATAATCCAAATTGGTTTATGGGCGGTCATTGTTAAATCCATTAACCAATCATAAATAACCGTGCTATTCTCTTTCAAACAATGATGAATTACAACTGCACTTACTTCAGATAAATCTTTTGCCAATGTTTCTGCATTTAGCTCATGAATTGAAAATAAGCAATTTTCCAATTCGTGAAGTTTTTTGTCACACTCTTCTCCTAATGAAATCCAACCTATTTTTCTCATCTTCCTACCTCCAATCTAAATTTTACAACCCACAAAAACTATCATGTTGAATGTTTGGTGTTTCTGCTCATACATCTTTTATCTGAGTAAATAATAGATAATATTTCTATTTCCTAAAAGGTAATTTGGAATAGCATCAAATTTTCCTTCTAAATCTTGGTCAAAAAATATTTACTTTGTAAACTACAACAACTAACCAAATGATTGATGCTCTATCGATAACATCTGTCCTTAAAGTCCATTCTCAGAGGAAAAACATAAGACAGATTCACTCGAAATATTTTCACCGCTTTTTTTACTTAGAGTCAATAAATAAACCATTATTACTATTTAACATTATTTATTTCTATTACGTATTCTTCAAAATACTCATGAGAAAGACATTACAAAATACCGCAACCAGTATAACCATTACTGTAAAGATTCAACCTCTTTGTAATATAAATATATTAAATAACATTCCTATTTCTTTAGCGGGCAATAATTTTTTTGCCAAAAAAACATCTATTAACTCTTCCTTTAACAAATCCAAGCAATTGTAACAATAAACTTACCCAAGTCTAATGATTTTAGCCTTATCTGTATACTATTTTTCTACGTTTCATAATAAAAAACCAAGATTTTATGCATTTATACATATTTGTTTTTGTTTTTTATCATTTTTTTATACCTATAAATCAATTTTATGAAAAAACTTTATTTTTTCATGAAATGACTATACATACGCGGAAAAGAGCTTATCTTTATGTATTTAGAACATTTATTTTAATAAGATCAGCCTTATCCTTACCAATATATTTTAAAAAATATGATATTTTTTTACATATTCCAAAGAATAGCGAAGGATATCACTTTGAATACTCTTAAATTTCATAACTAAAAATTAATATATATATATCAATTTTATAACAAAATGGCAAAAGGCTTTCATTATAACTTTCAGATGAATAAAAATATCGCTATCTCATTTTTTTTAGGTCTCTTTTTTTGTCAATAATGATGATTTATCAAGTGACTATTTGAACAAGAGAAAGAGATGTCAACTCCTCCTGTTAAGACAAAAAAACTTTCTGTTAATCCCTTTTATGAGAATTAACAAGAAAGTTTTCAATCTAGATACTTTTCTATTTTTTTAATTGTAACTGTCCTTTTTTAAGTAAATAATTCAGGGAAAAGTAATTTCAATACTTCCATCGTCAAATGGCGACCTGTTCCAGAATAAGGATATGCGTGCATATGCATAGCTGGATTGAAATTTGCTTCGATAATTCCATAGGTTTGACTGTCTTTCGTTCCTTTAATTGCTTTATCAGGAATAATTAGATCAATTCCACAAATTTGTGCGCCTAGAGATGCTACTGCCTCCACTGCAATCTGCTTGTAGCTGTCATCAAAATCATCTGTAACATCAATGGAATCTCCACCTGTACTAACATTAGAATTTTCACGAAGGTAGGCTGTTTGTCCTTTTTCAGGAATGGAATCAATCGTATAACCTTGTTCTTTCAACATCAATTTTTCAACATCGCCTAGTTGAATCCATTCAAGCGGAGCACGATGATCGCTCCCCCTTAAAGGATCTAAATTCTTTTCTGCTACTAGATCGGCTATTGTGCGTCGCCCATCTCCTACCACGTTAGCTGGTACTCGTAGCATAATCGCTTCTACCTTGTTGTTTATTACAAAGAAACGGTATTCTGTCCCTTCTAAAAATTCTTCAATTAGAACAGCGGAATCTTCTTTAAACGCTAATGTTAAAGCCTCGGTGTAATCTTCTATAGATGCCCCTTCTTTAAAAATGCTAATTCCTAAACCATAATTGGTTGATTTCGGTTTAATTACAAAAGCTTTATCTGCATATTTAAGATACGCAAGCAACCCTTGTTCCATTGTACTAAATTCATCTCCTGCCGGCACTCGAAAGCCTGCTTCATGAAGAATCTTTTTCGTAACAGTCTTATTTTCCATAATTAACGGAACAATATAGCTATCTTTACTAGTCATATTAGCATTTTTCACGTATTCAATATGATCTTGATAAGAAAGTTTCAAAAACTGCTCTTGTTCATCTAATATTTCCACTTGGATTCCTTTTTGAATCACATCAAATAGCAAAATTTGTGTAGATAGCTCCATATTTTCAAAACCTGCTAGTTGATAGCTTTTTTCATGAGCCATGGCTTGATACTCTTGCCCATAAATTATTCCCAACTCTTGATTAGAATTTTCATTAATAATGGTCCACATTTTCCCAGCAATCGTCGTCTCAGGTGCATAAAGTTGCTGTGAATAGCTTGCTACGAGTTCCTTTTCTTCTACCAACCCTAGCTGCTCTAACATTTCTAGCATGTCAGAAAAAATTCGTTCTCCTTCTGGAAGAATCGAAACTTTAGAATCTGGACGTCCTAAAGCCACTTGCTCATTCAACAGGTTCCCTGTCACTATCCATTCCTCTGCGGATTCTTTTTCATCTGTCCATAGTAAGTATAGTAAGAAGAGGTGAATAAACTGGAGTGCCTCTGATTCTACCCCTAGACGAGAAAAAGGATTTAAATCAAGGTTTCGTAATTCAACGTAACGAATCCCTGTTTTAGCCAAATCTGCAACTTGTTTCCCACCACGAGGTCTAACTGGCGCATAAAATTCTTTTTCTTCTGAAAGAAGACCAGTTTCAACCATTTCATGAATATCGTGAATATATTTCTCCAAAGACTCATAAGAAACTTTTATATTTTCATGATTTGTATAGCCAAAAGAACTATTTCGAATACTTCGAACAGGTTCTTTGGGTTGTTCTTCTCCTTCAACAAAATAGCCTTCTTCGCTAACTGGCGATGCACCAAATAAATAGGTAATTAGCCAACGGTAGCGTAAATAGTTTCGTGAGACTTTCATATATAAATCTGTTTTAAATGTCTCTAATGTAGCGTATTGATTTTGGGTAGAAAATAATTGTGCCACTAACTCTGAAGAAAATTCAAAATTAAAATGAATCCCACTGACCATTTGTTTTCTTTTTCCATATTCTTTTGCCAAATAACGACGATATAAAACCGCTTCAAATTGATCTAGCTTCGCGATTTTGATCTCTGTATCTTTTTCTGGCAATTGAGGTGGCATACTAAGAGGCCACAGCATCTCTTGTTTTGACATTGAACGAATTGCTACATCATGAATCGCCGAAAGTGAACGCATGACTCCTGTAATCGTATCAGAAACAGGCGTAATTAATTCCATCTGTGTTTCACTGAAATCGGTTTGTATATACGGATGGTAAGAACGATTGCCTAACACCTCTGGATGATCCGTTTGTGCTAATTGACCTGTTAGGGTACTTCTTTGACTTTCTTTTTCTAAACCAAAACGTGCTGATAATAAATAGGGCTGAACATTGCTTTTTTGTAACAACTTTTTTAAATTCATATTTTTGCCTTCCTCACATCATATTTCCAGTTACTTCATATTATATAGAAAAAGAAGTGTAAAAAGAATATTTCCGCTCAAAAATAAAAAAATAGGAATGAAAAATCGAAACATTCCTACTTTTTCTTTAAATCTGATTCAAAAAATTACTCTTCCATTTTCAGCAAGCCTTTAAATAGTCCCACTGCAAAATCATTTGCATCGAATGGTTCTAAGTCATCAATTCCTTCACCCAAACCAACTAGCTTCACAGGTAGATGAAGTTCGTTCCTAATGGCTAAAACGATTCCGCCTTTGGCTGTTCCATCTAACTTAGATAGAACCAACCCGGTAACATCCGTCGTTTCTTTAAATTGTTTGGCTTGACTCATCGCATTTTGGCCTGTCGTTGCATCAACAACTAATAGTACTTCATGAGGCGCATCCGGGATTTCTCGCTGAATCACTCGCTTGATTTTCTCAAGTTCCTTCATCAAATTAACCTTATTTTGTAAACGCCCCGCAGTGTCTACTAACAAAATATCAGCATTTTCAGTCTTCGCGCGTTCAACTGCATCAAAAACAACAGCTGCTGGATCGCCCCCAGCATTTCCACGAACCACTTCAACTCCTGCTCGTTCACCCCAAACCACTAATTGGTCAATTGCGCCCGCTCTAAAGGTATCCGCCGCTGCTAACAGTACTTTTTTACCATCTTGTTTAAATTCATGCGCCAGTTTACCGATACTTGTCGTTTTCCCAACACCATTGACTCCTACGAAAAGCATCACAGTCAGACCTTCTGGTTGAATGTTTAAAGCATTATTTTCGTCCACACCTTCTGCTTCATACAAATCAACCATTTTTTCAATAATTGTATTTTGGATAGCTGCAGGTTTCTTCGCATTTTTTAATTTCACTTCTTTGCGTAAAGCTTCGGTAATCTTGATAGCTGTGTCGAATCCAACATCCGCTCCAATTAATGTTTCTTCTAGCTCTTCAAAAAAGTCTTCATCCACAGAACGGAAATTCGCAAACAATTCATTCAAACGTTCTGAAAAAGTTTTACGGGTTTTTTCCAGTCCTTTTTCATACTTTTCTTGAACAATGATTTCTTCTTCTACTTCAGCAATTTTTTCAGGGGCTACTAGCTCTGCCACTTCTGTAGCTGAATTAACGACAGCCACTGAAGCATTCTCTGTTTCATCAGTGATTGTCTCTTCTGAATCCATATTTTTTTCTAATTCTTCTGGTTGCTGATTTAACTGCTCTTCAGTCGCTTCGTTTATTTCATGAGAGTCTACTGGTTGTTCCATAGAATCTTGATTCTTTTCTTCCAGCTCGTTTTCAGTTGGTTTTGTTTCCTTATCGCTCATAAAAGCTTTTTTAATTTTATCGAAAAACCCCATTTAATTGCCTCCTCCCAATGGTTCTAAAACAAATTTTTCTATTGCTTTTGCAACGCCATCATGATCGTTATCATCGGTAATAATTGCAGCCGCTTCTTTCACCATTGGAACCGCATTTGCCATTGCCACACCATACGCCGCATATTGAATCATTGGCAAGTCATTTTCTTCATCACCGATGGTCATCATTTCTTCTTGGGTAATTCCTAAATCTTTCCCCAATAAAGAGATGCCATAGGCTTTCGTGATTCCTTTTGGCATGAATTCCAATAAGTTGTTTCTTGTTTTAATAATTTCAAAGCGTTCATAAAATCCAGCTGGAATTTTAGTGATTTGTTCATCCAAATAATCAGCATCAATTGCTATTACTGCTTTATTAAAAATATGTTCTTTTTTCAGTTGAGACAATTCAAAAGACTTAAACGTTAATAAATTATTCAATTCGCCATAGAGAGAAAAATATTCTTCTGAAGTCGGTAATTGTCTGACTAAACCATCGGATAAAACATCTAAAGGCACGTTTAAATCCACTGCCAATTGGTGCAAATCATGCACATCCTCTAAGGGCATTAAGGCTTTTTCAATAATCTCACCTGAATTTGTCTTCTGAACTAAGCCACCATTGAAGGTAATACTATAGTCTCCTTCATCCAGCAAATTTAATTCTTCTAAATATTTTTCAATCGCCGTTAAAGGTCGTCCAGTACAAATGACAATTTTTACCCCAGCCGCTTTCGCTTTTTTCAATGCTTCTTTATTACGAACGGATATTTCTTTGTTACTATTTAATAAGGTACCATCTAAATCGATAGCGATCATTTTAATCAAAAGAGCTCCTCCAGTCCTGTCAAACTAGGATCCTGACAAAGTTATCATTCAGTAAAAGCTCAAAATCAAAGAACGAGCAACTTGAACTTGATAATGAAAATTTTCTGTTTCTTAAACAAAATCTGTAGAAAATAATGAATCATCTCAAAAATGATTGTAAACCTTGTCAAGATTCTATACTAAACCACGCCAATTTATAAATAGCTACGTAATTGTGACTCAAAAGATGTCTTATTTTAAGTCATGTCCTTATAATCAAGGATTTGTCCATTAGTGTTGCACACTCAAAAGAAACTAAACAGCGCTCACTGTGTTCAACTTGTACTGTCAATTGCAAAGTGATTGCCCTACTAATCAGTAGTTGCGGCAATCGAACCGCCTTCTTTTACATCTTCCAGACGAACCGAAACAATTTTAGATACGCCTGACTCTTGCATAGTCACACCATATAAAACATCTGCTGCTTCCATCGTTCCTTTACGGTGAGTAACGACAATAAATTGAGTATCATCTTCAAACTCACTTAAATAATGACCAAATCTTGATACATTCGCATCATCCAATGCCGCTTCCACTTCATCTAGCACACAGAAAGGTACCGGACGAACACGGATAATCGAGAATAGTAACGCAATCGCTGTTAATGCCCGTTCTCCACCAGATAGTAGGCTCAAGTTTTGTAGTCTTTTCCCTGGTGGCTGAGCTTCGATTTCAACCCCAGTATTTAATAGGTCCTCTGGGTTCGTTAAAATCAATTCGGCACGACCTCCACCAAACATATTTGGGAAAACTACTTTAAACTGTGCACGAATCGCTTCAAAAACTTCACTAAATCTTGCTTTCACTTCTTGATCCATCTCGTCCATGGTTTCAAATAGTTGATCTTTCGCATCCAGCAAGTCATCTCTTTGTGTTGCTAAAAATTCATGCCGCTCATTTACTTGCTCATATTGCTCAATAGCATTGATATTTACTGGTCCTAACCGTTCAATATCACGCTTCAATTTTTTTACTTCTATTTTTGCTTGTTCTTTTTCTAACGTTAATTGATAGTCCTGACTCGCACGTTCAAAGGTCATGCTATATTCTTCTTGTAAGTATTGTAGCGCATTATCTAAATTAATTTCAGAACGATTTTTTTCAACCTCTACTTGAGTTTGTTGCGATAACAACTGCTGCTGTTGCTTATTTTCTTCCGCTAAGTCACTATCGACTGTATCCACTTGTTGTTGCATTTGTGTTCGGTTTTCTTTAGCCTTTTGGATAGCTACTTGTAGTTCTGTTTTTTTCTCTGACAGTTGTTCTAATTGCAAGGCTAAACTTTCTTCAGTCATTTGATTATCACTGCTATGACTATCCAATTGTTGTAGTTGTTGTCGTAACGATACTTCTTTCGCTAAAAACTCATCTAATTGATGATGTTTCTCTGTTTTTTGCGTATCAAGATGGGCTAATTGCTCCATCACAACGGCTTGCTCAGCTTGCACTTTATTTAATGCTTCTAAAGCTGCTGCTTTGTAATTTTCCATCTGACTGGCTTCTTGATCCACTTGTTTCATTTCTTGATCCAGACGGTCTTTTTCTTTTTCCAAGGTTTCCTTTTGTTCTGTCAACGTTTCTTTTTTCCCTTGATATTCTGTTAAGAATTGGTGTAATTCTCTAGATTCAAATTCAAACAGACGTTGTTCCTTGGTTAGTCGTGTAATGGTTTCGTCTTGGTTCGTTAATTTATTTTGCAATTCTTGTTGTTTTAGTCGATTGGTTTCACCTATTGTCCGTAGTTGCTCCAATTGTTCCGTCACAATTTTCACTTCATTTGTTAGACCTTGTACTTCTTGTTCATTTACAACTAATTGCTTTTCTAAATGTTCCATTTGGTCTGTTAAAGTTTGCAGTTCTTGTGTTTGAGAAAAAAGGCTTCCTTGATTCCCCCGTTTAGTAGCACCACCAGTCATTGAACCTCCTGGATTCATCACGTCACCTTCTAAAGAAACGATCCGATATTGGTAATTGACTGCTTTTGCTAACTGATTGGCACTTTCCAAATTCTCTGCCAACAAAGTAACACCCAATAAATTTTGAACGACATATTCAACTTTTTCTGAATACTGCACAAGCTCACTAGCCACACCCACAAATCCCGAAACATGTTGAACTCGTTCTCTAATTCCTCCAGAAATGCTTCTAGGCTTAATCGTTGTTAGTGGTAAAAAGGTCGCTCTTCCGCCATGTTGTTGCTTCAAGAATGTGATTCCTGCCCGGCCATCTTTTTCCGCTTCCACGACGATATGCTGTGCTGCTCCACCTAATGCTGTTTCTATAGCCAAGGTGTATTCTTTAGGCACTTCAATCAATTCTGCCACAGCTCCGACGATTCCTGACAGTTGTTCTTTATGTTTTAGAACTAAACGAACCCCTTGATAGAAACCAGAATAGTTTTCTTGGATTTCTTGCAAGCTTTTTTGTCGTGCTTTGGCTTGCTGTACCTGATTCATGGATTGATACATTTGTTTTTGCTTGCCTGAAAGTTGGTTTTGTTTCGCGTCTAATTCCTTAGTCAAACGAGCATAGCTGTCTCGTTGCTGTTGCAAAGCTTCTTCCGAGGCAACTAACG
The DNA here is from genome assembly GCF_001742285.1 of Enterococcus rivorum. Classification (GTDB taxonomy): domain Bacteria; phylum Bacillota; class Bacilli; order Lactobacillales; family Enterococcaceae; genus Enterococcus_L; species Enterococcus_L rivorum. Next base: position 44,910 of record NZ_MIEK01000023.1, on the reverse strand, counting down.
CTTGTTCCAAGTTTTCTTTCGTGGCAAGAGACTCGTTCATTTGATTCTCTAGTGCCTCATGTTTTTCGATTGATTGCTGATTTTTAGCCGTTTCTTGTTGGTATTGACGTTCTAAGTACTTCAAATCATTGGTTGTATTGGCTTGTTGCTGCATTACTTCGACGTATTGGCTACGTAGCTCTTCCAGTAATTCTTTTGAGGATTTACTATATTTTTCTACTTCATGTTCTGCTTTTTGAAGAGCTTCTTTTAATGCTTGCTGTTGTTCTTTTTTTTCTAAAATTTTCGCTTGAAGTTCTTGCGTTTCTTCCCGGTAACGAGTAATTTTTTCGGCGTTTTCTTCTAAAGATTGTTGATATTCACTAGTAGTCCGCAGCGTATGCTTAGACCGCTCAATTAGAACATCTTTCTGTCCCTCTGTTTGTTTTAACGCTTCTGTAATTTGTAATAGTTGTTGTTGTTGCGTTTCGACCTGTTCATCCAGTTTGTTTCTTTGTCCACGCAATTGAAAAAGCTTTTCTTCTGATTCATGGATTTTTTTACTAGTAAACGATAATTTTTCTTCAATTTGAGTTAATTCAGCTGCTTTTACTTCCCAAATGTCTTTAGCCGACTCAATCTCTGAAACGGTCACACTGACATCGATTTCGGTTAAGGTTTCTTTAAGCTTTAAAAACTCCTTGGCTGCTTCGCTCTGTGCAGCAAGAGGAGTCAATTGGTCTTCTAATTCATAAATAATATCTTGCACACGATTCAAGTTATCTTCTGTCTCGAATAATTTTTGCTCTGCTTTCTTTTTCCGTTGCTTGTATTTCAAAACCCCAGCAGCTTCTTCAAAAATCCCACGACGGTCTTCTGGCTTACTATTAAAAATCGCTTCGACTTTCCCTTGAGAAATAATGGAAAACGATTCTTTTCCTAAACCAGAATCCATAAACAAATCTTGAATATCTTTTAGACGACAGGCCTGCTTATTAATGAAAAAGTCACTTTCACCCGAACGTTTATAACGGCGAGTGACACTAATATCGCTAAAATCTAACGGCAGATAATGATCCGTATTGTCTAGCACGACGGTCACTTCTGAGATATTTAAGGGTTTACGACCTTCAGAACCAGCAAAAATAATATCTGGCATCTTGCCACCACGAAGACTCTTAGCAGATTGTTCCCCCAAAACCCAACGGATTGCTTCAGTAATGTTACTTTTACCACTTCCGTTCGGTCCGACAACTGCGGTTACGCCATTTTCAAACTCTATAATAGTTCGATCAGCAAAAGACTTAAAGCCTGCGATCTCGATTCGTTTTAAATGCACGAATAATAAAACTCCTTTCTACTTGGAGGTCCGATGTCCTCTATCTCTATGTCAAGCTTCGCTTCCTAGAATAGTGGTGTTTCTTCTTTCCAAGCCTTACTTAGACAGTGCTTTTAGTGCTCGTTCAGCAGCATCTTGTTCAGCTAACTTCTTGGACTTTCCTTGTCCTGTTCCAATCAATTGTTCATTAACATATACTTCAATCGAAAAGATCCGATCATGCGCCGGTCCCTCTTCTTTTACCAAGCGATAATCAATCATGACATCTCCTTGGCGTTGCAACACTTCTTGTAAATGGGTTTTGTGATCCATCTCATGTGAAAAAGCACCCGCGTCTATTTTAGGGAAAATAACTTCAGCTACAAATTTCTTTGCTGCTGCTACTTTTTGATCTAAATACAAAGCACCTAAAAAAGCTTCAAATAGATCACATAATAGTGATGGACGATTACGACCACCAGAATTTTCTTCTCCCTTACCAAGTAAAATGTACTGATCAAAGTGACATTCCTTGGCAAATTTAGATAAACTGTCTTCACGAACGATTGCAGCACGCATCTTGGTTAATTTTCCTTCTGGCAAATCTGGAAATTTTTTATAAAGATATTGAGAAACCAATAACTCCAATACTGCGTCGCCTAAAAATTCAAGGCGTTCGTTGTCAGATAGTTTTAAATATCGATGCTCATTCACATAGGATGAATGGGTAAATGCTTGTTCTAATAAATTGACATCATGAAAAACAATCTCATATCGCTCTTTCAACTCATTGGTTAACTGACTGTCCATTCTCCACATTCCTTTAATTTTATTTAGAGCCTTCTCTATTATACTTTTTTTGTGTGAATATTTAAAGGTTAGTGGAGTAATTGCGCTAAAATCAACAAAAGATTCATCTGATTTAAAGAAATTCCTAATGATTTAGGCTTTCAACAGAATAATTTTTGCTGTAATCAACTAATAGTAACTCATTTTGTTAAGAAAAAAAGACTTTTTCAAAATTATCTTGTCCTATTCGTAAAAATAAAAAAAGCGTTCAAGATTAGACCACCTAAAAAAAGTCATTCAACATCGACTTTCAGAAAGAATCTGTATCTCTCAACACGCTTCAACTTTATTTTAATTTGTAAAAAATCGTTTAATTTCGAGTTCTGCTGCTTCTGGGGAATCAGATGCATGGATGATATTCTCAAACCCCGCCGCACCAAAATCTCCTCGAATTGTACCTGGTTCAGCTTCTAAACAATTAGTAGCCCCAATCATTTTTCTTACTGTCGTAATAACCTTCGGCCCTTCCAGAACTAAATAAACGACTTCTGATGATGTGATATATTGCATCATGTCTTCAAAAAAATCAAATTGTTTGATATGACCATAGTGCTCTTCTGCTAATTCACGAGACATTTTTCCGATTTTTATTTGACTAAGCTTCATTCGTTTCTTTTCAAATCGTTGGATAATTTCTCCAACTAACTTACGTTTTACACCATCTGGTTTAATAATGATTAGTGTCTGTTCCATGTTCCTACTCCTCCTTATATATGTCGCTCCCTATAAGAAAGCGCTTTTACAGAAGAATACCATTCCACAAAGAATTCGTCTAGTGCATAAATGACAAAAAAATAGGCCTCTCTATTCAAATAGATCAATGCTACTATTATTTTTGAATATTTGTTTTTGAATAACATCTCCCTATTATTTCCCACCACTATCCAGACAACGCGATTGAACTCACCAGGCTTTCTATGTGAGTGAAGTTATTTGCAGCAAAAGACACAGAAAAGGATCAAACAACTCTTGTCTGACCCTTTTCCACAGTTTTAGACTATTAACGTTTTTCTGCTGTTAATTCAATAGTATAGTAATCTCTTGTATCTTCGTAATTCCAAGTAAATGATTTTACGCGACTGCTAACTGGCATAATTTCATTACGGTATAACGTTGGAATCACCGGAGCTTCTTCAAACATATATTTTTGCCAAGCATAATAAGCTTCTTTACGCTTCGTATCATCAAATGATGCTTCTGAGTCAATTGCTTTTAATAGTTTGTCACTTTCATCTGTGGCAAAACGAGAATAGTTAAATGCTGCCTTACGACTATATATTCCAGCAGGTGAGGGTGCTGTATTAACACCCCATGCGGCTTGGAAAACATCTATTTCTGGGTCATCCGTTTTAATTTTTTCGTAAAAGGCTTGGAAATCGATTAAGCGTCCAGTGGCTAACTTCACATCTAAACCAATTTCTTTCCATTGTTGCACATAGTAATCCGCTAACGGTTGGGCTGTTTCGCCACCAGCCATTGAAGCAAAGTTAATGGTTAGTTTTTCCCCCTTAGGATTTTCTCTCAAGCCATCATCATCCGTATCTTTATAGCCTGCTTCATCTAATAATTTTTTTGCTTTTTCAAGATCATATTGGTAGCCTTTAATGTCGGAATCGTGAAGTGTTTTGAAAATAGGCGGAATTAACGTTGTTCCACTTGAACGTAAGCCATTATAAAATTTTTCACCTACTGCATTATTATCCAGCGCATAACCCATTGCTTGACGTAATTTCACATCAGCCATCTTAGCCTCTGGATTTGTTATCACTTCACCTTTTTCTTTGTCAAAGGTGCCTAATTTAAAACCAATATACGTATAGGCTAATTCTTCCCGACCTAACATTTGATACCCTTCTACATCCTTGTAGCTTGGATAAATATCTGTTGGCATTGCGTAAACCATATCATATTTTTTTGCTTTCAAAGCTTCAACGATTGAAGCAGTAGGTACATTGGTAAAGACAATTTTATCTAGTTTGGGTTTTCCTTTGTAGTAATGCTCATTAGGAAGATATTCCACTGATTCCCCAGTTACAACTTTGCTCATATAGTATGGTCCAAAGGTAATTGGATTTTTACGCACGGCATCACTTTTATTTTGATCTTTTATTGGGATATCTTTAAAAATATGTTTTGGCATTGCGTCTGTATTAACACCACCACTTAATTGTAACATCCCTGGGTTCATTTCTTTATAGGCAATCTCAATCGTTAAGTCATCCACTTTTTTTATTCCAGAAATAGTATCCGTCTTACCTTCGTGGTATTCTTCCATTCCCACAATGTTTATATATTTATCATCATAACGAATTCCTGTGTAGTCTTTGTGTCCAATCACTTCATATGGATAAATTAAGTCATCCGCAGTTACAGGTTCTCCATCTGACCATTTAATGTCTTTCTTAAGAGTAACAGTGGCTTTCTTACCTTTTACATCAATATCTAAGGTAGCTGCTCCCTCATCTGTAATAACAAAGTCTTTATCATGCGAGAACAATCCCTCTTCAGAAGGTCTCATGTAATAGTTATCATAGGTATCTTCATAATACGTTGGAGAAAAGACCCCTTTAAACGGCGTATCTGACGCGACCGCAACGTCTAACGTCCCACCTTTAATGGCTTTCTCCTCATTTTTAACTACCATTGAAAATTTGCTGATGTCTTCGGTTTCAACATTTTTGTTCCCTGAATCAGACTTCTTGCTGCCACCACATGCCGCCAATGTTACCAGAGCAACTGTAGCCAGTGTCATTAACCCTAAAATCTTTCTGCTTTTCATCCTTAATTCCTCCTAGTCTTTAGCCTAAACGTTGTCTTGCGTCTGCAGAACGCTTAAACGCTTGGCCTACATAATTTATACATAACATCATCACTAAAATCAGTGCGGATGCAGGTACCCAAATCCATGTTTTATTCGCTAGCACATCTCCATTACTAGCAAAACCAATTAAAGTTCCTAAACTTGGAACACTGGCCGGCAAACCAAATCCCAAGAAAGTCAACGTTGTTTCGATTCCAATATTTGCGGCAAAATTGATGGTTAGATTGGTAATAATCAAAGAACTCAAATTAGGCATAATTTCCGTAAACATAATCTTAAAATCACTGGAACCTAACGTTTTAGAAGCATTGACGTAATCACGTCTAACCTCCGACAACGTTTTACTTCTAAATAATCGAGCCTTGGCTACCCAGTAAAAAGCACTCATAATCCAAATAAAAGACCAGACATTATAATTTGGAATAATCGTTACAAAAACTATAATAATCATCATAATGGGCAAAATCATTATGAAATCAACAATCCGCATCACAAAATTATCAAATAATCCTCCATAATAACCAGAGATGATTCCAATCCCAACTCCAACGATTGAAGTAATAATGGTAATTGCAAAACCAATGACTACTGAGTTACGAGCACCAATAATTAACTGGCCAAAGACGTCTCGCCCACCTTCATCTGCGCCTAAAATGAAATTGCCTCCTGGTTCAGCATACTTATCTAATATGCTAACGGTCATTACTTTACTTTGATCTATTAATAAGGCACCTACAAACACAATCACTAATATCAGTACTAGCAATGACAATGAAAACATCGCTAATTTATCTTTTTTAAATTCTCTGGCAATCATTCGAAATCCCATGGGTGGAATATTTTCGGTAACGCTGACTGGATTCTTTTTTTCTTTATTCATTCGGTTTCTTCCTCTCCTTAAGTTGATTTTTTTACTGAATACGAATTCGTGGATCGACAATACTCATTACAATATCTGATATCAGATTTCCAATAAGTGTTGCAATTCCTAAAATCAAAACTAAGGTTGTAATGACTGCATAGTCTCGTTGTCCGATTGAATCAATAAATAATTTTCCAATCCCTGGATACCCAAAAATCTTTTCGATAACAACTGATCCGCTAATCAAGGCGGTTATTTCATAACTTAATTGTGAGACTATTGGCAATGAGGCATTTCTGAAAATGTGTCTTGAATAGACCTTATTGGTTGGTACTCCTTTTGAGCGAGCAGTCCGCACATAATCTAAAGATTGCGAATCGATCACCTCATTACGCAAGTATTGGATGGTAATCGCTGTTCCAAGCAATGCCTGTGTCAACGCCGGTAAAATCAGGTGATAAAAGCGATCCCAGATATACGCAGCCGTTCCCGGCTCAACACCACTCGAGACTGAGCCTGTTGTCGGAAACCAGTCTAAACGATAGCCGAAAACAAAAAGCATCACCAGAGCAAAAATAAATGGTGGCACCGCAAAACTAATAAAATTATAAATTACTACAAATTTGTCTAAGATTGAATTTTGATATCTGCCAGAGAGAACACCTAACGGCAATGCGATTGCATACATCAGCACAACAGTCAGTAAAGAGAGCATTAACGTATTGATTGCACGACTCCCGATTAATGTCGCTACTGGCAACTTGTAAATAAAACTTTCACCAAAATCTCCTTGAAAAGCATTCGTAATCCAGCGAATATACTGTGCGGGCCATGGATCATTTAGGCCTGCCGCTGCACGTAGCTTCTCAATCACTTCTGGACTGGTACTTGGATTGATTAGTCCAGTAAAAGGATCGCCTGGCATTAGCTTAGCTAATACGAAAATCAATATACTCAAAATAAATAATTGCGGAATCATGAATAGAACCCGACGTAAAATTGTTTTCCACATTACTCAACACCTCCATCTTTCATAGCCACTAAATGAGTTTGACTAAACCGGCGCAAGTCATAAACTCGCCCATTTTGGTCATAATAATTTTGTTGGTGTTGACTATACTCTTGCTCCACTCTACGTCGTTCTTCTTTATGCTTGTCTCGATTTGCGACGTCTATTTGAGGAATAGCAGATAATAAGCGTTTAGTGTAGATATGCTGAGGATCATTATAAATGTCTTCACGTGTCCCAATTTCGACAAAACGACCTTTATACATAATGGCGATATTATCACACATATGCTTCACCACACCTAAATCGTGGGAAATAAATAAGTAGCTTAACCCATACTCTTGCTGAATATTTTTCATAAAGTTTAAAACTTGTGCTTGTACTGATAAATCTAGGGCTGATACTGGTTCATCTGCTACAATTAATTTTGGGTTCGTTGCCACAGCTCGTGCAACCCCAATCCTTTGACGTTGTCCTCCTGAAAACTCATGAGGATATTTATAAATCGCATCTTCTGGCATCCCAACTATATCCAAAAGTTTTTTGACTTTTTGTTTTTCCTCCTGATCACTTAAACGTTCAAAATTCCGAATTGGTTCAGCAATAATATCCAGTACACGTTTTTTCGGGTTCAAACTAGACATTGAATCTTGAAAAATCATTTGTACATCTTTATTGTATTGGATTCCTTTACGAATTGATTTTTTCGTAATATTTTCCCCGTTGTAGATAATTTCTCCTGACGTGACTTTTTCTAATCCAACAATCGCTTTCCCAATTGTTGATTTTCCAGACCCTGACTCACCGACTAAACCATACGTTTTTCCTTGTTCAATCATAAAATCAACACCATCAACTGCTAAAACATGGTCAGTGATTCGGTTAAAAAAGCCACTGCGTATCGGGTAATGAACCTTTAATGATTTTATCTGAATGACTTCTGCCATTTATACTGCACTCCCTTCATCTCGAAAACGAAAATGCTCATAGCAAGTGCAACGAACAAAATGCTGTGGCGAGATTTCGTGTAATACTGGATTTTCTTCATGCTCATTCTCTGCCACCCAAGGAATTCTTGGTGCAAAGCGGCAACCTTTTCGTGGTAGTTTACTTAATGACGGCACTGTCCCTTCAATAACATGTAGCTCATCTGCTTCACTATTTTCTTGAGGAATTGATTGCAACAATGATCGTGTATAAGGGTGTTTAGGATTTGTAAAGAGTTCTTCTGCAGAAGCCACCTCCACAAATTGACCTGCATACATAACGGCTACTCGATCCGCCATTTCAGCTACCACTCCTAAATCATGAGTAATCAAAATGATACCGCTACCAGTTTTCTCTTGTAAATTTTTTAGCAAATCCAATATTTGTGCTTGAATGGTCACATCTAGCGCAGTAGTAGGCTCATCAGCAATCAGCACCTTAGGATCGCATGCAATTGCGATTGCAATAATTACTCTTTGACGCATACCACCTGAAAGTTCATGGGGATATTGTTTCCCTACGCGCTTTGGATTAGGGATTCCCACTTGTTCAAGTAATTCTAACGCTCTCACATTTCTAGCTGCTGCATCAAGCTCTGTATGATAGGAAAGGCTCTCTTCAATCTGAGTTTCAATTCGCATCAGCGGATTAAGTGCTGATAAAGGATCTTGAAAGATCATGCCAATATCATTTCCCCGAATCTTGTTATAGCTATTTTCATCAAATTTCGTGATATCTGTATCTTTATAAATAATTTCACCTGAAATACGTGTTTTATTTCTATCTAGTAACCCCATAATCGTAGTTGCTAAAGTACTTTTTCCGCAACCAGACTCACCAACTATAGCCAAAATTTCATTACTTGCTAAATCAAATGAAACATCGTCTACTGCGTTATAGTAATGATCGTTTAACTGAAACCCTGTTTGTAAATGTTTGATACTTAAAACTTTCTCTTCTTTCTTCACAACAGCACCCCTTTTATCCATTAGCTTCAACAAGAAAAAAACACTATCTCTTCACATTTTTTTCTAATCTTGTTTATTCATTTTATAAAATCATACGCCATAATGCAATAAAAAGAAACCCGTTAAATAGGATTAATTTAATAATTATTTTGAGAAACTTTTAAACACAATGGATAATCTATAAATAGGAAAAAAAAACTGAAACCTTATTAGGCTTCAGCTAAAGTATGTTTACTATCTACTTTATTTTCTTATAAATGATTATTAATATAATCTACAGCAGCACCAACGGTTTCAATTTTCTCTGCATCTTCATCAGAAATCTCTGTCCCGAATTCATCTTCTAATTCTAAAACAAATTCCATTACGCTGATAGAATCGGCGTTCAAGTCATCTTTAATGCTTAATTGCTCGTTCACATTCTCAGCTTCAATATCAAAGTGGTTTGAGATAATCTTCGCTACTTTTTCAAGTATTTCTTCACGAGTCAACTGTATTCACCTCCACAGCTTTTGAAAAGCGTCTTCTCTATAAGAATTAAACGCTATGATACATTGTACTCAGAAATAAGTGATTTGTCCATCTTTTTTTGCAATTCTATTACAAAACAGTTGCAATTTAATTTCAATGATGGTTATTCTTGGTTTTCATAATGTTCCACTAATTGTGAAACGACCTTTGTTTCTAGCATAGTATGAATTTGACGGATGGTATGTCTCACAGCGTCTGGACCCGTTGAGCCGTGGGTTTTAATGACTGGTGCTTTCAAACCAAACAGTACTGCGCCCCCATGTTTTGAATAATCTAACTCGTTTTTCATCCCACGAAGAGCATCTTTCAAGAGTAAGGCGCCCAATTTCCCTTTAAGTCCTTCGTCAAGAATAGACGTTTTCAGTAAACTCATCATGCTTAAAGCTGTTCCCTCAATTGATTTCAAGACCGCATTTCCTGTAAAACCATCTGTGACAACAACATCAGCCACACCACTTAATAAATCCCGTGCTTCCACATTGCCAATAAAGTTAATAGATGGCTCTTCAGAAAGTAGCTCAAACGCTTTTTTCGTTAACTCACTGCCTTTTGTTTCTTCGGTTCCATTGTTCAATAACCCTACACGTGGCTGTTTTATGTCTCGAACTTTTTCAGCATAAAAAGTTCCTAAAACAGCATATTGGACTAAATGTTCTGGTTTGTTCTCTGCATTAGCACCTAAATCCATCATATCAAAACCACCATCTGGTTGTCCGATAACCGGCATAGTAGACATTAAGCCTGGTCGTTCTATATTTTTAATTCGCCCAACTATAAATAATCCTGCTGCTAATAATGCACCCGTATTGCCTGCTGAAAAAATGGCATCTGCTTCCCCTTTTTTTACTGCTTGCGCTGCTAGGACCATGGAAGCTTCTTTTTTTCTACGAATCGCTTTGACCGGTTCATCATCACTACTAATTTTTTCATCTGTATGGATAATCGTTATATTTTTTTCGTCAGTTACGTATTTTTTAATTTCAGTTTCTTTTCCATATAATAAAAATTCAATCTCTGGAAAATCTTTTTTGGCCAGCATCACACCTTCAACAATTGCCTGTGGTGCGTTATCGCCGCCCATTGCATCAACTGCAATCTTCATAGAGTGTTCCCTCCTCGTTTTTGCTCATTCAATAGTATAGCATAATCATAGGAATTTGAGCTAGGACAGGGATCCGTTTTCTCTAATGAAACGGTCACAAAAAAACGAACGGCTCATTATTTTTCTAATCATTTATCCGCTAAAACAATAAATTTCAAGTAAAAAATGGTTCGAATTCCCCTTTTAGCGTTTACTTCACAGCTAGTTTATGATAGTATCTGTTTTAATTATTTTTATAAAAAAGCAAAGGATGAAATTTATGAAAAATCGCAACCAAAATACTTTCTAGGGGACGACGCCTGCTACTTGCAGACAGTGACTTTAGAATACACTTACTGCTGGGTGATGACTAAAATCGTGACACAGTGCATAGTACAATTTAAAACTATGAGAGGTTCGGATTGATGACTTAACATCATGAAGTTGGAAGCAGAAGTAATCGTACTGACGGTGAATGTGTCCCTATCTAAAGAAGCCTGTAATTAAAGAACGAACGGAACCCTTTTCTCTAAAAGAAAACATTCTTTTGGAGGAAAGTACATGAGAAGCGAAGAAAACTGTCATTTTATTTGTAACAAATGCGGAGCAGAAGTCCTAGCTCTAACGAACGGATCCTATAGAAATCATTGTCCATTTTGCTTACATTCTGTGCATGTGGATGTTAGTCCAGGAGACAGAACTAGTCATTGCCTAGGTTTAATGTCTCCGACAGAGTATCGATACCATACAAAAAAAGGCTATCAAATAAAACATGTATGCTCAGTTTGTGGCAAAGAGCAGTGGAATAAAATTGCGGAAAACACGCAACAAAACGATTTATTTATCGAATGGTTGGAACAAGACTATTCATCATAATTATAAAAGAGTTTGGAACAAAAATCCGAAGTGAATTCTGATTTTCATTCCAAGCTTCTTTTTTACCTTAATTGTTTTTCTAGCTCTATTACTTTTTCTCGATAACTTAAACTAGATTCATTAAATAGCGCTGATGTGCCTAGTACATATAAATCGACAAACTGGTCTTTAAACAAAGGAATAGTGTCTTTATTAATATTCCCGTCCACCTGAACTAGAGGTCGTTGCTCCACGTTTTCTAAAAGATGTGTCAGCTCTATTGATTTAGCCACGACATTTTGATTGAATTTTTGACCTGCAAACCCCGGATTAACTGTCATTAAAAGGAGTAAGTCAATTTGCGGAAGCCATTTTTCTACTACTGAAATAGGCGTTTCTGGACTAATTGCCACCCCAACTCGGATAGCATATTTTCGAATCAAATCGATAACTGCTTTTGGATTGTCGGTGGCTTCGATATGGAAGGTTAAATAATCTGGTTTTAAAGGGGCGAACATTTCGATATACTTCTCTGTTTTTTCGGTTGCAAGATGAATATCTAAAGTTAGTCCATTTATTTGCCTAAGGGCTTCAATTTGATAAGGTCCCATCGCAAGATTATTTACAAAAGAACCATCCATTACATCACAATGAAGCCAGTCAATCCCTGCTGACAAAAGTTCATTAATCTCCGTATTTAAGTGTAACTGATTGGCACACATAATTGATGCCGTTAATTTTTTCACTCTCTTCAACTCCTTACTTCAACGCAACGCTTGAATAGCAGATACTAAATTCTCACTTTGATAAACACTACTCCCAGCCACAACGACATCTACTTGGTGTTCTCGACAAATCCTTGCAGTTTTTGCATTTATGCCACCATCCACTTCAATCAAAAATTTCAACTTTTTAGTGTGTCGCAAGGTTACTAGTTGGTCAATTTTATCTAATGTTTCCATAATAAAAGCTTGTCCTCCAGCTCCAGGTATGACAGTCATCTGTATCACTAGATCAACCTCTGGCAAAACTGCTTCAATGAATGAAACAGGTGTTTCAGGGTTCAAAACAACGCCAGCTTTCACTCCAAAAGATTTAATTTTCTTGATTACTTCTGGAAGATTGGCACAAGCTTCAACATGCACACTAATTAAATCAGCTCCTGCCTCTACAAAATCTGCCAACCATTTTTCTGGCTCCGCCATCATCAAATGACAATCAAACAGCTTATCACTATGAGAACGTAAAGCTTTCACCATTCCCGGTCCAAAAGTAAGGGCTGGAACAAAATGACCATCCATAATATCTAAATGAATCAAATCGCAGCCCGCTTGATCTACTTGCTCTACTGCCTGACCTAAATTAGCAAAATCTGCCGCTAAGATAGATGGTGCTATTTTCATCATTTCCTCAACTCCTGTTTTTCAATCTCTGTTAGTTGATTTAACCGCTGCTGATGTTTCCCACCAATAAACTCAGCTTTCAACCATGTTTCGACAATCATCAAAGCCAGTCCTTCTCCTATCACCCGTTGCCCCAAACATAGAATATTACTATTATTATGCTCTTTCGTTGCTTTTGCTGAAAAAACATCATTCACAACTGCCGCTCGAACCCCCTGATACTTGTTAGCAACAATCGACATACCAATTCCTGTTCCACAAATTAAAAGACCTAAACTTCCTTGTTCCTGCTGTATCTTTTCCGCAACCATCCGCCCATAAGCTGGATAGTCTACTGCCTCATTCCCAGTACAACCTACATCAGTGACCTGATACTTTTTCGATTCTAAAAACTGTTTTATGCGTTCTTTTAAAATAAAGCCACCATGGTCCGCGCCGATAATTATTTTTTGTGCCATTTCTCTTCCTACTTTCATTGCTTTTTTTACGGTTTCCTCTTACAATAAAAGCAGACTAAGAGTGATTCTTAGCCTGCTTAAGGAGAACTATCGATGAATACAAATTGCTTGCCGGCTAATTGTATGAGATGGTTTTTCTTTTTTGCTTTTTCTCATCATCCTGTTGCCTCCTAAGATTCAATTAAGACCTTTATTTCATTTCCTGCCATCACTGCTTCAAAAGCTTCACGCCACTCATTCAATGGATAAATTTTACTTATTAGGCGCTCGCAATTAATTTTTTCTGCTGCTAATAGACTAAGAGAAGTCCGCCATGAACTAGGCTTTTGAGAACGGGAACCAATATAACTTATTTCTCTTTGGATAATCGATTCCGCATCTAGCTTAATCAGTGCCTCTGGGAAAAGTCCAACCTGAACAAAAATACCTTTTTTACAAAGGATTTTTAAACTCTGGTTTACCGCCTGAACAGAGCCTGAACAATCAAAAATTTTATCTACCCCACAGCCATTTGTTTCCGCTAAAATAAACCCTTCTAAGTCTTCTTTTTGCGTATCGATTACTCGATCTACGCCTAATTCTTTTCCTAAAAGCAAACGCTCTTGATCTTTCGTAATTCCTGCTAAATAGACGGTCGCCCCTTGCGCTTTAGCTACTTGGGCTGTCAGCAGGCCGATTGGACCTGGACCGACCACCAGCACAGTATCCTTTGGAGAAACAACTGTTTTTTCCATTACGGCATGAACACAACACGCTAAAGGTTCCGTTAAAGCAGCAGCTTGATAAGAAACATTTTCTGGAATCAAATGACAGCTTTCTTCTCGAGATAAAACATATTCACTCATGCTTCCATCTATTTGGGTTCCGATTCCTTTACGCTTTCCACATAAGTTATAATCCTTACTTTTACAATACTGACATTCTCCACAAGTGGTAAAAGTGGTTTCACTCGTTACTCGATCACCTATAGAAAATTTAGTGACATCTGCGCCTACTTCAATTACTTCCCCTGAAAATTCATGTCCCAAAGTAACTGGCGTTGTTGGATTTTTGTACTCCCCTTTGAAGGTATGGATATCAGAACCACAAATCCCTGTATACTTAACTTTAATTTTGACGAAATCTTTTGTAGCCTTAGGTTCAGTTCGTTCCAGAAACTGCATTTTGTCGTAACCTGCTGCTGTTTTCACTACAGCTTTCATTCGCAATGACCTCCTTTGGCAAAATCATCACTTTGTTGTAGCTTTCTTTGCGACTTAAAATCATTTCAAAAGCCTCTTTCACTTGCTGCAATGGATACCGATGTGAAATAAGCGAATTTAACTTGAATCGTCCTTGATTAATAAAATCAATGGCATTGGTCCACTCTTTTCCTGGGAATGGTGCTGAATAGGAATTCCAAAAACCTTGCAAGGTTAATTCTTTTCTAAAAATATTTTCAAAAGCTCGTTCTTTCAGTAAAACATCTGAATAAGCGATGCCTAAATAGCCAACCTTCCCTTGTTTTCTAGTCACTAACAGACATTGCTCCTGAGTTATTTTTGAGCCGGCACATTCTAATGCAAGATCTGCCCCCACTCCATCAGTGTAATTAAACACTCGTTCTTCCAAATTTTCCACTAGAGAATTCACTGTATAACGACAGCCTAACGCTTTTGCTTCTGCTAACTTATCATCGTTAATATCAACAGCGATAATATCCTTCACTCCTGCTAAAAAGAGACATTGAATCGTCAACAATCCAATCGTACCAACCCCAAAAACAACCGCCACATCTCCTATTTGAGGCCTGAGATTCATGACTCCATGAAGCGAAACAGCTAAAGGTTCAATCATCGCAGCTTCTTCAAAATCCATTTCCCCGATTGGCAATACATTTTTAGCAGGCAATACGACATTCTCTGCAAAAGCACCGTAATGATGCGTTCCAATCATTTGATAGTCAATGCACATACCAAACTGTCCTTTTTGACAATACTCACATTGATGACACGGAAGTAATGGAATCCCTACCACTGATTGTCCGACTGCTACATTCGTTACTTCCTGTCCAATTTCAACAACGACACCTGAAAACTCGTGCCCCATCACAGCCGGTAATGGGTACCGCCAGCCACTTTGAATTTTGTGAATATCTGAGCCGCAAATGCCTGCAGCATATACCTCGACTCGAACATCAGTGGACGCACATTTTCTATCAGTCACTTCTTTACATTCAAATTTTTGTTCTTCATTTAAAACAACTGCTTTCAAATAGTCTCACCTTCTTATCGGTTATTTAAAATACACTTTGAAATAGTTGAGAGGCTTTCAAAACTAACCATTTCAGGAAGTTTCCACCTGTATCTAACGAACTAATCGATTGTCCTAAATCTGAAAACTGGTCTAATCCTTGCATCATTTGCGTATGAACGGGCGCAAAATCTGTCGCCATCAATAATGCCAACGCAATAACAATTGTCCCTGTAATGACCGAATGTAGAATGTTTCCTTTTCTTGAAGCGACAATATAGGCAACATAAAATGGAATGGTTGCTAAATCACCAAAAGGCAATACTTTATTTCCCGGAATGATTACTGCTAAAAGTAATGTAATTGGTACTAAAATCAATCCAGTCGAAATGTTTGCTGGATGTCCAATGGATAGTGCCGCATCTAATCCTAAATACAGTTCACGATCTTTATAACGCTCTTTTAAAAATTCTCTGGCTGCTTCTGAAATGGGAATTAACCCTTCCATCAAAATCTTAACCATCCTAGGCATGAGAAGCATTACTGCTCCTAAAGAAATTCCTAGCTTAAATGTATCTCCAATGTCGTATCCTGCTAAAAGTCCCATGCCCATCCCAATGATTAACCCCATCATCATCGGTTCACCGAAAATCCCAAAGCGTTTTTGAATCGTTTCAGGAGAAATTTCAATGTCTTTAATCACAGGAATTTTACTAATGACCCAACCAATTGGCACACCAATTACTCCATAAGCTACTGTAGATCCTGTTGGCAAAGAGACTCCTTTTAAGCCATAGAACTCTTCCACCATCGGAGCCGCCATATCCGCTACTTTTAACACGACCATTTCAAAGACAATGGCACACCCTATCGCAAAGAACCAGTTTCCTTCCGTAACAATAAAACCAACAGCTCCTGCTGCGATAAAATGCCAATAATTCCAAATATCGATATCCAACGTCTTAGTAAATTTGAAGAAAATCAAAATGATATTGACAATTAAACAAATTGGAATCAGGACAGCAGCCACTGGTGAAGCCCACGCTGCCGCAGCGGCAGCCGGCCAACCAGCATCAACAACTGTTAGATTGAGTCCAAATCGCTCTACCATTTTTTGGGCTGCTACCCCTAAATTATCTGACAACAAGCTAATGACTAAGTTAACCCCAACGAAGCCTATTCCTACAGTGATTGCCGAACGCAGTGCTTTTGCTACCGGAACACGAAAAACAACTGCAATGGTAAAAATAGCTAATGGCAAAATAACTGTCGGTCCTAAATTTAAAATATACTGAACAACACCTAATAACGTCTCCATGTGAAGCCTCCTATCTTAAATAACTTAATATTTCTGCGTCTGTTTCTTCCATCCCAACACCCGTAATATAAGAAATCGCAACAATTGCAGGAATTTTGTAGCTTGTAGGTAAGATTGTCGTTGAAACAATTAAATCCGCCTCATCTTGTAAACTACTTGCTTCGACTATTTTTATTTGTTTTGCTTCTGCATCAATCTGATTTTCTTTTAATAGACGCTCAATCCGATCCATCACCACTGTTGAAGTCGCAATTCCTGCACCACATGCCACTAAAATTTTCTTAGTCATTGAATTCACCTCCTCTCAAATCCTCTTGATGAAATGTTGCCAACATTTCTTCGATTGTTTGTGTCGACAGCATTTTTTTAATCCGCTCCTTATCTTGAATAATCTTCATTAGTTCTTGCAAAACAGCTAATTGAGTGTGCGCTTCGGCTAATCCCAAAACAAAAACTAAGCGAACCTCTACTTCTTTGGTGTTATCATCCATCGCTTGAAAAATAACCGGTTTCTCTAATGTTAAAATCCCAATAAAGGGTTCTTTTACATAAACTGCATCTGTATGAGGAATTGCCACCCCATATTCAGCTAAAGCTAATCCTGTTGGAAACTCTTTTTCCCGTAACTCTAACTGGGTAGAAAAAGTCTCTTCTGTTAAATTTAAATGCTGAGCCCGCATACCAACTGCTTCAAACACCTCTAATCGATTTTCAAAGCAGGCATCTAACCAAACCATTTCTTTTTTTAGCAAACTAGTCATTTTCATTTATCTTCTTCATCCTCACCTAGAATGTATCTAAAAAATACAGCAATGAATATTTTCGTGAATCGTATGTAACCTATGTTCTTGTTAGATTGCCACACAATTCTCTGAAAATTTAGCTTTCACCATAGTTTTCAGACACATCCTACTATCAATTTTATTTTTGCATTGCTTTCTCCGAGAACTCTGTGATTGATTGCCGTAGCCTATTCACATCTTGAGTAATCATGCGCTTCACTAATTTCTCTGTTCCAGCTAACTCAACCAGCTCAAGCAATGCCTTAAAATGAGCCACCTTATCTACAGATGCCAGAACAACAATTAAATGAAATTTCGCCCCTTGATCGAATGAAATTCCTTCTTTAACTACTAATAAGCTCATCCCCAGTTGATTCACACCATATTGACTCTCCGCGTGAGGAATCGCCACTCGATTTCTTAAAATAATGTGCCTAGCAGGTTTTTGGTACTGTTTTTTTAGCTCTTCTAAGTAGCTCTTCTCAATCAGTTTATTTTCCAACAAAGGCTGACAAGCTAACTCTAGTCCATCTTGCCAGTTAGCCACTTTTTCAACAGTCTGAATATACTTTTCAGTAAGTAAGTCCGCCAATGTTTTTTTCTGTTCTTTCCGCTCTTCCTGTTGCTCTTTCCGTTGCTCATACAAAGGCTGTAGCAACAGCTGTGTTAGTTCTTTCGTTAACTGTTCTTCATTGTGAATGGAGCTGTTTTTAGCAATAATTCGGAGAATTTTCGTCATACTTAAGTTATTATTACCCATGTTAAAGATTTGGTTCATCACTCTTTGACGAAGTTTTTGACCACTTTTTTCGGTAATAATTTGATCCACCAAGAAAAAGCTTTTTTCCGTTTTTAATAAAATGGGCGCAAAAACTAAATCGTAAGGCAACGTAGTTCGTTCAAATTCTCTAACAGACATTCCTTTATAAAAAGAGACTTCAGGCAGTAAATTCCTTAGCTCCTGTTCCATCAAACGAGAAATCGATAACCCATTAGGACAAACCACAATTGCTTTAACCCGATTAAACCCAATATCTGCTACTTTAATAATATGAGCACTAATCAATAGTGTGAAAAAAATGCTTTCATGATCTGGCATTTTTTTGCCAATCAATTTTTCTAATGGTGCTACCGACTCTTTGACAAAACTATGTAAATAGTCAAAATCGTGGTCTATTTTTTCCAAAATGCGGTAATCAATCGTTAATCCATATTTAATGCGATAGTAGGCTGGTTTAAAATGATTGTAAAGCTTTTCTAATAACGTTTCTTTGTCCACTAACTGAATACAAGCAATTCCTTCAAAAAGGTTCAGAAAATCAATCAACGCATGTCTAAATCTGGGCTCTTCGACAATCGCTGTCCCTTCCTTTAACAAAACATTGCTGGTTAAAAGATGCAAGGCGATATATAATTTGTCTTCTTTGGGAATTCTTTCCGTCTCAGAAACCAACAAATTCGTTGCTTCAAACTCTTTTGTATCTGAAATCGCATCATACTCAATTAAAAATTTTTGATTCAACCGATGCCCAAACTGAATTCTACGAAACGTACTTTCAAAAATATACGGTAAGATACTGACTTGTTTATCAATGAATATCGACCCTGTTTTTAACTCAATCATTTGAAGTTTTTCCCTAAGTTCGTCAAGCTTAGTCGGCTCAATTTGCATAAAATGCTGCAATTCTTGTTCTCCATTAAACTCTGAAATCACTTCCTGAATCGCAAAAATCATGCTTGAACGGATACTCCACTCATCACCTGCTAAATAATACCCATGAATTCTTGAATATTTCAGTTCGACAAAAAACTTGGCTAAAACTTCTTGTGCATACTTCATATCTGTTAGTACCGTATTCTTACTAATTTCTAGTTCGTCCACAAATAGATTTAAGGAGAAATCTACATTGCGAGTAGCCAACATGACAATTAATAAATAGGCACGCTCTTTTTCAAATGGTACATACCAGCTTTCTTTTTTTAATTCTCTAGGCTTTTCTCCTTCAAATACTTGGTACAATTTTGGATCAATAATAAATCTCCCTTGACTTGACCTCAAAATTTTGGGGTAGTTATAGTCACTCAACCAACGATTTACTTTTTTTATACTATAGTCAATTTGACGACGTGATAATCGATATTGCTCTTGTAGATCTTTATTAGAGGACTCTGGTTGAGCAAGTATAGTGAATAGAATTTTTTTACTACGTTCGTCTATGTGCATGTCATTTCCTTCCTTTCTATGTTCAGTATAGCCAAGATAAGTTGTTAAGTGAATCCGTTTTCATCCCAAGAATTTGTGAAACTAATTGTCCAACATTGGGCTCGACTCTTACAGTGCAACTCTATAACCAGTATTTTATAGTCTCTTCCATTTCTATTTAACGGTTCGATTTCACATACTCACGTAGATTACTTCATAATAAAAAACGCCACAACACATAGCTATCAAGGTGATACGTCTAATGTATTATTGCGTTTTAAAATTAACTTTCTCTAGCCATCATGTCACTTTTTGATTTAAATGGTACAATTTTATTTTGCACACTAGAAAGTAAATCTTGTTAAATAGATATTTTTAATTAAGTAACCTTTGAATTTTTTTAGCCATCCCTTATTCCCTTCATTCATGTAACCGTTTCTCTATTTTATATTTTTCTGGAATATTTTTAATATCTGACATAGGATCATCAAGTCCTAATTCTTCTAATTCATTAAACCACTGATTTCTCTTAGATTCTGGTAATATTTTTCCGCAAAAAGGGCAGTGGTCTATTAATATATATGAATGGCCACCATCGTGCATAATTAATCCTTATTCATCAAATTTTTCACTATAATAGATTAGTTTGTTTGTATCCTGGAAATCCTCATCTTTATTTGTCGTAAAGCGTTCAAATTGTTAACAGTTATCATATTGGTTCATTTTGTCACTCCTTAATTTATATATCTATCGTTCAGCCTGGTACTGGCGGTTTAAACTGTCACTTTAAAAGATAAATTACGTATATTTTAATCGCTATTTTGCACTACTAATAGACAAGATAAACTTTATTTGACTTGCACGTGTTTTTAAGCAAATAGAATTATGTATTAGCCGACCTGTAATCGTTTATATGTTAGAACATAAATGGGAAGAATTAAGCCTTTCAATCATCATTCAAGATTTCTCGGATTATGAAGCCATTACGTCTATTATTAAGATAACAAATGGGGATTTCAGACTAATCCAATGCCTATTTTCTCGAATTGAACCTATTCTTAATATAAATAATTTAGCTGTGATTACGACAAATGTTGTACAAGTCGCTCGTGACAGTCTAGTAATAGGAATAAAATAAACAGACATCCGAATTAGGAAAAATAAGTCGGACGTTTGTTTAAAAGTGCAAAATAACGATTGAAGCATGTACAATTTATCTTTAAAGTGACAAGCGTCAAGCAAAAAAAATCATTATTATTAGTACATGGTTTTAACTAAAACCGTGTATGTGAAACCTAATGAAATAAAGGGTTTATTTTCCAACTCGTCACGAGTACATAGTTATGTTAAAATAGAAATAAAATAATGTACTGAAAAACATAAAAGACTGGAGCTTTTACTATGAGAAAAAAAGAGAATGTGGAGCCGCTACGAACTGAAACCGAGATTCAAGATTTCCTCTTTTGGTTGCGTCGATCTAAAAATTCTGATCGAGACGTTTTTTTATTTAAGCTTGGGATCAATACAGGTTTGCGAATGTCTGATCTCGTGAGTTTGAAAGTTTCGGACGTTGCTGCTTCCGTTAATCCAAAAATTAAGGAAAAGAAAACTGGAAAGACCAGGGTTCTATTTTTGCAAAACCTTCAGGAAGAAATTCAGGAATACACCGAAAATAAAAACCTTGACGACTGGTTATTTCCAAGTCGTCAAGGCAATCATGAACCGATTAAAGTGAATACGGTTTATCAGTTATATCAAAAAGTGGCCAACAATTTAAATCGTAAAGACATTGGTACGCACACCGTCCGCAAGACGTTTGGCTATCATTACTATCGTAACACGAAAGACATTGCGACACTCATGGAAATCTTTAATCACACGTCACAACAAATCACAAAGCGCTATATTGGTATTCGTGAGGAAGAGATCAGTGAGACGTTCAAAAATTTCAAAATAGGTTAGCTATTTATTCTTTACTAGTTAGACATTTCTCCTTATACTTTACATTAAGATAAAAAATATATTTAGGGGAGGTTTTTAAATGGATGATTTAAATATTCTGTCAATAATAACATCTTTCGGATCTTTAGGGGTCGCACTTTCCACTAAAGGCGACTATACACCAATCCACGCACTTAACGATATGTTCTATGTCCGTATAGGAAGAAAATTTTCTTTAGCCGCTGAAAAGGCTCGTATAGAAGATAATGCGTATTTAAAAAAATTTGAAGAAGATATGCAAAAGTCTTTAAAGTCAGTAAGCAAAGAGTGTCTTAAAATATCACCTGAAAATATACAGCATCCCCGAGAAAACATTGCTGGGCCTTCTATGTCTGCCTTAAATGACTATAGTGGTGAAAAGCATACTCGGGAAATGTTTGCTAAATTGATTGCAAGTTCTATGGATAAAACGAAAAATGAAATTGCTCAACAATCATTCGTTGAGATAGTAAAAAATATGTCTCCTATTGACGCTGCAATACTAAAAGAATTGTTCGAAGATAATGGTGGTATACCTATAGCAGAAATTAGAAGTATAAGAACTGACGAAGGGTACAATGTAGAATTTACTAATTTGTACTTATCTAAAAATCCAGAGTATAAGATTGCCACTATCGCAACATCATTAAATAATTTGGAAAGATTAGGATTAGTTGATTTATCATATACAAGGTTTAGAAAATCTTCTGATTATTCTATTTTCGAGAACATGGGTATATTTAAGGAAATCGTTAATAAGATTAATGAAGAAAACTCCCGCTATGAGGGGCTTATGGATTCTACATCAAGTACAGAACAACAAGATATGATTAAAACATTATTAAACAGAAGAGTCTCTCTTCAAAAAGGCATTGCAAGTCTAAAACCTTTCGGAGAAGCTTTTAGTAAAGTTTGCTTATCAAACTAACATGGGTATATTTCAAATTCTAGCACTTGTTTATTCAAAAATAGGTGCTTTTTTCTTTTGATAGTAATAAATGATAGTATATGAAAGCTAGTTTTAATGTATTGATTCAACGTATCGTTTCTTATAAGTATTGATAGCGAAAAAGACTGCTTCTAATCTTAAAATCAGAAACAATCCTTTTTAATTATTGTTTTTTCAAATTTTAAATACCGTAGTGAACGAGTACATTATTTTCCAACAGAGCCGTGTCACATAATTTGATTACACTTAGCAATTCTTTCAATATATTTTCTTTGAAAAAAGGTTCTTCTGGATAAATTGCTTTTTGCATTGTAAATTCATTCGGCGCATTTTTGAAAAGGGATACCCAACTCTCCAATATCGATTTTAAATGTGTTATTTCTTCTCCAACAAAAAAAGTAACCCCATAATAATTAATACCTATATTTTTTTTGAAAATATCATTCCAGCTAGATTCTACCCATTGTAAAGAATCTAGTAAATATAGAATCAGAGCATCGTCCACTGAAACTGCATCTTTCAACTCCACATCTTTATAAGTTAATTTTTCTGAATGTGGAACTATCGTAAAGTCATGTTTAGGCATGAATTTTCTCCTTTCTGTCTATTTTCCAAATGAAATTATTGAGCCATCTGGCGCTAAATCAATATATTTACCATTCTTTCGAAATCTTTTTACACCTGGTGTACTACCTGGAACATCCGTACCTTTAACACCTTTTTTTACTGTTCTTGCAAATTCTTGCGCTTTTCTTTGATATTGTTCAATATTTTCAGCGCCAACTTCTTTCCCATGCTTCTTGAAGTGAACCTCTAAAGAATCTTCTGGTGAATCAAAAGAGCCTGAACCCCATTCTCCATCTTGATTTCTATAAGAGCCGCCACCTGTCAAATCTCCCCAAGCACTAACAGCAATCGATCCAGCATGTCCCCATATTAAACCTGTTTGAGCTGCTGCACTTGGAACAAGGGTTAAGCTGACTCCTCCAGTTTCTGGTGCCGTTGCTGTTCCTGCAAAACCATTCGCAAGAAACCAAAGTCCACCGCCTAAAAACTCTGCACCACTTTGGACTAAACCGAAGAGATTCCCAACAAAACGTCCATTCTCATATCCCTTTGTTCCCAATAAACTAGGATCAACAAACCGTTCACCAAATAACTGATCTAACAACGCTTGGCCATTATTTTTTGACAGCTGGTCAAGAAACCCTGCACCAAATCCTTTGATTAGGTCAACATTTCTAGTCCGAACGGCTTCCTGAACGATATCAGTCGCTTCTCTATTAAATATACCATCCACATAAACCCCTGTCACATTTCCATAATCATCAAATGTGTAGGTCACTTCTTGATTGGCTAAATTATAAGCTTCAACTTTAGCTTTAATCTTTTTGGATCTTGTTTCCCATGCAGCTGCAATAGGCGTAATCCATTTTAAATTCATCTTGTTTAAATCAAACGTTCCTGTACTTGCATTCCAAGAAGACCCACCTTCTATTTCTGCTAGTGCCTGGTCTACTAATTGTTGTGCTGCTTCTACTTCTGAAAATATACTGGAAGATTGGGCGTTAAAAGCTCTTAGTTTGTCTAGCTTCTGTTGTAATTTCTGTACAACATCCTGCATTCTCATAATACTTTGTTCAAGAAATTGATTTGGCTCTTTCAATCGATCTAACACATTGCTTTGTTGGATAATAATGTTTCTTGCTCGTTGGATATCCTCAATCAATTCATCTTCTTGAACATCGCAGCTGGCCACTTGCGCTTCAAACTCTTCCGGAAACTTTCTGTGAGCTTCAGTTAATGACTCACAAAGCATTGTTACTGCATTTGCTAAAGGTGGGTAAACAGTGGAGAAGTAGCGTTTTGCTGAATCATAGGTCTTTCCTGACAAGGGGGCGTTCAAAAATTGATCAATGCTGCTTCTTATATGAATCATTCCATCAGAGTAGGCATTGGCCATCTGTGTAGCACTATTAGATTGAGATCTCACTTCCCCTAAAAACATATTAATCGACATGATTTGACTCCTCCTTTTTATCTGAAGGAGTTGCTAAAAAAGTGTGTAGCTCATTAGAAAACTGCTCTTCCTGATCCATTAACTGCCTTTTCTGGCTCACTAATTCGTCCATTTCGTCTGTTACCAAAGCTAAACTCTTTTGTTGACAGTAAATTAATTCATCCCTGGCTTCAGCAAGGTAACTGCCTAGTTCATGCTCCTGCCATTTGCCTTGTAATTCATTGAAAAATTGGTTTTGTTGCGTGTAGATCGATTCCAATTGAGTAATATTTTCTTCCTGAAGGCGAATGTTATAGCTATTTTCGTCTTGTGCTTCAGCGTTGTCCCAAAGTTTTCTTCTGATTAGTTGTTCTTCCACTACTATCCACGTCCCTTCAGACCAGAGAAAGGATCTAAAGCGGCCACTTTTTGTTGAATCACTTGATCGACACGTTCAAATTCTTTTGCTACTGTATGTACATTATCAATATCTTTGTTAAACGCTGCAACCAATCGTTTCACAGACTGGTTCGCTTTTTGAATAGAGTTTTTGGCATTTGTATTCCCATTAACGGTCGTTCCCCCTGCTTCGCTTGGTTGTGTATTGATTGCGGCCAACGTATTTGCTGCTTGACTCATTGAAGCAGAAACTTGACTAGCCACACTAGAATTACTGACTATCTTCCCCACAACAATCAACTCCTCATAAATTATAGGAACAAAACTATTTTCCTTATAATTAGAGTAACGAAGTTTGAACTGAAACACAATATTTTTACAAAAAAAGAGGGGAAAACTCACCTCTTTTTATTGAACCACTTTTAATAATTAAATTTCTTCATCTTCAAAAGGAGCTTTTCCTTTACGGACATTCTCCAGAGCTTCTGACAACATACTAATCGCATTTTCCATTGCTTTTCTGCAATCAGAAGCAATATTATTATGACCCTCTTCTTCAAATCTATTAAAAGTAAAAGGCTCTACTTTTACTTTTAAACTTTCCAGATCTTTGATAGTGCAATACAACTCAAATTCCAAGTCAGGAAAAGATAATTCGTATTGTTCTAACAGCTTCCTGAAGCCTAGAAGAGAATCATAACTGGCTTCAATTTCCTCTAATTCCTTTAGTGTGTCCGTTAAACTCATACTGCTGATCTTAGCGAGTGTTCGCAGTAACGCTACTGGATACTTATTTAACTCTTTATTGTTATAGTCAAACAACCTCCCTGTTGAGTAGCCACTAATATTAGATAACTGTTGTCTAGTTAAATTTCTTTTATTCAAAAATTTATCTAACAAATTCATTGTCTGCTTCCTTTCTATTTTCAAGTAATGTATAATAAATTTATTCATTCTCTTTAATTAGAGAATAAGGCAAGGAGTGCTATTCCTTGCCTTTTTTGTTCTAAATAGTTACATACGTATCAAAATTATTAATATCGTATACCTCATCATATGTGTTATTTTGCTCCCATTTTTCAATAGCTTTTTCTAGCAATTCTTTTGACACATCAGAAAAATGGTACTCTTTAGGATCTTCTTCTTCAATAACAATGACAATGTTTTCTTTCAGAAAACAAACTAGATAATCATATTTAATTTGATATTTAGATACAGTAGAGTTGAATTCTACTGGAGTAACTACACCAAGATTATCATTAATCACCGTCATTGCTAAGTCGCTGTATTTAATTCTATCATCCATCTCTTCGCATGTTACTTGGAATTTATTCAGCAAATTCTCTAATTGATCTGCTACTTTTTCATTTTCAGTTACATAATAAATCCCTGCTATTTCGTGTACATCCAGTCCGTTAATCTTATTCATTTTCATTTCATTCATCCTCTTTTAATTTATTTAAGATTAAGCGGAAGTGCTATTTCCTTATCCCAACCTTATAACACTATTATACTTCCGAAATCGGAAGAAATCAAGAGTTTCGCTCAATTTACTTCAATTTTTGGGGTCCACGTATCAGTGGAACGAAATTTTACGGTATATTTTCTTATATTTTTTTGAAAACTCTGTTAAATCAACGTTTTCAATTTTTATTATTATAATCTTCTCATTTAATAAGCGATTATCTCCAGATCAGTTGTACGAAATTTTACGGTATAGTCCTAAATACGAACATTAAGAAAAAACTACTCTTCTGATATTAGAAAAGTAGTTTCTATATTACTGACGTAAAGGCCGAAGTTCTCCGTCTTTTAACTGATCATTGTATTTGAAAGAGTATTTACCCATAAAATTAATATGTTCTGATACTAAAGGCGATAATAATCGTAATTTGTCTTCAGTTATTTCTCGTCCTGAGTCCAAATTTTGGAGTTGTGCGACAGCCTGTTCAATGTACAATGCGTTCCAATAGATAATTATGTTTGCTATAAGGCCTAAAGCATTCAGTTGGTTTTCCATACCGTCAAAATAACTTTGATAGATTCGCCCGTTTTTTCCGTAACATATTTTTCTATATAAGCTATGCTTAGATTCGCCTTTATTTAGTTGTTCTAGAATACCTCTTGCATATTCTTCATCAGACATGTATCTCAATTGGTGTTTAGTTTTGAATATCTTTCCAACTTCGATTATTGCTTTTCCTAAAGAAGTAGGATTTCCTTGATTCTGTAACGCTCTTATGAGATGACTTGCTTGTACTGTGCCAGATTTTAAAGAACCAGCAACGCGTAATATCTCATCCCATTCCCTTTCTATAAGATCTATATTGACATAATTTTTTGAATGATCTTTTAATAGGCCATAGTTTGCATTTTTATCTATTCTCCAAATTTTTGTTTCACTTGATTTTGCTATTCTTGGACTAAATTGAAACCCTAAAATTCCAAATAGTCCGAAAACAAGGTCACTGTAGCCTGCTGTATCACTCATAATCTGTCCAGGTGTTAATATACTTGTTTGATTTAATAACCCTTCTAATAAGTACACAGAGTCTCGTATAGTTCCTGGAATGACTATACCATGAAAACCTACATAAGAATCTGAAACAAAATTATAATACGTAATTCCTTTTCCCTTTCCAAAATATTTGGGATTGTGACCGGAATGAATCGATTTTTTTGGTGTTGTAAATCGAATGCCATCAGCTGAAGCTATTTCGCCATTTCCCCAAACATATGGCAAGGCCAGCTTTTGATATGCTTCCACTATCTTATTACTTGCAGCAGTTAATGTATCTATTCGGATATAATTTTGACTTACATAAGACAGACGATCATTCTTCAAACTTTCCATACTAGATTTTGAAACAGGAGATAGACCGATATTACAAGCTTCTGCTAACAAGACTGCTAGTATACTTATATCAAGATCTTCCATTCGGGATTTATTTTCAGTTAAATGTGAAAAACACTCCGTGAGGCCTAAACGTTGGTTGATTTCTAACAAACTTTCTGGAAGATCTATATTGGGCATTTGTTTATAAACACTTACGATAAAACTGCTAAGTTTATTGGGTATTTCTCTTCTTTTTATTGGAATAACGACAAGTTCAGAGCACCCGTTTTTTTCTTCTATTCTGGCCATGTTACTATCTTTCCAATTTCTTATTGTTTCATCGTAAGATAAGGCTAAGCTAGTTTTAAACGCGTCTACTGCTTGTGCACCTTTTTCTGCAACACCTAATTGGCTAACAAAAGATTTTCTTTGTTCTTCCCACAATTTCTTTGGAATCAAATGTTGTAGTGGATCATTGTAACGATGACTATAGGGTAGATAAACAACATGCGCTTTTAACCCTTTAATAAATAATTCTATTGCTGCAATTACAATGCCTTTATCAGTCTGATCAAGATTCAATTCTATAAAATTTTGCCATTTTTGGGGAAGGAACTTCTGTATGCTCTTATAATCTTCTACACTAATTTTCTGATATCCTTTTTCCTTTAATAGATTCCATACTCCAGCTATTTTGCTTTCTGGAGCATTTACCAAAAAAGGAATATAAGTAAGAATATCAGGAAGCAATCGCTTAAATTTTGAATAGGAATTCAATAATTCTTTGATTGCTATGGGGTCTTTATCGCTACGAACAATACGATTTACTTTTGATACAGCTTCTACTACCTCTTGTTTTTCACGTAAGGTTTGAATATACGTTACAAGATTTTCAGAAGATATTTGGTTATCTATAAGATTTCCAACAACAAAAGAAAGCATGGTTGCTGCATTATCCAAGTCTTTTAATGAGCGTAAACGTTCTTTTTGCTCTTTTTTCTTTGCTAAATTAATAATTCCAGTAAAATATTTTTCTAATGTTAACAGCAACTCATCCATTGCTACGACTCTGTACTCTGATATAAATGAAATAAGGTGCGCTAAACGCTTGTTTTGAGGCATACGTTGAATATTTTGAATTTTCGTTTTCGCTGTATACTCGGCAAATAATTTTACTTTTCCTTTAGGAACAGAAGATAAATCCCATGAGTCAACTGCAAACAAGTTGAACTCTTTTACTCGTTCAAACCCCCGTTTAATCTCAAAATACGATACATCCTTGAGTGGTTCTTTCAAAACATCCAATTTTATAGAGAAAGCAGTGGAACTTGAAAGAAACAGTGTAGTTAATTGATCGATTCGCTCAAGTTCTTTTTCATCAGGAACATTGATAAGTGTTTCTTCGATATCTTTTGAAACTTCCTCTATGATACGAGATACGAACCGTTCAAATGTAGTCAATCCTGGAAGTAGAATCTTTTCATTTATACATTTGTTCAAGAATCGATCTGTAAGCAATGATTCCTGTTCTGTAGAGTACCAAGCCCCTTCGTAAACCCACTTTTCTAGATACTCTAAAACCGATTTATCATTAAATTGACGATAGGAGTATAGTTTTTGGATCATTAAAGCATGTTCCTTAATTGTGGGAATTCGTGTATACAAACCAAAGTAACTACTATCAATAGACAGCTGGTCAGCAATATAATCTATTACTTCCACAGGAATTGTAGTAAACTCCGACAAAAAGGTTCCTAAAAACCTTACAGAACCTAACTGGACTGCGAATCCTAAACGTGTGCTCTCAGTACGTAAAGATTGAATAACTGATTTATCATAGTCATCTAAATGAAAGTATTTGACTAATTGTTCATCAGAAGGAATCCCTGCATATATGCCAAAAAATTGTCTTTGTTCGTTACTCATTATTTTCATTGGCATTTCCATCCTTTAATTCTAGCTCTTTAACTCGACGATAAAATGTGCTTGGCGATAATTTTAAATGATTGATTGTTTCAGTTGCCGTTTGTTTCCCTTCTTTCCAACGAAAATATTCTGTTCTAAATTCTTCAGTTATTGGCAATTTTGGTCGGCCAAAAACTGTTCCAGCAGTCTTTGCAACTTCAATTCCTTCAATCTGTCTTTGTTTATTCTTTTTACGTTCCTGATCAGCTACATAAGAAAGCATGCTAAGAAACTGATCTTCCAACAAAAGCCCGATATCTCCCATAGTTTTAAATTTTCTGCTATCAAATAACTCAGAATTTTCGAGAACAATAATATCTGCTTTAATCTTTCTTGTTATATACTTCCATTCTTCAATTACTCCGGAGTAATTTCTCCCTAAACGGTCTAAAGAGTCCAAATAAATTAAATCACCTGAACGTAGCATGTGAAGTAATAATTGATACTGTGGACGATTAAACTCAGCACCTGATTGTTTATCAACAAATATACAACGAGATTCAATACCTAGATCATTGAACTTCTGTATTTGTCGATCTAAATTTTGTTCTTTAGTGGAAACTCTAGCATAGCCAAAAATCATGTTTATTTTCTCCTTTCATATATCAAAATGTCATTAATAATTATGACACATATCAAAAGTGAAAAACATAGGTTTTGACACATGCTTTTGTATAAAAAAAGACTTTATCAAAAAGTATACCTTTTGACAGACCAAATTTAGAAAAACAAACATTATTATAGAGAAAAACTAAAACATTCGACTTTATACCGTAAAATTTCGTTCCACTGATACGTGGACCCCTATTATAGGATCCATCATCTAATTAAGATAAAATTGCAAAAGAAGTCAGAACAAAAAATAGTACTTCTTGTTCTGAACTTACTTCAATTTAACCCATCAGTCCTAGTTGACAAAGAGCCTTTATTTCTTTACTTAGGGAACTAACAGAGTCATTAAAAAAGCCAGAACAAAAATGGTACTTTTTGTTCTGGCCTTACTTCAAGTTAACTTATCAGTCCTGTTTGTCAAAAAACTTCAACTCCATTATTTAACAACTTGGTTTTGATTTTGGTTTTGATTTTTTTTTATTTCTTTTTACATCGTTCTTTCGTTCATGATTTTTTTTCTTAAACTCCATCTTTTTTGTTTGTTTCTTTTTCTTAAAATACTTAATTAAACATATTAGAATAATCAATAAAACACAAATTACTATACTACCATAAATAATATAAATGGAATAATCCTTTTCTAAGTCTACAGCACTAGTATTTAACTGCTTCGCTTCTTCTGAACTTATCGTGAAATCCTGATCGAAAACCCATTCTTCTTGATTCTTGATAGATTTCACTTTCAAATGTAACGAATATTCTCCCGCTTTGAACGGTTGGTTATCCCAACTAATAGGAAATGAGTATGAAGTATTTGGTGCTACTCGATAGTTTTCTACTTCTTGTTTATGTAATACTGCATCATTATTTTTTTTTGTAACAGAAGATTCGTAACAAACATCATCAATAATCGTTGGCGTCGGATTTTGTAATTGTGCTTTAACTACATTTTTCCCAGCAATCTGACTTGCAGTAACTTTTTTTAAAATCAAATTTGATTTTGGCATATTTTCTTCTTCTCTTAATTGAATTGCTACAGAATAAGCTAATTTATTGTTAATAGAGAATCCCTCTTGTTGATTGTTCTTTTTTTCTTCAGTATCAATATCAGCGTTAGTCACCCTAATTGCTCCCAATATTAACCCTTTGAATGGATCCTTAGGAATACTTAATTTAATTGGTAAAATAACTTCACTTTCTGCTGGAATACTGACAACTTTATCAGTCTGAGCAATATCTGATAACGAGAATTCCATACTCTCATCTTTTTGGCTCGCATCCTGAGTATAAAGAAATGAGCCATTTTCGCTTGTGTATGCTGGATTAATACTAACATTAACTGTTTCAACCTGCTTACTTCGATTAAAGACTTTAAAATTCAAAGTTTGTTCTTGACCAGGAGTCACTTTTAAATCATAATAACCTGCATCTTTTATAATTTGATTTTCAGGTAGCATTGCTTGAACAGATATTCCAGATTCCTTTGCTTGAGCATTACTTGGAATACTAAAAAAACATAGTATTCCAAGTAAAGTCAAAAGTAATTTATTGTATTTCTCTAATTTACGATTCATCTAACGTACTTTCCTCTCTTAAAGATAAATATTTTAATATTTATGGTTCTATTGTTAGATCCCAATTTAATGTTGTTTTGTAAACTTTAGCTTGAACTCCATCACTTTTAGGAACAGATAAAAAAACATCATCATTACGATCTATTAAATGTGGAGAATTTTCCTTCCCATAATCTGATTCTTTATAAGCATCTTTTAATACAACACTACTAATTGTTCCATTAGTTGTTGTATTATCAGTTTCCCCACCCTTAGATGTTATAACTGAAAGTGCACCACTGTCTTTATCCTTAATAGGGATAGTTATCGAATCTGTTTCAGTCAATGCAATACCTGAAATCAAATTAGACACATTGGTTTGGTTAACATTATTTATTAAAGTCTGGTTATTAATTTTAATTCGACTATTTTTTAATTTGTGTCCTCCGGATTCAGTGAATAAATCAGCTTGTTCAACTGTTACTTTCCACTTTGTACCTTGTTTACCTGACATATCTGCAACTTGGATAAATTGAGGAATCGTATAAATATCTTCCGATCCTATTTTTTTATATTGTTCATACAATACATTATAGTCCTTAGACATCACACTTGTTTCATTTTTGCCAAATTTAAAATCTGGAACATGTAATAAATGTACATCACTTACTGTTACTGTGTTATTAGAACTACCTTGTATAGTAATTGTATCATCTGTTCCTGGTTTAATAGTCGAAATTACATCCTGTGTTGGAACAAAAGTTGCCTCCCCATCTGATGTAATAGCTGTCGCTTTTACAATTTCTGTTGGAATAATTGCTAAACTAAATACTCCAATCATTGCTAATTTTTTCATTCTTTTCATTTTATTGCAACTCCTAACTCTTTATTTTATTACTACTGCTAATATTTTATGGTTCTATTGTTAAGGTCCATACTAAATTTGCTTGATAGTTTTTTAATTGAACTTTATCATTTGACGGAACATTTAATCGGACACCTTCATAACGAGATTCCTTTGGTGTTTTAGTTTCATCATAATCACTTTCTTTATAGTCTGATGAAAAAACAGAAGATGTATACGAATTTAAAGTAAAACCTTCTGTTTTACTATTTAATATGGTTAATGAACTTTTATCACTTGCTAACGGAATTTGTGCATAGGTTCCAAACTTATCTTTTTGTTCCATATTTACTCCATCAATTTTTCCAGATAGATCCTCTGTTTTATATGAAGAATTGGTTAACGTATTTCCATAAAGACGAATTCTACTGTCCGTTAACTGTAGTTTATTATCTGACGTTTTAAAAACATCCTCTTGTTGTACACTGACAGACCATTTTGAATCTCCTTTACCAGATAAGTCTGCTACTTGAATAGAGTGAGGCATATAAAAACCGATTTTCCCTTCATTTTTTGTCCGCTTTTCCATTACTGCTCCATACTCAGATGTCTCTACTTTTGTTTTATTAGAGCCAAATGAAATTGTTGGTAAATGAGTCACATAAACATTTCCTGATTCTGGTAATGGTTTAGGTTTAGTTGGATCTTCTGGATCTACATCTGGATCTAAAGTGCTAGGATCTTTAGGACCTTCTTCTGGTTTTCCTGGTGATGGACGGTCTCCTGCTTCAAATGCTGCATCTGATTTTGTTTGTCCATTGCTTTCTGTTGCATAAACTTCAAGTGAACTTAACCTCATACTTAATAATAAAACTCCACATAATCCACTCACTAATAAATATTTTTTCATTTAAATTTTCTCCCTTTCATTCTGCTATTTTTTATTAAAAATTAATCTATGTTTTTTTAAAATCCATATAGTACTTATGACAACAATTAATGTACCAATGATTATTCCAAATTTCAGCCTATTTTCACCTGTCATAGGTAATTTTTGAGGTTTCGAAGTTGGTTTAGTATTTGGTAAAAGAGCAGGTGGTTCTTCTTCTCCTGTTGTAAAAGTAACCGTTGCTTCTGTTTTTGCATCTTTTGCATTTGCTAACTTCGGTGTGCATGCCATGAAGAAACAAAAAATGATTAGAAAATAAACGATAGCTAGTTGTTTTCGTTTCATTTGATACTCCTCCTTCTATGGACCTTCTGCTAATTCCCAAGTTATTTCTGCCGTATAGGTACCTTTTTCAACTAAACTTCCTTTTGGTACAAAAAATCTTAGCCCTTTATTTCCAGTTTTTTTGTCGTCTAATAGAATATTATAATTTGTAGCTTCATTACTTTTTTTATTTTCATAAATTATTGTCCCTAGTTCATTGATTTCATGAGAATCTTTCCCATCTTCATAGATCAATAATGAACCATTCAATTTTTTTTCATTTTTATTTGAGAAAACTCTACTTAAACTTGCTTGAACACTAATTTGGCCTCTCTTCTTCCCTTCACCCTGATTTTTTTGTCCTCTTTGATCAACAACTGATAATTGGAAGTTTTCTGTACCATTATATTTCAAGGTTTGATCAAACGGTGTAATTTCCCCTTGAGAAAATCCCATTTTATCCGTCACTGTTTTTAACCAAACTAGACCTTTAAACACATACTTAACCGATGTCCCATCTTCTTCGATTAATATTTCACTTTCATGTTCTGGTCGTTGTACTAACTCAAATCCTTTATCTAAAACTGTTTGAATTGTATTTTTGATTTCCTCTTCTTTCGTTAAATCTATATTCGTAAATATATTTCCTGAGAGAAGAACTTTTTGTGCTTGTTCAACACCATCTTCATCTTGAAAAGAAACAACAACATCTGCTATTGAAACTGTTAAGTCAACAACTATTGCATGTGCTACAGATCCGAAATCATCACTATAAATAAACGTAAGTGGAAGATTATTTGACTTCTTTTCATTTTGTATTGCAGATAACTCTTTACTTGAAACACTTAATCCTTTAGAGTTTAAACTATTTGCTAATAATTTACCGTATCTCAAACTATAAACTTCAATGTTACTATGTTGATAACTAAGTTCAACAGTTTCATTTTTTGATTCTTTTGGAACAGTCAAATTGTAATTCTTCCCATAAATCACTTTGTCTTTCTTATCATCAACAGTAGTTTGATCATCTGTAACGAATACCCAGAGTGTTTTATTTATTTTGGCACTTTTATAGGTGATATCTATCGGATATGGCTTTGCTTCGGTTGCATTTCTTAAAGTAGTAACTTGATCAGTATTAGTGAATAGTATCTCTTCGTCATTGAAATGACTACTCACAGCATCTTCATCTATTTCGTGATTTGTCATATTCCAAGCTAATATTTTCCCTATTTTTCTAATATCGTGATTAGTAGATAATGCCCCACTTTGGATATCTTTCAATGATATTGTGAAATTGTGTGCGTCAAAAGCATAGTCATCTGATTTTATAGTTGTATCATTAACTTTATTAGTCCATCTTGACGTAACACTCGCTTGTTTTTGAGAATCTGTTACAAAATATGTTACTAATTGTGGTCCAGGTTTGGTCTGGTCAAATCCCAATGAAAACCAATCAATAGATAATTTTTGATCATTTGGGTTACGATTAATTCGTTTATTTAACCAATTTTGACGTTCCTCTTTTGTTAGCCCAATACTTTCATTAGTTAAGTCTATTGTATCAGTTACTTTTAGTGCATTATCATCAGATAATTTTCCATTTTTTGTCCCTGTAATTAACCAATTGGAAAGACAATTCCAACCCATTTCATTAACAGACACTCTATCATTTAAACTCTTATCAGAAATATCAATTTCCATGTCAGTCACTTTTGAAATTGCGGGTGAAAAGTCTTCATTTTTTTCTATTTCTCCAAAAAACAGATCATTTGGAACTGCTATATGTGGTAGTTTATTTATCCATCCTGTTGTAGGTGGATTAGCAAATGATTTACTCGTAGTCACACCTGAAATGAAATACTTATTCGTATCTTTAATGGGTAATAAATTACTTACGCTTATACGAGCATCGGCTTGTATCGAATTTATACTAGAAATCGCAAAATCTTCATTCATACTTCCCAATACTAAACCTGGTTTACCAATAAAACCATTAAATTCACCAGATAATTCTTCAACGTAACCGTAAAAATCATAAAATGTCCCAAAATCGTTGTTTTTATTTTTAATAATATCTATTTTGGTATTTATAGGATATTCTTTTATCATTGATGTTTTGCCATTAGCCATGTCAAAATTGATTAATTGGCTCGTTTGATTATCCTTAGTTTCTAAAACGGTCAATATCTTTTTATCACTGATATCTAATTGTAAATTGTAGCGTCCTAAAGTTGTCTTAAACCACTGAATATCTCCTGTTGGAGAAAATTTAAATAGATGTTCCATTCTTCTGACAGGAGAATTTACAACTGGGTTACTTGTAAAACCACTAACTAAGTAACCACCATCCGATGTAGATATAATATTTGTTAGTGTAAGACACGCTAGACTTTCTATTGCTTTACTAGCATCTGGATTAATCGTGCCCATGATTGGAAAATGGAACGTAACAATTAGGTTTTCCGTATTAGTTGCAAAATCTATACTTTTAATAGGGAAATCAAAAGGTGTTGTATCAGCGATTTTAGGATCCATCATATAAACGCCTAACTTAACAAGTTTATCGTCATTTATCAAGTTTGTAACTAGATTTGATTCTATTCCAGATTCTGATAATAAATTAAATTTTCCATAAGAAATATTCTCTAAAAAATCATCGAAATAGACAACTCTTTTCTGAACTTCTTTTGAATCTGGTGTGAAACCATCATAGACAATAAACTTTTTACCTTTACTATCTCGAAAAATTTCACTCATGTTACGTGCGAACAATCCATCTGTTTTACTATTTTCTGTTACAGACATTGAATTTCCACCATTAGCCACATTATAACTTTTCAATATTTTTCCACTTGGGGAACTCTTAATGAGATAAATTTGGTCTGTCGTTATACCTGTTACCCACTCATTTGTACCATTTGTCTGAAGAATAACGGATAGATAATTCCCATCTGATCCTAAAATAGCTTTTTTTGTTTGAGAATCTCCATTGCTACTAAGACTTTCTAAATTTTTTTTCTCTATATTCCCTTTTTTTGAAATATTTTGGACATAGTTAGAAAATATTGGCGAAAGGGTTGGTTCGATTATTTTTTTCCCATCATAAGGAACAGGGTATTCTGATTTAGATTCTTTATTAATGATTAGAGGGTTACCGTCATCTGGTTTTGCCAAAATTGGTTCACTAAGATTAAGATAGAACCATCCCGATATTCCTCCTATTAAAAAAATAGTAAATAGATAGAAAAATAATTTTACATTCCATTTTTTTATCATATTTTTATATAATACATCCTGATAATTTCCAAATATATAAGTTTAACTTAATTTAAATAGTATCGGCCCAGATTACCAGTAGATATAAATCCTACTGACATTGGATTCAGAATATATATCCTCCTCTAACTTTTGATTTTTGTAACTCATTCAATCATTTTTCTATTTAAAACATGTTACCTCACCTCCCTACATCTCTTCGATGTTATTATTATACCAATATAAACATATGAATTTTTGTCCGATATTGGGTCTACATTAGACATAAATTCGAAAGGTGATACCTCGTTTACACAAAATATTTTACGCTATCCTGTATATGATATCCTCTAGGTCTACTTTCATTATCGATTGAAATAGTACCATTAGCCCAGAACTCAAGCAAGGATATGGTGTCTACCAAGATTTTCTAGCAGCGGTTCGGACGAAAGATTCTCACTGGTTTCAAGAGCTTTTAAAACAAAACTATTCTCATCTACCAGAGAAATATGCGACAACCATTAAGACGTTTAAACAGTATCAAGAAGGTATTTTAAACGCACTTGAACAGCCATATTCTAACGGTTCCTTAGAGTGTTTGAACAACCACATAAAAGTATTGAAACGAAATGCGTATGGCTTTAGAAGCTTCTATAACTTCAAGCTGAGAATTCTATTAACTTTAGGAACCACCCTATTTCACCCAATGAAAAAGAAAAAGTCAGCAGAGAAATAATTCCTCTACTTCATTTTTCTTCCGTGGCATTATTCTACTGACTTTTCTCTACCAACACTAGTTGACAATGAGCCTTATTTAAATTGAAATTCATTTAAATAAAAGTCCCTTAGAGCCTGTATAAGCGGTGTGAAAGCAAGTCGACACTTAATATGAATGTGAAGAATACTTTCCAGAAATCACTTCGTATTTCTCAGAGTACAGTACTTGTTCCACTCTCAATTTTTAACCATTTAATGATTGAGAGTTTTTTTCAGATTGATCCAATGCTTTATTTATTACTACCTCTACACCAGCTGCGTCTTTTTGTTCGTCCACTTGCTGTGCAAATTTTTGTTTTTCTTCGTTACTTAATGACGTAAAAGTATTAATTTGTTCTTTTATAAATTTTTTCATTTGACTTAATTGTTTTTGATTGTTCGTAGCTGTCAAAGCATCATGATGTGTATCAAATGCTTTATTTACAATTAACTGGATTCCCTCTGTCGTTTGTTGCTCTGCCATTTGACGTAAGAAACCCTTCTTTTCCTCATCACTTAATGAAGTAAATGATTCGATTTGCTTTTTTGCACTCTCTTTTGCAACAATTAATTCTTTTTGATTATTCTGAATAGCTTCATTTTTTGAAAACTGTTCGTATGCTTTATCAACAATTTCATAAATTCCTTTTACCGTTGTTTGTTCATCTACTTTACGTAAAAAGTTCATTCTTTCTTCATTACTTAATGACGTAAATGAATTAATTTGTTGTTTTGCACTTTCTTTTTTAGATGCTAGTTCTTTTTGGGTATTCTGAAAACCTTTATTTTCTTGTTCCTGCATAAATGCTTGTTCCAAAATTTTGTAAACTTCATCTACTATCGTTTGCACTTCTATTTGACGGATAAAATCTGCTTTTTCTCCGCTGCTTAATGCAGATAGAGAATTAATTTGTTGTTTCGCATCGCTTTTCACAGTGTTTAATTCAGTAGGATTACTTTGTTGCGCTTCCTTATTTTTTTGATCTTGCTTCACTGCTATTTCTAACGTGACAGAAACAGACTCTTTCGATATTTGTTCTTCAACTTGACGCACAAAATCTGCTTTTTCTTCATTACTTAATGAAGATAAGAAACCAATTTGTTGTTTTGCAAACTCTTTTGCTTCGGTTAATTCTTTTTGATTACTTTGGACTGATTCATTTTTTAAAGCTTGTGCGCGAGCTTTGTCAATGATTGTATAAATATCTTTTACTAATTTTTGTTCTTGAATTCGATTCAAAAATTCTTCTTTCTCTTTATCGCTTAGTCCAGATAAGAAATTGATTTGTTGTTTCGCATATGTTTTTGCTTCGTTTAATTCATTTTCATCACTTTGAGCTACTCCATTTTTTATAGATTGCTCATATGCTTTTTGAAAAATATTTCCCATCGCCTCAGAGCTTACTTGCTCATCAATTTGGCGGATAAATTCTTCTTTTTCCTCATTACTTAATGTTGTAAATTCATTTATTTGGCCTTTGTAGAATTTTCTTTCCATTCCCAAATCGTTTGTTTTTTGAGCCTTCTTTACGACTTCTTGCAAACCTAAGACTGATTTTTGTGAATCAATTTGTTGTTTAAATTCATTCTTTTCTTGATCAGTTAATGTTTCTAACAAATCAATTTTTTGTTTTTCTTTTATTTTTAACTGCGGAAGCTCTCCTCTTGTTATACTTTCTGCTTGAGCTTTTGACAAAATACTATAAACACCATTCATAGTTGTTTGTACGTCTATTTGTTTTTTAAATTCTTCTTTTTCTTCTTGACTTAGTAATGGTAAGGAATCAATCTCTTTTTGAGCAGCTATTTTTTCTTGTCTTATTCTATTTTCTAAAATAGCATTATTTCTGATCGTATCAACAGCACGAATTGTAGTTTGTTCATCCACTTGCTTTTTGAACGTTTCCTTTTCTTCTTTGCTTAATAATGGTAGACTATCAATTTCTTTTTTAGCAGTTACTTTTCCTTGTCTCATTCTATTTTCTAACGTAGCTTTCTTTAAAACATCTTCAATACCCTTAACTGTGGTTTGTGCATCCACTTGTTTCTTAAATTCAGTTTTTTCTTGTTCATTCAGCAATGAGAAAGAGTCAATTTTTTCTTTTGACGTTACTTTTTTACCCTTAAAATCGTTTAACTCTTTAGCTTGTTTAAACATAGATTTTGTATCTGCCAATGTCGTTTTTTCTTCGATGTTTTTTTGAAAAGTTTCTTTATCTGTTACTGACAAATACTTAAAATCGGCGATTTGATTTTTTAAATTTACTTTTGCATTCACTAATCCCTGTGTTGTTTTTTTCGCCTCTTCAGAAGCAGTTCTTATATTTACAAACAGAAGGACAACATCACGTGTATTGGTCTGCTCATTTATTTTTTGAATAAAATCACTTTTTTCTGTTTTACTAAATACAATACAAGCTGTTACATAGTCAATTGCTGCTTGTTTTTCTAAGTCTGTTTCTCTCTGTTGGTTCAATTGATCCGCAAGACGTAGTATCTTTAAGATACCATCCAAAGTTGTCTGCTTCTCTACTTGGCTACAAAACTCTTGTTTTTCTTCTTCAGTCAAGTGTTCTAGTGATCTAATATAATCTCTCACTTCTTTTTTTGTTGGTTTTGAATCAATAATTTTTTGACTACTCGTTGGTCCATTTTTTGTTTCTGACGCATACGTTGTAGAGCCTGAAACCATTAATCCTAATCCAACCATTGCTCCTAACACGACAGTTGAGGTTACTTTACTTTTCCTTCTTTTTTTCATACATACAGCCTCTTTTCTTTTTTATTTTTTTAATCAGCTTAAGGTAGCCTATCCAAGGCGATTCTTTATTAATAAATTATTTCTACATACTCATATACGATGTATTATTTAATCGGAAATTTCATTCCATAAAACTAAATGATCCTATACATTTTTAGTGTTTATTATTTTCGATTGTTTGTTGATAGGCTATGCTTAGTACGCTATACACACTCCTAACAGCTATTTGTTCGTTCACTTGACGTATAAAATCTTATTTTTCTTCTTTACTTAAAGAGGCATACGTATTAATCTGTCCAATAGCAATGGCTTTAGCATCTGAAGGATTAGTCTGATTATTTATTTGATTGA
The DNA here is from genome assembly GCF_001742285.1 of Enterococcus rivorum. Taxonomy (GTDB): domain Bacteria; phylum Bacillota; class Bacilli; order Lactobacillales; family Enterococcaceae; genus Enterococcus_L; species Enterococcus_L rivorum. The sequence goes on along the minus strand of NZ_MIEK01000023.1, from coordinate 3,778 downwards.
CCAACTGCTGTTTCCCTTCATTACTTAATGCTTTGAAAAAATTAATCTGTTCAATGCATATTTTTTTTGGTTGTTTAAATAGTCTTCCCCACTATTTTTTCCCATTGCAATAGATGTCTTTTGACTTGATGCATGAACAGGTCGGCCTTCACAAACGACCATTCCCAGCATAAAAACAGCTCCTAAAACAATTGTATATTTCAATTTTTTTCCATACTTTTCCATGAATAGCCTCATTTTTTGAGCCTTGGATAGACTACGCTAAGCTGAATAAATTTAGTCGATTTGGTAGGGTACTTCTTTTTCTTTTTGAGTCAGTCCAGGTAAAACCAGTTGGAGTGCCTTGTTAAGATAAATTGGTTTTCTATCGTAAATATCGGACAAAATAATTTTTCCATTATGATCCGTTCTCGGTTCCAATGTATTTTTTTCATTCACCTTGTTTGAATCCGATGAACCAAAGACAATCTCCCAAGTTCCATGTCCAGTGCCTTTTTTCGCTTCAGCTAAATTATATGTCTCCCCAATATTGCGTACACGAACCACATCTTTAGAAACCTTTGGACCATATTTTAAATCTTTAGTTGAATTTACCCAAGAATCATCCAGTTGTAACGCTGCCCCACGCAATTCCTTTTCTTCTTCACTTTGAAACTGATATTCTTGACGCATTTGTAACAACCAACCTGACTTTTCATCGCGCTCATCTGTTATTTGAATATAGTTTCCCCTAGGTGGGGTGGGGCCATGGAATGATTGTGCATTCCCGTAAATAATTTCTGTTTCAGAGGAGACTTTATTTACCCAAAAATCAAAGGTTGGAACAAAATCAATACGTAAATCTCCAGTAGTACTTGGACTAGGACCTGGATCTATCTTTATTTCAGGATGTTCAGGGTCATATAGTCCTTGATCTTTTTCAACATCAAACCTAGTTGATTTGCTTCTATAGGTTGCGGAAAAAAGATTCCGATTGATAGAACCACGATAAATTTTTAAAAAAAGCCTCTTTTATGGTAATTCATTTGTCATCTCCTTCAAACATCTCTACTTTTCTTACTATAGATATGAATAAACCTAGAAATAGTAGAACAATTCCACCCACGAAAAATCCTCTTGATATCTTTTCACCTGTTGATGGTAACTCTTTTAATTTCCCCTCTGGTTTTTTGATACTCTGAAGTGTACTTGTCTCTGTACTCTGTGAAGTACTTGTCTTCGTTTCATTATCATAAAATATTACTTTACCTGTTGTCTCAACTGCTTCCCCTCTGAAGCACAAATGGCTTTCTCTATTATTTGTTTACTACTTTTAAGCTTGAGTAATTGACTTTTGATTAAATAGCTCTGCTTTGTTTGTTTAAAATTTCGGTATCTAGCATGTAACCAACGGATCTTATTGTCCTTATAAAATCCGGATTAACATTGTTCTTTCTCAATTTTTGTCTAATATGAAATACAACATTAGTAACTTTATTCTCTCGAGAAGTTTTCTGTTCATATTCCCAAAGTGTCCTTCCCAATTCATCATATGTTGCAGTTGAATTTTCCCTTTCTACTAGGACATTGAATAGCTGGCACTCTAATTTAGTTAAGTATATCTCTGGAAAATCCTTAAATACTATACTAAGACTACTTAAATTTAATTGGATGTCTGAACTATTAGGTAACCTCAATTCAACACTTATTGGATGATTTTCACTCTTTTTTTTTGTTCCAACTAATCTTAATGTATTCATTATGTTTAAACTTAGTTCTTGTTTACTCAACGTTTTTTCTACAAATACTCCCAATTTTAGCAATACTAACTTTTCTTCATCCGTCATAATTGTTGATACTACCCATATTGGTAAACGACATACACTTTGTATCGTTATAATTTGTTCATAAGTCATTGCTTTTTCATTCTCATTTTCGTAATATAAAGTAATTCCATCTAAAGTAAGTAAATCTATTTGGAATTTCTCTTTTTTTAAAAAAATAAATTCACAACTATTGAAGCTACTGTTCTCTTCCTCTTCCTTGAAAAAATTATCGAATAGCCCTATTTTATACATATTTCTTCGACTCCCTCAATTTGATTAATTTCAAAAAAATATTCTCTTTAACCAGATCATTTTTGTATCCAATTAGGACTTTTAATACTATAATAGGATAGTGATTCTTCTAGTGAGTATTTACTTTAATTACCTAGGCTTTCCTTTGTTACTGTTAATAGAGCATTCATATATTTTTTTGTATACTATCTCAGTTTTTACAAAACTGAGATAGGAACTTATTATTGTTGTTACATAGAGATTTACAGAGACAAGCTGACTAACCTTAGACGGCTATAAAATTTAAATTAAAAATGACCCTCACATTGTGAAGGTCATTTCTCTTCTATTTCGTTGCTTCAGTTTGTTTGATTGAAATCATTAATTGATCAATTTTGTCCATTGCAGTAACTCTATTGTCATAGATGGAGTATGCATATGTATCTAAAGTCATTTTAGTCGAACTATGTCCCAATATTTTACTTAAAGTGACTATGTCTATGCCTGTTTCAATCGCTCTTGTTGCAAATGAATGTCGAAGCATATGGAAGTGAATCCCTTCTAAAGACGCTTTCTTGAGAATCGCTTTAAAACGATAATTGATTAATCGAGGTTCCATTATTTGACCTTTGTATGAAAAAACAAAAGCACTTGTAGAATTACTTTTTTTCTCTATTAGGTACTGTTTTAAATTTTCAGCTAAAGGTATTTTCCGATAAGAAGTAGCTGTTTTGGGCTTGGTTATGAGGATCTTCGTCTTCTTTTCCAAGTCATTCACACTAATTCTGGTGACTGTCTGACGAACAGATAGTGTATTTTCTTCAAAATCTATATCTGTCCAACGCAAACCACTGAGCTCCCCTATCCTCATCCCAGTGTATAAGGCAACAATAATCGGAGAGCACTCTTTTTCTGATAGGGCAATCGTTTCAATTTCTAAATGCTCTTTTCGAGATAAGGCACGCACTTCTTTCTTTAACAACTTGGGTAAGATAATATTTTTGCATGGATTATTTTCAATATATCCTTCACGTACTGCAGCATTTAGAGCCTTACGAAGTAGGTTAAATATATTTCTAATACTACCAGCGCTCATCCCTTTTTCTAATAATAAGTGTAAAAAATCAGTACAGTGACGTTCTGATAATTTATAGAGTGGACAATTATAGAAATAAGGTGCAATGTGATTTCTTATGATACGATAATATTTGGAATATGTCGTTTCTTTCAAATACAATTTGCCCGAAGTATTTAACCAAAATTCCATGTAATTCGGAAGGTTATCATAATAAGTAATCGTTTTTTGTTGATAGGTTTGAAATTTAGCTTTTAATATGTTTAATTTTTCTTTCGTTTCTTTGTAAGTCTTAGAATAGACATAGCCATATTGAATTGCTCCGTTTACTTGTCTATTTTTGATGTAACGTCCTTCCCAACGACCATCTTTTCTTTTGTAAATATTTTCCCCACGTTTTGGCATAATGCATTATTCCTTTCCTGTAAAATGACGGCTATCTTGACGGCGTAAAATCAGGTGTAATTTCAGCCTTTTTTTCAAGATAATATGTTTTTTTGGTATATAAAACATATTTAAGCCCTTTATTTAGTATAAATTTTAAATATATCTTGACTGATAAACATATTTCAGGTTAAGATGTGTATACAAGTTGATTTTTTATGTCTAAAATATGTTTAAAATAAAAAAATAAGAAGGATATCTCAGTTTTGTAAAAACTGAGATA